>JANMQG010000025.1:0-37127 GCA_031370285.1 Chloracidobacterium sp. | reverse complement strand
GGATAAGTGCAGGCAGTCAACCACACACCAGCGAGAAGTTTCCGGCTGAGTGGGTGGCGACGAGAAAGGCCTACACATAGAATCGGCGTCTCGATCAGAATCGTCAGCAGGTAACCAAGGGGCAGGAAGCGCCAGAGTTCGTCTGGCGAGTAGGCAGTAAGCAGTGAGCAGTAAGCAGTGAACAGTGAGCAGTCAGAAATCAGGAGTAACCACATAGCTCAAATCGGGTCTTGTTCTTGACTGCTCACAGCTCACTGCTTACTGCTTACCGCTCACTGTCCTAAAGCATTTTCAACAAGAAGGGCGCCTCTGCCAGGACATGTGCGATGGCCACCGTGAAGTAGATGTCTCGAGTGGTTGCGTAATCGACTGAAAAACCAAACCAGAGTATCCCGACAAGAAAGACTCCAAGAGCCAGCGCGGTCGCCACCAGCTTTGGAAAGCCACGCGGATGACGCGCAACCGGCACAGTCTTCACTCCCCAGATCGCGTCGCGCTTTCGAGCGGCCGGCCTTTGCGAGTCTACCGTTTTAGCCAGCGGCGCAATCAACGGCAGAGCGACGAGCCACACACCATAATGCAGCATCTCGAGAAAAACGTGAGTGGCGACCAGCACATGGTTGGAGACGTTTGGCAGCAGTTGCGCGCCGGCATGTTGCGTAATTCGCCAGAACAGGCCGTTGTCATCCGGAAGCGCCGCTGTTCGCGAGAGTTGCCAAAACATTGCCACCAACAGCAGCGGCAGCAACCCCAAACAACGCCGATAAGTGGGCAGCCACTGGGGACGCGTGCGCGCCAGGTGACGATCCAAAAACCATAACGCTACCAGCGGATGCAGATAGACAATCCCGAGACTAAAGAACTCCGGCGCCAGCCAGTTGATTGCAGATAAACCCAGAGCCACGGGCAAGGCCCACGACCAGTCGCGCTTAAGTTTGTTTTTGCCGCGCAGCCAGACCAAAACACCAATCCACAGCAACAAGAGCGTGTTCCAGGAGGCCAGGATTGTCGGCCACAGGTGATCTGGAAACAGGTTGAAGCTGAACAGCACCGGCAGCGCGATATAGGTCACGGTCAGAAAGCCAATGCCGGCAAAAGCAGTAAGAAAAAAATTACGCGACTTGCCGAACCGCACCGGCAAGCGCATCAGGAAGTAGCGCAACTCAAACCAGTTGTGCGGGCCGGCAAAAAGAAAAACCGTGACGACGGAAAACTGTAACGGTAGCCAGCTTGCGAACAGAGCGGAGACGCAGGCACACGCGATCAATATGGCCGCGAACACTCTTAGGCTGAACTGACGACGGGCGCCAAGCAACGGAGTGTCTGCACGCCACGCCGCCAAATCGATGTTGGCAGTTCCTTCCACTTTCCGTTTACTCCGGCCTTATCACTCGGGTTTTATCGGCAGGATTAATTTCAAACCGGACGAACCTATGTCTCCATCCGGGACGATTTCAATGTCGACGCCGCCCGACGTGGGCGCGCCCTTGCTCAGATTCTGTGGTAACTTTTTCCAGTAGAAAGAGCCCGGCGGGCCGGCATTGGCCTGAGCAATTATCGCCGCTGCGCCAATCACCGCCGTACCGAACAGCAACACTGCGACTGCCCTTTGCCCTCGCGTCTGCACCGAGCGTGCGAGCCAAACTCCCGCAAACGACAGCGATAAGAACATGAACACTCCAGCCAGGATTGTTCGTGTTGAGCTGTGCGCTATGCCCTGCGCCGTCGATTCGTTCCCAGGTATGTTTCCGAGCGCGGCACGTAGTTCCTGCAAACTGGTATGTGAAATCTGCAAACGCGCTTCCCAGGCTTTGTTGTCGGGAACGACCACCAGTCTTGTGTGCAGCACAATCCTGGGCAGCTCAGGGGATGGTGATGGTTTAGGCCGGGCGATATCGCCGTAAGCGGTTATGGCCATCGCCAAAAGTAAACAGAAGACGCAGAGACTGAAGCGTTGTTTCATGTGATGCCTCCGATAGTTGGGGCAAGCGGACACGGTGCTTGCCGGTGTCGTTGATTGCCGCGCAGTATAACGCAAAAACAGTCGAGCCAGAGCTTGAAAGTCAGGACGCTCGGTGGCCGCCGGTGTGCTATCCATTATCGCGATGTTAGAATGTGCGGCAGCCGTTAACTTGCATTGAGCATTGAGCCAAAGGGAAAAGCCTTGTCCCGCGAACTTAGAGTGATCAGCAACGTTCCGAAAGTCCGTCAGCCAAAGCCGGAGTGGCTGAAGATTCGTCTGGGCGATCCAGCGAACCAAAACAACGTGTTGAAGCTGATCGAGGGGTTGAACCTGCACACGGTTTGCCAGGAAGCACGTTGCCCTAACATTTTCGAATGCTGGTCTGATCGCACGGCAACGTTCATGCTCGGCGGCGACATCTGCACGCGTCATTGCGGCTTTTGCGCCGTTGGCAAGGGAGAACCGGGGCTCCTGGACGCGGAAGAGCCGCGGCACGTTGCCGAAGCGGTTCTACAACTCAACCTGGCCCACACCGTAATCACTTCAGTTAACCGCGACGATCTGCCGGACGGTGGCGCCGCACACTGGGCTGAAACTGTGCGCCAGGTGCGGGAGCTCAATCCCGAATGCCGGATTGAAGTGTTGATACCCGACTTCAACGGCGCTGAAGCAGCGCTCAATACGGTTTTGGATTCGCAGCCTGACGTCCTGAATCACAATACTGAAACGGTCGCGCGGCTTTACCGTCGCGTGCGGCCCGACGCCGGTTACGAGCAGTCGCTGACATTGTTGCGACGGGCGGGAGTGCGGCGCGATCTCGAAGCGCGTGGCATGAAGACCAAGAGTGGCATTATGGTTGGACTGGGAGAGACGTTTGACGAGGTCGTCGCGCTCATGAAGGACTTGCGCTCAGTCTCGTGCGACATCATGACCATTGGCCAGTATCTTCAGCCTCACGCGCGCCGGCTGCCGGTCGAACGTTATGTCAGGCCGGAAGAGTTTGACCGTTGGCGCGACCTGGGAATGGAAATGGGATTCAAGCATGTCGAATCAAGTCCACTGACGCGCTCCTCATATCACGCGCGGCAACAAGCCGAAAGCGAGCCGCGGCAGGAAGCGGAGAGCGGGCCGCGGATTTTCGCGGATACACGCGGATAAGATTTACCGATGCAGCAACTGGTCTTTTTGTCTTACTGATCCGCGTTTATCTGTGCGGATCCGCGGCTAATTGTTCATGAAAGCAGTCATCTTCAAGCAGCACGGCGGACCGGAAGTATTGGAATACGCCGACGTACCTGATCCAACAATCAAAGGGAACGAAGTTTTAGTGGAAGTGAAAGCGTGCGCGCTCAACCACCTGGACATTTGGGCGCGCGGGGGATTGCCGGGAATTGAGATTCCGCTACCGCACATCCTTGGCAATGACATCGCTGGTGTGGTGAGTGACGTTGGCGATTCAGTTTCCTGGGTTCGCAGTGGAGATGAAGTTATGCTCCAGCCCGGCGTCTCCTGCGGCCATTGCGCCGAATGCCTGGCCGGCCGAGACAATCTCTGTCCCGAGTACGACATTCTGGGCTACGGGCGCGACGGTGGTTATGCCCAACTCGTGGCCGCTCCGGCTGTGAACGTTATTCCGAAACCGAAGAATCTGAGCTGGGAAGAAGCGGCCGCGTTGCCGCTGGTAACCGTGACGGCCTGGCACATGCTCATTACGCGCGCCGCAGTTCAGCCTGGTGAAGACGTGTTGGTGCATGCGGCGGGAAGTGGCGTCGGCTCTATCGGAATCCAGGTTGCGAAACTTCGTGGCGCGCGAGTAATCGCCACCGCGAGTTCGGACGAAAAGCTTGCGAAGGCGAAAGACCTGGGCGCTGATGAGGTGGTGAACTACAGCAAGGAAGATTGGCCCAAAGAAGTCAAGCGACTAACCAATAAAAGAGGAGTCGACGTAGTATTCGAGCACACGGGAACTGCCACCTGGTCCGGTTCAATCGCGTCCCTAAAGACCAATGGCCGGCTGGTTACGTGTGGCGCCACCAGCGGGTTTGCGGCACAGACTGATCTCCGCCAGGTTTTCTACCGTCATTTAACGATTCTGGGATCCTTTATGGGATCCAAGGCGGAACTGCTCGAGGCCATGAAGTTCATTGAGAGCGGAAAGATTTGCGCCGTGGTCGATCAAACATTGCCACTGCGGCAAGCGAAACGCGCCCACGAGCTTATGAAAGACCGCTTGCAATTTGGCAAACTGGTGTTGATTCCGTAGCCGATGACCAGGCTGGCTCGTCCGTGCTATTAGTTGACTGAGTGTGCCCTGGTCTGGACGTGAGGCGTGTAGAACTGATGGACGAAAAAGTTACTAAACCGACTATTGAAACGGTCCTTGAGCGCATGGGGGCGATGGAGGAGCGCATCAACCAACGCATGGACGGGATGGGAGAGCGCATCAGCCAGCGTATCGATGGGCTGGAGCAGCGCCTCGATTCAAGGCTGGATCGCGTCGAGAGCGTCGCAAACATGACGCGAAGTGAAATGCTGGAGCTGCGCGCTGATTTTCGTGATTGGCGCGTTCAGCTCAAAGAGCACATTCCCACGTTGCGGTGAGCCACTTGCCCTTGATACTGCTCGCTTTACTTGCCGCTGTAGTCTTCAACGTTGAAGCGTTTCTTGAGCAATCCCAGGTTAGTTTGTTCCAGATTGAAGTTCGTGCCTGCGATCACTTTCCTGCCTTCCTCAGTCGTAACCCAATCAACAACCTGCGGAGCGTTTGTCCTTAGAAAGGCACCGTCGTCCTTATCGAGCGGCTTGCCGTCTTTCCGGGAGAAAACCCAGACATAGGTGTACTGGCCCCTGCGGACGTATTCCAGGTCGGCCTCAAAACCGGTCTTCGGTGATGGGGCAGGGGACGATTGCGCGTCAGTGGGCCCACTCGGCGACGCAGAGTTTGTACTCCCGCGACTACATGAGGTGAGCGAAATTGCGGCGACGAGCAACAACGTAATAACCGGACTCGAAGTAATAATTTTGTGTGGCATGGTGCTTCAGATACTAAGCCAAAAAACCAAAGTTAGGAATCGAATGTCCGACAAACTTGAGAAGGCACTGCGCGAAATCTGAGCAGTTCAGTGTCCAGGCTTTGTGCTAGCCAAGCAGCGGGGGCAAGCCCGCCTTCCCGACCTGAGAGACTCTCCGATTGCCTCGGCAGCTCCACCCTTGAAAGCCTTTCAATCAAGAATCAGCAACTCAAGCCTGATTAAGCTCGCGGTTGGGAAGGTGGGCTTGCCCCCGCTCATGGTTTTCGCACAATCAAAGATTGGGAGTTGGAACAGTCTCAGGCCGCGGTTCATCGCCGGGAGTGTCGCCGGTGTCTGAGTCGTCAGCTTCTGGTTCAAATTTCTGATCGCGAATGTGGAGGATCGTGCAATCTCGATCCTCGTAGACAATTTCAAACCACCCGCTCGCTTTGGCATTGTCGAAGAAGTCGTCGTGCGAGTTATCGGTGAACACGTAGCGCGCGCCGAACCGATCGCGAATCAAGGGACCCGGATCCTCTTCTTCCCCGAGCGTGATGCGCTCGTAGAGCCTGGAGAGCACTTCGTCTTTATCGTAGAGATAGGTTGGGTCGAGCCCGGATACATAGGTGTGACCAGGATCGTAATAGAACAACCGGGGAAAGTCGTCCCAGTCTGTGTTGAAAATTATTTGGCGGGGCGCGACGTTCGCGCGCATCCATTCAGACCCGGCACGGTAATAGTCGTGAGGATCACTGCCTGCGATATCTTTGACGGTTGCGCGAAGATTGAGAAAGAGAACTCCCGCCAGACAAACTGCGACTGCGGCGAGAGCGATTGTGCGCCACAATGCCTGCATCTCCGTTTCACCCGTGGCCGGCGGCGCAGTTTGCGGACGATCAAGAAACGGTTGCAGCTCGTCGAGTATATCGGTTGACAGGAGAGTCAGGGTCGAACGCGTACCTTGTAGCCAGGGCTGAAGTGCGAAGGCAGAAAAGATGACGGCGAAGGGCGGCCAGTATTCCGCGATTCTCCGCCAGCGCGCTGTCATGATCAAAAGCACCGTCGCGAAAACCAGGAAGAACAATGAATGATGCGCGCGCTTGCGGTCTGACGGGTCGAAAGCTAAATAACCAACCACCATCGCGGTGCAGGCTACGATAGAGTTGCCGAGAAATTCCCATGAATCGTAGGGATACCATTCCTGACCGACTTTGGTGGGAAAATCCGAAGCTGTCAGCTTGATCTTCAAATGCTCGTAGAAGAGGTGCAGATTGGTGGGGAAGTAGGGGTTAATAACCAACCCGGCCGCGGTTCCCAGAAGGATCCAGGCGATTGGCCGCCATTCAAAGCGACGTTCAGTCCAGCCGATGACTGCCGTCCAAATGAAGGCTGCCAGGACGAGCAGCACAAACATGTCGTAGGTCAATGCAAACACAAAACCAAGCGGGAGCAGCGGCCAGTATTTTTTACTGAACAGCAGGTGAATTCCGATAACGAGAAAGATGATCGCAAATGGCGGCGCCTTGGCCATGTTAAGTCGATAGAGAAACGGCGCTGAGCAGGCAAGCAACGCCAGCAACCAGATAAGCGAGTAGCGAATTCGATAGCGCACCAGCAGCCAGTAGCAGGAGAAGACGGCCACGCTTGCGAAGATCGTGGCGGAGATTTTTGCGCCCAGCCGGAGATCACCAAACCAGGTAAACGGCATCTGGAAGAAGTGAAACAGCAGGTGATGATCGACGTAATGTTTCGGATCGAGGGTGGTAAGCGGCAGCCAGGTGAACGGCGGCGTGAAACTATGGCTCCGCAGCGACTCCCATAGCAGGCGGCTCCACTTGATGTGATAGTAACCATCAAAATCACCGCAACATATTGCCGAGGTTGAGAATTGAAGTTGCCAGAATATCAAGCCAATGGCGATAGCAGCCGCGCCCAGCTGAACTACTCGCAAGGCGGATTCAGATTGCAGAACTTTACGAAGATGCGGCAAGGTTTTCATCTACCGACAAAGTTTGACTCTATCATCGGGACCTTCCGCAACCAGTAAATGTTGCAACGATCCGACAGCGAATGTGGGAACTCAATGTAGCCGAAAGGTGAATCGGTGTCTAGGAATTCCAACTGACACCTAATGCTGATTTTGTGTTACGTTTTGCTCGATGTATCCTGCGGGCAATCTTTTCATCTCCGTAGAACACGGCCAACTTGAGGCGATCCTCAAGGAACCGCCCGGTGGTGCAGCCCGAGGAGTTGCGCTCGTGCTTCATCCGCATCCGCTCGGCGGCGGCACGATGCACAACAAAGTGGTGTTTCGCGCGGCGAGCGCACTTAACGACGCGGGTTTGATCACGCTGCGAATAAATTTTCGTGGGGTAGGACAAAGCACTGGAGACCACGACGAAGGACAAGGTGAACTCGAAGATGTGCGCGCCGGCTTACAGTACCTTGCGAGAACTTATCAGGGGCAGGCAATTACGCTTTGTGGCTTCTCATTTGGCGCTCGGGTAGGCTTGGAAGTTGGGCTGGCAGATAACCGGGTTCGTCAGCTGATTAGTATCGGGACACCTATGGACAAGTATGATTTTGGCTTCCTTGAGTCGTGCAGAAAGCCGATCCTCTTTGTTCACGGAGACCAGGACGAATTCGGCAGCGTAGCACGGCTGCAGGGGTTGGTGACTGTTATCCGACCACACAACGCGAACGTTGAACTGCATATCATCAAAGGCGCCGACCATTTCTTTGCAGGACATCTCGATGAGTTGAAGCAAGTGATAACAGACTGGATGACGCACCAGCCTAATGTCTAGCCTGGCGGGTGTTCCCACTTGTCCGTTTGCGGATATTGGCCTGTTTGTCTTAAGACTTGGTGGTTTTCGTAGGTACTTCTCTTACCTGGGAAGCAGTTATGGAAATGAAGGCCGCCGGCGGATTCTTGTCGCGCAGCCGCAGTTTGATGACTGTGAATGCAATTGCAACTGCAGCCGCCAGAACGAAACCCACGAGTAACTTCCTGCCCAGATCGCTGAAATCGGAACCAATCGATTCTTGCAGGATACTTATTGAAAGCGAACCGAGGCAATAGAGCGCGAATGTCAGCATGGCTTACAAACCCTTCGTTTTTGCGGTACAACGCAGCCAGCTGCAACTTAGACACGCGCATGGCTGTTTTGTTCCGCGATCGATTTAACTATTACTGAACCAGGACATCTACAATGAACACCTATCGCGACCCGGCTATTCGCATTACGCTTCTACCGCGCGACACCAATTCAGCGGGCACAATCTTCGGCGGCGTCATCCTCAGTTACATCGACATGGCTGGAGCTATCGAAGCTCACCGGCATACCGGGATGGACCGGTTCGTCACCGTCGCCATGCGGGAGGTTATCTTCCACAAGCCAGTCTTCGTCGGCGACCTGGTAAGCTTCTACGCTGAAACAGCGAGCGTAGGAACCACTTCGATCACGATTCGGGTGATTGTGGAAACGGAAAGGGTTGGTTCACGGTCGGAGGTGGTGCGGGTAACGGAAGCTGAGGTTGTCTACGTCGCCGTAGATGAGAAGCGGCAGAAGACTAAGATCAGGAAAAGTGATGAGTGATGAGTAATAATGAGTAATGAGTAATTATGAGTAATGAGTAATGAGTGATAGTAATGGACACTGAAAAATCTCCTGCAGTCTTTTTGCTCATGACTCATCACTCATAACTCATCACTTCTTACTAGTTGAGCAGCGCCTGCATGCGGTGAAGGCCGGCAGCGGCCTCATTGAAGCCGGGATGTTGTTCGAGCGCTTTGCCATAGTGCCTGGCCGCTTCGAGATATTTCTTGCGCGTTTCATAAATCCGCCCGAGGTTGAAATGCGGAAACGCGTAGGATTCATAGCGTGGCGCATACAGCGCGCGTTTGAACCAGCGCACGCTGCTGTAGGCATCTCCCTTGGCTAAGAGATAACTACCGATATCGTTGTAAGGATTCCCAAGCGTCTCATCGACGCGAATTGCTTCCAGACACTCCTCAATCGCTTCGTCGTAGCGATTCTGAAAACTATAGACCCAGCCGAGAAACGTGTGCGCTTCGGCAGTCGGATAGGTTTCGATCGAGCGCTGGTAAAGCTCAATCGCTTCGTCGTAGTTCTCCGCGAGTTGGGCCTGATAAGCCTGCTGAAAAAGCTCCCTGGCTTCATACTTCGCAGCCGGCGAAGCATCATCTTCGTAAACGTCGTCGTCCATTATTTCTTACTGGCAATCACTCTTCGGTTTCTGATTCTGATCCAAACGCTTGATGCGCCCGTCGATTTTAGGGGCGACAGGTTTTTTTGCGCCAATTGCCGCCTGCAGAACGTCGGAATCAAATTGCCCTCGCTCTCGCGGAATAAGCACGCGCGCCGTCTTCAGCATCGCGTACCCGTCGCCGCCATCAATTGCGATGTAGTCGCTCGCAGCGAGCGTGTAGGTTTTCTTCTCATCGAGCGGCTTGCCATTAATAGCTAGATCGACAATCCGCGAACCTGGCGGGCGCCGCCCGTCAAAAGTGAACCTGACGCCGGAGACCTGCGGGAAGCGGCCGGGTTCAGCATCCTCGGCGCTGCGCGCTACGCCGTGCTCCAGCACTTCGCGCAAGGTGGCGCCGCTCACTTCCACCTTCACCACTCTGTTCTTGAATGGCAGGATCGACAGGACGTCCCTCCTCGTTAGTGAGCCCGCCTTAATTATCTCATCCGCGCGAATGGAGCCGCCATTCATCAAGCCAACCTCAGCTCCAGTCGCAGCGCGAAAGGCGTCGGCAATAAGATCCCCGACGTTTGTTTCCTGATTTCGCCCGACTGCGCTTCTGGCATCGAGGTCAACGCTGGTGCGGCCCACCACCCGTGAAAGCTCTTTGAGCAGCGTTCCATACTTGCGATTGATAGATGCGAATTGCGGATCATCTTTTATCTTGTCGGTTACTGCAATCACTTTCCAGTCGATGCTTTCAACCGCGCCGGTGTTCTTCGAGATGTTCAGATCTATCTGTCCTAACTCGCGACCATCGGCAGTCATCTTAAAAATGGGAGCGCCGCCGGAGGTTGACTCCAGCAGCGTATGTTCATGACCGCCGATGATCACGTCAACGCCGGAGCAGCGCGCCACTTCCTTGTCTTCGCTCATTGAAAGATGCGTCAAGGCGACGACGGTCTTTATGCCGCGAGCGTGAATTTCGGCGACCATCTTTCGCGCCGTCTCGCAGGGATTGAGAAACTCCACATCCGGGCCGGGCCGCGAGGTGATCTTTGTTTCCTCGAGCGTCAATCCGAAAATCGCCACCTTCACGCCGTCAAACTCGCGCACCACATAGGGCAGCGCACCGCCGAATGGTTTGGCTGTTTTTTTGTCGATCACGTTTGCGGTCACCCACTTGAATTTGGATTCCTGCATTCGTTGCCGCAGCACGTCTGGACCGAAGTCGAACTCATGATTGCCAAGGGTCGAGTAATCGAGCTGGGCCGTGTTCCAGGCATCGATCATCTGTGCGCCTTTGTAAGTGATCGACTCAACTGAAGGCGAAATCGTATCTCCGGAAAGCAGGAAAAGCGTATTCGGCGACTCCTTCTCAATCGCTTTCCGGAGCGTCAACAATCGAGCTAATCCTCCCCGCGCACCTTGATCGACAGGAGCGAATTGGTAGACATCGTTAACCTGCAGCAGAGTTACGCGTACCGTGCAGTCAGGCTTTTGCTGTGCTGATAACGATAGGATCGCAGCGAAGACAATAACAACTACCGGGGCCATCCTTCGTGGCGCGCCTCTGTCAACTCTCATTTTGTTTTCTCCAACTATGATGGTACCGCTGGGCTGAATTATACTCGGCTCGTTAAGACGAAGCGAAAGCGGCAAACGCCGCCCTAACTAGTTTCTTTGAGAATTAGTCCGCGCTTAGCGGACGACTGACGCCGTCGACGTCCGCGTTGCGATTCAGCCGTCCGCTTTACGGACTACTTATCCTTTCGCTCCGCAGCCCAGCAGTGAACTGCTGGGCTGCTATCATTTGTCCGCTGCGCGGACTGGTTGAATCACTTTTGGTGAATAGACACCTCTAATGGCAGCAGAAACAGTTTTTCTAACGGGCTTTCCCGGCTTCATTGCGAGTCGTCTGTTGCGGCGCCTTGCCCGGGACGGTTGGCGCTTTTTGTTGCTGGTACAGCCGGCGTTCGCTGCGCGGGCGCAGCAGGAACTCGTGAGCATCGCCCAGGAAGCCGGGAGATCCAGCTCAGATTTTACTGTCTTATCAGGGGACATAACAGAAGCAAATCTCGGACTGTCGCCCGCGGATTTGGAAACCGCCCGCGCCGAGTCAACCATCGTCTTTCATCTGGCTGCAATCTATGACCTGGCCGTAGCGCGCGATCTAGCAATCAGGGTGAACGTCGAGGGCACACGCAAGGTTAACGAGTTTGCCCGTTCGCTCCCTCATCTGCGTCACTATCATTACGTCTCCACTTGCTACGTTGCCGGCAAACGCACCGGCCGGATCCTAGAGAATGAGCTGCAACATGAAGCAGGCTTTCGCAACTACTACGAGGAGACAAAACATCTGGCGGAGTTGGAAGTCGATGCCTTGAAGTCGGAACTGCCCATTACTATTCATCGGCCGGCGGTTGTTTGCGGCGATTCGCGCACCGGTGAGACTGCCAAATATGACGGCATCTATTATTTGATCCACTATCTTCTGAAGTGGCCTTCTGTACTCTCGACTTTGAACATCGGCAACAGCGAAGTGGCTTTGAATCTCGTGCCGGTTGATTTCGTCGTTGAGGCGATGTCAAAACTCGCACGGGATCCACTTGCCGTTGGCAAGACCGTGCAACTTGCCGACCCGCAGCCATTATCCACTTGCGAGCTCTTCGATTCAATTTCGCGCTGCGTCGTCGGTAGGGAATCGCGCCTCACGTTGCCTGCTGCTTTGGTGCACACGTCGCTGATGCTACCGCTCGCGCCGAAGCTTACCGGCTTGCCACATTCCGCCGTTCCCTATTTCTTCCTGAAGCAAACCTACGACTCAGCTCAGGCCACTGCGTTACTCAAGCCCCACGGCATCTCTTGCCCGCCATTCGAGAATTATGTTGAGATGATAGTCGATTACTCTGCTCACCACCCGAGGTTGTAAGTCCGTCCGGGATGCGCTCGACCTTTTCACTGGGACCGCAGGCGTCTCGCCCGCAACGAGCGCGTTAGCGCGCGCAATCTTTGGCATTAACCAATTCTGTTGAATGATAGCAGCGGGCGAGACGCCGGCGGTCCCAGTGGCGACGTTTGACTCTTGGAAGCCCCCGGCCTTCAAACCCCATCAGTACTCCTTCGTCCCACCAGTTGACAAAAGATTAGAATTAGTCTAAATCTACCTATATGGCTCAAGAGACGGGAAATCTGAAGACCGAGGAAAAGCTAACGCGCCAGCGCGACGCGGTGCTTCAGGTCATTCGTTCGCGGGAGGACCATCCGACTGCAAATGAGATTTTCCAGGCGGCCCGCCAGCAATTGCCGACGATTAGTTATGCCACCGTCTACAACTCGCTCCGGTTCCTGAAGGAAGCGGGGTTGGTGCACGAGATCAAGTTTGGCGACGGCGCCAGTCGTTACGATCGAGAAACTGAGCGCCATGACCATGCCATCTGCAATGAGTGTGGAAAGTTAGTCGACTTCGACCTACCGCAGGCGGCGGACCTGATGCAGGCAGCGGCGCGAGAGTCGAAGTTTCAACCCGCGTCAGTTCACCTGACGCTTAAAGGATTATGTCCTGACTGCCGCAAGGCATAGCCGTCAGGAAGAAAAGTCTTAAAACCGAAAAATCATTAACTGAAAATTGGAGGATTCATGACAGCAGCGACAGCAACAGCAACTGAGAAGGCGATGGTGGGCCAGCCCGCGCCGAATTTCGATATGGCCTCGACAAAAAATATTGAGAAGCTAAACGAAGGCGTAAAGCTTGAAGATTACAAAGGCAGATGGCTTGTCCTCTTGTTTTACCCGCTGGACTTCACCTTTGTTTGTCCCACGGAACTGACGGCGTTCAGCGATCGTTACGAAGATTTTCAGGGCATTGGCGCCGACATCATCGGCGTCTCTACCGACTCTGTCTTTTCGCATCGTGCCTGGATCAAGACGCCGCGTGACAAGGGTGGTGTAGAAGGATTGGTATATCCGCTTGCCGCCGACGCGACTAAGAATGTCTCGCGCGACTACGGCGTGCTGATTGAAGACCGCGGCATTGCGCTGCGCGGGCTCTTCATTATCGACCCCGAAGGAGTTCTTCGTTATAAGGTCGTGCACGATCTAAACATCGGACGCTCGGCTGAAGAAACTCTGCGAGTGATTCAAGCGTTGCAAACCGGCGGTCTGTGCCAGGCTGAATGGAAGCCAGGGCAGAAGACTCTTAACGCGTAGGTCAGTGAAGAGTGAAGAGTGAAAAGTGATGAGTGAAAAGTGGTTAGGTCGAACCCAGAGTTTTGACTTGTCACTTTTCACTCAAAGTCTTTCACTGGGGTAAGAACCATGGGAATGAGAATCGGAACAGAAATGCCGCGGCTCGATGGCGCGACAGAATGGTTTGGCGGCACGCAGGCCCACGCCGAAATGGAAACCAAGGGCCACCCGACACTGGTTCATTTTTGGTCACTGAGTTGCGGCATTTGCAAAGAGAATATGCCACGCATTGCTGAGTGGCGCGACGGGTTCCGGGAACAAGGACTCCGAGTGGTCGCGGTTCACATGCCGCGCTACGAGACAGATACAGATGTCGAGGGCGTGCGTGATGCGATTGCGACCAACTCAATCACGGAGCCGTGCGCGATCGATAACGCGCACAAGCTCAAGGACGCCTTCCAGAACGATCAGGGCTACGTGCCGGCGTATTATCTTTTCGATGGTGAGGGAAAGCTGCGTAGCTTTGCCGCCGGGGAACGTGGCCTGGATCTTCTGAATTCAACTCTCGATCGCGTACTCGCCGCGCACCACAAGAACAGCGAAGTCGTAGCACAGACGCCTTAACCGCGCCGCTACGGCGCCAGTGCTTTCGAGAACTGGCCGGCAATCACGATTAGCAGATAGACGCTCAGCGCTGCCGAGCCAACCGCCAGCCCTGCCAGCAAGAGAATTATCAAACCCACAAACAACCAGTCGCTAATTTTCCCCTTACGCGCTTCGTTGGCAGAAACGGTGGCGCGCTTGCTGAGTAGCTCAACGTTCATCTGGTTGGATTTCCACCAAGCGTCGAAGACGTCGCCAACCAGCGGGAACGATCCCACCAGGTAGTCAATACCGATGTTCAGGCCCATGCGCAATAGCGTTACTTTTGGAACGCGGTAGCGAACTGCCGAAACAAGAATGTAGAAGGATGCGAGCGAAGTGGCGGTGTCGCCAAAGCCAGGGATCAGACCGACAAGGGCATCGAGACCAAAGCGCCAACCCAATCCCGGAATTCTGATCAGGTCGTCCAGCAACCAACTCAAACGCTCGAGACTTTCGTCAATCTTCACCGATCGCTGCCCTGGGACAATCGTTTGGCTGGAGCGTTCGCGGCCTTCAAGTTTGTAAGCGTTCGTCATTTTCATTCAATTCAAAGTCTGGACACGATTGTCAGGATTGACAAAATGAAACTGAAAATGCGAGCACTGAGACGCCAGCACTTGTAATCCGGTTCATCCTGTAAATCCTGTCTGACCCGATTAGAAAAGACAGGCAGGAATGCCTGTCCTACCGTCATCGTATTCGAGTTACCTGTTGCCAGAAGAATTTTCCCAAGCGAGCAAAGGCGTTAAGTGGATTGCGACTGCCGCCGCGTTGTTGGCTTGGTTTCGCGGGTAAGCCGAGCAAGGTTGCGAGTTCCTGATCGGGCTTGGCGATATCCTCGTCGCCACGCTTGCTCGCCAACCAGCGGTTGAAGGTGCGCGCCACGCCACGCCTTTGTTCTACGGGAGCTTCGGCGACGAGCGCGCCGCGCAGGTCATCGAGCTCGGCAATCTCGAGCACGTTTGCCCGGTAATAATTTCTAAAAGCTGCCAGCAGTTTTTCCTCACCGAGCAGCCGCTGCAACTCAACAAACATCAGCGTGCCTTTGGTTGTGACTACGGCTGCATACTGAAAGGTGTTGCGATAGTCGCGCGCCGGCCGGTTCGCATCCATGTCTTCGCCGCCAAACGTTCGATATAAACGGTAGACGCCTTGTAACTGGTCCTCCAAAACCGCCGCTGCCTTTTGCTCGCCATACATTTCGCGGAAATACAACAACGCCGACCAACTGGCCATGGCTTCGTCCAGCACCGGCTCGCGCGCGGGATTGTTGCCGACGGCCCGGCCCCACCACTGGTGAGCGGTTAGATGCGCAACACTCCATTCGAGACTCTCTTCGACCGAAGGGCGTTGCTCGCGAATAATTTCAGGAAGATTGCGCATCGCGGGCGAATCAAAATCGACGTAGTAAGCGCTGGCGATCACTTCCAGGCCGGCAAACTCATTGCTGCCCAAACCCGCGACCAGCGGAGCCTCTGTAATGCTTATGGTCTTGAATGGCAGCGGCCCAAACCTGGAGGTAAAGATCCGCAAAGAGTCTTCTGCCATGGCCAGCACACGTTTTCCTATCCGCTCGTGCTCCGGAATGAATATGGATTGTAAGGTAGTTTCTCCAATCTGAATCTGTTCAGACTTCAGGTTGCGGCCGGCAATAATTGCAAAGTCCCGCAGGGCCGGAGCGGAGAAGACAAGCGTCTTGCCGTTGTTGGAATTTGGTTCTTCGCGGGCGGAGGTGAAAACAACCACGCCGGGCGCGACTTCGATTTGCACTTCATAGTCCGCGGCTTCATTGAAGACAATGTCGCCAACGCTGGGCTCGAGTTTGCGCAGCCATTCGTCGCCGTCGTGGACGGCAAGCACTGGATAGGAAGTGCCCAGCAGCATGACACCGCGGCAACGGAAGTTCAGGTCGCGCGCGCGTCGCATCTCACGATCGCCGCGCAGCGCGGCGCTGACTTGCTTGACAACGTGCGCGGTCAGGCCCGTTTCATCTGGATCAACTTCCGGCACTATTCCTTTGAAGCCGACCACCACCTCTGTCAAATTTCCTGGGGAGACTTGTTCGCGCAGGTTAACCCGCAAGGTTGTTCCCTGGTCCTCGATTGAATAAGTCAGTGGCGTTCCGTCTGCCGCAAAACGAACTTCGGTAATCTGAATACGCGGCTCTTCGGTCTCAACGGACTGCGGGCCGGAAGCGATCGAGGTCAATGTCTGTTCGACTCGCACGTTGGAATAGAGATGGAAGTAGAGGACCGCACTGGCGTGGTCGCCGTGATTCACCCAGCGCACTCGTTCGGAACCGGCGTAAGACAGAGCGTCGAAATCGAGTTTCAGCTGAATCTGATAACGGTGACGCTTATTCTCCGGTGCCTGGCGCGATTGCGTTCGGGCGACGGATCCAAGCGATAGCAGCAGAACGCAAAGGTACGCGAACAAAACCTGCCAGCGCACGAGGCGGATGACAAATAATCTCAAGGTCGTCCGCCGCGCGGACTTGTTGATACGTTGGATAGGAGAAGAGTCAATCATTTCCGACGCCTGGAACCGCGGGGAAGGGGTTCCATTATTGAAACCGAACGAATAACGTCGCCGCGCGCGATGTTGTCAACTACGTCCATCCCCGCGACGACGTTACCAAAAACTGTGTAGCCGCCGTCGAGATGCGGTTGCGGCGAATGAGTCACAAACCACTGCGACCCGCCGGTGTCTTTTCCGGAAAGCGCCATCCCCACAGCGCCGCGTTTGTAAGGCACTTGGTTTATCTCGCATCGAATTTGATAGCCGGGCCCGCCGTTGCCATCGCCGCGCGGGTCGCCATCCTGTATTACAAAGTTTGGCACGACGCGATGAATGTTGATCCCGCCGAAGTAGCCGCGCTTGGCGAGTTGAATGAAGTTGTCGACGTTAAGAGGGGCATCGTCTGGCAATAGCTCAATCGTAAACGAGCCTTTGGAAGTAGTGACCACAGCGTTAAAGCGTTTGCCGATGCGCGCGAGGGCGCGTTCGAAGTCAGCAGTATTGTTGCGAGTTTGCACAGTGCCGATGCGGGAAGAGAAATCGTCGACGCCATTTGCTTTCAAAACAGCAACAGCTTTGCGACGGATGAGATGATCCTGCGAACTGAGTGCGGTCTTAATCGCGTCGTTAGCTTTCGCGCTCTTCTGTTTCCCAAGCGAATCAAGAATTGCGAGTGCCGCGTCGTTTAGATACTGGTCCGTTAGCGCCACCGGCAAGGCTGCGACCAGCGCGCGCGTGTTAGTGTCGTCAGGGGGAAGTTCGCCCAACAATCCCGCGGTTGTCGCACGAATGACCACATCAGTCTCCCTAAGATGCTTCCGCGCCACTTCCGCCAGGTCCTTGGTCTTGAACGCAGCGTACGCTTGCAGTACATCCGGAATAGCGTATTCAGAGTGAACGGCGACGAGTGTGTTGATGTGGATGCCCGAATTTCGGTAGTCGAGCATTTCTCTAAGTATTTCTTCAGCTTCCGCACTCACAAGTTTCTTGTTTCCAATTGAGTCGGGAAGGGCCGCGATTTCGCCGAGACCCTGTGCGAGGCTTGAAGCGGCTCTCCAGTTCAAGAGGATTGTCTCTTGAGCTCTTCTTTTCGAGGATGCTGACGATCCTATTCCCACGCCCGTTAGGTATGCCATCGGAGACAAGCGCGTCAGAGCAATCTCCAGCTCCGGCGCCGCATAGCCCAGCCTCTGGCGAGTCACGCCTAACCAAGCGAGCGCTTCGATGTCCGCCGTTCCCTGAAGGATTCGTCCAAGAGTGGTAGCAATTTCGAGAGCTTCATTAACTTCCCTGGGGTGATCGCGAAGGTTCTTCGCCGCCAGGATATTGGCGCGCTGCAACAAAGGGGCTTTTGCGCGTTCGTCTTTCAAGGCAGCCAGAGCGCGAATTGCACTCACGCGCACGCGAGAATCGGTGTCGTTGATAGTCCGATCTAACAGTTGATCAAAAGAAGCCTTATCCTCCGTCGCCCCTAGCACGCGCGCAGCGTTTGCACGCACAATCGGATCCGGATCGCGTACGAGCAGTTTCCGCAGTTGCTCGTTGCCATCTTTCAGTTTGAGCCGGGCCAGCGTGTTAGCGGCGTCGGCGCGAATGCGCGGATCTGAATAGTGTAGAAACTCCGCCACGATGGGACCGGCATTGTCCGGTTTGGCGCGCAAGGTAGCAGTCAATCCCAGTAAGATCGTCAAACTGACAGGAGCAGAACGCCGGCGCGCCTCGAAGGTCAATGCATCTAAAACCACGCCACCCAGTTCGTGCGCTCGCGTCGCCTGCTCCTTGGGCAAAGCTGCGACGATCTTGCCCAACGCTTCGACGGCTCGCGACCGCATGAGAGAATCGTGCGTGTCATTCAAAACTGCGACCAGCGCGTCAGCGCCCAGGGGCGATTCAATCTCGCCGAGCGCAAATGCGGCCATCGCGCGCACTTCCGGCTCATCATCCTTTTGCAGCAAGGGAATCAGATCAGCGACCGCATCCTCATTGCCGATGCGTCCTGCTGCGAGGGCAGCACGTGTGCGCACGTTCGCATTCCGGGCAGTAAACAAGCTGCGCAAGTCGTCATCCCAACGACGCTCGTCTTCCGCACGAACAATCCGTAGCAACAGGATCTGCGAGACCGGATCGCCGGAAGTCGGGTTCTGCAGTTTCCGGGTGCGAGTCTGAGAAACAGCACTCGCCATTGAAAAGAGCAGCAAGGTGCAAGCGGTTAGCGCACGAATGCCGGAGGGCGACAGTAAACGGTCAGTTTTAGAAGTTGCTTTCATTCGTTTTCATCACAAGGCAGCGAGACCGAAGAACGCATTCTTGTTGTTGGTACCCGGGCGGGGGATTTTGCTCTTTATGTATCAGGCAGGCAGCTCGATTATGTCAAGGTGCCGGAAGGTCAGACAACGAAATCCGGAAAAAACAAAGGCGCCTCGTCCCTTTTTCAAGGACGAGGCGCCAAAATAGTTCGCTGGTGGAAACCCTTAGCTAGCGACGCTGGAGATGTTTTCGATCTCCGTAGACTCCGGGCTGGCGTCTGCGTTAATCGGTTTCATCTTGGTGGTATCGAGTGGCTGATCGTCGCGGCCATTGCTTTTGTCCTTGCCGGTGCCAGCGCTCACCTTGATCATCTTGCAGGTACCTTCGAAAAGCGCGCCTGGCTCGATCATCAATGAAGCAGTCTGAATGTTGCCATTCAGTTTAGCCGCTCGGCCGAGTTCGAGACGCTGCGTGGCAATAATGTCACCATTGATTGTGCCATGAATTACGGCGACGGCGACTTCGATGTTGGCATCGACTTTGCCGTTCGCGCCGACGATCAAAGTCCCGCTGCTGGAATTGATTCGGCCTGACAGGTGACCGTCAACTCGCATCATCGCCTTAAAGTTGGCTTCTCCGGTAACCACCGTCCCGCTGCCAACGAAGCCGCTGAGATTGCCTTCCTTGATTTCGCGCGCCAGCGACTCGCTCTCCGTCAACGCCTTGGGCGAGGTCGGAGTGTATTCAAGCTGTGGCTTTGCTTCTGGAGTGGTTGGTTGATACGAATTAAACGTTCTGGGAGTGGCATAGGGTGACACGTCCGGTTTTTCGGGGGAAATTTCATTATCCAGCGACTCTTTTGGGCTCTTTCCTATCCTAAGCATTTGTAAACCTCCGTAGTTTGGGGGCCGCGGGATTAAGTCACAGGTGCCATCGCAGACGGTAGAGTAACGAAACGACGCGCGTGCCTTGTGTTAGATGGAATTACCAGCCTTGACGACTGCTCTGATTATTCAACCGCCCAGAAGCGGGGGACACATAATAGACAAACAAGCGTTCTCTGTCTAGCCTTACAACGCAAATGTAATGGAGCGAAGCGATTTCTTCCTCCCGCCGTTCAATCATTTTCAGACGGGGGGGCACTCAGACGCCCGCGGCCACCGCAAGATGTTCGAGCTCGTTACCCCGCTTTTCCCCTAACGACTCATCAGCTCCGAAGTGATGCGCCGGAGCTTTGAACAAACAATCGCCGTCAAAAATCGCCCCAAGCCTCACCGAAAGTGCGCGGGTGTTGATCTGCCCCGTCACCCGAGCATCGCTCTCGAGAACCACACGTTCGGTCGCAGTAATATTTCCCGTGACCCACCCATTGATCACGGCAACCTTAACATTGACATCAGCCTCTATGCGTCCTCGCCTCGCTAACACGAGCGTGCCATCGGGCGAACTAATGTTTCCGATTGAGTAGCCGTCGAAGTGCAACACGCCTTCAAAGGTAACTTCGCAATTTGAGCCCGGGAAAGAGCCGATGTAGATTTCGGTGTTTTCCTCTTCCCGGGCCTCTATGGTTTCACGGGCGAGCGGGTTCCTCGCTGCCTGGACGTCCTGCAACCATCGACCAAAGGACAGGCTGATATCAAATGGATCGGCAGCTAACAGACTGTGCGTGGCAGCGCCGCCAAGCTCAGTTGCCTCGGAGAGAGTGGTCATTGGTTGTCGGATCCCGTCGCAACGTCGAGCCAGAGTCTGCCCTACGTTAAGGACAATTCGGTCTTCTGAAACTAGCAAACTTCTTCAATTGTGGGAGCGAGCAACCTTCCCTGGTCGGGAGTCTCTGGAACTCCGGGAACTATACGCCTTGGAGGCCCAGAACGTACCACAGCAGACGCAGATACTACAAGCGTTTTTGGACGCTGTGCCTACTTCGTCGCCGCCGGATGACGGCAAATCACCAAGTTGGACGAGAGTCCTTATTTTCCGTTTTGAATACTCGCTGCGAGCACGTCATTTAGCGCGCAGATGGCAGCCTTCTTTGGCGCCATGGGCAGCTTCAGATTTGTAACATCAACCGAGGTGTTACCAGTCATGGTGGCCGCGCCTAGCTTAACCCAACCCTTTCCGAAGTCAGCGTACAAGGGAACAAGCATCACAAAATTGTTTGAGACGCCGCTCTGGGTTATCTTTCCCGAAAGGACATCGCCATTAACCTGGTAATCAAAACGGTAGCTGGGCATCTCGGTACCGTACACGTATTCATTGAAATACCAATCCATCTTCCCGTTATGATCGAGGTCCATTGCCGGCGTGATGTGCTTCTCAACAATTCGTTTGAAGTCTTCCGTTGATATATCCTTATTGAAATGAGACTGAACGAAATCCTTCATCATGACCTTAAATTTTGCATCACCATCGCCCTGCTCATACATCATCATCCGTATCATGTGCAGGATGTAGGCGCCCTTTGGGTAAATTGAATATCTCGCTACACTTCCCGTCTTCCCGCTATTGAGGCGATACCCCTGGGTGACTGGACCGACTGTATATGGCTTGCGATCTTTCGTGGCCGGGCTTGCTTCAACAATAAGCTTGCGCTGGTTTTCCCAGAACTCTATGAACTTGTTCGTGTCTCTCCGGACATACCAGACGTAAAGTGAGGTCGAAAATTCGGCGAACCCCTCGCTCATCCATTGGTCGCGATAACTGTTCCAGCCGATGATGTGTCCCCACCATTGATGCGCAATCTCGTGCGGCGCGACGTAACGCCAGAAGTTGTTGGTTCCACCACGCACGCCCATTAATTGAGCCCTCTGCGTAGTATCAATGAAGGCTGTATAAGGCATGAAAACCAGCGTGGGCCATGCCTGTCCAAAAAAGCCGGCGGGCTGTTGAGTGATCGCGATGCGGGTATAGGGAAGCTGGCCAAAGTAAGCGTTGTAGACCCGCGTGGCATTTTGCGCGTCGCCAATCGCGGAGTCAGCCATCTTGGTGGTAGAGATCGATCCGAGGGTTGTCATCGTTTGCACCCCCGCGCGTTCGGCCTCCTCGATGGCCATCTGGATCTGTTTTAGTTCGTCAGGAATCTCTTCGTTGGCGTAGAACTCGATGTTGTAACCGGTTTCCTTGTCCGCAAGTTCTTTCTTCTTAAACCTGCCATAGTTGAATCCCGCAACGGCCAATTCGGTTTTACCGCTCGACCACTTTGCAACGCTTAGGTCGCCCTCGCGTGTATCCGGCGCGGTCGGGGCCCCAGTACCGACAAACGTCATGCCCTTTGGATATCGGAAAGTGATATCGAACGCGGCCCGATCACCAAACTGGGTACCGCCGTTATTGGGATACCAAGTCGAGCGCGGGATGAGAATAAAGTTTCCACCGCCGGAGTCACGCAAGGCGTCTCCGCCATCGTATTGCACGGTGAGGGTGTAGCTTTTCCCCGCCTCCATGGACTGGGGCATGATGATTCCCAGATCAGCATCTTCGTCTTTTGCTTCCTGGATGAAGTTCAAGTCTTTCCCCTGTTCGTCATGTATGCGACTAACTCGCAGGGAAGCGAAAAGATTGAGGGGGATTACACGCCCCGGAACCAGCGCACGAAATGTGATACGATCTGTAGCCGTTATACGGGTTCCCTTTATCGTGCCATCGATTTCGTGTTTGGTTAGGTCTATCACGCGGTGATCCTCGGAACTGCTTGCTGTTCCTTGCTGATATTCTTCGATCCGGTGAAAAGCCGTCCATAATCCGCCATCGTCTTCGCCGTAACTGAGGAGCAGTACTTCTTCGGGAGAAACTTCGGGTATTCCGAGCGGGTTGAAGAGATAAACCAGTTTATTGAACCGCTTGCCGTTGATGAAGGCGGTGAAGAAGCCGGGACGTTCCGGGGCGTAGAGATCCGCAAGCACTCGCAGCTCACCATTGTCGCGCAGTCGTTTCCGTAAAAGAGTTTGATTCTCACGAAACAGATCGTTGGCATGACTGAATTGCGGCCCACCTGCTCCCATCTTCACCGTTGGTGAGTTCTTTATTTCGTCAAACGTCTTGTCCGTAAAACGTAACGTGAGTGTCGTGAATTCCTCGACGATGAAAGGCTCGTTGGTAAAAATCTTCAGGCTATTCTTTTCAGCCTCAGTCGGAGGAGCTAATGCAAACTCACCTTCGCCGATAAAGACAGCCGCGGTGTAGCGACCTTCCACCGGCGCCGGGAAATAGAGCTCGCCACTGCGTAAGTTGAATGCCGCGCCCTCTCTCTTGAGGATCAGGTTGTTGACAGTAGCGTAGGCACCCGAAAAATCCTGGGCCAACTTTCCCTGCTGTCTCAGCAGTTGGTAGACAGGATCGGTGTTGGCATTGATTGCGCCTGCGGCCACATTCACGCTGGCTTCAATCGCCGCTATTTCCAGTCGCAGGTCCAGGGGCACGCTGGCGCCTTCGGCTACCGTGACAGCCTCCTTGCGAGCGTCATTGAAATCTGGCGCCGATATCACCACGGTGTAAACTCCAGCGGGCAGCCCTTCAATCTTGTAGCGTCCCTGCTGATCGGTAACGCCGGTAAACTCTTGCCTGCTGGTCTCATCGGTAATCCTTACCGACGCACCAGCGATGGCTGCCCCTTTGGGATCTGTAACTTTGCCTTCGATTCGACCGCCCGCGCTGTGGGCGACGATCAAAGGGATCGTCAAAGTTGCCAGCAAAACGAGCAAGCCGGTGACCCTTCTATTTCTCTTATGCATGTTTTCCTTCCGGAAAGATCAAATCCGATGGGTGACGAGGTTAGGCAAACCAATGAAGGTGCCATTATTTAGTCGCAGCCATTCGCAGTCAAGCCGCCAGTCGTCGCGCTACGTTTGTCAGCAGCAAATTAGCCGTGGCATTCTTGGTAACGATGTCTGAAGAGAACAAGACAAAAACGAAACTGCTGCGCGCAGTCGGCAATGCTATCGAAGACTTCGGCATGATCCAAGACGGCGATCGCATAATGGTTTGCCTCTCTGGAGGCAAGGACAGCTATACCATGCTCGACTTGTTACTCGACTTGCAGCCGCGCGCGCCCGTAAGTTTTGATCTGCTGGCGGTGAATCTCGATCAAAAGCAACCCGGGTTTCCGGCGGACGTGCTGCCCGCGTTTCTCCACCAGCGGGGCGTTCCGTTTCAAGTAATCGAGCGTGACACGTATTCCATCGTCAAGCGTTTGATTCCTGAGGGCAAGACCTATTGCTCGGTCTGTTCGCGTTTGCGGCGTGGAATCCTCTATAACCTTGCGGTTGAGGAAGGCTGCAACAAGATCGCGCTCGGCCACCATGCTGACGACATCATCACCACCTTCTTACTGAATCTCTTCTTCGTCGGCTCTTTGAAGGCGATGCCGCCCGTGCTGCGCTCAAACGATGGCCGGAACACCGTCATTCGTCCGCTCGCTTACTGTCGCGAAGCTGACATCGCCGCGTTTGCCGAGTCGCAGGAGTTTCCGATAATTCCCTGTGACCTTTGTGGCTCGCAGCCCAACCTGCAGCGGGCGCGTCTCAACCGGTTGATTACCGATTTGGAAAAGGACATCCCAAACATTCGCAGCTCCATGCTGAACGCGCTTGGCAATGCGGTACCGTCACACCTGTTAGATCACAAGCTATTTGATTTCCAGAAACTCAAGGCCACTGCCGGCGACGTTGAAGGTGAGCTCGATCTCGCCGTCGGGCACACAGATCAAGAGTTGCATCCGGCTTTAGTTTCGCTCATGTGAACTGCTGGGACCGCGGGCGTCCCGCCCGCAATGAGCGCCGCAGGCGCGAACCTTTGTGCGGAGCCGCGACGCTCACATTCACGTGGTAGATCTCTGGTATGGCAACCGCGAAGAAGAAACCACTTGATCTCAGCGCCTTCCCGGCGGGAAGTGTCACTGAATACTCAACGCTTGTTTGTTTGGCCTGCACGTTCAACATCTTCACCAGCCAACTAGGCCTGGCGCCGCGCACGGCATACTCGGAAATAAAAAAGTATTCTCCAACGGTCGCTGAGCTGACCGCGCCAAAAGCCCGCCCGCCCTTCTTTGATTCCGAGGAAAAGCATCCGCATTGCCCTTATTGCAAAGCTGCCAAGCGTTGGCACGCGCGCTTCGATACTTTTCGCATTGAGGGAGGGAAGACCACTGACGCAACTCGCCGAAAACTGATCAAGTCTCTTCCGAAGAAGGATAATCAGGTTGAAGTCATCGAAGTAAAGAGCGACAAGCGCACCGTCTTCTTTGACTGGCTCGATACACTCCTCGGTAATTTGGATCTCGATGACGACGCCTGGCTGCTGGAGACCGCACGCGCTTACCTGGCGCGCCTGGAACCAAAGACTGACTGGACAGAGAATTTTGCGGGACTGCGCGCGATTCGTCGTTCACAGCGGCTCGTCGCCGGCTGGGAAAGGGACGGCGCGCGATTATTTCTCGCGCCCGCGGTCTATAGCGAGGTCCTGATAGTTCAATATCTCGTCAGCCGAAGCCACGTTCACGGTGGCCGCACGCTCGATGGCCGGCTGACCTTGCAGGATCTAATTCGCCGTCTAAGGTATGGCGGTTACCTTGAAGCGAAAAAAATCTCGCCCGGAGACCAGTTTGAAACCCTCGAACAGCTAATGAAACAGCTATCGGGGGGCTCGGGCAACGTTAAGCTTTACTATATCGTCGATCGGCGAGACTTTCTGGAGAAGGTCAAATCAGTTTACGCCCGCTATGCGGCGTAAGCTTCATTACGATCAGCGGGGGCAAGCCCGCCTTCCCCAACCTGAGAGCTCTAGTGACTACCTCGGTAACTCTACCATGAGAGTCTTTCGATCAGAATTCAGCACTCAACTCCGATCAGCTCTCAGGTTGGGAAGGCGGGCTTGCCCCCGCTCTTTCGTTTGGCAGTTGATCAGCTTACTGAGCTTTGTCGAACTACTACCGGATCACATAAAAACTCGTCTGGCGCGGCCGAAACCATTTCATTCCATCCTTAGTCAGATAGGCATCGTCCTCGGCCATAATCGTAACTTTCTGACCACCCCACTCCGCCACCGGCGTGCTCGTGTTCAATTCAATTGAGGTGTAGGAACCTTCACGGAACGGTGGCTCGAAAGAGACTGCGCCGGCCACCGGTCGCCGGAAGTCGACACTGGCGCCAAGTCCGTGGCCCTGGTTGCCGATAGAGTGGGAATAGATCATCGCCTCGATGCCGGCAGCTTTCATGTCGGCCATCGTCGCATCGTAAACGTCATAGCCCCACGCGCCGGGTTTGATGTGACTAAACAAAGCATCCTGGAGACGGTTGGTATTTGTGAACGCGCGCTTCAAACCCTCCGGCACGTCCTGCTCGCCCTGGCGCAAAACATAACCCATCTTTTGCCAATCGGTGCTCAGGCCCAGGTAGTTGAGTCCGCAATCAATGTGGATCACGTCGCCGCGCTGAATCACTTCCGACTCGTCAGCAACGCTCAGGAACTGTTGCGTCTTTCCGGTCTCCTGGTTCTTCCGCTGGATGCGCAGGTCCGGGTGGAACCAGGTGTCGAGCCCTTTGTTGTTCATTTGCTGCAGCCACCAATAGCGCACGTCACCGACAGTGGTCTTGCCGGGCTTAATCATTTCGTTCGAAAAAGCGCGCCGCGTGATGATCTCCGTCAGCTCCACCGCCTTGCGATAGTGTTCGAGCTCATCCGGCAGACGGGTATCCATATACTCAACGATCAACGGCGCTGCGGTAACAAACCTTTCTGCCAAATCCTTTCCCAATGTCTCTGCCAGGAATTTCTGGGCATCGTAAGTCAATCCGTTAGTGGCGCCGCGCGTGCCGCCGAAGTTTAGGGCAATCGTTCTGGGGCTTCGTTCTTCAACAATTTTCTTCAGCGCGGCCTGTATCTCTCTTCCCGGCGGATTCACGACTTCGAAGAACGATCGCAAGTGCTCGTCTAGATAGCGCACCAGCGCTATGCGCTCGAGCTTGTCGCCGCCGCGGTCGGTGAAAATGAAAAAGTCGCGCCGGCCTTCGTAGGGGGTTGGCGGCGCGATATACGGCACGACAGTCTCGGGATGAAACTCTTCGTTGGTCACGATCCACATTTCCACTTTGTGACGCCGCATCATCGGCAGCAGCATCGTATCGAGACGTGTCTTCAGCCAACCTTCGCGGACCTTGATTTGCTCCCGCACGGACAGAAGTGTTGGCAGCGGTTCCGCGCGAACTCTCTTCTGCGCCAGGGCCGAGGTTGATAACGGAGGAGCGGATAAGCACAGCAAAGCCATGGCCATCGCGCCCAGCAAGAGTTTCGAGAATCTGGCAGTCATCTTCACAGTCTCCTTGTTGGTAGGACAGAATTCCTTGTCTGTCGTTTTCTTACACCTGGTCTTCGGGGGAACCGCCGAAGCGGACAGGCAGGAATGCCCGACCAGTTAGCATTGCGTTGGCCGATGATAGCGATGCGTAATTGGGCGGCGCCGGCCGATGCCAATCGCATTGCGCGAGATTATCAGTGTAGGAGGCAACTGGCGGCGCTTGAATTCATTGGCCGGCGATTCAACGCGATTCAAAATGTCGTAGACCATAGTTGGATCATTTCCCACCGCGATGATCTCTTCGGGAGTCGCCTTCTGTTCAAAGTACATTTTCAGAATTGGATCCAGCTCGTCATACGGTGGTAGTGATTGATCGTCAAACTGTCCCGGCGCCAATTCCGCCGATGGGCGCTTTTCGATAATCGCGGTGGGGATGATTTCACTGTCCCGATTGAGCAGGCGCGCCAGCGCATAAACTTCCGTCTTCAAAACATCTCCAATCACCGCCAATCCGCCGTTGGTGTCGCCGTAAAGAGTGCAATAGCCCAGGGCAAGCTCCGACTTGTTTCCGGTAGAAAGTAGCAAACGACCTTCGGCGTTAGAGATTGTCATCAGAATATTTCCACGCAAGCGCGACTGCAGGTTTTCCGTGGCGCGTGAACTAGCTTCCCCGGTCGCCGGCGGCAGATTGAGTTCCTTCAGCAACAGCTCGAAAGCGTTGGTAATAGGATGCTCAATCACTTTCATTCCCAGGCGACGTCCCAGCTCGACTGAATCAGCGACACTCGAGCGCGAAGAATAAGGCGACGGCATCATCACTGACAAAACGTTGTCGGCGCCCAACGCTTCACAGGCCAGGGCGGCGACCACCGCGGAATCAATACCACCCGACAACCCCAGTACAGCTTTTGTAAACCGGTTCTTGCGCGCGTAGTCGTGGATGCCCAGGACGAGCGCGCTGCGAATCGTTTCAATATCATCACCGGGAAGACAGCGTTCGTCCGCCACACCGCAGTCGAGGTCAACGGTGCCGAAAAACTCCGCGAAAGGCGGCGCTTGTAAGATTATCCTTCCTTCACAGTCTGCCACGATGCTGGCGCCGTCGAAGATCACTCCGTCGTTGCCGCCGACCAGATTGACGAAAACGACGGCCACGTTTGCGGTCTTCGCTCGATGCGAAACCATCGCGCGACGCTGGCTCACCTTGCCTTTATTAAACGGCGAAGCGTTTATCGAGACTAATACCTGCGCGCCCAGCTCAATCAACTCGTCTGCCGGGTCGTGCGCGTAGAGTCGCTCCCTCCAGAATGTCTTGTCGTTCCAAAAGTCTTCACAGACGGCCACGCCCAGTTTGCAGTCGTTCACCGCAAACAGGTGGCGCTCGTGCGCCGGCTCGAAGTAGCGCGGATCATCGAAGACGTCGTATTCCGGCAGCAGCGTTTTGTCGGCAAACCCGAGCAGCTTCTTATCGTGGATAATTGCCGCGGAGTTGTAGAGCCGGCGGCCGGTCGCCTGCTCGTTGGGCCTTACAGTGCCGACGATTGCGGTTATTCTTGCAGTTGCCTGGATGATTTTTTCCAGCGGTTTCAGGACGCCGCGCGCGACGTCGCGGTCGAGGAACCAATCAAGCGACGTGTAGCCCTGCACGCAGGCTTCAGGCACTACAACGAGATCTGCAGCGTCGTTCTTGCCTTGCTCGATCGCCCGAATGATGCCGGCAGTGTTGCCTTCGTAGTCTCCGTTGGTGGTGTTTATTTGCCCGATGGTGACGCGCATTGGTTTGAGGAACGATCTTAGCCTTTCGCTCTCAGAACCTGCAAATGAATCGACCTGATTGGACTTTGCGCCGGAGCTAAGCGGCAGTATATGCTCGGCTGCCAGATCGCAGTCACAGAGCAATCAAACAAAATGAGACAGCAATGGTTAGGCATCCTGGTGGTGATTGTAGGCCTAGCGGCAATTGTCTTTAATCGTTTTGCAGCGGCGGAGGCGCTCAAATGGAGGATGTCGTGGCTACGGCAGCCTAGCTTGGGTGAAGGTCGCATCGTCGTGGTCGTTTCGGGCGTAGTCGCAATTGTCCTGGGCTTAACAATAATGGCGCATCCATCATGAATTTCGTTGGCACCAGAGAGCAGGTTTGAGAGGTCACCCCGAGCTGGGCCAGGGCAGGGAGTTTACCTGAAACAGCAATATTGCTTTCCTAAATTCCTGATTGACTTGCAGTGCAATTGGTAATACAAAGTTGGGAATCGTTTTCCAGCACAAGCGAGAAATGCTGAAGCGCGATTCAGATTTCGCCCAGCGGCACTAAACAAATTGCTAAGAGGGACCACTAGAATGAAAGACTTTCCTATCGCCCGTCAGAAGGATGGCGCAGCAACTGCTGGGTGCGGAAATCGAGTGCATGCCACAAGCGCATAGCTCCAGGAAGAATCCTCGCTGGCTGATACCGACGGTTCTCAATGAGTGGGGTTCACCGGCGCCCTCGATGACGAGCAGGCACGAGGTTCCTATGTTGAGACATCTGCGGCGTCGGGAGGATCTTCTGAAGGGACTACGGTATCGCTGGCCTAACCCGATCGAAGCTACTACTACCATGAACGGACCCTTCAACGACTTCCCACGGCTGCCCTTTCAAGTTGGTAACTCGCTGCTTCGCATCGGCTCTTTCTTAAGCCACCTGCCGAAAACCTGGAATAAGTAAGCCCGGCGCGGCTTTGCCGCCATCCGTACGGAAAGGCTCTGCCTTTCCGTGGCTGAAACGAAGAATGAGGCTAGGCCTCCGCACATGTTGAGGCGCAGCCTCCGAAATAATGAGAGGTTGGATCGGTAAGGCAAAGCCTTACCACATGGAAGGCGGCCCAGCCGCAGTGCTCGAAGTTGAGCAAGTTCCCACGCCTGCGTTATAGTTCCCCGAGCCAGACGCGGAGGGGTCGCATAATTGGTAGTGCAGCGGTCTTGAAAACCGCCGACCGAAAGGTCATGCAGGTTCGAGTCCTGTCCCCTCCGCCATTATTTTCAACAACTTACCGCTCCTCATAAATCACCTCCATCGGTACCAGTAGCCAGTTGGCGCGATTTTGGCGCGCTTTCGGCGGCCACTGGTCGAGGCGACGGCCATCGGGGCAGTAGCCCGACAGTTATGGAGGGCTCTTGTAGCGAGTTCGCGACCTTAGGGACTAATGACAAGCGTCCCCTCGCTAGAGAATCAACCGCAGTGCGGAGATTCTCCGGCATCGCGTGAGTGTAGCGAGAAGTCATCTGCAAAGTGGTGTGACCCAACAATGTCATGATGTCCATCTCGTGCACTCCCTTTCCTCGCAAACGAGTCGCGAACGTGTGCCGCAGATCGTGAAATCGAAGACCGGATATCTTCGCCGCCGAACATGCTCCCTCCCACGCGTGCCTGAAGGTTGTTAACTTCAAACCTGTGCGGGCATAACTGAAAATATGTTCCTCTGACGAAGCATCCTGCCTCACCGATCTGAGTTCCACTTCTACCAGTTCGTTCATGGGAAGCTTACGAGGTCGACCTGTTTTTGTGTGAGCAACGTAAATAGTCTTTTGCTCGAAATCTACGCTCTTCCACGTCAAGCCCAGGATTTCCCCTTGCCGCATCCCTGTCTGCAAAGCGACGACGACGATCGGGCGTATGTGGGCGCGTCTGTCGACGAGAATTGCGAAGAGTCGGTTCTCTTCATCATCGGTTAGATAACGCTCACGTGCCGGTGCCTCGCGTAGCTTATGCACACGCCGCATCGGATTCGTTTCTACCAGCCCGTTGTCGTAGGCCATTGAAAACACTTTCGACAGAACTTGTAGCTCACGATTGACCGTTGCGGGCGACCTCTTCCGTTTGTGCCTTGAGTCCGTATTCAAGCGTTGTTGTTTGTACTTCTCAATGAGCATTGGCGTGATATCGCGAAGCCGCTTGCCGCTAAAGAACTCCTTGAGTGGCCTGGCGCGCTCCTCGTCATCCTGCCAACTGCGCTTCGAAACTTTCGCCCACGGTACGAAAACTTCATCAACAAACTCGGTGAAGTCTTTGTTACCGGCGGCTCGGTTGTACTTATCATCGAAGATCTCTCGCTTGATCTTGGTCTGCGCTTGAATTGCTTCTTCTTTCGTGCGCGCTTCCGGGATAGCCTCTTTGATGTAGAGTCCGCGTAACCTGAACTCTACGATCCAGATGCCTTTGCCTTTCGGCCCTTCGCCCTTGATGCGCTTTCCGTTGTAACGTTTCCAGACTGCCATTTCTGTTTCTCTCCTTTCGAGAATGGCAGCCGTCAAAGTGATGCAGCCATTCTATCGAGGAGCGTGATCGGTGTCACGATTCGAACTCGATTTAACTCGCGAGTTGAAGTTTCTTTCGGTTGCCTTCAGCCTTGCGGCGCGCAGCTTCTTCTTGAGCCCAACGATCAACTTCCTCACGCTTGAATCGCAAAAGGTCACCCATGCAGGCGTGTGGCAACGGATGCTCGTCATCGGAACGCTTAGCCCACTTCATGATTCCCGCAGTCGTAGGCTCGCCCTCTGCATTGATGATCTGCCAGTAGCGAGCCAGCTGAGTGGCGGTCATCCATTCAAGCGCGGGTTCCGCCTGGGCTCTCTCAGTATCCGGTTGGGCCAGGAGCAGCGCCAGCGCCTCATAGGTTGTGCGATCAAATAAGCGAGTTAGTTTCTCTCTCAGATCAAAGTCTTTGTCGAGCATGGCATTGCCTTTATCAAGGCATGTGCCACGAGCCGAAAGTCCACGAAAGGAAGTGTGAGACTTTTGCAGAACTTGAGGAAATAACCTGAAGTTCAGTGGAAGTTCTGAGTCGAGGATTAAGAAATTTCAGAAGCAATCATGTGAATTGATGAGGGAAGAGAAGAAGGCGTCAGATCAAAGTCGCGGAATGGACATACCTGTTGTAAAACCCAACGGAGCTTGCATGTACTTCCCAACACCCGGCATTGACTCAAGCAACATCTGTGTCTCTGTGCTCGCGCGGGTCGCCATGCTCACTAATGAGCTGCCCTCCTCGATCATCATCATTAACTGTGGCGCTACGAGAATCGGTTTGCGCCGCGTGAAGCTTATCCGTAATGTCTATTGCCAGCTCATAAGCGAAGTTCTGAGCTTCGGCCGTATCCCCGTTAAACAGGTTGACGACCTCCTGAACGCTCTTACCTTGCTCTCTTAAAGTGGGCAGCCTACCAGCGCGAGCTTCGGCCAATGTCTCTTGGAGCAGTTCCAGGCAGATTCCACGGACGCGGCGCGCCTTCTCACCTTGTTGGATTAATTTGAGTAGTAGAGTCTGTATGGTCTCAAGGGTTTCGTCCGACTGAGGGGAAGGTGGCTGATCCGGCAGCACCAGCTGTTGTGCAGTCTTGCGACGGCGGGCAACAAGTGCTTCGTCTATAAGGTCGCGGAAGACTTGAGCATCTTTCTCCGCACCGGTCGCTTCGACGATGGCCTGGATCTGACTGACCTCAACATATAAGACGAAGGAGGTTACCTTCTTTGCGAGGGTTCGCTTACCGCTTCTGCCATTGTTTGCCATACGACCTCGTTTCTGGATCGTCTCATTTTGGTTGTCTCTTAAAGCCACAACTGTTAAGACGACAGAAGTTGCCGGAAATCTCTAAGTACTTTAAGTTTTTCTTAAAGTTTTTAAAGTAGCAACCCACTGAAAACACACAAGTTGTCGAGCCGATACCAGCGCTTTAACGGGTCTATCCTGTCTGCTCATTCTAAGAGCCTACTTTAAGACTCGACCTCTACTTTAAGAGTTTGGTCGGACCGTAAGCCCCCGCCTTGCAATTGCCAGGCAGTCAAAGCGGAAACCGAGTACGCCGGGTTAAACAGGGGTGCGCGTGGCCGCACGTAAGGCAATTAACAATAACCAGAAATATACCGTTGTAGGTGTCTTGACACCGGCGTCCCAATCCATCCCAAACTAGCGCCCTCAGACTAAGGCAGCTAAAATGAGCGCGCTTAGTCAACGATTAGGGAATCGCCTAAAACAAACTGACCCTTGCCCATTAGTGACGGCACAAAACTAGGCCGTTATGAAATTCGCTCGCAACTCGGCGCAGGCGGGATGGGCGAGGTGTATCTGGCAGAAGATACACAACTCCGACGACGAGTGGCACTGAAGATCTTGCCCGGTGACTTTGCTGCCAATCAGGATCGAATGCGCCGCTTTATTCAAGAGGCGCAGGCCGCTGCCGCACTCAATCACCCGAACATTGCTCACATTTATGAAATCGGCGAAAGCAATGGCCTTAACTTCATCGCCATGGAGTTGATCGATGGTCAAACGCTGCGTGAATTAATTCATAGTCAAACAGATCTGAGAAAGCTGTTGCGCTATTTGCAGCATGTCGCCGAAGGGTTGGCCAAAGCCCATGCTGCGGGAATTGTGCATCGCGATCTGAAGCCTGACAACATAATGATCACTCGCGATGGTCACGCGAAGATTCTTGACTTTGGATTAGCGAAACTGATCGAGCCGACAGAGCGATCCGGCAACGAAACCGGAAGTGAACTCGCCACCGTAATCCTGCAACAGCATTCCATATCCGGCATGATCCTCGGCACCGCCGGCTATATGTCACCCGAACAGGCACAGGGCAAGACAAAAGAGATCGATCATCGCTCAGATATCTTCTCCTTCGGCTGCATCTTGTACGAAGCAGCCACCGGGCGGAAGGCCTTTGAGGGCAAAGACGTGCTTGATTCTCTGCACAAGATCGTTCACGCGCCCACACCGCAGATTAGAGATGTCAACGCTGACGCACCAGATGAACTGCAGCGCATCGTGCGCCGCTGCCTGGCCAAAGATCCTGAAGACCGCTCTCAAACAATCAAGGATGTAGCAATTGAATTGAGAGAGCTACGGCGCAAGATGGAAGGAAGCGTCGATACCACGGTGACCCCTTCAATCGGTATTGAGGCAACGGAACAGTCAAGTGCCGCAGCTATCGACGGTCACACCCACAACGCCACATCCGATATGCCATCAGTTTCGTTCCCGACACGCGCCTCAAGCGCCGAATACATTGCCTCCACAATCAAGCAGCACAAGCTCGCCGCGGCCATTGCAGTCCTCGTGCTGGTTATTGGCGCCGTCGGTCTCGGAGCCTATCTGCACGCACGTAACACCGAAGTCGCAATCGAATCAATCGCGGTGTTACCTTTTGAAAATCAAAACCAGGACCCGAACAGCGATTATCTCTCTGACGGTCTGACTGAAAGCATCATCAACAGCCTGACGCAGCTCCCCAACCTCAAAGTAATCCCGCGTAGCTCGGCGTTCAGCTACAAAGGTAAAGGAACAAACCCGCTGACCGCTGGCAAAGAGTTAGGTGTACGCGCAGTGGTGACGGGCCGCATCATGCAACGCGGTGATGATCTCACCATCAGTACCGAGCTTGTCGACGTGCGTGACAACAAGCAACTCTGGGGTGAACAGTACAGTGAGAAGGTTTCGGACTTGCTCACAGTGCAGCGGCGGATTGCCAACGAGATCACCACCAACCTGCGATTAAAGCTGTCGGGCGAGGAGCAGGCCCGCGTGACCAAACGTTACACGGAAAACCCAGAAGCCTACCAGCTTTATCTGAAAGGTCGCTTCTATTGGAACAAGCGCACGGGCGAGGCGCTGAAGAAATCAATCGATTATTTCAATCAAGCGATTGAAAAAGACCCGAACTTCGCGCTGGCTTACGCCGGTCTGGCTGACTCCTATGTTGTGCCGGCCAACCCGCTACCGCCAAAAGACAACATGCCGAAAGGGAAGGCAGCCGCGCTGAAGGCCCTGGAACTAGACGACACGCTGGCCGAAGCGCATACGTCACTGGGGCGTATCTTAGCAGTATATGATTGGAACTGGATGAGTGCTGAAAAGGAATTCAAGCGCGCCATCGAGCTGAACCCGCGTTACGCGGTAGCACACCAATGGTATGGCGATTATTTAGCGGTAACGGGCCATGCTAATGAAGCTATAGCAGAGGAAAAACTAGCCCAGGAACTGGATCCGCTCTCCATTATAATCAACTTTGACCTGGCGCTGGCGTTCTACTATGCCCACGACTACGATCAAGCGATCGAACAATTCCGAAAGACGCTGGAGTTGGATCCGAACTTCCCCCCCGCGTACCAATTCCTCCCCGCCGCTTACGAGCAAAAGGGAAATTACGGCGAAGCGATCGCGGAATTCCAAAAGGCACCCCTGGTGAAGGGAGGCAGCGAATGGTCATTTTCAATGGCTGGGCTGGGCCATGTCTATGCGGTGTCAGGTCAGAAACGAGAGGCACAGACGGTGCTCGACGAACTCAAGCAGTTCTCCGAACAACAATATATTCCAGCGACCAGCGTGGCCCTGATTTACGCGGGCCTGGGCGATAAGGACCAGGCTTTTGCGTGGCTGGAAAAGGCCTACGAAGAGCACTCGTTTCAAATGGCTTGGCTCAAAGTGGAGCCAAGGTGGGATACGCTTCGTTCAGACCCACGCTTCGCAGATCTCTTGCGGCGCGTCGGCCTCCGGCAGTGATTTAATCGGAAGAAAAACTGTTGACTATTACTGCACCGAAGCCTCATTAGGAAGAGGGTGCGCGTGAGCGCGCGTAGCCACTCACTTACCCCAGCGAGGTTTTGGTATTCATTTACCTAAATCGGTTGTACTGACAGAGAAGTAGATCCTTAGGTCTCCGCCCGCACATCGCTATCTAGGCCTTGCTGGTACCGCTTCATGCCAACTTGCTTGGGGAGCACTTCTTTGCAAAGAAAGATGCTACGCCTATAATGCATATCGAGCCGCGCACGTCTCTCAGCCCCGAAACCGCCACCCTCGATCTTCAATCAGGCGATTTGAATCGTGCCCAGCTCCCACTGAACAGATGATCACCGACTATCATGCGAAATACTTCGCTTATGAACTAACCAAACGCTGTCCCTCTGACAGCCTGGAGAAACTCGCGGGCGCGGTGGCAAGTGCGCAAGTGGACCTGAATCCGCATCAAGTGGATGCCGCGCTCTTTGCCTTTCATTCACCATTATCCAAGGGTGCTTTGCTCGCAGACGAAGTCGGATTGGGCAAGACAATTGAAGCCGGTCTGGTAATCTCGCAGCGGTGGGCGGAGCGAAAAAGAAGGATTCTGATAATCACTCCTTCAAACCTTCGCAAGCAATGGCACCAAGAGCTGAGCGAGAAGTTCTTTTTGCCTTGCACCATTCTCGAATCCCGGTCATACAACGCGTCGATCAAGGTGGGCCAGTTCCGCCCCTTCGAGATCCAAGACTCCCTCGTCATCTGCTCTTATCAGTTCGCACGGAACAAAGCCTCTGACGTCCAGAACATACCTTGGGACCTCGTGGTTATCGACGAAGCTCATCGCCTGAGAAATGTTTACAAGCCTTCAAACGTTATTGCGAACACTCTCAAGGCGCGCTTGGTCATTGCGATAAGCTTCTATTGACAGCAACGCCGCTTCAGAATTCGCTGCTTGAATTATTCGGTTTGGTCAGCTTCATCGACGAACATACGTTTGGTGATCTGCAAAGCTTTCGCGAACAATTCGTCAACCTCAATCAGGATCAAGTGTTCGAAACTCTGAAAGCGCGGCTCATGCCGGTCTGCCATCGAACGCTAAGGCGACAAGTCACGGCATATGTTCCATTCTGGCGGTGTGAGGTTATGGTTCGCTCAAAAGATGAGGGGGAAGGCACCTATCCTTACACGTTCCAGTTGACCTATGTCGGGTTTTATAAGGTCGTGAAACAATACCCCAGTGACCGTATTGAGCAAATGGTCAAAACGAATGCCCCGGCATTGCTGTATTCTGCTGCGCGGGAAGCCATTGTGTATCTGACTGGTCGTGGTCGATCCCCCGCTATACTGTTGCCCTCAATAACATTCCTTCAACCGCCTCCAAAGGTGACGAAGACCGTAACCAAGAAAGCCGCTAAGAAAGCACTCAAAAAATAGGCGTATTACTGCTTCCCAATGCAGCAGCGGATAATTACCGTACCACGGAAACGCCTCGGCACTTTCAAATTAGGACACTA
>JANMQG010000108.1:0-6369 GCA_031370285.1 Chloracidobacterium sp. | reverse complement strand
GCGTTAGCAGCGGATGCGTATCCAGCGCTTGATGAATCTGTGCCTGAGCTGCGGGTGGGCAAAATTGATCCCGGCCCGCCAGGTGCAGCATCGTCGGACAACTAATGCGCGTCGCTTCCGCAAGAGCGGACTCGATGCCAACGCCGTAATAGGCGACCGAACAATCCGGGTCAGAGCGCGTCGCCAGCAGGTAAGCAAGCTTTCCGCCGAGACAAAACCCAACCGCTCCGACTTTCCCCGAGCAGGCTGGATGCCCGCGCAAAAAAGCCAGCGTCGCCGCTGCATCCGCAACGGCTTTGGCTTCGTCCAGTCCCTGATACAACTCCATTGCGCGCTGCCATTCTTCATCGCTGGCGTCGGTCAGTTGCACGCCCGGCTCCTGGCGCCAGAAGAGATCCGGGCAGGCTACGACAAACCCTCTCGCCGCATACCAGTCGGCAATGACGCGCATGTCCTCATTGACTCCGAAAATCTCCTGCAAAAGGACCAGGCCTGGACCTTGGCCGCCTGAGGGCCCCGATGGTCCTACTGGTCCCGATGGCAAAGCCAGGTAGGCTGCAAACTCCTCTCCCTCTGATGAGCGAATCGTGATCATGCTGTCCTTTCAATTGCAGCCCGCGCTCAGGAGCGATCTGCACGCAGGCCTGAACCATCATCAGTTCTTGCCATCAACTCTCTTATTCTTGCGGCACAGCAGAAGATAATCTAGCGAGAATCGGTCATCTTCTCGCGGCAACAAGAGAATAAACAGCAGTAGAGCGAGACGAGGGATGACGTGGGTATGAAATTCATAGAGCGGCTCCTTCAACAGATGACCGAATGTCACAATCGCTAAAACGAAGCCGAGAGAAACCAGAGCCTCGCGCATTCGCAGACCAAGCATTACCAAACCTCCAGCGACAAGCTCAACGAAAGGAATAACGACGCCCGTGGCCCACAGGGACCAAACAGGCAAGAATGTATCGGCATATGGCAAGAAATATTTCCGGGCGTGCTCGAGCGGCCCAAGTTGAAAGACTTTGTATGCGCCCGCCATTAAGAAGATCAATCCGAGTACAAGGCGCGCGAATAGAAGAGCCCAACTACGGTCGAAATTGCTTCCTTTTCCTACATTCATCCGTTATTCTCCACCAACCAAGTACAACCCATAATTTTCCTCAATAGGCGAGCATCAGTTGATAAAATTTACCCTTTTCATTTTGCGAGGAATACTAACATACTTGAAGACGGCTGCAGCCTTCACTTAAGAATCGTTTGAATGGCAAGTTTCAAAGGCAGTAAGAATTTGAATCCGGTATTGATGTCCTGGAGTGGCGGCAAGGATAGTTGTCTCGCACTCTACGAGATTCAGAAATCGACGGACTATCGCGTGGCCGCGCTGTTGACGACGATGACGCGCGACTATGACCGCATCAGCATGCATGGTGTGCGTCGTGTGCTGCTCGAAAGGCAGGCCATGAGTTTGGGCCTGCCGCTCCATCAGGTGCTAATTTCGAAAGGCGCTACGAACGAAGAGTATGAGGCAAAGATGGCAGAGGCTTTCCGCGATTATCGCGAGAACGGTATTGACTTTGTAATATTTGGTGACCTCTTCCTTGAAGACATCAGAGCGTATCGTGACCAATTTCTTGCCAAGCATAAGATGCAAGGCCTTTATCCAGTCTGGCAGCGAAACACGGCCGATTTTATTAAAGAGTTCATTGAACTGGGATTCAAAGCGGTGCTCACCTGCGTGGATTCGAAAGCTCTGGACCAATCATTTGCGGGGAAAACAATCGACAAAGACTTTCTCACTTCGCTTCCGGCGACCGTTGATCCTTGCGGAGAAAACGGAGAGTTTCATACTTTTGTTTACGACGGGCCGAGCTTCGCTCAACCGGTGAAATTTTCGGTCGGCGAAACGGTTTCACGGGACGGCTTCTGGTTTTGTGATCTAGTGCCGCGGTGATAAAGTCCTGAGTTCCAAGTAGCAGGCCACAGAGAATCCTATTAATAAGGAGAAGCTAAACATGTCGAGACCTCGATTTGTCGTACTACTTGTCATGATCCTGGCGGCAGCGGCTTCACGCTTGATTCCGCACCCGCCTAATGTCGCGTCCATCACCGCCGTCGCTTTGTTCGGTGGAGCGTACCTGACCGACAAGAGGTTAGCGTTTGTCGTGCCGCTGGCGGCGCTCTTTGTCAGCGATCTGATCCTGGGCTTCTATAGCCACATGGAGATCGTGTATGGGAGCTTTGCGCTGGTAGTTTGTATCGGTTTTTGGATTCAAAGGAACCGCTCGGCGCTCCGGATCGCAGGCGCAGCGCTGGCAAGCTCAATTTTGTTTTTTGTGCTTACGAACTTCGGCGTATGGGCCTTCGGATCGTTATATCCGAAGACAGCCGCTGGCCTACTCACATGCTATGTAGCGGCGATTCCGTTTTTCCAAAATACGCTCGCTGGCGATGCTCTCTACACGACGGTCCTATTCGGCGGGTTTGCGCTGGCTGAGAAACTATTCCCAATCCTGCGCGAGCGTGATTTGAGACACGCACAGTCTGCCTGACAACCAATGACAAGTGTCGCACGGATTGTCTCCTTTCTACCTTCCGCGACCGAGATGGCTTGTGCTCTCGGTCTCGGCGACCAACTCGTGGGCATCACACACGAGTGCGACTATCCGCCTGAAGTCGAAGGCAAGCCGGTTGTCGTTCGCAACGTTCTTCCCATCGAGAAGATGAGTCAGCCGGAGATTGATGCAGCGGTCACGCAAAGGATGCGAGATGGACTCAGCCTTTATCAGGTGGACGAGAAGCTGCTGCAAGAACTCGCTCCTGACATAATTCTGACGCAAGACTTGTGTCAGGTCTGTGCGCCTTCGGGCAATGAAGTAACTCAAGCACTGGAACTACTTGCCAAGAAACCGCAGATCCTTTGGCTGACGCCGAAATCGCTCGAAGAGATCTTTGATAACCTGCGCGAGTTGGGGCAGGCCACTAGCCGCATGAAAGAAGCTGAAGAATTGATCGCGGCAGGCCGCGCTAGATTAGAGAAGATCGCGACCGTCACACGCACTCTGTCGCAACGTCCGCGTGTCTTTTGCATGGAATGGCTTGATCCAGTCTATTGCAGTGGCCACTGGATGCCCGAGATGGTAGAGATAGCAGGTGGTGTCGATGCGCTTGCTCGCAAAGGAGCTGATTCAGTTCGCATTCCCTGGGATGATGTTTTGGAATGGGCGCCGGAAGTTTTGATTATCACGCCCTGTGGCTTCAACCTGGATAAGGTGATCGAGCAAACACCACAACTGTTCGGCAATCCGGGCTGGTCCGACCTTCCAGCGGTGCACAATGGTCGTGTCTACGCAGTGGACGCAAACTCTTATTTTGCGCGTCCTGGACCAAGAGTCGTAGAGGGTACAGAGCTTTTGGCTCATCTGATTCATCCCGAGCTTTTCGAATGGCAAGGTCCGCAAGAGGCATTTCGAAGGATCGAATTCTCCAACGCAGCCCGAACAAGCTTCTCGGCCACCAGTCTTTCTTGAAGGGACGACAGTGAGCGCCGGCGAACAAATCATTTCAGATCCATTCCGCGATCAATCAAGTCAGAAGAACTGCTCAAATTGTGGCGTGAATTTCACGTGCGGGCCAGCGGCTGGAAAAGGTAACTGCTGGTGCGAGGAGTTGCCACACGTCTCCTTAGTTGCCGGTGCGGATCAAGACTGTCTTTGTCCTGCTTGTCTCGGCGAAGCGATTGCGAAACTGTCTCTCACTAAAGATGAGGCGCCAGAGGTTTCCGCGTCCGGGAATATCGCTACAAACTCACCACCACCATTAATCGAAGGTGAAGACTATTATTGTGAAGGAGCCGCAATCGTATTTACCGCTGGTTATCTGCTTCGCCGCGGCTTCTGCTGCGAGAGCGGTTGTCGCCATTGTCCGTACGATTAGTTCAGGGGGCAGTTAACCTTAACTTGGAAAAGAACCCGCACTGGAGAGGTCGCCAATCTCATCATGAGGAACCAATTCTCTGGAAGCGCCCATTTTGTTGTGACGCCGTTGTGACGTGGATATAGACAAACCCGCAATGGTTGTATCGAACTCCATATAGCAACATATAAAACCCTCGAAAAATGCACATGGAGATGAATATGGACATGGGTATGGGCATGGAGATGGCGATGCCTCAAATGCAGACGTGGCGGGCGCTCGACCTGTCTTTGATCTTCATCGTGTGGGCTGTGATGATGGTAGCGATGATGGTTCCGACTGCGGCGCCGATGGTGCTTTTGTTTGCAACTATCAATCGCAAGCGACGCGAAACGCAGCGGCCATTCATTTCGACCGCGGTCTTTCTGTCCGGTTACCTGGTTGTTTGGACAGGCTAATCAGCGAATTATCCGGCTAAAGCTCGCCTTAGTTTCACTTTGCCTGGCTAATCGGAAAGTCAGTCGGAGCTGCGATGCAGAGAAGAAAACAGATGAATAGACTGACACTGACGTTCGCAGTCATCCTTCTATTGTTTATTACTGCCGCTGGTCAAGAGCCAAAACCGCTGCCGGCGTTTTCGCTGCCACGACTTAACGGTCAGATTGTTCACTCGCAAGAACTCAAGGACAATATTGTCGTACTCGATTTCTGGGCCACGTGGTGCGCGCCGTGTGTCAGCGAAATTCCGGCATTCAATAAGCTGCAGGCAAAGTATGCTTCGCGCGGCGTGAGAGTTGTTGGATTGGCGGTCCAGTCAGGCTGGGCCAGCGATATACGAAAGTTTCTCGCTCGACACAAGATGCGGTACACCGTTCTGGTCGGCAACGACCAGACTGTTACTGACTTCGAGGCTATTGGGTTTCCGACCACGTATCTTGTTGCGCCCGGCTGGAAAGTTTATAAGAAGTATTCCGGCCCTCAGGAGAACAAGGTGGCAGAAATCGAACGCGATATCCAAACGCTGCTCAAGGTGAAGTAAATCGCAGACTGAGAAGAGGAGATATGCGAAGAGTCAAACCGAAGCTGTTGCTAGTAATCGCCTCATGCGTGCTCTCGCTGTTCGTCAGCGTGGGGTTAACTGCTGATGAGCAAAAGCAACTCAGCCCGCAAGATCAAAAGGTTATTGATTATTTGGTGAGCGATTGGAGTCACGACACCGTCACCAGCGTCGACATCGCCATGACCACACTCAAGGTTGAGCCCTCAGAAGAGACGCGCTTTCGTCTTGGCAGCTACATCAAGGCGCATCCGGAACTTCATGAGGTCATTCGCCGCTGGGGTTGGGTCACGCTCGTGCTTACGCCAGACGAGAAACTAATTGCCCGAGCGCTCATCAACGCGCAGCGTGACGGCAAGCCATCCCCAGGCGTTGGCGAGATCGCGAAAGCGGTTGGAATAAGCGAGGCACAAACCAAGCGCGGACTGGCAGTGCTCGAGCGTTACGAGATACTGAAGCAAGTCAATAAAACCGCTGGCGCTGGCTACAGCATCCTGCCGCAATACGTGAAGTGGGAGCCGCGGCTGGATTTTCTTTTTCACAAAGTAACTCTGGACAGTGGCCGACAGTTCAACACTAATTGAGCGATCGACTTTATGCTGCTGGTCAGCAGCAAGTTTGCAAACGACAAAGTTACGATAGATGACTCTTCACCTGAAGGCACGACGCGAATTCACGTCGTCTTTGATAAGGGCAAGCTCGTCACAGCCGAACCGGTTTCTACTGTTCTTTTTATGGGAGGCGGTTGAGGAGTCATTAATCTCTTCAGGTCTGAAGAGGCATTGAATCAATGGCTGGCCCGATACCCGGAGTTGAAAGACAAACCGCGCGGAACAATCGAGCAAGCGCTAGCAGAGATTAGGAAGCGCCAGAAGTCGTAAGCACAAACCAACAGAGAGATGAGACGAGTGATTTTCTGTCATTACAGCGATGACGCTATCTCGGGTACCATTCCAGTTGTTGAGAGGCCTAATGGCTCCAGATTGTTACTAGACGCCGAAGCCAAGAAATTCGTGTTTGCCAGCAAATGAAGTGAAAAGAAATGGCTGGTCCCCGGGCTGTGGGAGTAAGAGTCTTGCCCTTACGGACCAGGGCCATGGGAATCCGCTTTAGTAATGGTAACGCCAACAGGATAACCGTAATCAACCTCCTCTCCAGGTTGTGGAGTTTGATCGATAATCAGTCCCGGCTGAAGTGGTAGATCGTAGCGTGTCGCCAGCAGTTGAATGTTCAAGTTAGAGGCGTGAAGTTTGGCTTCGGCGTTGTCATAACTCAATCCTTTGAGCAACGGAACTCTGGTTTGAGCTGGTCTCGACTGGCGCTCCTGTTGTACGTCCAGACGGAGCGCCAAGAGCGCGATTGCCGGCAAGATTATATAGACAATGAACGCTACGGTTGCGAGA
>JANMQG010000112.1:0-68082 GCA_031370285.1 Chloracidobacterium sp. | reverse complement strand
TGGATTCCGTCAACGGATGCTAAAGTCGGTGCTTATCGGAAGAAATTTCCCCGGGTTCAGTGGCTGTTCTTGACAGATCAGGTAACGGGTTTTTCACAAGAATGGCAGGGAATCTACTCTGAATTCTACCGATGGAACCTGTCAGCGGTTGACGCCCAAAGAAGTGGAACACAATCTATGACAAGTCATTCCTAACGCCTAAGAACTACGACAATTCAGACGACGCGGAGTTAGCCGACGAAATCCGAATCCACTGGGCGAAATTTGTAGAGCATGACTTACCCCGGATATTGAAGATAGTAGGCGAGCAAGAATGGATTTCATGAAGCGGCAAAAGCCAGGCAAGCTTTGATATCTTCACTCGTGAGGTCGGGGAAGTCCGCCAAAATCTCCTCTGGGCTCATGCCACTGGCGAGATATTCGAGCACGTCTGTTACAGTCATGCGGGTTCCGCGAATGCAAGGCTTGCCGCTACGCTTGCCCGGTTCGATCGTAATGATATTGCTGTAGTCCATAGGCGAATGATAGCAAATCCTCTTGAGGTTGCAAGACGGCTTTGCGAAATCGTTTTGTTACCTTGCAGAGAGTGCATGAAAAGAACTCTACCGCAAAGCGGTAGAGAGTCCGAACTTCTTTTGTGCAATGGTTTGCAAGACAAAGGGAGCAGCCAGGAGACCTTGGCCTCTCTTAGCTATTGACTAGTGAAACCGACTTCAGCCAGAATCTCAGACGGTTACTCAATCATTTTATCGATCGAGGTTAGTTGCCCCCAATGACCCCTGATCAGACCTCAACTCAGCAGGTGCGCAAGGAACATCCTTATCGCGTCTACAAACGCGAGCAGGAGGTCATCTCGCGCCACAAGATCTATCGCACCACGGCTTTTTATTCCGCTTACACAATAATTTTACTGGCGCTGGCTATTCGCTCCCATCATTTTCTGCGGGCCCTGGCGTTTGTTCCTGCCGGCATCGCACTCTGGATGTTGACGGAGTACTTTTCTCATCGCTTCGTCCTGCACCGGCACTGGAAAGTTTCACAGCGACGCTACAAGCGGTTCTGGACGCGTGTAGCGAACAAGTATCTCGACCCAACGCATTTCGGGCATCACGAAAAACCGTTTGACGGCGAACACATGAGCGGCCGAATAAAGGACCTGCTGCCGCTCTTTCTTTTGCTTGTGCCGTTGGGCCTCCTTTTCCCGCCCTTCACCGGTTCAATTGTCGTGGCTGCGTTTTTCCAATGCTATATCGCCGAAGAGTGGATTCATCACGCGACCCACTTCTACAACTTTCGCGATCCCTATTTCCGTTACATGAAGAAACATCACCTCTATCATCACACCTCACACGGCATGACCAGAGGCTTCGGAACCAGCAGCGGGATCGTGGACTTCATTTTTATGACTCGCTACTCCAAGAACGTGCGCCAGCGACTGTACGGCGGCCTCACTGGCAGGAAATCCTACGCGACAAATCCCAGCGAACAACCAATCAAACAAGCTTAAGGGAGAAGCAATACCATGCTTCACTATGCCCTTGTTACCGGCGCTTCACGCGGCCTGGGTCGATGCTTCGCACGCGCACTTGCCGCGCGCAAACAAAACCTGGTGCTGGTTGCGCGTTCCGGAGATACGCTGGAGGCGCTCGGGCATGAGCTGCAAACTGCTTATAGCATTCAGGTGGAAAGCATTCCCTTTGACCTGGCGCTGGCCGGCGCGGGCCAACGTCTGGCCGACGAACTAATGGCGCGCGGGTTGGAGATTGATCTGCTGGTCAACAATGCAGGCTTTGGTGATCAGGGAAGATTTCTCCAGCTGCCACTGGCGCGACAGTTGGAAGCGATCAACTTGCAGAACGCCACTGTCGTCGAACTCGCATATAGACTCGTACCCGCCATGGTCGAGCGAAAGAAGGGCGGCCTCATAACGATCTCGTCGCTGGCGGGGTTTCAGCCCATCCCATTTGCGGCTGTCTATTCAGCCACTAAGGCTTTCCTAACCACCTTCTCGCTGGCTCTTGAAGCCGAAGTCTTTCGCTCTGGAGTACGAGTGGTAACGGTCTGTCCGGGACGACTTCGGGTTTCTCCGGAGGACCTGGAGAAAAGCGGCGGACGAAAGAAGTTTCCCGGGGGCGAGCAGGCACATGAAGACGTGGTAGCAGAAGCATTGCGTGCCTTGGATAGCGGCGGCGGGTTAGTGATTTCAGGCGCCCTTAACAAGTTTGCGGCGTTCGCCGTCCATTTTGTTCCTCGCGGTAAGGTGGCGCGACTGATAAAGAAAATATCCAAGCCTCCGAGTTAGTCGGGCCAGCCGACTGTAAACCGTTAAAACGGTTAGGGGAATCAGCGGACAAGCTCTACCACCGGGCTAAAGCCGCGGTGTGAATGAGAGCGCCAGGTACTACCCGGGTTCCTAAATATTATTTTCGTCGAAGTCGCTGTTATACTCGCGCTCGATTTGACTCCCAAGTTCATGAAGAAATCTCAACTTCAAAGTATTGCAAACCGACGACTTTTCAAGGAAAAGTTGTCCCCTGTGCTCGTAGGCGCTCTTGTCATGGCAATGTTAGCTGCGCTGGTGTTGCTGGTCTGGCAGAAAACAACCCAACGTGCAGATACAAGTGACTATGAGGGGAGAATCGTCGAGCGCTGGGGCGACTACGCCGAAACCAACGAAGGTTCCCGGCCTCGTTTTCGTCTCCTAGTCGAATCCCAGGATGGTAAGCGATTCACCGTCAAGGTCGATCCCAATACCTACGAATCGGCCAAAGTCGGGATGCGTATAAAGAGCAGTGCGGGTCAAATCGTGCTCATTGATGCAGAGTTAAAAAAAACCGACGGTAAGTAACGGACTCACCTTGCTAGCTAATCCAGCCAACTCGACACTAACGTCCATTCTCCAGCGTGAAGAGGACAAGCTGCTCGCGTGCATTCATTGCGGCCTATGCCTCGAAGCTTGCCCCACCTACGTAATCACCGGCGATGAAAACGACGGACCGCGCGGCAGGCTTTATCTGATGCGCGCTGTCGGTGAAGGCCGGCTCGCGAGCGACTCACCGACATTCGAACGTCACATCGATCGTTGTCTTGGTTGTCGGGCTTGCGAACAGGTGTGCCCTGCGGGTGTCGAGTATGGACAACTCCTGGAGGCGGCGCGCGGCGAGCTGTTTCGGTCCGGGCCTAAGCGGGGCTTCAGCTATGGCTTGTTGCGTCTGGTACTCAGGCACGTCTGGCTGCATCCGGCGCGTTTGAAAGTTGCATTTACCTCGGCGCGCTGGCTTCGCGATAGCGGTTTGGCCCGAACAATCCGGAAATCCGGAGTTGCGAAACTGCTTTCCGAGCGGCTTGAGTTCGGCTTGGCATTGCTTGAGAGTTCCGCTCCTAAACTCAAAACGGCGCGCGCTAACTCTAACGAAAAAGCCCGCGCAGCAACTACATCTCGGGCGAGCGCAGCCGACAACACAATGCTCTTTACCGGCTGCGTAGGCGAGGGACTCTTTTCACGCGTGAACCGCGCGACTCAGCGCGTACTCGAGGCAAACGGTTTTGCAGTGCAGACTCCGCCGGAACAAGGCTGCTGCGGAGCGTTACACGCGCACGCCGGCGATCTCGAAGGCGCACGAACACTCGCCCGGCGGAACATCGCAGCGTTTGACGGCGACAGGGCGAATCAAAGCCCACCGGTCATTACCAACGCGGGCGGTTGCGGCGCGATGCTGGCTTCCTACCCGCACCTGCTGGGCGACGATGACGTGTTTGCCGAGCGAGCGCGCAGCTTCAGCGACCGCGTGTGCGATGTCAGTCAACAATTGGAAACTCGCGAGATAAAGAAAGCCCCGCGCGTTACCGAGCAGTCAGTGACCTACGATGCGTCGTGTCATTTGCTTTATGGGCAGCATGCGGGTGAAGCGCCATTGAGGATAGTGGACGCAGTTTCCGAGCTGGAATTCGCGCGGCTTGAAGGCTCTGAAAGGTGCTGTGGCGGCGCCGGGATCTACAATTTGCTGGAACCAGATTTGTCTGCGCGCGTCTTAGACGAAAAGCTTTTGGAGATTCAAAACACGGGGGCGAAGATTCTGGCAACCGGGAATCCTGGTTGCCAAATGCAAATCGGCGCCGGCGCGCTGCTGGCAGGAATGGATCTAATAGTCTGTCATCCAGTGGAACTGCTGGACGAGGCGTACGCTCGCGCGGGAATGTATCAAGGCAGTGATGAGTTATGAGTGATGAGTGATGAGTTAAGAGGCAGTAACGCCGTTCGCTCTTACTCATCACTCATCACTCATCACTCATCACTTTTCACTATTCACCTTTCACCGCTTTTCCGCCAATCATGGTTAAGACGATATTGCCGCTTGAGTCCAGCGCGACGAGATCGGCTCGCTTCCCTTCCTCAATCGAGCCGCAGTCTTGATCAATTCCCAACAACCGCGCCGGATTGGTCGCAGCCATCTTCGCAACCTCGATCTCAGATGCGCCAACGGAAAGCATCAGGCGCACGGCGTCAAGCATTGTGATTACCGAGCCGGCGATGGCACCGCGCGCATTGCCGGTGCGGCCGTCTTTAACAGTTATTGTTTCTCCCCAAATCTCATACTCGCCATCGCCCATCCCGGCTGCTGCCACGGCATCGCTGATCAGCGACAAACGATCCGCACCCTTCAGCTTCACTAGCAGTCGCAGCATCTGACGATCAAGATGAATGCCATCGGCGATGAAGTCGCAAGTAACGTCGTCGCCTGAGAGTCCCCAGCCAACAGGTCCCGGCGACCGCTGATGCAGTGGCGCCATCGCATTCATGAAGTGAGTCATGTGATGGGCGCCCGCTGCGAAGGCCCGATCCAGTAAATCGAAGTCGGCACATGTATGGCCGAGAGAAACAATCCAACTGCGGCGGGACAACTCCGACACGAGAGCAACGCCGCCATCGATCTCGGGCGCCACGGTCATCATATGTTTGGCGTGCTCGTCGACGAGCTTTGGCAAGTCGTCTAAATCGCCCGCCCCGGAAAACGATCTAAAGAATTGAGCACGCAGTGCGCCACACTGAACAGAGTTGACGAAAGGTCCTTCGTAGTGAACGCCGAGGATACGTGCGCCTCGAGTTGAGGTTGTGGCCTCATTGATTGACTTGATCGCTCGCGCGTAATCGGCGGCGGGCGCCGGCACCAGAGTTGGCAACCACCCGGTCACGCCGCGCGTCGCCAGAAATTGCGAAACTCGATCGAGGTCCGTCGCGGCGGCCGTCATTGTGTCAACGCCAACCGCGCCATGAATGTGCGCGTCAATGAATCCCGGAAACAAGGTCAGGCCAGCGAGGTCATACGCCAGCGACGCGCCTTTGCTCGCGGTTTCGCCGTGGGAGAGTCGCGCAATGCTTCCGGCGTCAATCAGCAGCGTGCCTCGCTCAATCACTCTATCGGGCAGGACAATCCGGGCGTTGCGAAGCAAAAGGGTTTTTCCAATTGAGGCGGTCATAGCTTCATTAAATCAGCATTCACTAAAGACGGCCAAACGTGCAGATGCCCGCAACATTTCGCGCCGCGGGCATCTGTAGTGAATTAGCAGATCTACAGGATCACTAGAAAATAATCTTCGCACCTAGCTGAATCGTGCGCGGATCGCGAACCGCTGTCACCTGGCCATAATTACTGGCAGTGACATTGACGCTAAGTGTCCTGAAGTTTGTGTGATTGAAAATATTGAAGGCCTCGCCCCGCAGCTGCAGTCGTACAGTTTCGGTGAACTGGATGTTCTTGATCAGTGAAAAGTCAATCCGCTTCGTCGTCGGCCCGTTAATAACGCCCCTACCGGCATTGCCAACCACGTTTCTCACGCCCGAAGTGGTGGTGGTTGGGTTTAGCTGGAAACACGCGGTGTTAAAAAACTGTAACCGATCGTGCGGAGCATTAGCGTTGGGATCACAAAGCACGTTCGGCCGGTTACCGGCAACCAGCGCCGGCACATTGCCGAGGCCGCCGGCGTCAAAGCTGGAGGTCGTGGCTGTAAATGGCAGGCCACTGTTGTAAACAGCGATCCCTGAAAGTTGCCAGCCACCCAGGACCTTGCCGGCAAAGCCCTGCTGCTTTTGGAAGAAGGGCACCTGGTAAATGTAATTCACGGTCAGTACGTGCCTCCGATCAAGCGTCGCTCGGCTACGATCCCCTCTGATGTTGTAAGAATTCTGCGGAGCGGTGGATCGATCCGTTTGGTTGTCGGTTAAGTTCTTAGCGAAGGTGTAAGCAAGTTGCACCTGAGAACTTCCGGTGAACCGCTGTACCGCTGAGACCTGGAGGCTGTGGTAGTTCGAGTTGAACTGGGGAGTGATCATGTTAATTGAGCGATAACCCCGATAGGGACGGATCTGATCGAGAATCGCTGAGTTTGCCGTCGAGGTAAACGCGAATCCGGCCGCCTGACAAGCAACGGTAGGAGTGGTTGAAGCGCCGGTGGCGCACAGCGTGGTCAGGGCCTTGCCCGGCGGGACTTCATTTAGTTCATAGGCGCCGATCAGATGCGTACCCTTCGAGCCAAAGTAGCCGATGTCCACCAACGTTTTGCCTTCCTTACCAAACTGGTGCTGAACATCAAGCGACCACGTCTGCATGTACGGATCTTTCCAGTGTGGGTCGATAGCGCGAACACTTAACGCAGTGAGCGCCGCTGCCGCGGTTACGGTTACGCCTGTAGGGACGGGCTGGTCAAGCCGTGTCAGCGTTTGCGTAAAAGTCTCCTGATAGGGAGGGTTCTGGCCGATGTTCTGCAAGTAGCCACCGTTCAGCACCTGGTCGTAGAAAATGCCATAACCCGTGCGAATCGAAGTTGTGCCCTTGCCGAATGGATCCCACGCCAGACCAACGCGCGGAGCCAAATTGTTCTTTGGAGCGTTAACTACATACTTGCCCCAGGGTGAAGCGGTTGGTGTGCAATTATTGGCGGCAGTTTGATAGTTCTGCGAATTTACGATCAAGCCGTTGCAGAAATTTCCCGTCCCCACCACGCGGTTACCGGCACCCGTAACGAGCGGGGCGTTGGCCGGGTTGAAGAGCCTGGGATCAAACGTCGACAATCGTCCATTGACATCGTACGGGGACCCAAAGTACGAGTAACGAACTCCGTAATAGAGAGTTAGATTCTTGCGGAACCTCCATTCATCCTGTCCATAACCTTCGATTACCTTCTGACGCAAATCCGCAGTGTAGTCGAAATGTGCTTGGGTGAATGTGACGTTGGTGCCCAGCAGGAAATTTGCGAACGACTGGAAGTTAGCACGCCGCGTGGCGTTGGTATCCTGTCCGGGAATCTGTGGCGCGAGGACGCTGGCTTGCACGGTACTGGTGGTTAGCGTGTTCAGGAATCCACTATAGGTGCCTTCATTGCTTCCCGCCAACGCGTTTTCGTTTTTGCGGTAGGAACCATAAACCGCACCGAACTTCATAGTGTGAGCGCCCTTGGTCCAGGTGACGTCACCCGAGGTGTTTTTCTTCCAGGAGAAATTGTCGTAAGGCCCAAAACTCTGCAGAGCGCTAAACCCGTTGCCTGAGATTGTAGGAACGCGGTCTCGCGTATTTACGTAAGCGAGTGGCGGCCTAATGGGCGAATTAGACAGAGCGAGCGTGCCGATATTATTGCTCAAAATCGCTCCGTACCCATAAGTGAAACGGCCGACGAATACCAGACTTGAATTGGCAACGTAGGTCGATTGGAAAGTATGGGTCTTCCCAGGAGAATTTGTCGCGGTTGTGGAAACGCCCGGCAAACCCGAACCGGAAGAGAATAGTGAGTTCACATCTTCGGTCGGAATCTTGTCCCGTTCAAAGCGATAGTACATTGACCACTTGTCGGAAAAAGAGTGATCAATCTTGAGGATCTCCTGTTGAAAATCCGCCACGTTCAGCGCGGGGAAAAGCAGCGCGCGCGTTAAGGCATCGCTAGGGGCCGGCAGTTTGTTATAGATAAAGCTGAGATACTGCTGCGCGACCGGATTGATCGGTGCCCGCGACGACAAGGGCTGGCCAGCCGGCAGCACGTTCAAACAAGTCGCCGTCGCGGTCGTGGGAACATTAGCACTCACGCAAATGTCAATCGGGAAAATGCCCTGCCGCATGTTCAAGTCAGGCACTGTGGACGAAAGCAATGGGAACCGGTGGTCTTTCCGCTGCTCTTCCGAAAAGAAGAAGAACGTTCTCTTCAGTCTTGTCAACATGCTGCCGTTGCCCTGGCCGAAATTAGGAACGTAGATGGGCCCGCCGATCGTGAAGCCATAGTTGTTATAGCGGAAAGGCGTGCGTTTAGCTTTGCCGTTCGCTTCGCGACCGAGAGCCGGATTGGTGGCCGTGTTTGACAGGAAATCGTTGGCATTCAGCTTCTCGTTTCTTACAAATTCAAATGCCGACCCATGAAACTGTTCTCCACCCGAACGCGTAACGATATTTATCAATCCGCCGCCGCTGCCACCCATTTCCGCCGGGAACAGACTGCGCACTACGTTGAACTCAGCGATTGAATCAACACTTGGATAAGCTTGAATGGTAATGTTCGAACCGCGGTCGGTTATGTCGGCACCGTCCACGCGATAAGTGTTCTGAGCGCTGCGTGCACCATTGACCGAAATATTGATGGTATTCGCCTGGCCGGCCGGATTGGTTGTGCCTACATACACTTGATCGGCAAGATCGTTGGAAACACCCGGCGCCAGCGCGACTAACTGCACCCAGTTGCGATTGTTGAGCGACAGCTCGCGCACCTGGTCACCACTAATGACCGTGGTTGTGGTCGGCGTCGTCAGTTGAACCGCCAGGGGGGCAGCTTCGACGGTGACTACTTCGGCGATGTTCCCCGCCTCCAAAGCGATGTCCAAAGTGCGACTCTTGCCGGCATCCAGCTTGACCTTGGCTTCAACATGCTTTTTAAAACCCGGAGATTCGACCGCCACGTCGTAGTATGTCGCCGGCAAGTTGGGGGCGGAGAATTGGCCGTTATCGTCGGTGGTTGTAGTTCGCACTACGAGCTGCTGACCAACGTCGGTAATTGTCACGGTTGCGCCTTTTACCGCGGCGCCAACCGCATCCTTCACCGTACCGCCGAGATTGCCGCTGATCTCCTGCGCCAACGCCGTCGCACCGAGGCTCAGCAAGAGAGCGATAGCCAATATTAGAAGCCGGGGGTTAATACTGAAATTCTGCGTCATGGGAATGGTCCTCTTTCGTTTTATCGTTGCTGGAAGCTGAAGTGTTTGATTGCCCGATGGAGAAATAACTTATACACCCGCGCGGGCGAGTTGAACAAGATTTTTCTACTAGTTGGGACGCGCCCGAATCTCAATAACGCTCGCTTGTCCTGCCCCTGTCCGAGCCGCGGTAGCAGCACTCCGTCCTCGCAAGGCTACGCCAGGGCGCGCACCAGTCATCTTTCCGTCGGCAAAGACCAACTCGCCGTTGACCAGAACGTAGCTGATGCCGACAGGAAACTGATGCGGCTTTTCGAAGGTGGCCTGATCGCTAATTGTGTTTTCGTCGAAGATGACCAGATCGGCGGCAAAGCCTTCGCGAATCATGCCCCGATCGCGAAAAGCAAAAGTCTGGGCAGGCAATGAGGTCATCTTCCGAATTGCATCCTCAAGTGAAATTACTTTTAAGTCACGCACATAGCGGCCAAGGACTCGCGCGTTATTTCCATAACCTCGTGGGTGCGGGATGCTCTCATCCTGCTGGCGCACGCCGCTGTCCGAGGCGATCATCGTAAACGGCTCACGCATGATTCGTTGCACGTCAGCTTCATTCATACCGTGATACACCATGCCTGCGCCACCCGCCTCGTACATTGCGATGATCTGTTCAATTTGGCTCTTGACGTCGCTCTTGCCACGCATCTGTTTCGTAATCTCGGCAATTGATTTGCCGTTGAAGGATTTATCTGGGCCATAGTTTGCCACCATGGCATATGAGTAGTCCTTAAAGCCGCTGCGCTTCAAGGCTTCTTTCATCTCCCTCACCACGCGTTCGCGGGTAGCCTTATCGGCAAGTCTTTTCTTGCCCTCCTCCAGACCGCCGGCACGCAACCAACCTGGTAGACGCGAATCCAGCGAAGTGGAGCTGGCCGTGTAAGCATACTGATCCGCTGTCACCATCAAGCCACGCGATCGTGCGTCGCGCACGAGGCCAAGCGTGACTGGGCTCTGTCCCCAGAGTTTCTTGTTGGCAATCTTGAAATGCGATATTTCCACGGGAAGACCTGCTTGCTCGCCAATCTTGATGCTTTCGCGAATGGCATCCACGACAGTCTCGCCCTCGTTACGCATGTGCGTGGCATAGAGTCCGCCGTGGCGTGCAGCGATGCGCGCCAAGCTGACAATTTCGTCAGTCTTTGCGTAAGTGCCGGGCACATAGATCAGTCCGGTAGAAAGGCCCACCGCACCATCCTGCATTCCCCGTTCGACGAGTGCTTCCATGCTCTTCATCTCTTCGGGTGTGGGTGCACGATCTTCAAGGCCTATGACTTTTCTACGAACCGAGCCATGAGCTATGAGCGTCGCCAGGTTGACAGCTATGGGCTGCGCTTTTATTCGGCCGAGAAACTCAGCGACATCGGTTGCTGACGTGCCACAATTTCCCGTAACCACCGAAGTAACTCCCATGCGAATGAAATTCTCGGCGGCCGGCAAGTTGTAAATCGACTCAACATGCGTATGCACATCGATGAAGCCGGGAGCGAGGATCTGTCCCCGGGCATCGATTGTATTCAAAGCTTCCGCCGAGTCGATTCTACCGATCCGAGCGATCCGACCGTCTCTGATGCCTACGTCTGCCCTAAACCAGGGGTTTGCGCTGCCGTCAACAATGCGGGCGTTGAGAATGACGAGATCGAAAGTATGCGTCGGAACTCCCGGTACCGCAGCCTGCGGCAAAGCATCCAGCCGAGCTGCGATGAGCAAGGCCACGAAGAAGGCGATGGAAAAGAAGCGCGCAAGAAAACGCATTGTTAGACAAAGAAACGGACGAAACCGCGGCGACTTTTAGCGACCTTTATTAATCCAGCAGGTAAGCACGCCCACAAAAGCAGTTTGACCCAAGAGCGTCGCATTATAGGTTTGCTTGAAGAATAATGGTAACTAAAGATTCTTATCATTTCGATAAAGTTCACTGATATTACGTTCGCGTGGAAGGGGGCAATCGTTCGTTAGCAAGTCCGCTACCTGTCATCCCACCGGTCGTTCATCATTACGGCGAGAAATAATGCGAAAAATATCTTGACGCGAGAGCTTCTCGCTATATACTGCTCGCATTCAAAGGTCGCACGTTCGTTGGGATTCAGCTTTCAGTGTTCGACGTAGCTGGCTATAAGCAATGCGTCGACAAGTTGAATCCTACTCACCGTTTTCTTCAGACAACAGTTTTCACGGCCGTTGCGCGGAAGGTAGACACCTTCCATCTCGACTCTCCAGGAGGAACTCATGTTGAATTGCACCCGCTCGATTCTCGTTCTCTTCGTTCTGCTCGCCATTTCGGCTCCCCTAGCGCTAGCCCAAACTGGAACATCGCGCATCAGCGGCCGCGTCGTCGACTCAAAAGAGGCCTCCATCCCCGGGGCCAGTGTGACTATTACCAACGAAGCCACCGGCGTAACCCAAACGCAGACTACTAACGATGCCGGTGTTTATGCTTTCGCTTCACTACCGGTGGGAGACTACACGGTGACTGTCGAGCAGGCCGGCTTCAAAAAGTTTCAGAAGACCGGCAACGCTTTGGAGGTAGGCTCGCCTCTCTCGGTCGACGCCGCCCTGGAAGTTGGCCAGGTTTCCGAGGTGGTCACGGTGCAGGGCGGAACTGAGCAATTGCAAACAGCGAACGCTACCATCGGGAATGTTGTCGAGCAGAAAGCCATTGAAGCTCTGCCGCTCAATGGCCGCAATCCTCTTACCCTGTTACTTCTGGAACCAGGCGTTGTACAGCGATCCGCTGGCGCCGCCGGTTCCGGTGTGCATGTGAACGGCGCCCGCGACCGCGCCTACAACGTGACGATCGATGGGATCGAAGCCAACGAGTCGTCGGTGCCCAACCCAGTTAGCAATCTTTATCGCATCAACCCCGACAATGTTCAGGAATTCAAAGTGACGACGAATAACGCCACCGCGGAGGAAGGCCGCAACAGCGGAGCGTCGATTGCGATTGCCACGCGCAGCGGAACCAGCGATTTTCACGGCACCGGTTTCTTTTTCCTGCGCAATGAGGCTCTTAACTCGAATGAGTTTTTCGCCAATGCGCAGAAAACCGGGAAGCCGCTGATCAGGATGGGGCAGTACGGGTTCGAGATGGGGGGCCCGATCAAGAAAAACAAGACCTTCTTCTTTGGCAGCTACCAGGCAAACCGCATCGACTTTACGCAGCCAATCGATCAGACATTTGGGATACCAATTGTTTACACGCCGGAGGCACGCAGCGGAATCTTCCGCTACTTTGTGCCTGATCCCACGTGCGTTCCCTCAACCGGAGCCGGTAACTGCTTCAGAATCGGCGCGACTATCATTACCAGGAATAGTACTTTACTTGTGAATCCAAGCACCGGGGCTTTTGCTGCAGGGGTCCATAGTTGCGTTGGGGCGGAGACGAACTGCATTCGCAGCTACGACTCCCGCTCGGCGTCAAACAACACGGGAGCGAGACCGCTCGATGCAACGGTCGCAGGGATCTTGACGCCTTTGCCCTTGCCTAACAACTTTACTTCCGGCGATGGGCTGAATACCGCCGCTTTCTTGTGGAATCCACCTACAGGCGTTAGAGGACCGGCGTACGCCGCTCGCATCGATCACAATTTCAACGAGAACAACAGTGTGTTCGGGCGCTACCTCTGGTCAAAATACAACACGCTGAAAGGCGACCCGCTGAACGGCAGGCCGCAGGTTTATCCCAACGGACCGCCGCTCGGTGAAGTGTTCCGCACAACATCTAACCTGGCGCTTAGTTGGCGCAGAGTGATCTCGCCGCGCATCGTCAATGAGTTCACTGCCGGCTACGCGCGCTTTCATTTCCTTTTCAGTCAGGGTGAGGCTAACCCTGCGTGGCCTAACGTCCCGCCTTTTGACTTTAATAGCGTAAGTGAACCTTACATCAACACGCCGCGAACAGCGCGGATCGTTACGACGCCGCAGTTTTTGGATAACTTGAGTATCGTCCACGGCGCGCACGTTTTCAGGGGCGGAATTAACATGCGCTACTATCGTCACGTCGATCAACGCGGCCAGCCTGGTGGTATTAACGTAACGCCTACGGTAACGTTCGCTTCAGCGAATCGTGACCCGTTCACCCAGAGCGGCTTCACGACTGCACCGGGCATTAACTCTACTGACGCCACCACGCTTGGCGGGCTCATCAACAACGTCTACGGACTGCCAGCCAGGATCTCGCAAACCTTCATATCAAACCTTACGCAAAACGTATTCTTGCCATTCAAGACAGGTGATGCCATTACGTTGTTTGCCGAGAAGCACAACCTGGACCAGTACAATTTCTACGTCCAGGACGAGTGGAAGGTGCGGCCAAACCTAACCTTGAACTACGGCGCGCGTTGGGAAATCAATCCGCCCGCCAACACCTCGGGCGGCAACGTCTACGTGGCCAGTACGCCGATTGCCGGGACGCCGCTGCCGGCGACGCCCGTTGTAAATCAACCCGGTGCAGTGACCTTCGTCAAAGCCAGACACTGGTACGAGGGCAGCTTCAATGGGGCGATCGGCCCGCGTTTCGGCCTTGCTTATAGTCCCGACTTCAAGACCGGCTTCTTGCATAGACTCTTCGGTGACAGCAGCAAGAGTGTGATACGGCTTGGCTACGGCATCGCCTTCGACACCATCTCATCATTCCAGGTCACCGCAGCCGCTGGCAGAATTCCCGGCCTCGTCCAAAGCTGCACCACCACTTTCCCGTTTACCAGCATTACCGCCGGGTGCGTCAACTCGCCCGATGTCAACAAGACAATCGCTGGTGGCTTCCCCTCCCTACTGCCGGCGCCTTTGGTTCAGCCGTCGACATTGCTGACACCGCCACAGCAGTTAAGAACCAACTCGCCGCCCATCACAGTCTTCGCTCCGAAGATGCAGTTGCCTACAGTTCACGAGTGGAACTTCAGCTTCCAGCGTGAATTGCCGGGCGGCTTGGTGATGCAGGCCGCTTACATCGGGCGCCGGGGTGAACATCTATTCATGGCCCGTGACATCAACCAGATAAATGCGAACGCGATTGTTCCATCGTTCCTGATGCTCCAGGCCAACAACCGCGCTACCAACTGTCTACCGAGCGGTGCCACACGCGACGCCACTAAGCCGGCGTGCGTACCGGTGTTCACCGCGTCACAGATTCCGCTGCTCGCCGCAGGTGTCACAGGCATCACTGCAACATTCGTCAACTCGACAACTACACAGGGTGAACTGGATATTAACAGCGCCGGCTCGCTCGCCCGACGCATTGAAGACACCACGTTGGCCTTCAAGCTGCGACCGAATCAGCAATTCGCCGCGATCACTTATCTCGATAATAGCGGTGACTCAAACTATCACGCTGCGCAATTTACCTTGAGGCGTCGTTTCAGCACCGGACTAGGCCTGAGCATGGCCTACACCTTTGGCAAGTCAATTGACAACCAGTCCGTCGATCCTGTCGGCGCGGCGTCAGGCGGCGGCCTTTCAACTACCAACTCACGCACCCCGACCGACATCCGCGATTTGCGGGAGGAACGCGCGCGCTCTGATTTCGATCGCACGCAAGTGCTGCAGGCGGCATCGGTGTGGGAAGTCCCGCTTGGCAAGGGTCGCCACTTCCTGGGTTCCTCCCACGGTATCGTTAATCAGATCTTCGGCGGCTGGACCGTCAACAGCATCTACACGTTCCAGACTGGCGAACCATTTGCAGTTCGCAGCGGTTCGTTCACCGCCAACGGAAATCACGAATCACGCGCCGGTGTGCAGCTGCCTGTTCGGGCCCAACTCCAGTACCTTCCCGGACAGACTTTCGCCGGGCCGGTATTGTTTAAGCCCGTGAATGCTCTTACTTGCGGCGTTGATTTGACACAGGCTTTTTGCCTTCCTGCGCCAGGTCAGAACGGCGCCGGCAGAAATATCTTTGTTGCGCCACATTACTGGAACCTCGACCTTGGCTTTATCAAGACGTTCCAGATCACCGAACGCTTTAAGCTGCAATTCCGGACAGAGATGTTTAATGCCCTGAATCACCCCAACTTCGACAATCCGCGTGATGCGTCCGTCGGATCGCCCAGCATCAGATCGAGCGTTTTCGCTCAGACGTGTTGTGCGACGGTGGCGCCGCCTTCGACGCAGACAATTGTCCAGACGGGCGAATCCGCACGTGTTATTCAATTCGCGTTGAAGCTGCAGTACTAGCGGCGTGAATAACCAGGAAAACAGCGAGGCATCCAGAGGTGATGTCTCGCTGTTTCCTTTTGTGTCCGAGAGCTTTACTGGTTCACTCCAGCGCTGATATCCACCACACAGTCTTGCTGGGTGCTTATTTCGAGGGCGGACCGCTCGGATGGGAAAGAATCGAAGTTAACATCGATGGGAAGCACTATGAGAAAGATTACAGTTCGCGCGCGTGGCAGGTTTCTCTTTGCCGCGTTTCTTGGCCTTGCCGGGCTGGCGCCTTGCCTGGTAAACAAATCCATCTCGGCCGCCGATAAACTGACACCCGAACAAGTAGTCGCGAAACATTTGGATTCGATTGGCACAGCGCAAACGCGCGCTTCAGTTACCAGTCGTATCATCGCCGGAAATTCTTTAGTCAATTTCCGCACGCCACCACCGGGACAGGCCAGCGGCAAAGCCGTATTGGCTTCCGCAGGCTTGAAGAGCCTAATCGGAATGAGCTTTCCGAGTCCCATATATCCGCGCGAGCAGTTGGGATTTAATGGAAAAAGTTTCATAGCAGCCTACACCACTCCGGGCGTCCGCTCGTCATTGGGTAGCTTCCTGATGACTCACGATCTAATCTTCAAGCAAGGCTTAATGGGTGGAACGCTCTCGACGGCATGGCCGCTGCTGGATCTAACTACTCGGAACCCCCGACTCGAATATGCCGGTCTAAAGAAAGTGGACGGTAGAATGATGCACGAACTTAGGTACCTCGCGCGCGGAGGGTCTGATCTGCATATCGTGCTCTTCTTTGAGGAGGAGACCTTCCGACACGTGCGGACAGAATATGAGCGCGTGATTGCAGCGTCTATCGGAACCCGTTCCCCCATAGACGCGAAGGACAAAGAAATCCGCTATAAGATGGTGGAAGAGTTTTCCAACTTCAAGGATGAAGGCGGACTAAACCTGCCTCACAGTTATAAGATCAAGTTGTTGGTTGATCAGCCGGAGGGAACGTTCCTTGCCGACTGGGAAATAAACTTAACCCAGTTTAGGTTCAATGAACCCATCGATCCCAATTCATTCAATTTGGTCACCGGTTAGAAACTGTGGCTGACTGGAGGATCAGAAATTGATGAGGAGTTATTTGTAGACTAGGACACTGGCGCGTTTATGCTTGAACTCTTCAAGTTGCGCCTCCCATGAGCGCACGATGTCGCCGGCCGAATCTCCCCGTTTTAATCTATCCAGCGTATCCGCGTTAACCAGCAGCCGAAGGTAATTATCAACCTTCCATTGCGACGGATAAAGTTTGCGCAACGCCACAGCAATCTCCAATCCGCTGGTCACCGGTCGAAACTTGTCGCGATCGGTAATGATAATGTTAATGCCGCCACACTCTTCGCCTTTGAACACCGAACCAGCGGGTGTAAAGCGAACGGGAACAAAACGAACGCCGGCGATCCTTTGGCTGTTTAGGTATGACGCGAGTTGCTGGCCATCAATCCACGGTGCGCCAACTAATTCGAATGGCGTATCAGTCCCGCGCCCGACCGAGACGTTGGTAGTCTCAAGCAATCCAATGCCGGGATACAACGTTGCCTCGGTGAGGCTGCGCATGTTTGGCGATGGGTTCACCCACAGCAGATTCGTTTCGTCGAGCCACATCGCGCGCCGCCATCCCGCCATCTTAATCACGCGCAGATCGCAACCGAGGCTTCGTTCCTGATTGAAGAGCCTTGCCAGTTCGCCAATTGTCATTCCGTGTCGCACCGGAATTCCGTGATAGGCGGTGAACGAAAGTTTATCGGCATCAGCGACTGGGCCCTCTACGTCCTCGCCTCCAATCGGATTGGGACGATCGAGAACGAAGATCGGCAGCTTGGCTTTCGCGGCCTCTTCCATCACGTAGCCGAGCGTCGAGATGTAAGTATAAAAGCGCGTACCGATGTCCTGGATGTCGAAAACCAACGCATCCAGATCTTTTAGCTGTTCAGCTTTTGGTCTTCGTGTCTCGCCGTACAGCGAATAGATCGGCAGACCCGTCTGTTCGTCTTTTGAGTCCGCAACTTTTTCATCAGCTGCTCCGCGTATCCCATGCTCAGGCGAGAAGAGCGCCACTAACTTTACATTTGGAGCTCTAAAGAGAACGTCGATCGTCGCGCGCCCATTGCGGTCGCGCCCGGTTTGATTCGTCACTAGTCCGACGCGCTTACCTGCCAATTGTTTGAAGTTGTCCCGCGCGAGCACATCAATTCCGGTTAGGACTTCGGTGTCAGCGTTAAGTCCGGCAGCCATTGCCAGGGCTTGTTCGCGCGCAGCAGTGAAGCGAGCGAAATCGCTGGTGGCGCTTTCGTAGTATTGCGACAACTCGCTACGCGCGCGGCCAACCAGGGCCACATCGGTCACCGAGCCGGCAGCAATTGACGCTACGCGGCCACGCAAGGAACCGACGTCACCCTTCCCATCCGGATGGACGCGATTGCTCAGAAAGACAACGAACATCCTGCTCGCCGGATCGATCCACAAAGACGTGCCGGTGAAACCGGTATGGCCAAACGAGCCGAGCGGAAAGAGGTCGCCGCGATTAGTCGAGAAACTGCTGTTGATGTCCCAACCCAAACCGCGAGTCCAGCCAGAGTCGGTGACCAGGCGCGGGCGAGTCATTTCGGCGACTGTCAACGGAGCCAGGATGCGAACGCCTTTGTATTGGCCGCCGTTCAAGATCATCTGACAGTAAATCGCGAGATCGTCAGCCGTGGAGAATAGTCCGGCATGACCCGCTACGCCGCCCATGCGATAGGAAGTTGGATCGTGAACTTCGCCGCGCAGCCACCTATCGCCATCGATTTCCGATTCCTGAGGCTTGTCCCCGAGATAACTTAGCTGGCCGCGTCGCTGCTCCGTCGGCGCAATGCGACCTCGCCGGTTTACCCGAGGCCGGAAACCCGTATCGCGCATGCCCAAAGGGACGAAAATGTTTTGCCGCGCAAACTCGTCGAGAGTTAGGCCGCTGACACGATGAACTACTTCACCGAGTGCGATGTAATTGATGTCGCTGTAAACGAATTTGGCGCCTGGTGGATTGCGCAGCCGCTCCTGCACCAACCTCTTGATCGCCTCGTCGTAGCCGGTCCAGCGATCCTTCAAATCAAAGTCAGGCGCGTAGCCGGCGCGATGCGTCAGCAGCAGCTCTAGCGTGATGCGTTCCCTGCCCTCGCCTTTGATCTCGGGAATGTAATTCGATAGCGGATCGCTTAGCCTTACTTTGCCGCGTTCGACCAGAATCATGATGCTGGTCGCAGTAGCGACCACTTTTGTAAGACTGGCCAGGTCAAAGATGGTATCTGCCGTCATGGCCTCGCGCGCTGGCTCAAAGGCGCGGGTCCCATAGGCCTTGCGCCAGACGACGCCACCGTTTCGCGCGACCAGAACTACGGCCCCGGGCAGGTGCTGCTGCTTGATCTCGCGCTCAACTTCACCATCTATCGATTTGAGTTTTTTTACTGAAACCGAAACTCTGGCAGGGTCGGTGTTCTTAAGACCGCGAGGAGACTTTCGGAATAACCTAAAGCCTCTGTGCGATCTCTGTGAACTTTGTGTCTCTGTGGTGGATCTTCCAAGAGAAACACCCACCACAGAGACACAGAGGACACTGAGGATGCACAGAGAAAGACAAGTTATTTGTTTTCCCGACCGGCTCCTGGGGAATTTGGTTGGAAGCGCGGAGATAGGAAGCACACAGTGTCTGGCGGAATTGACCAATGGGTATCGAGGCGGAGTCAAAGACAAGATGTTCAAGACGGAGATTTGTAAGAGACGGCAAACTGATGTTGTGTCTAGCGCGACTTGCCATTGCGCCCTTGCTTGACGATATCGATCAGGGCGTCAAGCCGGCGATCAGTGTGCGCTTGTGACTCCGCCAACTCAGTTTGCGCCTCAGCTAACTTTGCAAATCGATCTTCGTTCTTAATCTGGGCGTCGATCATGATTGTGATCTTGTCATCCTGCTGGCGCAATTCCCGGCGCGCACGCAGTCCAGCGCGTACCAGCAACTTAGCAATGCGCTCGAGCCGATCAAGTCTGTCTTCAGATTTCTTCATGAATCTTCACACTAAGATAAAACAACACTGCCACTTTGTCACTCTCTAATGCTGGGACATCTCTAATGCTGGGACCGCGGGCGTCTCGCCCGCATGGTTGCCTTGGCACACAAGCTTGGGGAGGGTGAATTATTCGCGCTGCGCGCTCATTGCGGGCGGGTCGAGCACCCCAGCCGGGCTGCCCGGCCGGGGACCCCGCCCGCCCGCGATCCCAGCATATAGTTTGAGCCATTCAATGCACACGCTTCAGTTGCATTCCGGTGCCGCGTGGACAAAGTCCGGGCAGAGAAATCGGCAACTTGCCGGTGACATCGATCTCCCCCAATAAGGCGCGGGCCGCTGCCTGTTGCAGGCTTGGCATGTCGCCGTAAGCCACGACATACGTGCGAAGTTCGGGAAAACTTTGAAGTAAATAAGGATTGCCAAAACTAATGCCGATGAGCGGTATCCTGTTCGTTATCAATGCAGACAGCGCTCTGGCGCCGGGTTCAGGCAAACCCACGCTACGAGCCTGACCGGTTCGCACGCGCCCGTAGAGCGAAGCAATTACCAGGTCGGCGCTGCCAGCCCGCTCCAAAGCCTGCCGCACTTCAGCATCGGTTGAACGATCATCAAGCACCACTGTTTCAATCTTGCGTCCTGAGCCGGCGGCGCGTGCGATTGTGCCAGCAAAGGCGTTGGCGATCCACAAGCGGTCGTCGCCATTCGTGATTGCCAGATTGAAAATGCGCGCGTCCTGTTTTAGTGAATTTAGCGGCACCAGTTTGTCATCATTGCGAACCAAGGTGATTGCGTGCTCGGCAATCTCGCGCGCCAGGTCGACTGATTCCTTGCCCGCCACGTTCATATCGATCGCCTCGAGCGGCGTGATTCTTTGTTTGACCAAACCAAGATCGTACTTTGCGGCGAGCACGCGACGCGCCGACTCGTCAATCCGCTCTTCCTTAAGCCGCCCCTTCATGACAGCCTGACGCACGCCGCGCAGCGCCGCGTCCGGGTCTGCCGGTTTCAGCAACAGATCGGCTCCTGCTTCCAGGGCGCGTACTGAGGCTTCTTCCTGCGTGAAATAGAGCGTCAAGCCACTCATGCTCATCGCATCAGTAACAATCAGTCCAGCGAAGCCTAAGTCGCGTCGCAGGATCCCATTCATCACCGGCGAAAGCGTGGTGGGCATTGTTCCCTTTTCCACAACAACTTCGCCGCCATCGTCTGTGTCGATAGGCTTAAGCTTTACGTCTCGTGGCAAAGGTACGACTGCTGTCGGATCGATTTGCGGCATGCCTATGTGGCCAGTCATCACTGAGCCCACTCCGGACTTCACCGCCGCGCGAAACGGCACCAGCTCGACGGCGTTTAGTCGTTCACGACTGACGTCGATCTCCGGTAAACCGCGGTGAGAATCCGTCGCGGTGTCGCCGTGCCCCGGAAAATGTTTCGCCGTTGCGATGACTCCGTTGCTCTGCGCGCCCTCGACAAACGCTGCAACAAATCTTCCCACCGCCGCCGGATCTTCTCCGTAAGATCGAACATTAATTACCGGATTCGCCGCATTGTTATTAACGTCAGCGACCGGTGCATAGATTTGTTGCACGCCAAGCGCGCGCGCCTCATGCGCAGTTAAGGCCCCCTGACGCCGGGCATAATCCGGGTTGTCAGTGGCGCCGACCGCCATATTCCAGGGAAGATTTACTGTGTCGTCGAAACGCATGCCTGAGCCGGCTTCCAGATCCGCGGAGATGAGCAACGGATAACGCGCCAGCTTCTGCATGCGATTAACGAGTACCACCGATTCATAGACTGACCCGCGAAACAGAATGATGCCGCCCACGTGATTGTCTTCAATCTGGTGCCGCAGGGCTTTGAAAGCATCGCTATCCTGGTTCAGGAAAGTCGCATTGACCGCCACGCAGATCAACTGGCCGATCTTCTCGTCGAGCGACATGCGTCGCAACTCTTTGTCGGCCCACTTTAGTGCATCTCTTGTTGGCTGCGAAGAATACGGCTTGACCGCGGTCGCAGTTTTCGCTCGTGCAGATGTAGGTCCGGGCAAGTGAGCTACCGCTGTAGTCAGCGTGGCCGCCAACAGAAGAAGTGCGAGATTGCGCCGGACTGCCGGCAAAGGTTTTGGTCTCATTTGGAGCATTAGATGCGGACACCTTTCCAAAACCCGCGTAGCGGGTGTGAGCATAAAGCCTGGGGTGGAGCGGAGCGAAACCCCAGGACAACGAAGGGTAAGCAATCGGAGCGCGCGAAGCGTGCGATAGCGCAATGCGGCGATTTACTCATGATGAATCTCTGTCGCCCACGCGGGCTCTTGTTTTTATCGACGAACGATCCTGGGGTTCCGCTTCGCTCCACCCCAGGGCGGGGTCCCCGGCCGAGCATCTCGGCTGGTGTGCGAGACTTTATGCTGTCGCCGCGCCCCGCGGGCTCCTCGATCAGGCGCTGGGTGAAAGCTCGTCGCGACGGTCGCGGGGAGCGGGTGCAAAAAGAAATCCAGCGAGCCAGGCGACCAGGATAGTTATTAGACTGCCGATAAGCACATACCAGGTCCACGCAATCGGTGTCCAGAAACGTATGTAGAGCATCACCACCATGCTCGCAACCATTCCGATCAGCGCGGGCGGCTCGCTGACTCGTCGCAGAAAAGTTCCCACCAGAAACACGCCCAGCACCGGGCCGTTGATCAGCGACGCCACCGACAATGCCTGATCGAGCGCGGACCGATTCTGGCGCATGGCTATCAGCGCCACGCCGATTTGGACAATGCCCCACAGCAGCGTTAACCAGTGTGACACGCGCAGGTAGTGCTTATCATCGCGCCGCGGCCGGAACGGTTTGTAGAGATCGTTTACGGCAGTCGCCGCAATCGAATTAAGCGATGACGAGAGTGCAGCGGCAAAAATCGCGGCCACGACCAGTCCCGACAAACCCGACGGCATGAACTTCGTGATGAAGTCAGGAAATACACGGTCGCCGCCAACTATCTGAAAAGTTTCCGCAACTGGAAGCGTGGCGACACCGTTGGCCAGTGTTCCATAAGCAGGATCAGTATGCGGCGCGTAAAAAGCAAACAGCAGCACGCCGATAAATAGGAAACCGACAAACTGCGCGAACACGACGGCGCCACTGGTGAGCAAAGCCAGGGCCGCGCGTCGCGGCTTGTCCGTGCAGAGATAACGTTGCACCAGATATTGATCGGTGCCGTGAGTGCTCATCGTCAGGAAACAACCGCCGAGCAGCCCGGCCCACAGCGTGTACGTTTTTGTGAAGTCAATCGGCAAGGTAAAACTAAACGTGTGGCTCGTAAACGGTGCCGCAAACGCGTAAGAAGTTGGCCTGATTCCGAAATCGATGAAATTGAATTTGTGATACTGCTCGCCGAGGGAAATAGCCTGACCCCAACCGCCCTTGATGGCCATGATGAGAACCACGCCGGCCATCGCCGCGCCCGCAAGATAAATCCCTAGTTGCACCACCTCAACCCAAATGACCGCTTCCATGCCGCCGAAGTAAGTGAAGATAATCATCACCACGCCCAGCAGTATCACAGATGCAATCACGATCGTTTCGGCATTCGCCTGCGGCTGAAACGCAGTGTAAACCGCCGCCAGGACGAAGGCCGTGAGCAGGAGCCGAATGCCGTCAGCGATATTGCGCATCACCACAAACAACGAGGCCGCCAACATCTTGATGCGATTTCCGAAGCGTCGCTCGAGCAATTGATAGACAGTCATCAGCTCGCCACGAAAATACGACGGTATGAAGAGCAGCGAGATAACTATGCGCCCGAGCAGGTAGCCGAAGACGAGTTGGATAAACTGAAAATTCCCGTTGCGCGCAAACGCTATCCCGGGCACTGAGATGAAGGTGATCGTCGAGGTCTCAGTGGCGACTATGGAGGCAGCGATCGCCCACCAGGGCACCGTCCGATCGCCAAGGAAGTAGTCGCGCGTGGTTTCCTGTTTACGAGAAAACCAAACACCAAACAGCGTGATGCCGATGAGGTAGCCAAAGATAATAAGGAGATCTATGGGCTTCATTTCACCGGACCTAACCCGTCAACCAGAATTTCTGAAAGTCGTGACATCAAGAGCAGCGCCGGGTTGTCTACCGTCCAATTCGCCTCCGGCATTTCGTTGCACGTGATCGCAATCGCGATGCGCCCGCGCGGATGGTAAATAATTCCGATATTACTGCGCAGCGCGTCGAGTGCGCCCGACTTAGTAGCCTTGGGCACGCGCCATTGTTCGCGCCAGATGCCGTTGCTTCCCTGCTCGCGTTTCATTAATTCGAGCATCTCTTTGGACGCAGCCGGACTGACGACTTCACCTCGTTCAAGTTTCTCCAGGAGCGCAACCATTTCACGCGGCGTAGTGCGGCCAAGCCCAAAACGTTTGTTCTCTTCCTTTTTACCCTCCAGACTTTCGCCACCGCCGAAAACGCGGCGCATCAGTCGCGTTTCCCTGAACCCCAGTGACTCCATCCGGGAGTTGACGGCGTCGGCAGTCAACACATCGATCACGAGATTCGTCGCTGTGTTGTCGCTCATGATCATCATTAACTTCACGGCGTCTCGATAGGTGAGATGCAAACCGTCAGCGAATTCGGCGAGAATGCCCGAACCACCAACCTTCTTTTCCTTCGTCAGAATGAGTTCATCAGTCCACTTCGCTTTCCCTTCACTGACGCGGACAAATGCTTCCACCATAATGGCGATTTTGATTGTGCTGGCAGTCGGCACTCGATCGTCGCCGCCTAGTTCGTAAACGACTCCGGTATCAAGGTTCTTCGCGAAGAGACTGACCTTGCCTTTAAACTGTGATACCTCCGCGCGCACGTGTCCGTCCAGAGCCATGTGCTTTGCTGTTTGATCCGTCTGCGCCAGCGCACTAACGCCTGCGAACAGCAAGACTAGAACGGCCAGAGGTTTGATATCTATGTGGATCATTACTAGTTTAGGTCGATAATCGGATTTCGACGCGTAGCGTCAGCATGAGTTTAGCCCGGCGTTTCAACGCCGGGGCCCGGATGCCAAAGCAGCGCCCGTCGCGTAGCGACGACTGAATAACGCGTTCTGCAAGTTACCTTTTCCCGGCTTTGAAAAGCCGGGCTAAACTCATAGCGACGCTACGCGTCGGGAGCACTCGACTAAATCACGCTGACCCCCGCGAAAGAATCTTGACTGCCTGTTCAATCACGCCGCCGGCTGCTGTGAGCGCGGCGTTGGCGTCTTCGGACGAATGCCCTGTCTTAATCATCACAAGTGCGGCACGCACGTCGTTGTCTGCTCCTGCCAACGCGGCGCGCGCTGTCTTTTCGTCTAAGCCGGTTTCCGCCCTGATGATGCGAATCGCGCGCGCGCGGAGTTTGGAATTGCGCGGCAGCACACTGGTCATCCGGTTGCCGCTAACGTGGCCCAGCTTGACCATCGTGGCCGTCGATAACATGTTGAGAACCATTTTTTGTGCCGTGCCCGCCTTAAGCCGCGTCGAGCCGGCAATGACTTCGGGACCAACAACGGGAACAATGCTGACCTCAGCGACTTGGGTAATCGCAGAACCCGCAGCGCAGGTAATCGCAACGGTGAAAGCGCCACAACTCCGCGCAAACTTTACCGCGCCAACTGTATAGGGCGTGCGGCCCGATGCCGCAATCCCCACCAGCACATCGCCGCTCCCGAAACCGCGGGCTTGCAAATCCTTTTCACCTGCCCCGGCATCATCTTCCGATGCTTCGACCGCACGATAGCACGCCTCATAACCGCCGGCGATAATTGCCTGAACCAAATCCGGCAACACGCCGAACGTCGGCGGACACTCGGCAGCATCAAGCACCCCCAGTCGCCCCGACGTGCCGGTGCCGATGTAGAAGAGCCTGCCGCCATTCTGAACCCTGGCCACAATTCCCTCTACCGCCCGCTCCACCTCCGCAAGAACCAGCCCAATCGCGGAAGCGACGAGCAGGTCTTCGTCGTTCATCAGGCGGATTATTTCGCGAGCAGGTGCCGAGCTCAGGTTGCTCGTGTTCAGATTCTCTTGTTCAGTGATGGGAAGCAGATCAGGGTTTTCAGGGTTCATCTGGCCAGCTTGATCGATGGGAAACGAACGTTGATGCAAAGTGCGCTCGCTCAAACGGCGAGAGCCATATGGTTGAGATGTTCCCACGCCATCCGTGCGGCTGCAACTGCGGGAGAAAATCTGGGTGGCGCCAGATGAGCCTTGGGAGCAATGCGGATTACTTCTTCACGCAGCGACGACAACACCAGCTCACCAGCCGCGTCGAAAACGCCACCGACATACGCGACCTGAAACGCTTCGCGCTCAAGCTTGAGGTTACGAATTACCGCGGCCGCCGCAGACCCCAGCTCCCGGCCACCTTCGCACAGGATTTCTCGCGCCACTCGATCCTTTGCCTTTGCGGCTTCGACTACATCCTTTCCAAAACCAGCTAGTCGTTCGTTCGTCATGGTAGGCGCGTAGATGGCAGTCGATAGGTCATTTGGATCGGAAACATGAAAGTAAGAACAAGCAGCGCCGGTAAGCGAGGTTGCCGGACCACGCCCGTCCACTGCATGAGCGATGGCGCGTAAAGCTCGACGCGCAATCCAGGCACCGGCGCCTTCGTCACCGGCAATCGGTCCCCAACCGCCCGCGCAGATCGTCTTGCGACGCGCGTTGATGCCGCAGCAAATTGAGCCGGTACCGGCTATCACGATCAGCCCGGGTTCACCTTCGGTGGCGCCGTACAGGGCAATGTCAGCATCGCCAACGACAATTATCTCACCGATGCCTAAGGATAGTAGGGCTTCGCGCACACGCGCGTTCAACTCCCGGCGACGGGCGCCGGCCAGTCCAATCTCCGCGGCAATGAGATCGGTGCGCCGCAGTTGCGCGGCCTCGCAAGCGCGATCGATCGCTTCGCGAATCGCCGCCGCCGCACTGGCGATGCCCACCCGCAGCGGATTTGACGCGCCAGCAAGACCTTCCCCGAGTATTCGGAGATCAGCATCAAGAACGACTGCCCGAGTCTTCGTTCCGCCTCCGTCAACTCCAACAACGGCGCGTCTTGACGGTGGACGGTGAGCACTCAGGAACCCTGCTTGTCTTCTATCAGTGGTGACCATAGTCGGGTGAACGGCGGCACGTCAGTTATCATGGGCCATCTCTTTCCATTCTAGGTAACGGCAATCTATAATGGAAACTAAAAGATTTTATTATTACAATAACCGTCTCTGATAACAGCCTGTGGCAGTTGTTAACCGCTGGTAACCCGTTGGTAATTTAACCTCTATGGAAATTCGACAACTTCGCGCCTTTATTGCCATCGCCGAACTGGGCACATTCACCGCTGGAGCCCAGCGCGTCCACGTAACCCAAGCCGCGATCAGCATGCAGATCCGGCAACTGGAAAATGAGCTGGGCGCCAGACTCTTTATTCGCGCGCCGCGTCGCGTGATGCTCACCGAAGCTGGAGAGCAATTGCTGCAACGCGCGCGGCAAATCCTCCGCGACCACGACGCGGCGATTGATGAGATTGCCGAGCTGGCCGGCGCGGAACGCGGACGCTTAAGAATCGGCAGCGCCTCCGCAATGGTCACGACGGATGTTTTGCCGAAGCTGCTGAAGCAAGTTCGCAAACAGCACGCGCGTGCGGAGGTGACAGTTGCATCGGGAACCAGCGAGGCTTTAGTCCAGCAGATTCTTGCCGGTGAACTCGACGTTGCTTTTGTCTCGCTGCCGGTGGAAGCGCGCGGCATCAGCACCGAGAGGCTGAGCCAGGATCAACTCGTGGCGGTCGCGTCGCCACGTCACCGGCTTGCCAGGCAACGCACTATCAGCGCCTACACGCTCGCTGGCGAAAAATTAATTCTCGGCGAACGAGGCGGCAACACACGCCGCCTGATCGATCAATTTTTCGCGCAGGCGGGTGTGACGCTTCACGTCTCAATGGAACTGAGCCGGCAGGCCGCGATCCGGCGCATGGTCGAAGAAGACATGGGCGTCGGTATTGTACCGCTGCAAACAGTTAGCGAAGCGGTTGATAAGGGCCGGCTGGTCAGGTGGTGGATCGAAGGCGCGCAGATAAACTGGGAGTTGGGCGTTGCCAAATTAACTGGCGGCTATGAATCGCCCATCGTGCAGACTTTCATCAAGTTGGCCCGAAATCATTTCGCCAGCGAGGCTGCCCGGCCAGCGGCTGCAAAAAAAGTCAAAGCGCTTGCAAACAAAAAACGCGTCAAGAGGTAATCTGGAGTGGGTCGACGAATACAGAACCGGGAGCGGACCGGGGTCCCCGCGCGGGCAGCCCGCGTGGGGTGGTGGTAGCGACCGGGTCCAACGTAAAGAACTATTCAATCGCCGACAACGCCTCAATCAATCGCTCAACATCCGCTTCGTTATTGAAGCAATGCGTCGCCACGCGAATTCCCTGCGGCTTTTTCGTAACGATTATTTTTTGGTCCGCCAGCTTCGCAACTACGCCCGCCGGATCGTCTACCTCCACCAGCGTCTCCGCCGAACGCATGCGCTCATCGGCAATTGGCGATAGCACTTTCCTGCCAGATTCGATCAGCCGAGCCGTGAGAAGTCGATTAAGCTCAAGAGCACGCCTCTCAATGTTTTTCATACCCACGGACGCTATCAGATCAACCGACGCGCCCAGTGCAAACATCCCGGCGAAGTGTGGACAGCCAAGTTCCGCGCGCGCCGCTGCATCGTGGCGCAGGTGAATCTCATTGTTCCGATCCGCATATGGATCCTCGACGCTCAACCAACCAATAGCGCGCGGCTTAGACCTTTCAAGCAACTCTTTAGAAATGTAAACGAAGCCGCTGCCGTAGCCTGCGAGCATCCACTTGTGTCCCGTGGCGCTGAGGGCGTCGATCTTCATGCGCTTAACATCGATTTCAAAAACTCCTGCGGACTGCGCTGCGTTGACTACCAGGGCATGGCCTCCTTTGGCCGAACCCAGTTCTTCAAGATCAATTCGCAAGCCGCTGGAATACTGGACATGACTCATGCAGATCACACCGGTCCGTACGTTCATCGCGTCGCGAAAGTCATCGATTGCCACTGCGCCGGCGACCGACGGAACCAGGTGAACGGGAATGCGACGATTCATCCAGGGCAGCGTTGAAACCGGAAACTCGAGGTCGCAGGAGATCACTTCACCGTGCGTCTCGAGCGCGTCGATGATGACGTTCATTCCTGAGGACGTGTTGGTCGTGAGTGCAATCTCGTCCCGCTCGGCGTTGATAAACGCCGCAACTTTGCGCCTGACGCCCTCGCGTTTTTCCAGCCACTCGTCCCAGTGAATGTCACTATCATTCATCATCTGCTGGTAATACTCGGTCGCCGCCGCGGTGGTCGCACGCGACAACGGCCCCGCCGCCGCGGAATTCAGATACGTCGAGTTTTCCGTTACGGGAAACTGTTTGCGAATGTCGTCCCAGTTGATCATGTTGCCTCACACGCGATCTCGCCAATGCCGGTCATGCCGAGCACCGTGCAAGACTGCTGCGACAACCACGGTCTCATCATGCTCGAGTATTTCGTAGATTACTCTATACGGGAAGCGTTCGGGATAGCGCCAGCGAATATTTTTGCTCGGATAGCGACGACAACTAATCAATGGGTTAAGTGCCAGCGCATCGAGTACTGCGAGGATTTCTTCTACAAACATTTTGCCGAGACCATCGCTGTGGTTTTCGTACCAGGCGGCGGCTTCGATTATATCGTCTTCGGCCTCAGGACGGACCCGCACTCGCCAGTTCATGGCCCTAAGCGCGGCGAAGGCGTGTTTTCACATTTTCGAGGGGAATGGATGAACTGGGATCAGCATGATGGGCAGCCAACCGAGCTTCGACGAGTGCTTCATCAGCCTGTGATAACGACGGGTCGTCCAACTCAAGTGCTCGCCTGATCAGGAGTTGACGTTCTTCGAAAGTGAACCCGGGAAGTTCGTCGAGAATCTGCGTAATAGTCATGCTGTGAGTTTAGCGTCGGACGCTGTTCTTTTCAACGTTCGGTCCGCAGCGCTCCGCTTCAAGCTCTATGCAAGTAATCTTTCATCCTGCCCGTTCGACACTTTCAAACTTGAACGAAGATAGGAATAGTCAGATAATCATATCGTGGCTGACGAGAATACAGACAACATGAATGGCAAGCGCCCTTTTGAGGAGCGAGTCTTCGCTCGCTTTGACGCGTTGGACTCGGCGATGCGAAATACGGATTCGCGCCTGCAAAAACTGGAGATTCGCGCTTACGACACCAAGCCAATCTGGGAACAAGCCCTCAAAGAGATTGTCGAAACCAGGCGTGAACTATCAAAGCGTTTGGATCGAATCGAAGCTATCGCTCACGAGACTCGCGCCGATTTGCGAGATGCCGAAGATCGGCTTGATAAGATTGATCCTAAACCTGTCCAATAGACGTCCTCAAGCTACACACTAGCCCCGTGTCTTTCATTGTTGTAGTTTACGACCCACCCTCTACTACTCATGGATCTGCTTAAGCTCATCGGTGACAATTCGAACGCCTTAGCTGGGAGTGTTTTCGAAACAGGCCTGGGCGCGGTAGTTCGGCATCTGCAAAGAGCCGAAGCCTATCTAAAGAGCCGAAGCCTATCTAATGAAGGGGCGCGTATTTTGCTTCGCGAATTAGTGGCGCTTCGAACCACAACGTTGTCAGCGGCGGCAAGATGATAGTCGCAGAGTATGGCTGTCCGTGAACTGGTTTCTCTTCCGCTTTGATCGACTTTGGCAGTTTCACGCCGCTCCCACCATAGGCCTCTGCGTCAGTGTTCGCGAGCAAGCGATATGTTCCCTGTCGCGGCAAGCCGAGCTGATGATTCTCGCGCAAGACGGGAGCAAAGTTGCTGACGCAAATCAGTTCCCTGACTATGGAGGGTTTGTTTTCTATCGATCGCGGTCGGCGGATAAACGAAACAATATTTTCCGCCGCATTGTTTGCGTCGATCCATTGAAAGCCCGCAGGCTCGCCGTCAACTTCCCAAAGCGAGTTTTTCTTCTGGTAGATGCGGTTGAGATCGCTGATCAGACTCTGTATCCCGCGATGCGCCGGGTCTTCCAGCAGATGCCAGTCGAGGCTCTCGGTTTCGTTCCACTCGCGCCACTGTCCAAACTCGCCGCCCATGAACAGGAGTTTCTTCCCCGGATGTGCCCACATGTAGCCATAGAGAGCGCGCAGGTTGGCAAACTTCTGCGCGACAGCGCCTGGCATCTTGTTCAGGAGCGAGCCTTTCAGGTGCACAACTTCATCGTGCGAAAACGGCAGAATAAAATTTTCACTCCAGGCGTAGAGCAAACCAAACGTCAGCGCATTGTGATTGCCGCCGCGGAAGAGCGGATCAGTTTGGAAGTATTTGAGCGTGTCGTGCATCCAGCCCATGTTCCACTTGAAGTCAAAGCCCAGTCCGCCGGCATAGACCGGATGACTAACCTGCGGCCACGCCGTCGACTCCTCCGCGATCATCATGGCGCCGGGACACTCGCGATGAACCGCCTCATTTAATTCCTTCAGCAGCGAGATCGCTTGCAAATTCTCGCGCCCGCCAAACTCATTCGCGATCCACTCGCCTTCCTTGCGGCTGTAGTCGAGATAGAGCATCGAGGCCACGGCATCTACACGCAGGCCGTCGAGATGAAATTCCTTCAACCAGTAGAGCGCATTCCCGAGCAGAAAACTCCGCACTTCGTTGCGGCCGTAGTTGAAAATATACGTGCCCCAATCCGGATGCTCGCCTTTGCGCGGATCGAGATGCTCGTAAAGCGCGGTGCCGTCGAAGCGCCCGAGCGCAAAAGCGTCTTTGGGAAAATGCGCGGGCACCCAGTCCATGATCACGCCAATGCCGCGCTGGTGCAGGTAATCGATCAAATAACGAAGATCATCCGGTGTTCCGTAGCGCGCGGAGGGCGCGTAGTAATTGCTGACCTGATAACCCCACGACGGCCCGTATGGATGCTCCTTCAGCGGCAAGAACTCGACGTGCGTAAAGCCCATCGCCAAAACGTATTCGGCGAGCGCCTCGGCCATCTCGCGATAACTAAAAGGACGATTCTCTTCTTCTATAATCTGTCGCCGCCACGATCCGAAGTGAACTTCGTAGATCGAAAGTGGTTGGCGAAAATGTTCGCGGCCATTGCGCTTCTTCATCCAGCGCCAATCACGAAAGTGATAGTTCGACTCGTAGACGATCGACGAAGTGGCAGGTGGAGCTTCCGCGAAGGAAGCGTAGGGGTCCGCCTTGAGAAAGGAGGGTAGACCGGCCGCCTTAATCTGGTATTTATAAAGCTCACCTGATCGCAGCTTGGGAATGAACGTTTCCCAAACGCCGGAGCCACCGAGGCAACGCATTGGGTGTTGCGAGCGGTCCCAGGCGTTGAAGTTGCCTACCACGCTTACCTGCTTAGCCGCTGGCGCCCAGACGGCGAATGAAACTCCCTTTACGCCTTCGTGAGTGATCGCATGTGCGCCGAGCTTTTCATAGATCAGTTCGTGTCGACCTTCGCCGAAGAGATGGAGGTCGAGTTCGCCAAGCGTTGGTGAAAGAAAATCAGCGGTTTGCGATTCTGGCGACTTTGACGCGCGGCGTTTTGAGACCGCAGGATTCCTAGGCGCCGATTTTTCCTTTGGCGCTCTCGGGGTCTCCTGCTCGCGGACGCTTTTTTCTTTCGCCGTTTTCACGCCCTTGGTTGCGCGCGGGCTACTCCCCCGTTCGCCACGGTCCGGTTTGCTTTGAGACTTTTTCGTCATCTAAAGGTGGCTTCTGTCGCCCGCTAAAGCGGGCTCACAAACAAATTCCTGCCGCGATCCCCGGGTTCCGCTTCGCTCCACCCGGGGCTACTCTCTGCCGTCTGCTTCGCAGACTCGTTGAGCAGTCTACGTTATCAAGATTCATCCCTGAGTGGGCCGAGTTCACTCACCAAGAACTTTATAGCTGGCCGGGCCGAGTTCACTCCACCAAAATTTATCGCTGACCCGCCCGCGTCTACGTAACCAGGAGCTCATCGCTGACTTGGCGGAATTGCTTAGGCTCAACGAATCGGCGGTAAATGTCTGCGCCGCTTCCTAACTCAGGCCGATTGCTTTTCGCTTCCGCGAGAATCTCCAGGAACTGCCCGCGCGCTGAGGGCAGACCGAGTTGATTCATGAGATCAAGCGCGCGGCCGGCATACTTCAGAATCTGAAGCGGTTCAATTCCCGAAATGTCGCTGAAGAACCAGCCACAGCTCGTGTACATCAGCAGCGCACTCCGCTGTAACTCGAGAAACAGCAGCGCCCTCTCTTGCTGTTCGCGGCTGAGCTCGCCCGGCGCATGCTCGTGGAGAAATTCTTCGCGCGACTTGTATTCCTCGAGTATTAAACCGATTGCATCGTCGCGCGCAGCCCACGGATCGGTAAACAACTCACCGCTCGTGGCTGCAAAATAACCAGCCGCTTCGTCCCGCAGAAAGTCGAGTGCTACTCGCAAAGGCCCGCGCCAGGCTTGGTTCCAGCCGGGTTCACCGCCGGTGTGACAACCGCAATCGCGAATCCAACGACTGACACCGTGCACACAACTCCACGAACTGCCTTCGCCTTTCTGGCCGTTGTTGATCTCGACTTCCATCTCCGGGGTGAACTGGTCGAGATATTCGCCGTAGTTGGTAAGCGAAAAACCGCGCGCGGGCGCGTCAACCTCCAGCGCATAAGCGAGGCAAAGGTCACCAAACTTATGGTGATGCCCATACGTCTCACCATCCGTGGCCATATTGATCAAACCCGCTGCCTCTACTCTTCGTTGCGCGAGGCGATCCACCAGCGACCTGCTCGAGGCCAACGCCTGCTCGAAGGCAATGCCCTGCGCCAGCTCCTGATCATAAAAAAATATCGCGATAGATCGCCCGGAGCCATCGCGATGGAAATAGCTGTAGGCGACGCCGGTATCGATTGTATCGTGAAGCACACCTTGCCATTCGACCTCGGCACTAATTGAGTTTGCTGAATCGGGACAGGCCGGACCACCCCAGCGGGGCTGCCCCGCCGGGGACCCCGGTGGAATGCCTGTCCTACAGCGAACTCGCCGGGCTTGTTGTGGAGCCAGGATGACAAAACGCAGGCCTTCGTCGATCACCAGACCAAGCACATCGTCGTTGCAGGCTGTCTCGGGCAGCCACATCGATTCCGGCTCGCGCCCAAAGCGATAGCGAAAGTCCGCAAGGCCCCAACGCACTTGCGTGCTTCGATCGCGCTCGTTGCAGAGCGGCAGGATCGCGTGATTGTAAGCTTGGGCTATGGCGTTACCGTGTCCACTGTGTCTGCCGGCGCTCTCCGCATCGGCAGCGACAATGCGCACGTAAGTCTCCGCGTGATATCGCTCCAGCCACGAGAGTAGCGTGGGACCAAAATCAAAACTGATATGCGCGTAGTTGTTGACGATTCGTTCTTCCCCGCCGGCAACAATCCGCACCGCACTATTCGGTTGGTAACATTCGGCGTGAATGCGTTCATTCCAATCAGGAAATGGACGCGCGCCAGGTTCGGGGTCGATGACTCCCGTCCACGGATTCTCACGCGGCGGTTGATAGAAGTGTCCGTGAATGATTAGAGCGCTCATATCTCTGTGCAAAAGATCATTTCAACGATAACATCTGGTCGTCACCAAAGTAATACTAACTTTTCCGACCCGATTCCGCATGCGCTGAGACTCGAAATGAGACCTATCGCCGTTATCATTGGCTTTGCCCTGATAGTGATAATCCTCTGGGACGCGTTTGAAACGATCATCCTGCCCCGACGCGTAACCAGGCGTCTACGCTTCACCAGTCTCTTTTACAGATCGATGTGGTATGTCTGCTCCGGTTTAGTGCGAGCAATGCGCAACCGCAAGCGACGCGAGAAGTATCTGGGAACTTTTGGTCCTTTGTCGTTGCTGCTGCTGCTCGCCACCTGGGCCGCCGGGCTGATTCTTGGTTATGCGACGCTGCAATGGGGACTCGAAACCAAGCTTAACCTTCCCGCCGAAACGGGACGCTTTGCAACTTACCTTTACATCAGCGGCGAGACGTTTTTCACGCTTGGCTATGGCGACATTGTGCCCGTGTTCCCGCTCGGCCGCGCCATCGCCGTGATCGAAGCGGCCAACGGGTTTGGGCTCCTGGCCATCGTCATCGGCTATCTTCCGGTCCTCTACCAGTCGTTTTCGCGCCGTGAGGTTAACATTGCGTTGCTCGATGCTCGGGCAGGTTCACCTTCCAGCGCGGCCGAAATGTTGCGCCGGCATGGCGAGAGTGGACACTTGCCTGATCTCAATGTTGTGCTGCATGAATGGGAACACTGGTCGGCGGAGTTGCTTGAAAGTCACCTCTCGTATCCGGTGCTGTGTTTCTTCCGCTCGCAACATGACAACCAATCGTGGTTGGGTTCTTTGACGACGATTCTCGACACCTGTGCCCTGGTTATGGTGGGCGTGGGCAGCATGCCAACCTGGCAAGCGAAGCTGACCTTTGCGATGGCGCGTCACGCGGTTGTCGATCTGGCGCAGATATTCAGAACCACGCCCGCCGATCGGGAACTCTGTGCTTGTCGACTCTTGCCTGGCGACCTTGAACGAATCCGGGAAATCCTTGCGAAGAACAACACGCACTTGAGCGACGGCGCGGAAGCTGAACAGAAATTAGCCGCGCTGCGAGCGATGTATGAACCTTACGTTTGTGCGCTTTCGGAAATGTTGTTGATGCCACTCCCTCCCTGGATCGTGGGAACCGAGGCAATCGACAATTGGAAGACCAGCGCGTGGGGCCGGATTCAATAAGGATGAACGCGGAAATGGCGCTACGATTTGTCAGTACGACCTGCGGTAGCGAATGGGTCACGGTGGGGAAAGCTACCCGTCCGCGACCGCAGACGGTACTGACAAGTTGCGCTTGCTGAAACAAATGAGCGTAAAGAGCTGGATAAAGAAATTGGGGTTCTGGGGATTCATGTTCTTCCTCTTGAAGGGATTGTTGTGGCTCACCATCCCTGCGCTCATTGCCATCTTTGCGACTGACTGAAAGTCCAAGGTCCAACGTCCAACGCCGAACCGTCAAGTCGCAGGAGCGCCAAGAGAAAACCCCTAAGAATAAAACAGACCAATCGCCACTCTTCGCTAACCACTTTTCAGTCGGTGTTCTGGTGATCAGTCTTGGCGTGCTTGGCGCCTTGGCGGTTGGGTTCGGGACGTTGGACCTTGGACGTTGGACTTTCGATAGTCCTGTTGACACAGCAATCTTGCCTGCATAGAATTCCACTACCCCTAGGAATTGCACCAGCCGAGGAGGAATTTAGAGTGAAAATAACTATACGTGTCAATCGCAAGCGTCCGGAGTCAATGACTAAACAGATTACGGACCAGCTTACTAGCCTTATCGAATCCGGGGCCATGCCGGTTGGTAGCTATCTGCCGAGTGAACGTGAGTTAGCGAATTCGCTGAAGGTAGCGCGCAACGTCGTGCGTGGAAGTTATGAAAATCTGATGAAGGCTGGCAGAGTCCAGAGTGAAGGTCGTAAAGGCCGGACGGTCAGATCTGCGGGCGGTAGGAAACGCGCGGGCGCAGCGAAGAGCGCAGGTGCCAAAGCTCGCAAGAAATAAACAGGCAACGGTCTCGCGGTTTCCCCTCCACAGGCCTAACCCGCGTAACAAGAAAATCACTGGCTGAGATTCGCGGTCTCCTCTCCGAGCGTGAGGATTTCGCTGTGAATCGCTTTGCGCTCGGCGAGCAATCGTACGAAGAATCTTCGCCGCACCAGGAAGAAGGCCAAGGCTCGAAGCCCGCCCATAAACTTGTCAAAACCCTCGAAGAATAGAATCGCGAGGTAACCTGCCGCGGGGATCAATGTTATCGCGGCCAATGCCAACGCCCACCCTTCCAGCTCGTAGCCTGCCGCCGCCGCCAGCAGCCAGGTCAGCGGAAACAGCAACATGGCAGACAAGATCTTGACCGTGGAAACCACGTCGTCGTCATTCTTCGAAATCCTGGTAGCCAGGTAACCACCCAGCCGGTAGGCCGGGTAATGGACGAGGAATCCCAGCGTCGCCGGCGCAATCAGCACGAGAAAAAGCAGCACCCGACTTAGCAAATGCGCGAACACGTCAAGCGTGGACTTCGGTGGGGAAAGATCTTCCGGGTCAACGCCGGCCTGTGTTAGTTCTGCTTCGAACCGGGTCATGCGCACTTCCAGCCGGCGTAAACGTTCCGGCGCGCGCTCCTGCAATACTCGATAGGCTTTGACGAAGCGCTGCTGCAGTTGCAACTCTTCCGCAAGACTCTCGCTTCCTTCTTCATTGGGCTCGGACGAAAAAATTCTTTCCGCCCGCCTGATAGTCTGCAACGCCTCTTCATGTTCGGCGTCGAGCATCACTTCTCGAAGCGCACCCTCAATGAAATTGGAAAGCTCCTTGACGGCAGCGCGCGGCGGATTGCCGTCAGCTTCCATCTCAACTGGAGCCACGTCGATCGGATTTCCGAAGTAGAGCAATACAGCGCTGCGGAATTTTGTTTTTGAAGTGTAGTAGAGACCCGCCGGAACGATCTTCAGATCGGCGACTTCGCCGGTGGAGACGGCGCCAAGGGCAATGCGCGCGGCTCCGGTCTTGATTCGCCGTAGGCGAGGCTCGTCGTGCGAGACCCCTTCGGGGCAAATGCCGATGGTGCCACCGCGCGCAAGCAGTGCGCGAGCGGCCACAAACATTTCGCGGTTCTTAGAAACGTCTTCGCCGTCATCCTGTCGCCGATAAACGGGAAGCGAATCCATGGCGCGCACCAAGTAACCAAGCACCGGCATGCGAAACAACGGTGACTTCGCCAGGAACGAAACGCGTCGCGGCGCCAACGAGAGAAGAAAGGCCGGGTCGACCAGTGCATTCGGATGATTGAGCACAAAAATGACCGGGCTCTGGCGCGGCACTTTTTCAATGCCGACTACCTCCACGCGCCGGAAGTAGACGCGCATGGCGAATCGGAGAATGGCAACGATAATTCGACGAGTCATTGGGAAAGTTCGAAACCGTGGGGATTCTAATCTATTGCGTGGCGATAAGGTGAAGATTGTGCGGAATAGAAATAGCCGCGGATTTGCGCGGACAAACGCGGATCAGAGTGTCTTGAGTTCTGATCCGCGTAGACTCGCGCTAATCCGCGGCGGATTATTTTCGCCTGGCTCCCAACTACTGCGGGAAGCGATCGCGGTATTCACCCGAGACGATGAACGCCTTGACCATGTCCGCCTGTTCGAAGTTGCCATTGAACCGGTTTAGTTTGTCGAGCCAGAACTGGTAACCACTAGCATCCGGATCGCGCCGCAGGTAGCCGAAGTATTCCATCATCACAAACGTCTCGTTAAACTTCAGACTCACGAAACGCGGGTCTTCAGCTATTTGCCGCAGCACCGAGGCGCGTGTCGCTGTTTGGTTGACCAGGCTACTAACCAGCGCGTTTCGCTCGCCGCTGGTGAAGCTGACGCCGGTGTGGCTGATTAGCGTATCAACGTACGCATCATTAGACAGACTACCGTAGGCGGTTACGAAAGACGGACGCTGTACCCAGGCGTTCACAAACGCCTGCTTGTTTGTCTCCAACTGTGTTTCCCAGCCGCTGCGGCCCACGACCACGTTTTGCCCAACGGTTTGCGAGTCAGGAACGAACTCGCTGTAGAACGGTCGCCGATCAAAACTCGTCCGGTACAAACTGTCAACCAGCCCGCCAGTCTGCTGAAACTCTATCGAAAGAAAATACGCCGCCGAAACATTTACTCTTCGCCGCTCGGCGCAAACGGCATCAGCGCCACAAGTGATTAACTGATCGCTCCAGAAGTTGAACCCACTTTCGTCAGGCTCACGACTGAGAAAATCCAAATAATGTTGTCGGACAAAATACTCCGGTGTATCCAACGGATTGTTTGCGGTGCCGCTGGAGATGCCGCTGAACGGCGCGTCAGTGCTGTTACCAAGCTGGCTGAGTGAGCGTTCGGTTGGAGTGAACGAGAAGTTCGCCCGCGAAGGCGCTACTGTATACACGCCACTGGTCTGAACATTGTCAAAACGATAGTTGCCGTTAACGTCAGTGATGGTCTTACGATTTTGCGTGCCGGTCAGTTGCATGACGGCGCCGGAAATGCCTGTTCCGTTGCTGCTCCTGGTTATTCGGCCGGTGACCTCGCCAAACGCGCCGGTCGGTCCGTTGAAGCGAACGCGAAAGACTGTGCCAGTGCCGCGGGCCAGGTAGAAGAGACTGCCATCAGCGGTCACAATCAGATCGACCGGGTTAGAGATTCCCGTCGCGAAGGCGGTGTCCGTACCGGTGGCTGGATCAAACCGGCGAATCCAACCCGAGCAGAACTCGGCATAGAAATACTTGCCAACGTAATCGCTCGGAAAATTTACGGTCGTGGGACTGTAGAAAGCGCCTCCCGTAATCGCGCAGCCGGTGGTCGGGCCGGCGCCATGGCCGTAGCGAAATAGCGGATCGCGAAAGTTTGCGTTTGGCGGCACACAAAAGCCTTCGCAAATTGACCAGCCGTAATTTGAGCCGGCGATGCCATCGTTGATTTCTTCCCACGTGCTTTGTCCCACGTCGTTAATGAACATTCTTCCGGAGACGGAGTTAAAGGTGAACGTGTAGGGATTGCGCAAACCGACCGACCAGATCGCGCGGTTGATGCCGGTGGGAGAACCGGCGATGCCCGGAAAAGTCATCGGATTATCGCCAGGTATCGTACCGTCGGAATTGATTCGCAGAATCTTCCCCAGCAAATTTCCGAGCGACTGTGAGTTTGCAGCATTCGCGTTCTCGCCGACCGCGACGTAGAGCGTTCCATCCGGACCAAAATGTATGGCGCCGCCGTTATGATTGGTTGCGCTGAGATTGTTGAGGTCAAGGATAGGGACCTCGCTGCCCGCGAGCGCTACGTCGCCGTTGGCGGTGAAGCGGCTGACTCGGTTGTGAACTGCCGGGGTGGTTGCAGTGTAATAGACGTAAACGAAGTTGTTGGTCGCGAAGTTTGGATCGAAGGCAAGTCCCAGCAAGCCGCGCTCGCCGTTCGAATCAACCGTCAGCGTCACAAAGGGTGCAGCCAGAAGCGCGCCATTCTTGAAGACTCGCAACTGCCCACCCTGCTGGCAGACAAAGAGACGCCCGTCGGGCGCGAAAGCCATGGCAGTTGGGCTGGTAAAGCCGGTGGCGAATTGCGTCTCGGTAAAATTAGCAGGCAGAGTAGCTGCCTTGATTTCGACCGGCAGCATGCCTGGTCCCAACAAAAGCAATACGACGGCGAACAGAAGCAATCGCACCGCTCTTCTATAGGTCTCCTGGGTAGATTCAGATTTTGCGTTTTTGAAAAGACGCCAGTGGAAAAAGATGGACCGCATAGTAAACAACCCCCAAACGAGAAAATCAAAACTCTATGAGGTCGTCGGGGGCTAGAGTTCTCACCATAAGTGTTTTGCGCGTGCTTTGTCCATTGCTTTGTTTGACCGACCTGATCCAGGACAGCCCGAAGGGCTGAAAGAGAGTAGCCGGTGGTCGAAGCGGAGCGCAGACCACCGGAAAGGAAATGAAGGATGATTCGCACCTTGAAGAGGTGCCAGACCGATGCCAAGATGTGGCACCCCTCCGGGGTGCAGCAATCGCTCGCCGGGTTCCGGTGGTCTACGCTTCGCTTCGACCACCGGCTACTTTCTGCATAACCCTCCGGGTTAAATACGCCTTTCTACAGAGGCCGACCCTAAAGAATCGGGACTGTGATAGCGGCGATATCGCCTCCATCAAGAGCTACGCACAGATGCGCGGAAACTTGTTTAGTGCAATAATACCGGCGCTTTCCCCCTACAATTTCGAATCATTTAGAGAGGACTTTTATGAAGCGTTTCGTCATCGCGATTTCTGTTCTTGTGTTCGCATTATCGTCATGCGCGTCAATTGCCAGCGCGCAGGAGACTCGTCGTTTCAGCATTGAAGACTTGCTGAAGGTCCGCCGGGTCGGCGATCCGCAGGTATCACCGGACGGCAAATACATTGCCTTTACGATCGGCGATGTCAATTACGATCTGAATAAAGTCATTACTCAAATCTATGTGATGGCTGTTGATGGCGGCAGCATGAAGCAACTTACCAATGGCGCTGGTTCGGCTTCAGCGCCGCGCTGGTCGCCTGACGCGAAGAAGATTGCGTACGTCACGGGCGGGCAAATCTGGGTGATGGAGAATGATGGCGATCACAAAGACCAGATCACTACGATTGCTACAAACGCTGCTGGCCCTGTCTGGTCACCCGACGGCAAGTGGATAGCGCTTACGTCCGACGTTTATCCGGATTGCGCTGATAACGATTGCAGTAAGAAGAAAGAAGAGGCCGCCGAAAACAGCAAGGTCAAGGCGCACATCACTACTCGCCTGCTCTTTCGGCACTGGGACGAGTGGCGCGACGTCAAACGAACACACGTGTTCGTGGTTTCCAGCAAGGGCGGCACCGCGCGTGATCTGACTCCCGGCGACTTTGATTCTCCGCCTTACGCTGCGGCCACTGGCGTTGACTATGCCTTTTCGCCAGACTCAAAAGAGCTGGCTTACGTTCGCAACCCCGACAAAGTTGAAGCGATATCGACTAACAGCGACATCTACGCGCTGCCGCTATCCGGCGGTGCGGCGAAAAACATCACCGCCAGCAACAGGGGCTATGACGTTGGTCCGATCTACACGCGCGACGGCAAATACATCATCTATCGTTCGCAAGCGACAGCCGGCTTCGAGGCCGACCGCTGGCGTCTGATGTCCTACAACCGCGCGACCGGGATGAGCACGGAGATCGCGAAGAAGTTTGATCTCCAGGTCGAAGAAGTCACTCTCTCACCGGACGGAAACTATGCTTACTTCATCGCCGGCGAGCGTGGTCGCTTGCCGATCTACAGGGTTCCGCTCGGCGGCGCCGAACCGCAGAAGATAGTCCCTAATGTTTCAGCCGGCGGTTTGCAAATAACGCTGGATGGGAAATCGTTGGTCTTCGCCAACAGCTCAATGGCGCTGCCGGCCGAGATTTATCGCGCTGACATTGATGAGAAAAGCGTAACAGCGCTGACGAGTGCTAATAAGGATCTGATGGCGCAATTTGGTTTGCAAAAAGCCGAGGAAGTGGAATGGACCGGCGCGCTCGGTAAAAAGATTCACGGATTCATCGTTAAGCCGGCAGACTTCGATCCGCACAAGAAATATCCGCTGGCGGTCATCATTCATGGCGGACCGCAAGGCGCTTGGAGCGACAATTGGGGCTATCGCTGGAACCCGCAAGTGTGGGCGAATAACGGCTACATCGCTTTCCTGCCGAACCCGCGCGGCTCGACCGGTTATGGTCAGCAATTTGTAAACGAGATAAGCGCGGACTGGGGCGGCAAAGCATACACCGACATCATGAACGGGGTCGCGGACGTTCTGCGCGGCAATTCGTTCATCGATAGAAATCGCATCGGCGCGGCAGGTGCGAGCTATGGCGGTTACATGATTAACTGGATCGAAGGACACAACAACGATCCTCGATTTCATTTCAAGGTGCTCGTCTCACACGACGGCGTCTACAATCTTGAAAGCATGTACGGCGCCACCGAAGAGCTTTGGTTCACTGACTGGGAATTCAAGGGCACGCCCTGGACCAACCCCTTGATGTACGCGCGCTGGTCACCAAGCAAGTTCGTCAAAAACTTCAAGACGCCGATTCTCATAGTTCATGGTGAACTCGATTACCGCGTGCCCTTTGGCGAAGGACTGCAATTGTTCACTGCCGTGCAGCGCATAGGAATTGACTCAAAACTTCTCGTCTTCCCAGACGAGGGCCACTGGGTGCTCAAGCCGCAAAATTCGCAGCTCTGGTATCACACGGTGCTCGATTGGATGGATAAGTATTTGAAGTAAGCGCAAGGCTTTGGTAGCTGCAGAGAATGGAGGAAGACGATGCCGGGTTGGGCCAAAGCCTTAATTATCGTCGCGGTATTGCTGGTGTTGCTTGTCGTTGGCGTGATCGTCGCGGGTGTCTTTTGGTGGTCAAATAATAAGGACGCACTGATCGCAAAGGGCAAGGCGGTCGTAGCCGAGGGTCAGGAGGCGGGACGCCAAACGGACAATCAGGGTTGCGTCGATCAATCGGTAACGCGCTACAAGGCAGAGCCTGGCTTCCGGAGCGGCATTAGCACCAGTATCTTCATGCAGAGTTGCCTCCAGGCCAGCCGCCCGACTCCGGGTTTTTGCGATGAAGTGCCTAAGCAAACCGAGTTCATCAAAAGTGGGCAGTGGCAACTGGCGCAGTGTGACCGGGTCGGCCTTTCGCCTGACCAATACTGCCGGCAGCTCTTCCAAACGGTAGAGCGCTTCTGTGACAAGCGCAGAGTGGGATCGAATCGCGAAGCCCCTTGAACGCGGGGGGCGCAGCTTTCTTTTTTCTTCGAGGCTTTGTGAAGAACTACGACAAGCGCACGATCCACGAAATCACACGAAATTTCACGAAATCGCGGCGGAACGAATTTAGTGTCCTTTCGTGTGTGTTCGTGGAGTCCCAGGTTCTTTTTCAACAGCCTGCCATGCGGAAGATAAGAGCTTGCAGCGCTATGACGCCTTTAGCTGTATAATTCCTTTTCCTCAACTCCCTGGCCAGCCCTGTAGTAAAGAACGGAGTTACACTATGCGAAAGCTCGCGCACAGACTCGCTGCAATCGCGCTGCTTGTTTCAATTCTTTTCAACCCACTCACCGGCGTGTTCGCTGCCGACTTCAAACGCGAAGTCATCTATCAAATCATCACCGACCGGTTTTTTGACGGCAACAGCGCCAACAACAACCCAGCGCAAAGCGCCGGATTGTACGACGCCACGAAAACAAACTGGCGGCTCTACTGGGGCGGCGATTTGCAAGGCATTCAGCAAAAGATGTCGTACCTTGCGGGGATGGGTATCACCGCGATTTGGATTTCTCCACCGGTCGACAATCTGAACACAAACATTCCTGACGGCGGCGGTAACCCGACTGCCTCCTACCACGGCTATCAAGGCCGCGACTTCAAACGCATCGAGGAACACTTCGGCAACAGCGGCAACACCTGGACGGATTTCGATGCGATGGTTACCGCAGCACATGCAAATGGCATTAAGGTCATCATCGACTTTGCGCCCAACCATTCCACGCAGGACAATGGCGGCGAGTTTGGCTCGCTATACGACAACGGCACCTTTCTCGGTAACTACACTTCTGACACCAACGGTTATTTCCACCACAACGCAAACATCTCTGGCGGTGGCTGGGATGATCGTTATCAGGTCGAGTACTACACGCTATTCGACCTCGCCGATCTCAACCAGGAGCACGCTACCATCGACGGCTACCTGAAAGCCTCGGCGCAGCTCTTTCAACAGCACGGCGTCGACGGCTTCCGCATCGATGCGGTTAAGCACGTAACCTGGGGCTGGGAATACAGCTTCGCAAATTCCATTTACACCTACGGCGATAGTTTTCTGTTTGGTGAGTGGTATCAGGGAAACACTTCCGACCCGCTCTATCACGACTCCTACAAGTTCGCGAACAAGAGCGGCATTTCGCTGCTGGACTTCCCGCTCAACACGGCCATCCGCAGCGTCTTCGGTTCAAACACAAACTTCTCCGACATCGATTCTGTGATCACGCAGGAGGGAACCAACTTCACCTGGAAAGAAGACCTCGTGACCTTTATCGACAACCACGACATGGCGCGTTTTCTTTCCGTGAACAATAACAACAACCGTCTGCACGAGGCGATGTCCTTCGTGCTCACCGCGCGCGGCGTGCCGTGTATCTACTACGGCACCGAGCAGTATCTGCACAACGACACGGGCGGCGGCACGGATCCCTACAACCGCCCGATGATGCCGGGCTTCTCGACCGGCACCACGGCGTATACACTCACCAACCGGCTTTCGACTCTGCGTCGCAGCAATCCGGCGATTCCCTACGGTTCGATGACGCAGCGCTGGATGAACAACGACGCGTATATCTACGAACGCAAGTTCTTCGGCAGCGTAGTGCTCGTGGCTATCAACAAGAACGAAACGACCGGTTACAGCATCAGCGGACTGAATACGTCGCTGCCCGTCGGCACGCAGACGGATAACCTGACGGGCTTGCTCGGCGGAGTTTCGATCACTGTCGGCTCGGGAACGGGCGGCAACAACCCAGTAACGACCTTCACGCTTCCCGCCCATGCTGTTTCTGTTTGGCAATTCACGGAGGGTGCGGCGTCGCCGGAGGTTGGTTCACTGGGGCCAACTGCCGGGCAGCCCGGCGTGAAGACGACGATTACCGGCCGGAACTTTGGCGCGGCAACCGGCACGGTGAAGTTCGGCACCACGACGGCCACCGTAAACTCCTGGTCACCTACGCAAATTGTGCTCACTACGCCGTCTGTAACAAACGGCAACTACAACGTGACCGTGACAAATTCAGGCGGAACTGTCTCCAACGGCATTCAATACACCGTGCTGACTGCGAAGCTGATTCCCGTTACCTTCACGGTCTACAACGCAACGCCGACCACGACGGGCGACTACATCTTTCTTACCGGCAACACCGTAGAGCTCGGCGCCTGGAGCACGACGTGGGACGGCGCGGTGGGACCGATGTTGACACCCAATTATCCCAACTGGTTCCTGACGGCCAGCGTGCCGGCCGGGCAAACGATCCAGTTTAAGTTCATTAAGATTGCGGCTGGAGGCGCGGTAACCTGGGAGAACGGCGCCAACCATAGCTACACGGTCCCGACGAGCGGGGTCGGTTTCGTGAACGTGAGCTGGCAGTACTGAGAGGGATGAAGGCGGAGGGATGAGGGATGAATAAGCAGCGCAGATTCACAACTCGCTTGCCTTTCATCCTTTGTCTCTCGTCGCTCCTCGTCATTTACTCTGTCGCATTCGTCACTGCCGCCACATCGTCCGGTGATCATTACTCGACGCAGTCTGTTCATCCCTCATCCCTCAGCCTTCATCCCTTCGTCATCCCTCATCCCTCGCAGGCGCCGCGCAAGATCAATCCTGAAGCTCTGAAGAAGTACGTAGGTAGATATGAATTGGAAACCGGCATTATCCCTATCTCAACCCTCGACGTTACGCTCGAGAATAACGAACTGTGGGTGAAGCCTTCAGTCGTCAAGAAGCGGAGATTGTTACACAAGTCGAAATCCGTTTTCGTGGATGAGATCGAGGGCACGCCGCTCACCTTCAACAAAGACGAGGACGGGAAGATCGTCAGCGTCGTTTTTGAATACGAAGGCGAGAAATACACCGCCGCCAGAGTTACGCTGCCGCCGCCCAGTCTCACGGGCAACACCACCTTCAGATTGAAGGGCTACGCTGACGCCGGCATCGTCGCGCTCGCCGGCTCATTCAACAACTGGAACCAGTCGCAGTATATTTGCGGCAAAGAAAGAGATGAATGGGTCTGCCGCGTCGACCTCGAACCGGGCAAACACGCTTACAAGTTTATCGTTAATGGAGACTGGCTGCTCGATCCTGCCAACCCAAACACCGAAGACGATGACTACGGCGTCAAGAACTCCGTGATCATGGTGAACAAACAACAATGACTTTGGCCGATCCGTTGACGGACATGAATCGTCTCGCTATGCGGCAGCGTCCTCAAGGTCGGCCGATCATGCATCAGAAGTGGGGCAAGCTTCTGTTCATGCATTGGCGCATTGACGAGCAGTTGCTGCGCCCACTGATTCCCGCACGACTGGAAATCGACACCTTTGAGGGCTCGGCTTGGATTGGCGTCGTACCGTTCACGATGTGGGGCATTCGGGCCTCATTCCTGCCGCCGATTCCGGGTACCAGCGCCTTCCATGAACTGAACGTACGCACCTACGTCCATCATCAGGGCGTTCCCAGCGTTTGGTTTCTTTCGCTTGATGCGGCAAACAAACTCGCTGTCTGGGGAGCGCGCACGTTTTATCACCTACCTTACTTTAACGCGCAGATGTCGCTGGAGCAGACTGGCAATACCATTCGCTATTCGTCTTCGCGGAGGGATCGTCTTGGCGCGCCCGCAGAACTCCAGGCCACGTGGAATATCGGCGAAGCTCTGCCGCAGACTTCACCTGGCTCGCTTGAATTTTTCTTAACTGAGCGCTACTGCCTCGACTGCGAACACCGTGGCAAACTCTATCGCGCCTGCCTTCACCACCAACCGTGGCCGTTGCGACAGGCCGAACTCGTTTCGCTCAACACGACAATGATCGAATCCCACGGCTTACCCACGCTCAAAGGTGATCCGCTGCTGCAATACGCCGAAGAAATCACCGTCAACATTTGGGGGTTGAGAGAGGTGCAGTAGTTACTCCGCTTTTTCCAGCGGTGGCACAACTGCTACGAAATCGTCTGCGAAGCGTTCGGCATACTGTGTCAGTAATTCCTCGACACGCTCCAATTTCTTCGAACGTACAATCAAGCCGGCATGATGGCGCTTCTTTACGCGGTAGACGATCTCGGGATCGTTATAAGAAGAGGTGTCAGGATTCTCCTGCTTGGAAAGCGACAGCACGATGCCGGCATATTCGTTTTGCGGCGGCTTGAGTTGTTTGATCCGCCCTTCTGGGGGATCCGACTTCTGTCCTGCTCCTGCCGTCTGCTCCTGCCGTCTGGTCCCGCCGTCTGCCACTTCCATCCGCGCCCACTCGCGCCACAGGTTGAGTCCTGAGGCCGCCTCCAAAACGTCGGCAATGTAAGCGCCGCCTACTCGCGCGGCGATTTCGAGAAAGTAAAAACGTCCATCAGCGTCGCTCTTGATGAACTCCGCGTGCGCTGCGCCTCGCTCGTGCTTCAGTGCTTTGACTAACTGGCGATTGATCGCGAACAGCTTCTTCTCGCCTTCCGATCGATGCGCGACTGTGCGCGAAACGTAAGCGCCGCCTCCATGCGCCACTTCCAGGGGCGGGCGGCCATACCGATTCGCGCCCGCAAATAAAACCCGGCCATCGCCAACCAGCGAATCAACGTGAAAAACCTCGCCGGCAACAAACTGCGCCAACAGATAGTAAGAAGCTCGCTCGCGCAGGTTTTCGCGCTCGTTCATCTCAGCGATGAGACTCCACACTTCGTCCGGTTCATTTACTTTGAGAATGCCAATCGCGGAAACATCGGAGCGAGGCTTAACTATCCATGGCGGCGGCACGCGTTCCATAAACTGTCGCACTTCGTCAGCATTGATCATTGGCACGAACTCAGGAAGCACAATGCCCGCGGCTTTGGCGGCTTCGGCCATTCTAAACTTGTCGCGAAAGGTCTTCGCCGTCGAACTGCTCATTCCGGGAAGGCAAAAGTGTTCGCGAATCAAGGCCGCGGTCATTACGTCAAACTCCTCAAGCGCGACCACGCGATCCACTTTCATCTTGCGCGCGATAAAAGCAGTCAGGTCGATCATCAGCGCCGGACCGGCATCGTTGGGCACCGCGATCAGATCGTCCAAACTGTTGCGCGGCCAGTCTTCCTGAAGCATCTTTTCCTTGGTAATCAGAATGACGCTACAACCAAGCCGTTTGCACTCGCGAATAAAGTCGCCACCTTTGAAGTAGGTGGCGAGACAAACGATGTTCAGTGGACGAGCTTCGGATTCTGACATAGGGGGTTTGTTCTATGGATAGCCTAATATAAACCTTTTACGGAAGCTGGGTCACCTGATATGGTAAGCGCTCATGATCTTCCGCGGACCTTTTCCCCAAGTCGCTATACCAGAAATTCCGGTAACCTCCTTCGTACTCCAACATGCGAAAGAGCGTGGCGATAAACCGGCGCTGATCGATGGCCCAAGCGGGCGCACCATCAAGTATTCAGAGCTTGCCGACCAAATTTCCCGCGTAGCTGCCAGCCTCTGGAAACGCGGGTTCAAGAAAGGCGAGGTCTTTGGGATTCTCAGTCCAAATCTGCCGGAATATGCAATCGCCTTCCACGCCGTCGCGTCGCTCGGTGGGATTGTCAGCCCGGTTAATCCGTTATACACCGAACATGAGATCGCCCATCAACTGAAAGATGCCGGCGCGCGGTTTCTGGTTACCGTGCCGCAGTTCCTGGAGAAGGCTACCGCCGCGGCGCGCGAAGCCAACATCGAAGAGTTGTTTATCTTTGCCGAGACTGGAGTCGGCGTGGACGGCGCCACGCTCTTCTCTTCCCTGCTTGAAAGCGACGGGCAGTTTCCCGAGGTTGAGATAAATCCGCGTGAGGATTTGGTAGCGCTGCCCTATTCGAGCGGCACCACCGGACTTCCCAAGGGCGTCATGCTTACGCATTACAACCTGGTCGCCAACATGTGCCAGATGAAAGGTCTCGACTACTTCACTGAGAACGACACTCTGATTTGCGTCTTGCCTCTTTTTCACATCTACGGTTTGGTCGTCGTCTTGAACATGGGCCTCTATCAAGGCTCCACCATCGTGACGGTGCCGCGTTTTGAACTCGAGCCGTTTCTCCAGTTGCTTCAGAACTACAGCGTGACGCTGGCGCATCTCGTGCCGCCGATCGTTTTGGCGCTTAGCAAGAACCCGGTAGTCGATAATTACGATTTGTCGAAACTGAAAACTATATTTTGCGGCGCCGCACCCCTCGATGAACACCTGACACGCGCCTGCATGCAGCGTCTGGGTTGTGATGTGCGCCAGGGCTACGGCATGACGGAAACGAGTCCGGTCACACATTCGTCGCCGGCTGATCCAACTCAGGTGAAGTTTGGCTCTGTGGGTGTTCCTGCTCCCAACACTGAATGCAAGGTCGTCGACCTGGAAACTGGCGAGCCGCTGGGCGACAACAAAGAAGGCGAGGTTTGTGTTCGTGGTCCACAGATCATGAAGGGCTATTTGAATCGTCCCGAAGCCACCGCGGCAACCGTGGACTCCGAAGGCTGGCTGCACACCGGCGACATTGGCTATGCAGACAATGAGGGACACTTCTTCATTGTCGATCGCGCCAAAGAGCTGATCAAGTACAAGGGCTTTCAGGTGCCGCCGGCGGAACTCGAAGCCGTGTTGTTGACCCATCCCTCCGTTGCCGATGCGGCGGTAATTCCCTGCCCTGACGATGAAGCGGGAGAGATACCCAAGGCTTTCGTGGTATTAAAAGGAAAAGCCACGGCGCAAGAGCTGATGGACTTCGTTGCTGAAAAAGTAGCCCCGTACAAAAAGATACGGCTGCTTGAATTCATCGATAAAATTCCCAAATCTGCTTCGGGGAAAATTTTGCGCCGGGTTCTGGTGCAGCAAGAACGAGAAAGGAATAAGGAATAAATGTCTCCAGATATTATTACGCAAGCAGTCAAGGCTTACTTTGCTGCGATACGCGCGATGGATCAGCAAGCCTGGGTCAACACCTTCGCCGCAGACGCCATCAGTTACGATCCCGTCGGCGCGCCGGCGAAAATCGGCCATCAGAAATTGGCGGAGTTTTTTCAGAATATTACGGCAGCCTTCAAAGAGGTTGGCTTAACAGAGGACGAAGTCTTCATCGCCGGTAATGGAGCCGCGGTAAAATGGTCTGGACGCGGCATCAGCCAGAATGGGCGCGGAGTGCAGTTTGAAGGCATCGACGTTTTCGAGGTGACGAAGCAGGAAAGATACAAACGCTGCATGCTTACTGGAACCCGGCTGAGATGATGGCGCACCTCTAGCCTGTGGACGACGACAACGTCACGATCCACGAACCTACACGAAATATCACGAAATCGCGCGAGCGAATTTAGTACCTTGTTCGTGTGTGTTCGTGGATCGAGTGCTGGCTTTCTTTTTTTCAGCAGCCTGCCCGGGCTTGTAATTAACTGACAGTCTGGAGAAAATCTATCCGGTAGCCCGAAAACCCTGTCCCGATGAATCTCATGAACCGCGAAAAAGTTCTAAAGGAGTCTTGAGTCATGCGTTCATTTCACTTAAAACTACGACCGTTCGTCCTCCTGTTTGCGCTAACAACTTGCATCTCAGCGTTAGGGCAATCCGCAACGACCGCACCAGATTGGGAAACGCTCCGCCCCGAAGGCGAGGAGTTTTCCGTGCTCATGCCCAAGGGTTCAACTTTTGAAACAAGCAAAGAGCCGTATCACAAGATGGAGTTGAATACGCGAACCTATCTTTCCAACAGCAAACCCGGGCCCGTGTTCGCGGTAGTTTCATTGAGCGGGATCAAATCGAATCTGGCGCTGTACACGGAGATGCAGCGTATCAACTCCTACGTCGACGCCTTCAAGACTCTGTTTGCGCCGAAGATTCGCAAAGACGTGATCGCTAAACTTACGCTGGTCGGCGAGAAGACTCTGCAGGGAAATGCCGGTCGCGAATACCGCATGACGATTGGCGACCTGGCGGGGACTGCACAGGTGTTTGCCACCCGGAAGCGCTTCTATTCAATAGTCTACTTAAGTACCAAAAAGGACGATGCGATTCAGGAGGAGTTTTTGAGTTCCTTCGTGTTGCCGGAAAAGAGCGGACAACTCTCAGCAACAGCGACGGCGCAACCTCCCAAGGTGTCGTCTGAGGGTCCCGCAAACGCAGCTCCAGCCGAGGCGGCGAGTGCGAAGCCGGCAGCCAGCGATAAGGATCCCAAGCCAGACGATCCGCACGCTGCGGCTGAGCCTGGCAAGCACCCACCAATTTCGGCTGGGGTCCTGAACGGCAAAGCTATCAGCCTGCCAAGACCGGATTACCCTGCCGCTGCCAAAGCCGCCGGCGCTGAGGGAGTGGTTGTCATTCAGGTGACGGTCGACGAGCAGGGAAATGTGATTGAGGCGCGCGCAATCTCCGGACCGAGAATGCTGCAGGAGGTGTCGGTCAATGCCGCACTCCAGGCAAAGTTCTCGCCGACCTTGCTTCAGGGAGAACCGGTGAAAGTTACAGGCGTACTCGTTTACAACTTTGGTCGCCCGCTGAGTTGATTTGCGGGCTTGGTTGGGTCAGGTAACTGGCAAGACTCAGCAATAGCTTCCTTTATGAAAAAGGCTTTGCGGCGACTGGACACAGTCCATCAAAAACTAATCAGCACAATCTCGCCGCTCGAGCCCAACCTCTATTCCGAGCGACCTGCGGAAGGCGAATGGAGCGTCGCTGAAATAGTGCACCACCTTTGTCTTGTCGAAGACCGCGTAATCAAAGAACTTGAAAGCGCGATCGCTCGTGCGCCGCAGCGAGTAGGATTCTTCCGCCGCTTGATACCAACTTCAATAGTTTCCGTGCGGCTTATCCGCGTGAAAGCTCCGAAAGCTATGAATCCGCTGGACGCGCCCTCTCGGGATCTCGCTATTGAGAATTTTGACCGCACGAGAAGTAGTCTCAAGACACTCTGCGCGACTCATGGCGACGAGCGCTTCCGTAACCTGGTCTTCAAGCATCCCTTCCTTGGAGACATCGATGGCGTCGCTACCGTTTCCTTTATCGGTTACACGAGCAACGTCACTACAAGCAGATTCGTGAAGTGCTGCGGAAGCTGAAGCCTTCAGCCGCGCATTCACGCGGATAAACGCGGATCAGATTGAAAGGGAATTTCAGATCGCCGGATTGCTTCTCTTATTTGCGTTCTTCCTTCTTATCCGCGTTCATCTGCGTAAATCCGCGGCAGAAAAGTCTCTTCAACAAGGGCTTGACGTCTTAGGAGCAGCAGTCTATCTTCGCTCGCATTCATTAGTAATAATTCCTAAAGCGGAGAAAGACTAAGACATGTCGACGATAGTGGCGGCTTCAAATCCAGCCTGGACTATTTCAAACTATCTCGAAGTACGCGAGGGTCACCTGGCGATTAACGGCGCAGACGCTCTGGAACTGGTTCACAAATACGATTCGCCTCTGTTCGTTTTTTCCGGACCACGCATCCGCTCCAATATCAGCCGGCTAAAAGCAGCCGCCCAGTCCGTCGAACACCAGATTCGGTTTTTCTATGCCTCGAAGGCCAACTCGAATATGGCGGTGCTCAAACTGGTGCTCGGGTCGGGCATCGATCTCGAGGTTAACAGCGGCGGCGAACTCTTCAAGGCATTGCGCGTGGGCTTCCGGCCTGACCAAATTATTTTCAACGGCACCAGCAAGAGCGATAGCGAATTGGACGACGCCGTGCGCGCCGGAATCTATGCCATCAACGTCGATTCAATCTATGAAATCGGTTTGGTTGAGGCGGCGGTCATGCGAGTGGCGGCAGCCAGTGGTCAGCCGCCTAAACCGGCGCGCATCGCGCTGCGGCTAGTCCCTGAGATTGGGACCCGCTCACATCTGGGTTTGCAGACAGCCTTGCTGACTTCGAAGTTTGGCATTTCGTCTTCTGAAGTGTTGGAAGCCTTTCGGCGAAGTCTAAAAAACCCCGAACTCATACACGTTTGCGGCATTCACATTCACGTGGGCTCGCAAACACCTGATGTCGAACCTTTCGCGGAAGCGTTTCGCAGCATGTGGGAACATCTCGTCGCGATTCATCGGGAGACGGGCCATATACTGGAACACATCAACCTGGGTGGCGGCATTCCGGTTAACTACCTGCGCGATCGCTCGCAAGCCGATCAACTACCTGAACACGAACGCGACATGCTGGGTGCCGATCTCGAACCGGCAGTCGTGCTCGCGGAAGCTTTGCGCGTGGCCCGCGAGTCAGCCCGTGCCGCGGGCGCAGAACATCTGCTCGACAAAACGACGATCCTGCTGGAGCCGGGACGGAGCGTGATCGCCGACGCCGGCCTCGTGCTGACAACGGTTCTAAATATGAAGCAAAGGCCGGAAACGGGAGATGTTTGGCTGCTGACAGATGCCGGCTACAACATCATGCTCTCGATGAACAATTACAAGTGGTACTACCACACCATCTCCGCCACGCGCGCCGGCGAGCCGCATGAGACCAGTTACAAAGTTGCCGGGCCGCTGTGCGATTCCGGCGATGTTTATTTTGACATCGAGCGGCAGGGACGCTTGCCTGACTATAGAAAACTGCCCGCGAATGTGCAGCCGGGTGAAGTACTGGCTTTGCTCAACTGCGGCGCGTATTCGCTGGCGCAGATGTTCCACTACAACGGCCGGCCGCTTCCCGCGGCTGTGATGATCGATGACAACGGACAAGCACAACTGATTCGCCGCCGGGACACTTATGAAGACTTGGTAACCAACGACGTATGGTAAGGCGGCCGGTACAAACTCATCCTACATCTCGTCGCGACTTTCTCAAGAACGCGGCGGTCGCCGCTGTCGGTGCGCCCCTTGTCTTAAGCCCTTACGTCCAGCGTCACTCGTATTCCTGCATTGTCATCGGTGCCGGTCTTTCAGGATTAGCAGCTGCTCACGCGCTCAAGGACTGGAACATCACCGTGCTTGAAGCGCGCCCACGCATCGGCGGTCGCGTCCTTTCTTTCAACTTTAAAGAAAGTCCCGAACTGGTGTGCGAACTCGGGGGTGAGTGGGTCGGGGCCAGTCACGAGCGCATGCAAGCTTTTTGTCATGATTTCAAAATACCGCTCCAGGATCATCGCTTCGAAGCCTGGCTAATGCGGGACGGCGTGGTGAAACGACCGGGCCAGTGGGATTTCTCCCCAGAAGCGAAAGCTGCTTTTGCAAAGTTTCGGAAGACTTACGAAGGCTACAGAGATCGAGATCGGATACGGCTGGATCAATACGACTGGTGGACCTGGCTAAAAAAGATCGGCTTCTCCGAAGAGGATCTGTTGCTCCGCGACTTGCAAGACAGTACGGATTTTGGCGAAACCATTCGCATGATATCGGCCTACGCCGCAGCAGCCGAGTATTTTGAATCCAGTCCGGCAAACGAAATGGACTTCAAGATAGTAGGCGGCAACTCGCGCCTGGTAAATGCGCTGGCTTCGCGGATCGGTAACGCCTCAATTCATACCGGCATGGTGGTGCAGAAAATTACCCAACGAGGGGGACGGGTCACTGTAACTGCCGGCGGTAGAGACTTCACGGCCGATGCCTGCATCTGCACAGTGCCCGCGCGTGTCCTCAATAAGATTACTTTTGAGCCGGCGCTTCCGTCTGCACACAGCGCGGCGGCTGACAAACTTCAGTACGCTCGCATCGTCAAAAATCAGGTTCTGTTCAACGAACGCTTCTGGGGAGCGGAAGACTTCTCGCTCGTCAGCGATGTCACTTCCCACTATTATTTTCACAGCACAAAAAACCAACCAGGTAAGCAAGGAATTCTTTGCAGCTATGCCGTCGGAGAAAAGGCAGACGTGCTGGCCTCGCAAAATAGCGTGCGGCGCCGTGAGATCATTACCCGCGACCTCTTGCCTGTAAATAAAGGCGCTCCGGAATTGGCGTTGAACATTCAGTCGATGGCCTGGCAGCGCGATGCTTACACGCAAGGCGCTTACGCGTTCTACCGCCCTGGTCAATGGTTCACACTGCGTCCGATTTTGCAGCAACCACATGGCAAGGTTCTGTTTGCTGGAGAGCACCTGGCAGACTGGCAGGGTTTCATGGAAGGCGCGGTCGTGACCGGCGAAGCCGCTGCGCAAGCGTTGAAAGGCAGAACTACTCGCAGGCGCGCCGCATAAACCAGAGCCTCCTAATCAAGGCGCGAACACTTTCCGATGGACGTGCACATGCAACCACCCACCAAGACCCAACTCATTCGCGGCCTGAGTTTAGTCGCCGCGATCTCGATCGTGGTTGGCAATGTCATCGGCACGGGCGTCTTCCTTAAAGCCCGCGTGATGACCTGCAACGTCGGCACGCCGAAGATGGTGCTGCTGGTGTATGTCATCGCCGGATTGCTTTCGCTGGCTGGCGCGCTAAGTTACGCCGAACTCGCGGCGATGATGCCAAAGGCTGGCGGCGAATATGTTTTCATGCGCGAGGCATACGGGCGACCGTGGGGATTTCTGTTTGGTTGGATGTCCTTCTTTATCGGTAAAGCCGGTTCTCAGGCCGCCCTCGGCGTGCAGTTCGCTCTGTTCCTAAACATCATGATTGGCGGCGCCCTTGCCGGGGACTTCTTTTCAACCACTCTATTTGGTCATCCGGTCCCCTTCGGAAAACTACAGGTGGTTGCGCTCGCCTCGATCCTCATTGTTACGGGCATCAACTGTCTGGCGGTCAGGGTTAGTGGTGGCGTAGCGACTGTGTTGTCAGGAATTAAGATTGCCCTGGTGTTGCTGGTCGGCATCGGCGCTTTCCTGTTTGCGCGCAACGCTGACTGGTCGCATTTGCTGATGGCAAATGTCGGCGGCGCCTGCGAAGGCGTCAGCGCGGCGGCGCGATTTGGCTTCGGCGGCTTCATCGCCGCGATGCTTGGTGCGTTGTGGGCATACGACGGCTGGAACAACGTCACGCTGGTCGCCGGTGAAGTTCAGAACCCCGGACGAAACCTGCCGCGGGCGCTCATCGGTGGAACGATTCTGATCATGGCGCTCTACCTGCTTGCGAATGTAGCGTATTTTTATGCGCTCTCACCGACTGATATAGCCAACATTTCTACGAAGTCATCGGTCGCGACGGAGGTCGCCAAACAGTTTCTTGGACCGCTCGCAATCAGTTTCATTGCGGCGGCGCTTCTGTCATCTACCTTCGGCACACTTCATACCTCGATTCTCACCGGCGCGCGCGTTCCTTACGCGATGGCGCGCGATGGATTGTTCCCGCGCAGCTTGTCCAAAGTGTCGCCGCGCACACACGTTCCCACCGGCGCTCTGGTCATCCAGGCTGTATGGGCTTGCATCCTCGTCATCATATTCTCTTCGTCGTTCGACATCCTCACCGACTATGCGATCTTCGGTCTCTGGATCTTTTATGGACTGGTGACCGCTGCGGTGTTTATTCTCCGTCGCAAAATGCCGGACGCGGAGCGTCCTTATCGCGCCTGGGGCTATCCGGTCGTTCCCATACTTTTCTTGTTGGCCACCGCGTTGATACTTGGTACTACGCTGCTGGGAGTTCGCGGTGATGCCGCGAACGGTGCGGGGCTGATCATGCATGGCCAGGTGCTTTCGGGTTTGGGAATTCTGGCGCGCAATCCTCCACTCGCCGGGATCGGCTTGATCGCGCTCGGGTTGCCAGTCTATTGGATCTGGAACCGTTTCAATGAAGGACGAGATGAAAGCTAATTAGCAACTGCTTCGGGCCCTGCAATTCCAGATAGAGTTCAAATCAAGAGCGATTAAGGATCTGAGAGCTCTAGACACCGACACGAAGGCCCGAATTGTATCGAAAATTGAAGGGCTGGAAGACAACCTCGCAGGAGACGTGAAACGGCTGACTAACTTTACGCCTGAATACCGCTTACGAGTGGGAACCTTCCGGGTTCTGTTTGAGGTTGAAGGTGACAGGGTGATAATCTACCGTGTTAAGCACCGAAGGGACGCTTATAGCTGAGGCTACTTATGATTGAACTGCATCCAGAAATTCTCAAGAAGAACGGCAAAAAAGAATTCGTCGTTTTACCCTACGAGGAGTTTGCTGCGCTCCAGGAGTTACTGGATGACTACGAAGACCTGCTTGATCTGCGCGCCGCTAAGAAACTAGAACACGCCGAACCGTCAGTTCCTCTAGCCGAGGTTAAAAACGAGCTTGGATTATGAACGGTGCGTCCAGCTTGCCCGCTCCTCTAAAGCCTCGCGGGTGATCGAACTTAAACGGGACTTTGTTTGTCTGGAGACTCCGGAGTTTCGCGTAGCGCTTTAATCAAACGGTCATAACCTCGGTCTCCAAAAAGATCTATTCTGTGCAAGCGCTTTAGACTGTTGGGCACTTGGCAATCTTCTAATCTTACAGGGATCAGAAATACCGCTCCTTCTGGGTATTCCGCCGCAACGTCTAACGCCGACTTGATTTCCTTCTGCACAAAACCCTTCTTCCTCACTGATTTCTGTGAAAAGCAAAGTAGAACCCGATCAGCTTGGTGTACAGCTTTTTCGATCTCCAAAGCCCAGTCGCTTCCGGGAGTAAGGGATTCTTCATCAAACCACACATTAAACTCTTCAGAAAGAAGTCTCTTGTAAAGCTCCCGAACAGCTGGCTTGTCTTCGGAAGCATGGCAGAGGAATACTCGTAAAGGCTCCCGCTGCTAGCTGTGCTTCAGAGATTCGTCGACCGGCTCAAAGCCTATTTTTTGTCGTCTCAGACTGGCTTCTAGAGATAAGGAAAGCGACTCGACTTCTTGGAATGCAACTTCTTTATCATCGAAGTGAAAAACCTCGCGTCCGATTATCTGGTAATCTTCGTGACCTTTACCGGCGATCAAGACGAGATCACCAGTTGCCGCTTCCGTCACGGCCTCGCGAATTGCCTCACGACGATCCGCGATTTTTCGATACGGTTTACCCATTCTGGCGAGTCCGATTTCAGCATCGGCCATTATTGCTCCGGGGCTTTCACTTCGTGGATTGTCAGAAGTAAGTATTACAAGATCACTCAGAGTGCCTGCAATTTCGCCCATGGGGGCACGTTTTGAGCGATCCCTATCACCCCCGCAACCAAAAACTGTGATGATCTTGCCTTTCTTTACTGCCTGCGCCGTACGAAGCACATTGAGCATGGCATCGTCAGTGTGCGCGTAATCTACAACTACGACGAACTCCGGCTTGTGTTTCAAAGTGGCGAAGCTCACGCGCTCGAACCGCCCGGGGGCTCCCGCACAAGACGCCAAAGCGTTCGTGATCAGGTTCAGGTCGTACCCCAACGCGAGACCAACCCCGACAGCGGCAAGAGTGTTATAAACGTGAGGCGGGCCTACCAAGGGTGAATGAAATTCTACTTCTCCTTCAGGCGTGCGCAGGCGAAAATTCATCCCTTCAAGAGAGAATTTTGGCTGCCATGCTGTGACATCGGCCTGGGCTTCTACTCCATAGCGAATCACTCGCAGTTCCTCACGTTCCAATCTATCCGCCAACTCGACCCCGTGGGGATCATCAATATTGATAACCGAAATACGTGGTCTGGTTCCCAAGCGTCCATCAAACAGACGTTGCTTCGCGTACCAGTAGTTCTCCATTGTCTTGTGATAGTCGAGGTGGTCGCGCGTGAGATTCGAGAAAACGGCGACGGCGTACTCGAGTGCGTCGCAACGATGAAAGTCCATGGCCTGCGAAGAAGCTTCCATCACCGCCGTCTTGCAACCAATGTTCACTGCCTGGCGCAGCATCCGCTGCATGTCAGTGGCTTCGGGTGTGGTTCGATCAGCTTTGAAACGTTCGGAGCCAAGACGGTATTCAACCGTGCCGGTCATCGCCACCGGCTCACCAGCGGCTTCCGGAATCGACGCCACGAGATAGGCTGTCGTAGTCTTTCCGTTTGTCCCGGTGATGCCGACGAGTTGCAGCTCGCGTGACGGATGATGGTGAACTTCTGCCGCAGCCAGGGCCATAGCGCGTCTGACGTTCTCAACTTGAATCCAGGCGAAGGAAGCGGGGGCAAGCCCCCTTCCCGACTGCAATTCGGCTGACGGCTCGAGCTCAGAAATCACGCCCACCGCGCCTTGCGTGATCACCTGCGGTATGAACTTGTGCGCGTCAAACAATCCACCGCGGACAGCAACGAACAAACTGCCAGGACCGGCGCGGTGCGAATCGTGGCTGACGTCTGTTACTACGGTGTTCTCGTCGCCGGTCAGCTTGCCGCCGGTTACTTCGGCAATTCGTTTGAGTGTTATTGGTTCTGCTGTCACGGCGTTGGATTCTACGCAGGATCGGAGCGGGCGTAAACCACCCTTCGTCTTACTGGGACCGCGGGCGTCCCGCCCGCAACGCGCCGCAGGCGCACAGGTCTTCAGGAATCCCATCAGACAGTCAATTTTCGCGCGTCGCGCTCATTGCGGGCGGGACGCCCGCGGTCCCAACAAATCACTTGACTGGTTTCGAAATGTAGACATTCTCCGTCCTAATCATTACGATGCAGCGCTCCATCATTCCAACCCAGTGGTGAAATAATGCTAATGCGAGTTTCACTTTCCCTGACCCTGACAGCCATGCTTCTTTTCTCTTTTGGTTCCAGCGCCACGACAACGACGCCCAAATACGATCTTCTCATCAAGAATGGGCTCGTGATTGACGGCTCAGGCCGCCCGGGTTACCGCGCCGACATCGCGATCAAGGGCGACCGCATCGCGGCGATCGGCAAGCTGAGGAATGCCAGCGGCGCTCGTGAGATTGACGCAACCGGAATGGTGGTGGCGCCGGGTTTCATCGACATGCTCGGTCAATCAGAAACCTATTTGCTCATCGACCCGCGCGCGATGAGCAAGGTGATGATGGGCGTGACCACTGAAGTGACTGGCGAGGGCGAGTCGATCGCGCCAATCAACGACCGGCTTATCAAGGAGCAGGAGGACTTCAACCGTCGCTTCAAACTGACCATCGATTGGCGCACGCTCGATGAATATTTCACCCGGCTTGAGAGGCAAGGGACTGGCGTTAATCTCGCTACCTTCGTCGGCGCCACCCAAGTGCGCGAATATGTCGTCGGTTATGACAATCGCCCGCCTACTCCGGCCGAGTTGGAACAGATGAAGCAGTTGGTCGCGGCTGCGATGAAAGACGGCGCGTTGGGCCTGTCTACTTCGCTGCAATACGTTCCCGCGCGTTTCGCGAAGACAGACGAGATCGTGGAACTTGCGAAGGTCGCGCGGCAGTACGGCGGAATCTATGCGACGCATCAACGCAGCGAAGCCAATGCTCTCGACGAATCGCTGGCAGAAGTTTTCCAGATTGCCCGCCAGGCTAAAATCCCGGTAGAAATTTGGCATCTCAAGACTGCCTACAAAAAGAACTGGGGCCGCATGCCTGAAGTGCTGGCAAAGATCAAACGCGCGCGTGCCGCAGGTCTCGACATCACCGCCGACATCTATCCATACATCGCCGGCAGCACGTCGCTCAGCGCCTGCCTCCCACCCTGGGCGCTCGAGGGTGGCACTGAAAAGATGCTGTCGCGTTTGAAGGACATGCGTATTCGCCAGCAACTCAAAAAAGAAATAACAACCGACTCGAAAGAATGGGAAAACATTTACCTCGGCAGCGGCGGCGCCTCGGGTGTCCTGATCGGATCGGTCGTCAATCGTGACCTGGAAGCGCTGCAAGGCAAACGCTTGTCGCAGATCGCGGAAGAACAAGGCAAAGAACCGCTCGATGCACTCTTCGATTTGATTCTGGCCGATCACGGCCAAACCGGCGCAATCTACTTCATGATGAGTGAAGACGACATGCGCGCAGCGATGCGAGCGCCTTTCGTTAGCTTCTGCACCGACAGCGGCGCACGGGCTAACGACGGCCCGTTGGCTGGCGCCAAATCACATCCGCGTGGCTGGGGTAGCTATCCGAGAATCCTCGGTCGTTATGTCCGCGAGGAACGACTTCTATCTTTGGAGCAAGCTATTCACAAGATGACTGGCATGCCGGCCAAACGTGTAGGCCTGCGCGACCGTGGACTCTTGCGCGCCGGCTCTTTTGCCGACATCACGATCTTCGATCCGAAAACAGTCATCGACCGCGCGACATTTGAGATGCCCAACCAACACCCCGATGGGATCAACTACGTCATCGTTAACGGTCAGCTTAGCGTGGACAACGGCAAGCGAACCTCAGCGCTGGCAGGACGCGCGTTGCGCGGACCCGGATATGCGAAATAATCCGACATGAATGTCTCTCAAACAGTTCAGAGTTGAACCTTCAGGTTGTCTGCCTGGAACGGGCGGCAAGCTGAAGCTTGTACTCTGAACCGCTTGAGAGACTTTAGAAGTTGGACTATCTCACAGCGACTTTGCTATTTTGCGAAAATCGTCCTCATTCCAGGCCTTCATGGTCTCCGTTTGAACATTGCCTTCACCTCCTAGTGTTAAGAGGCATTTCGCCACCGCGTCGTCATCCGGGCCTTCGATCACACAAAGCAGATCGTATCGACCCATCAGTAGATACGTATCCTTTATTTCAACGCCGAGCTTCTTGAAAGCTTTGCGTCCTGCATCCAAACGCTTGGGACTGTCTTTCACCTTTGCTGCGCCCTGTTGTGTGTAGCGAAGTAGTGTTACGTAAGTTGGCATGGGGTCTCCTTTCAAGAGTGTCGTTGGACGAGTTTCAGACCTTAATAAATACCTTGCGCGAATAGAGAATCCACATCAATCCCAACCAAAGTAGAATGAAAGCAATCCCGTAAGCAAGAGAAGCGTTGATAGGTGCGGCCCAGGAAAGAAAAAAAGTTCTGAAGATCCAGCCTTGCAGAGACATCTTCGTGCCATCGCCGCGCGGCACCTGAATCAGCCCAAGCAAACGCGCCATCACTCCGCTCCCCACAAAAAGCACAATCGCATTCACGCCAAACACCACAAACGGTTTGCTCCAGCGTTGATATTTCCTGATGTCGATCAGCCAGTAACATAAAGCCAGAAACTCGAGGGCGAGTCCACCGGTGAAGAACACATACGAACTTGTCCACAGCGACTTGTTGATTGGAAAGAACGGATTCCAGCACCAGCCAATCACAACACAGCAAGCTCCCATAACAAATAGCCCCGTGACCTTTTCGTACTGCGACTTCGTGGTGCGCAGCCACTGTCCCGTAAAAACTCCGAACAGCGTTGTGGCCAGCGCCGGAATCGTGCTGAGTATTCCTTCAGGATCGTAGACCTTGCCCTGTTTCCAAATGTGCGGCCCAAAGACTGTGCGATCGACAAACGATGCCAGACTTCCCTCTTTAGTTAGATCGCCCGTGGCAAATCCCGGTGCGTGCAAACGGGTCATCAGCAACCAGTAGATCACGAGCAGCGCGATCGTGATGATGACTTGTGTTCTGATCCTAGCCTTTAGCAAAATAATTGAGGCGAATAGATAACAGACTGCAATGCGTTGCAGCACGCCGGGGATGCGGATGGTCGAAAGATGAAAGTAGGGGAAGCCGGCGAGAAACTCGCCCAACGCGAAGATGATTAAAGTGCGCTTGATGACTTTCCAGTAAAGGTCGCGCTTGCTGCCGCCACTTTCGATGCGCCGTCCAAACGCGAGCGGGATTGCCACGCCTACTATGAACAGGAAAAACGGGAAGATGAGATCCGTGGGTGTCCAGCCATGCCATTCAGCGTGTGCCAGCGGCCAATAGATACTGGCCCACGTGCCGGGATTGTTTACGAGAACCATGCCGGCGATCGCGATGCCGCGAAAGACGTCTAAAGAGACCAGGCGTTCGCTCGTGGTGGTTTTGTTTGAGGGGGAGTCTGACATTGCTTTCCTAGTTGTCCAAAGTCCAATGTCCAATGTCTGCTAGGCGAAGGTCGAGTCAGTTTCCAGATTCAACTTAGATCCAAGGAGACGTTGGACATTGGACGTTGGACATTGGACTTTGGACATTGGACGTCTGCAGGCCGCGCTTCGTGTTAGAGTGTTCAGCATTGAACAAAAGAAAGCCGGAGCAAGACTTGGCAAGAACAGTACAAGTATTTAACTGAAATCTCCGGGGAATACAAACATTATGTAGGACAGGCATTCCTGCCTGTCCCGTTTGTACCTAAAAAGAATTGGACAGACAAGAATGTCTGTCCTACTTGGAAGGAATCATCTCTTTGTCGTTGATGCTTCGGGAAATCGCTGAGCAACCTGAGGCGCTCGAGCGCACCATCCACACCGAGCGCGCAAAGATCGCGCGACTGGGAAACTTTCTGCAGTCGCGCGATATCGATCTGATCGTACTAGTGGCACGCGGCAGCTCGGATAACGCAGCCCTCTTTGGTCGCTATTTGCTCGAAATCACCACCGGCATTCCCGTTTCGCTTTCGGCCCCGTCAGTCCACACTATCTATTGCGCAAAACTCAATCTAAAGCACGCGCTGGTGGTCGGCGTTTCGCAATCGGGCGAAGGTGAAGACATCAACCAGGTGCTGGAAAACGCCCGGGCGGGCGGCGCTTTTACAGTCGGCATTACAAACGAACCGTCGTCGTCGATGGTGAACTTTGTGGATGAGACGTTGTTAATGCATGGCGGGCGTGAACGCTCGGTGGCAGCAACCAAGACATTCACTGGCCAGATGATGCTCTTTTATATGCTCGCGGCGCAGCTCGCCGAGCGTGCGCCCACCTGGTCTTATGAAACGATCCCAAATTTTGCGGCTCGTGCGCTCGAGCAACAGCCGGCGATACTCGAACTCGTGCAGCGCTATGTCTTCATGGAAAACTGCGTGGTTGTCGGGCGCGGACTCGCGTACGCAAACGCTTATGAGTTGGCGTTGAAGTTGATGGAAACCTGCTATGTAGTAGCCGAGCGTTTTTCTTCCGCAGATTTTCTTCATGGGCCGCTGGCGATGGTGGAGCGGCATTTTCCGGTAATTCTCTTCGCGCCTCCGGGCGTAATGTTACAGGGAGTAAAAAGCTTAATCGCACGTTTGCGAGAATTGCATGCTGACACTTTGGCGATTACCAGCGATCTGGAGGCGGCGGGTGACTGCACGCGCGCGATCATCATGCCGAAAGAGATTGATGAGTTTGTCGCGCCAATTCCCTACATAATTCCGGGACAGCTCTTCGCGGCATTGTTGGCGGAAGCTAAAGGGCTGGACGCGGACAAACCACGCTCGTTATCCAAGGTGACCCGAACTCTCTAGGTTTGTCTCGGCTTCGCCTGGAGGTTTGAGTTTGATCTGGATTTCTAGTACATAGAGATTCGCAAATGAACATCGAACTCCAGGATTTGTCCAAAGGCCCCGTCTACGCGCAGGTACGCGAACAAATTGAAGCGCAAATAAGCAGTAAGGCGGTGGCTTCCGGAGAAGCTCTCCCTTCACCGGCAGTGCTGGCGCAGAAACTCTCCGTTGATAAAGGGGAAATTCAACGCGCTTACTTTGAGCTGGAGCGCTCGGGCCTTATTAGTAAAGAGACGGGCAAAGACTTCCTCGGGCACGCCAAGACAACCTACCGCGTCGCTTAAGTAGACAGCGGGGGCAAGCCCACCTTCCCGACCCCCAGGATGATCACAGTCGAAGTGTAATCGTTGGTTGAAGGCTTCCAAGACAAGATCAAACGAGCAAGTTAGGTAAGCTCATGGTTGGGAAGGTGGGCTTGCCCCCGCTCTTCTTGCGCCCGACTACCTCTCTGTGACTAACCGATTCACGCGTGATATTCTTTTTCGCGGTTGACGATGTGGTCATAAGAGCGCCAATGCGAAAGTGGCGGAATTGGCAGACGCGCCAGATTTAGGATCTGGTACCGAAAGGTGTGGGGGTTCGAGTCCCCCCTTTCGCACCAATAAAGCAGTAGGCAGTAAGCGGTAGGCAGAGAAAACAAATATCGAAAGAAGGAAGGATGCCCGTTGGATGTCGCAGCGTCACAACGGGCTTGACGTTTAATGAAGACAGAAGTTGCAGATGTCTCCCCCACGCGTAAGGAGATCAAGATCGAGATTGACACGGCAACCGTGCGCCAGACTTATGATCGCCTAAGCGATCGCTATGCGAAACAGGCAACCGTGCCTGGCTTTCGCCCCGGACACGCCCCGCGTGCCATTGTCCGCAACCGGTTTAAGAGTGAGATTCGAGCCCAGGCGCTGCAGGAGTTAGTCCCTGAGGCAGTCGACGACGCAATCAGAGAACATGCGCCGAACGCTATTGGCGAGCCTGACGTTCAACTCGACAACGCCGAAGCGCTGGAGAAGTTTGGTGAAAAGCCGCTCTCCGTGAAGGTCAACGTCGAGGTGTTGCCCAAAGTTGAACTGCAAAACTACAAAGGCATCGAAATTGTGCGGCAGACTCGGTCGGTGACGGATGAAAACGTAACGGAAATGCTGGAAGCGTTAAGAGAAACATCGGCAGCTATGCAGCCCGTCGAAGATCGTGGCGCGGCGCTGGGTGATACGGTCACCATTAATATTGACGGAAGATTTCTTGATCACCCGAAAGAGGAAGATATCAAGCAAGGCGATGTTGAGGTTACGCTCGGCGGTAAGGGCGTGCAGCAGGAGTTTACGGATAACTTGATTGGAGTGAAGGGTGACGACGAAAAGACCTTTGTCGTTGACTATCCCGAGGATTATCGCTCTCAAGGCCTGGCCGGGAAGAAAGTAGAGTACACCGCAAAGGTGACAGCCGTGCGCGTCAAGGAACTTCCGGAAGTTGATGACGAATGGGCCCGCAGCCTGGGCGAAGACTTCGATTCTATGGCTACGTTGCGCACCAAGATTCGCGAAAACATGGAGAACCAGGCTACGCAGGAAGCCGACCATCGGCTGCGCGCCGATTTGATGCACAAGCTTCTCGAAGGTCACCAGTTTGAAGTGCCGCAGAGCTTAGTCGACCATCAGACCAGCTACCGGCTGGAGAGTGTGGTGCGCGACATGATCGGCAGAGGCGTTGATCCGCGCAATCAGAAGGTTGACTGGGAAGGTGCTCGAGAAGAGTTGAAAGTCCAAGCGGAGGCAGACGTGCGCGGTTCGTTGCTGCTCGATCAGATAGCTCTGGAAGAGAAGATCGAAGTCTCAAAGGAAGAGATCGAAGCGGAGATCGAAACGATCGCCAGAAGCTCGCAACAGTCAATAGAGCAGGTGCGCAGCGTCTTGACAAAGGAAGGGGGCGAACGTAGCATCGCGAACAGGTTGCGCAACCGCAAAGCGCTCGACCTTTTAGTGGAAAACGCGCGAGTAACAGACGAAGAGTGGCGCGAAGAAGGGATGAAGGATGAAGGCTGAAGGATGAACAAGAGAAGAGCATTTTGACTTCAACTTTTTCATCCTTCCTCCGTCATCCCTCATCCTTTTTTTCCTCGCCGGTTAAGGAAGGTTAAGATACATGCTGGTACCAATGGTTGTGGAGCAAACGTCGCGAGGTGAACGCGCCTTCGACATTTTCTCGCGACTCCTGAAAGACAATATTATTTTTCTCGGCACACCCTTGGACGATCAGATTGCCAATTTGATCGTGGCGCAACTTCTCTTCCTCGAAGCCGAGGACCCGGAAAAGGATATCAATATCTACATCAATTCGCCGGGTGGTTCGATAACCGCCGGCATGGCTATCTATGACACGATGCAATTCATCCGTCCGGATGTAACCACCATCTGCGTCGGCCAGTGCGCTTCGATGGGAGCGCTCCTGCTTACGGCTGGCGCTAAGGGCAAGCGTTTCGCTCTGCCAAACTCGCGTATACTAATTCACCAGCCTACCGGCGGTTCGCAGGGTCAGGCCACTGACATCCGCATCCAGGCGGAAGAAATCCTGCGCATGCGCGAACTCACTTCGCAAATAATAGCCAAGCATAGCGGTCAGGATTTTGAAACTGTCGAGCGCGACGTCGAGCGCGACAAAATTATGTCTGCTGCCCAGGCTAAGGAATATGGTTTAATAGACGAGGTAATCGCGCACCGCGAATAGTGCGCCAGGCCTTGGAGGAGCGTCGATGATTGCGAAAATGAAGGCTCGCGGGTTTAGCTGCTCTTTTTGCGGTCGATCAAAGGGCGAGGTCGCAAACATCATTACCGGCACGCCGCAGCGCACACCCGGAGTTCCCAAACGAATGATTGGTAAGAGTGCGTTCATCTGTAACGAGTGCATCGAGCACTATCGCCAGATCGTGAGTCGCCCGGAAGTCTCCCTAAACTCCCCGGCTATCACCAAGTAAACAGGTTCGCCAGAAGCTCGAAGGAGATGCCCTACACCCATGGTTAGACGAACCGACGACACGCTGCGTTGTTCATTCTGCGGTAAGTCGCAGAATGAAGTTAAGAAACTAATTGCCGGTCCCACCGTCTACATCTGTAATGAGTGCATTGACATCTGCAATGAGATCATTACCGACGATCAGCAGGCAGAATCCGTTGCAACACGGCCACCGCTACCAAAGCCCGGTGAGATCAAGAGCTTTCTTGACGAGTATGTAATCGGACAGGATGAAACCAAGAAGCGTCTGGCCGTCGCCGTCTATCAACACTACAAGCGTATCGAACTGGGGAAAAGGCGCTCCGATGTCGAAATTCAGAAGGCAAACATTCTGTTAATCGGCCCGACGGGAACGGGCAAGACCTTACTGGCGCAAACGCTGGCGCGAATGCTCAGCGTGCCGTTTACGATCGTCGACGCGACCACGCTTACTGAAGCCGGTTACGTCGGCGAAGATGTCGAAAACATTATTCTCAAACTGCTGCAGGCGGCAAACGGCGACGTCGAACGCGCGCAACAGGGCATTATCTATATTGACGAGGTCGACAAGATCTGTCGCAAGGATGAGAACCCTTCGATTACGCGCGACGTTTCGGGCGAAGGCGTGCAGCAGGCACTGCTGAAAATTCTCGAAGGAACGATTGCAAACGTTCCGCCGCAAGGTGGGCGCAAACATCCCCATCAGGAATTTTTCCCGATCGATACCGCGAACATTCTTTTCATTTGTGGCGGGGCTTTCGTTGGTCTCGAGAAAGTGATCGGGCGCCGGCTGCGTAACAAGTCGCTCGGTTTCCAGGCGGAAGTGAAATCGGGCAGCCATCGCCATGCCGAAGCGCTCGCGGCTGTCCAACCCGAGGACTTGATTCGTTTTGGTTTGATTCCCGAGTTTGTTGGCCGTCTGCCCGTCTGCGGCGTTTTGCACGAACTAGACGAAGCCGCGCTGATCAAGATTCTCACCGAGCCAAAGAACGCACTGGTCAAGCAGTATCAGAAGAAATTTG
>JANMQG010000088.1:0-27642 GCA_031370285.1 Chloracidobacterium sp. | reverse complement strand
CACAGCGCGGCTTTTAGCCGCAACCAGATGGACTGGTGAAGAAAGCATTCAACCAGCCTGCGAAGCTGGCGGACAGAGTGATAGCCCCAGGCGATGGCGGAGCCGAGCCTGCGGTCACAGCCGTAAAACCTAACTGAGCCTGCGAAGCTGGCGACAGATGCTTAGTCAAATGACTGCATAGGTTCATTGTGATCAATCCAAGACTATTCTCTTGCGTGATCCCTCTGTCGCCCACTTCGTGGGCTCGGTTCCTTCTAGCTTGCGGTTCCCCAGGCTCGGCTGCGCCATCGCCTGGGGCTATCACTCTGTCCGCCAGCTTCGCAGGCTGGTTGAATGCTTTCTTCACCAGTCCATCTGGTTGCGGCTAAAAGCCGCGCTGTGTAATCTGTGGACGAACATCATGTCCACTGAACCAAACAAAGTCATCTACTCCATGGTCGGCGTCAGTAAGTTTTACGACAAGAAGCCGGTCCTCAAAGACATTTACCTTTCCTACTTCTACGGCGCGAAGATTGGCGTGATCGGTCTGAACGGGTCGGGCAAGTCTTCCCTGCTCCGCATACTCGCCGGCGTCGACAAAGAGATCAACGGCGAGACCGTCATCTCGCCCGGCTTCACTGTCGGTTATCTAGAACAGGAACCGCTAATCGACGACTCGCGAACCGTACGCGAGGTCGTTGAAGAAGCCGTGCAGGAAACTGTTAGTTTGCTGAAGGAGTTCGATGAAATAAACGCCAAGTTTGGCGAAGAGATGTCTGACGCGGACATGGACAAACTACTCGCGCGTCAGGGCGAGGTGCAGGAGCAGCTCGACACCCGGGACGCCTGGGATCTCGATGCGCGGTTGGAGATGGCGATGGATGCGCTCCGGTGTCCGCCGCCAGAGACGAAGGTTGCGGTGTTGTCTGGTGGCGAACGCCGCCGCGTCGGTTTGTGTCGCCTGCTGCTTCAGAAGCCCGACATCCTGCTCCTCGACGAACCCACGAACCATCTCGATGCGGAGTCGGTCGCGTGGCTGGAGCATCATCTGCAAAGTTATCCCGGAACGATCATCGCGGTCACCCACGACAGATATTTCCTGGACAACGTCGCAGGTTGGATTCTGGAGCTTGATCGCGGCCAGGGGATTCCCTGGAAAGGAAACTACACGAGTTGGCTCGAGCAGAAGCAGGAGCGGCTGCGGCGCGAAGAGAAGTCGGAAAGCGAAAGGCAGAAGACGTTGCAACGTGAACTCGAGTGGATTCGCATGTCGCCCAAGGCGCGTCACGCGAAGGGCAAGGCACGCATCAACGCCTATGAGTCACTGCTGGCCCAGAGTTCAGAAAATCGCCGCGAGGATTTGGAGATTCCGATTCCAGCCGGCCCGCGGCTTGGCAATGTCGTAGTCGAGGCAGCGGCCGTAAGCAAGGGTTACGGCGACAATCTGTTGGTAGAGGATATGACGTTTGCCTTACCGCCCGGCGGGATCGTCGGTGTTATTGGTCCGAACGGCGCCGGCAAGACAACTTTGTTTCGCATGATTACGAAATTGGAAGAACCCGACAGTGGCACGATACGCATCGGCGAGACGGTCTCGCTCGCTTACGTAGATCAAAGCCGCACGCTCGATCCGGAGAAGTCTATCTGGGAAGAAATCAGCGGCGGCACGGACATGCTGATGCTCGGCAAGCGCGAAGTTAGTTCGCGTGCTTACGTGGGACGCTTCAACTTCTCCGGCTCGGATCAGCAAAAGAAGGTGGGCATGCTTTCAGGCGGCGAACGCAATCGGGTGCATCTGGCGAAGATGTTGAAGGAAGGCGCGAACGTTTTGCTGTTGGACGAGCCAACCAACGATCTTGACGTGAACACTTTGCGCGCGTTGGAAGAAGCGCTGGAGAATTTCGCCGGCTGCGCGGTTGTGATCTCGCACGACCGGTGGTTCCTGGATCGCATCGCCACGCACATCCTCGCCTTTGAAGGTGACAGCAAAGTGGTTTGGTTTGAAGGGAACTATTCGGAGTATGAAGAGGATCGCAAGGCGCGGCTCGGTGCGGCGGCGGATCAGCCGCATCGGATCAAATATCGACAGTTGACGCGCGGATAGCGAGCACTCGCGGCAAACCCGCCTGGATTCTTTGACTGGAAGCAATGAGATCAAGGGTCATTCAAGTTACAGGCCTCGCGTTAACCATCGCCTACGCCGCGTTCATCATCTGGATTTACGCAACCGAACCACGCACGTTCAAAGAGGTGGCAAACAGTGCCTCGGTTGCCACCGGAACCTACCAGATCAACCAGGAGAAATTCGATTCCGGACGCGCCCTTTTTCTGCATGAGCAATTTCGTGCAGCACGCGACGAATGGCAGCGTGCGGATCCGGCCCAAGGTGATGCGCGAACTCAGTTCTACATAGCTTACTCGTTTTACCGCGAAGGCTGGGGTCGGGTTTATTACGACCAGGATTTGTTCAAGCAGGGATTGGAAGCCGCCAATCGCGCAGCCAACCTCTCTTCAACTGCTCCCCTTGCCATCGATGATCCAAATCTGCAGCTGCATACGCTTGCGGAGTTGAAAGCCGAATTGGAACAAGGTGTAGAACGGAGCTGGAGCGATGTGAATCCGCTGAAAGTTCTGCGCACGCGGAAATAAATGGTGATGAGTACTGAGTCCTGAAGAAGATGACTGCGGATAATCGCTCAAGAAACGGCGCGCTCCTGCGTTTTATTCTGTTGCCGCTGCTCTTCTTAACGGTAGCGCTGCTGGGTGGGCTGCGTGTCAGTGCGGATACTCGAGCGTTTATTTTCGTCGCGCCGCCGCTGGTCACTCTTGTGCTTGCTGTCCTGTTGATGCTGCTTTTTGTCCGTGGCCGGCTCGTGCAATTAAACCGGTGGGTGGCGAGTGATCATCCGCCTCTAACAAATATCTCGCACGGCTGGATGCTGCTAACGCTATTTTTCGCGTCTGCTCAAGCCTTCAACTCCGTGCTTCCGGAGCGCGGCCTCCTTCACTGGCTCTTTTCATTCTTCTTTATTTGGACACTCTGGAACAACCAGTTTTCGTCCTTTGATGCGCGCAGACTACTGCGCAGCCTCACGGTGTTGTTCGGAACAGCGTTCGTACTCAAACACATGCTACTGGCCAGTCTCTATAGTTCGGACGGCGGGTGGCTAAAACGCGTGGCCGGCGCGCTGTTGCAGGGTGTGTCGCTCGGCACGCTTGACGCACCAGCGTTCTCGCCGGCTACCGGGTACATCTCTTTCTTCACGCTGGCGCTATACGTCGCCGGATTGCTTCTGCTCATCTTTGCCTCGGACGACGACAGTGATGAAACGTCCTACAGGGATCAACTAGCGTTGCAAACAGCGAATGGCAAACAGGAAGAAATCAGCAACTAGCAGTCGGCAGAAATGTGCGTAATCTGCTGAACGATCAACCGAGATGCCCAAGCGGAACACCTCAACCCACGGAATCAATGGTCAACAAGGGCCGCCCAGGGTGAAGTCTCGTCTATCAAGTCTATTCGCCAAAACGAATCGCGGACTCTTGTTAGACATTGTCGTTTTCGTGGCGAACATCTTCCTGATGCGTTTGCTGACGCGCCAATTCATAGATCTCTTCAGTCAGGTCTCCGCTGAAAATCCGCCGGCAAAACTGATGCTCGGACTGACATTCGCGGCGATGTGGATTTTGCCAGCCGCGGGTGCGGTTCTGAAACGCTGGCACTTTCACCAACGCCGCAACGCTCCGACGCTTGATACAGTAGAAACAAATCTTGGCGGTTGTTTGTTCAATCCCATCTTCTATTTCTGCCTGAATCTGGTGATTAGTTCGGCAGTAATGGCAAGCCTCGGCGATTTTTTCCTCGGGAAGCGGGCGCTCGACACCGCTGCGATCTTCGTTCCCATGATCTTCGCCATCCTCATACTCACGATCCTGCAAACGTATCTGATCTACCGCTACTTCTCGCCACCGAAAAAACCGCCAAAGTGGGATTTCCTGCGTACGCCACAAAGCGAGACCCTGGGCGACATCTGTCTCTTCCTGAACATGATTCTGTTTCAGGTGTTCTGGAATATGTTGACGTTCGCCGACCTGGGCCATCCCTCCGGCGTTGTAGAATTCCTTGGCAGGCTCTTCTTCCTCTGTTTTATCGCGCTGTTGATTTACTTCCCACCGCGCATGTTTTATCTGGCGGAAGACATCAACCGGCGCCGCACCTGGCTCACGATGCTGCTGGCAAACTCGCCCGTGATTGTGCGCGTGCTTATCGGCTCGGCCTCAAACTCGACCACGGGCTGGTGAATGATGATCGGTACTTGTGAAGATGCTGTACCCGTTTCATGGGCTTGGGATGTTGTGGCTTGCTCAGTTTATGGGTTCACACCCCAGGCTTTATGCTTTCGCCTGCTTCGCAGGCCCGCCTACATTCTCGCAGGCGCTACTCCGCCATTTCGTCGTTTATTGACTTCAAGGCGCTTTCGAGCATGGTCCGGTGGGCCGGGTTCGTGGCGGCAGCTAGCTGAGTCATGATACGCGAGCGCGAGAGGCGCAGCGATTCAAATTTGGCGCTGCGAGCGCGCTCCTCAACCGATGACGTACCGCGATTCGCTCGCGCGCCTGCCGCTTCTTGTTGCCGTTCGAACACCTCTTCCATCTTACCGGCCAAATCGTCGCCATCCCATCCCATTGCCGCCACCTCCTGTAAAGTTTTGTCCATCGTAACACCTATTGCGGCGATGCACACTGTTGCGCGGTTAGTCGGGCCAGTTCTTGCTCAGACAAAGCAGAGGAGATTTTCCATATGTCATTTGACATTTCTCATTTTTCATTTAGAACCATTGCCTAATCTCAACCTATCGCTCGAACTCAAGAGATCAGATCAAGAAAGCTCTTAGTCCTAAATAACAAATGAAAAATGACAAATGACATATGGAAAATCTTTTTTCTTCGGTCCGCGGATGAATCAACTTACGACTCTACTTGCGCTTTGCCTTCTCTGCTGAGACGATTGCGCGAACACTTATGAGTACAACGATCCCTAAGGAAAAGAAGAAGCGTATCACGCTCTCGAGCGCGTGGGGCGACGCGCGGGAACTAATCTGGGCACATCGCTATCGACTCGCGCTGGGCATGACGCTCATGATGGTCAACCGGCTCGCCGGGTTGGTACTGCCTACCAGTTCAAAATACGTAATCGATGAAGTCGTCATGAAACATCGCAGCCAACTGCTCCTGCCACTCGCGCTGGCAGCGGGCGCGGCCACGGTGGTTCAGGCGCTCAGCTCGTTTGGACTTTCGCAGGTGTTGGGTGTCGCCGCGCAGCGTGCTATCACGGAGATGCGGAAGGCTGTACAGGAACATGTCGCGCGTCTGCCCATACGCTACTTCGACTCCACACAAACCGGCGTACTTATCTCGCGCATCATGACTGACGCCGAGGGTATACGTAATCTTGTCGGCACGGGACTGGTGCAACTCGTCGGCGGTTTGGTGACCGCGGCGATCGCGCTATGCGTGCTCTTCTATCTGAACTGGCGGCTGACTTCGATAACGCTGCTGGCGCTCGCCGCGTTTGGGAGCGTTATGGCGCTGGCTTTTCAAAAGCTGCGGCCGTTGTTTCGCGAACGCGGTCAGATCAACGCGGAAGTGACAGGCCGCTTGACTGAGTCGCTGGGCGGCATTCGCATCGTCAAAGCATATGCAGCGGAGAAGCGTGAGGAGCTGGTTTTTGCGCGCGGCGCCCACCGCTTGTTTCGCAACGTTGCACGTTCAATGACCGCCGTCTCCGGCGTTACTGCTTTCTCTACGATCGTCGTCGGCGTAATCGGCGTCATACTGATTCTCGTGGGTGGCAACGACATCATCAACGGTCAAATGACGCTGGGCGATTTCTTCATGTACATCTTCTTCACCGCCCTGGTGGCCGCGCCTCTGGTAGAGATCGCTTCCATCGGCACGCAAATCACCGAGGCGTTTGCCGGGCTCGATCGCATACGCGAAATCAAACGCATGGCTACCGAAGATGAAGAAGACGCTACCCGTCAACCTTGTCCGGCGATTGTCGGCGAGGTCGTCTTTGACCATGTCAGCTTTGAGTATAACGACGACACGCCGGTCCTGAGGCAGGTCTCCTTTCGCGCGCCCGCGGGCTCGACAACAGCGCTGGTGGGATCGAGCGGCTCGGGCAAGTCGACGCTGATTAGTCTGGTGATGGCTTTTAATCGACCTATCGCGGGAAGCGTTTCCGTCGATGGGCGCGATTTGGAGTCTGTTCGACTACGGGACTATCGTCATCAACTCGGCGTAGTCTTGCAGGACAACTTTCTTTTCGACGGCACCATCGCCGAGAACATTGGCTTCGCTCACCCGCACGCTACCCGCGAGGAGATCGTAGCGGCCAGCCGCGTCGCGCATTGTGAGGAGTTTATCAACGGTTTCGCCGATGGTTACGACACCATCGTCGGCGAGCGCGGCGTGAAGTTATCCGGCGGGCAACGACAGCGCGTGGCAATCGCGCGCGCAATTTTGGCAGAGCCCAAAATTCTCATCCTGGACGAAGCGACCTCGAGTCTCGACAGCGAAAGTGAAGCGATGATTCAGGATGGTTTGCAATCTTTGCGTCGCGGCCGCACCACGTTTGTAATCGCGCATCGACTCTCAACTATTCGCAGCGCGGATCAGATTCTGGTCTTGGAGGCCGGAGAGATTGTTGAGCGCGGCACTCATGAAGAACTGCTCGGGGCGGGCGGCCGCTATAGACAGCTTTACGACAAGCAATATCGTTTTGAGCGAAATCAGTTTATAAATCCCGGCGAGGACTTCACGCCTGAGTTACCTAAGGCGGCAAAGGCGTCGCCGTTATCGGACGCGCTGCCGACGAATTTGTGATCTGTCGGAAGAACTTGGTCTTTTCGTTTCTCTGTGCGTCCTCCGTGTTCTCTGTGCCTTTGTGGTGAGTTTGCACTAGAAAAGACCACGGAGACACAGAGTGCACAAAGGTGGCACGGAGAATTGACCTCATTCTGACAGACTGCTTCGCGGGTTGAGAGATTCTGGACCCTACTCCAAGGAGATGATGATGCAAACTACACAAAATTTCGCAAACCACACGCGTTGGCATCCACCTTTCCACTTTTTCGTCTTGCCGGTGATGCTGATTAACTTTGTCTGGTGGGTAGTGGAGTTCGTCAAAGCGCCAGGCATAACTTCAGGCTGGTTAATCGTAGTTTCGCTGGTTTTGCTGATGCTGACGTTATTTGTAAGGACGAATTCTCTCAAAGTACAGGATCGGATTATCCGGCTCGAAGAGAAGCTGCGTTACCAGCGACTCCTCTCCCCTGCTCTCGCGCAGCAATCTGGCGCGTTGACGGCCGCGCAGATAGTCGCACTCCGCTTTGCCGGCGACGAGGAATTAGAGGCGCTGGTTGGTCAAGTGGTAGCAGGCAAATTGGCCAAACCGAAAGACATCAAGCAGGCAATCAAGAATTGGCGGGCTGATACATTCAGAGTTTGATTGTTTCGCGAGCCAGCTTTTAGCCCGCCAGGCGCCTTCGACGACGATCATTTACAGTGAGAATTATCTGTGCGTGAGTATCGCAACCAGATCTATAGACACCTTGTCGTCAGCGCCGAGGTAAAGACTAAGGCCAGCTTGGCACGGCTCGTCCCTGGCGCGAAGGCTATCGGAGTCCCGGTACCAAAGCTCCGAGAATTGGTTGCAGAATTTCGCAGCGAGCACCCGGACTTCACGTTAGCCCAAGGCTGTGACCTGCTTGACGAACTCTGCCGCACGCGCCTGCGTGAGGAAATGTTGTTTGGCATTTTCATGCTGGGACGTTTTGGGAAACAAGTTGCCGGTATCCAGTGGGCTCGGCTCGCGCCGTGGATCGACGCCCTCGACAATTGGGAAATCTGTGACCAATTAGCCAGTCAGGTGAGTGGCGCCGTCATAGCAGCCAACCTTGTCCTGGTCGACCGTTTAGTCGAACTAACCCGCTCCGACAATCCGTGGAAACGACGCTTTGCACTGGCCACGGCTTCCGAACTCAACCACAAGGGGCGAGCGCATCCGGCTGAGAGCATGCGCGTCTGCCTGCCGCTCCTCGCGGATGCCGAGCCAACCGTGCGCAAAGCGGTGGGCTGGGCGCTCAAAGAAGCGAGCAAGAAAGCCGGGGCTGAAGTCTTTGAGTTCTTGTTGACGCATCGCCAGCAAATGCCCGCGAGTGTGCTGCGAGAAGCGTCTGACAAACTTTCACCAGCCATGAAGAAACAACTCCTGGCGAGCTGATCTGTGCGCCAGAGTTTATGGGGAGCTAGCCAGAGGCGCCGCTCCACCATATCGTGCACGTCTTCGTCTACCGCCTCGCACATCGTCTAAATCCTGCCGAAGATCATTGCTGCAGCCAACTAATCAACCCCGAATTAACGCGAGTTCGGCTGCGACAGGGAACAGATCACTGTTGGCACGGCCGTTGCTGAAGTAATCCTCGCCCGTGGCATTGCAATGTGGTCTAGCAGCGGCGGCGCGAGTTGAGGGAGTTGAAATGGATAGACTCACGAATTGGAAACTGCATCTCCGAAGCGCGAGCCCGACGCGATCCAAATTGCGGCGACTGAAGCTCCGCCGGTTGAAACAGCGTCGGTTGGAGATGAAAACGAATCAGTATGTCCGATGAACTGGTTTCTCGGACATGGAAGAATCGGTAGCCCTCGCGGCAGCCGATACGTTGGGAGCCCGCAAGCGAAGGGGAGAGCGCGGGCGGGCTTCCAAAAACTAAGTGATAAATCGGTTACGGTCGCCCCGGTAATAACGTAAGTAGGCGACTAACGGAAAGCCCGTCGCGAAGGGGAGAGCGCGACGGGCTTTTTCGTTTTTCGAGAGAGGATTCCTGATTGGTCAGGCCGTTGAGTACACAATCAATAGCTTGCAGATTTTCCATATATCATTTGACATTATTTGACATTTCTGATTTGCCATCTTAGTGCGACGCTCTGTGATCCAAGTCACCCTTCCAAATGAAAAAATGACGAATGAGAAATGGAAACTGAGAAATGGAAAATCTACTTCTACCGACCGATAGAATATTAGCTTACTTCGCCGAAGCATTCCGGTATTTTGCGTCCGTGATCCTGGTGTAGTCCGGATTGAGATAAACCAATCGACCGCCGACTATGGTGGCAACAGCAGCGCCGGTCATAGCTCTTCCATGAAACGGTGTGTTGCGACTTTTTGATTTTGAAGACGCCACGTCGAAGACCCATGCGCGCGCCGGATCAAGAATCGTCACATCAGCATGAGCGTTTTCCGCTAAGGTTCCCCGGTCCTGCAAACCGAAGATGCGGGCCGGATTGGTTGAGCACAATCTAACCAGTTGTTCGAGATCAATTACGCCCTGATTGACCAGGTCAAAGGCGAGGCCAATCGCAGTCTCCAACCCAACAATACCAAACGGCGCTTGATCAAACTCCAACTCTTTTTCATCCGTGTGATGCGGCGCGTGATCGGTAGCAATCGCGTCGATAGTCCCGTCTCGCAAACCCTCAAGCAAGGCTGCTACATGGTTCTGGCTTCTGAGCGGTGGACTCATTTTTGTGTTGGTGTCGTATTCCGCCAGGGCGTCGTCAGTCAACGTCCAATGATGTGGCGCTACTTCGCAGGTGACCGGCAGTCCCATTTCCTTGGCGCGACGGACGGCGTCGAGCGCGCCGCTCGTGGAAACATGCGCGATGTGAACTGAAGCGCCGGTTAGTTTCGACAAGACGCAGTCGCGAATGACGTGTACATCTTCCGCCGCCGCCGGCATGCCGCGCAGTCCCAAAATGAGCGACCACCGGCCTTCATGCATCACCCCTCCGGCAGTTAGCGAAAGGTCCTGGCAGTGGTCAACAACCGTCAGATCAAATCCGCGCGCATACTCCATCGCTCGCCGCATGATGCCCGCGGTCGGTACGGGCTGCCCGTCATCCGAAACCGCCACAATACCCGCGCTTTTCATTTCACCCATTTCGGCAAGCTCTTTACCGGCACATCCCTTGGTAATGGAACCAATCGGGAAAACGTTCGCGAGCTGTGCCCGCTGCGCTTGTTCGATGACGAACCGCGTGACTGCCGGGCTATCGTTTACCGGATCGGTGTTGGGCATCGCGCAGACGCTGGTCCAACCGCCAGCCACCGCCGCCGCGGTTCCACTGGCAATCGTCTCCTTGTATTCAGCGCCCGGCTCGCGCAAGTGCGCATGAAGATCGATGAAACCCGGAGCGACGATTAGGCCGGTCGCGTCCCACACTTCGGCGTCGCTGGGCTTTTCCTGGCCGCGCTCAAGTAAACCAGCCACTCGTCCATCTTCAATTAGAAGATCTCGTCCAGTGTTAACCCCCTGCGCCGGATCGACTACGTAACCATTGGCAATTAGGAGCTTCATTTTACTGTTACATTCACGTTCAATGTCCCTTGTCTTCCACTTCGCCGTGGCCGCCGCCCGCCAGCAGATAAAGCACTGCCATGCGCACCGCCACGCCGTTTGTTACCTGATCCAAAATCAGTGAACGACCGCCGTCAGCGATTTCCGACGCCATCTCGATGCCTCGATTAATCGGGCCGGGGTGCATCACTATCGCATCCGGCGCGGCGCGCTCCAGATGTTTTGGCTTAAGACCGAAGTGCACCGCATACTCGCGCAGCGACGGAAAGAACGCTGCGTCCTGCCGCTCGCGCTGGATGCGGAGAATCATCACCACGTCGGCGCCTTCAATCGCGTCTTCGATCGTCTTCTCAACGCGCAGGCCTTGCTCAACGAGTTCGCCGAATTCCAGCGGTACCAGCGTGCCGGGGCCAGCGACGCTCACGGTCGCACCGAGTTTTGTGAGCAGGTGAATGTTTGAGCGCGCCACGCGCGAGTGGAGCACATCACCGATGATCGCGACCTTGAGCCCTTCTATTCGCGACTTGTGTTCGCGGATTGTCAGTGCGTCCAGCAGCGCTTGAGTGGGATGTTCATGCGAGCCATCGCCGGCGTTGACGATGGGCGCATTGCCCATTCTTGCCAGGTGTTGCGGCGCGCCCGCCATCGAATGTCGCACCACGATGCAATCGGGCGCCATTGCCTCCAGATTGCGCGCCGTGTCGAGAAGGGTCTCGCCCTTGCTCACGCTGGAACCAGACACACTGATGTTGATGGCGTCGGCGGAGAGTCGCTTAGCCGCGATTTCGAAGGAGGTACGAGTGCGCGTAGACGACTCGAAGAAGAGGTTGATGACCGTGCGTCCCCGCAGTGCCGGCACTTTTTTGATTTCGCGACGGGAGATATCGCGGAACGTTTCGGCCGTATCGAGCAGATGTGTGATCTCGCCGGCTTCAAGTTCGCGGATGCCAAGTAGATGTTTACGGTTGAAGTTCACGATGGTAGTCAGTGGTCAGTTGTCCGTGGTTAGTAGTTTCCCTGTTCGCCAATTGGTTTCTTACCGCCGGCTTTCAAGGTCAGCGGCCCAATCGAGTTTAGGTAGGCGTTGAGCATTGGTGCTAACTCGTCGATCATTGGCTTAAGTCCAGCTGTTTGTTCTGCGGTTAGAAGACTTCGCTTGTGTGATCTTCGAAGCCAATGTTTAGTTTCATTCAGCGAGCCCCTCGCCATTCTGACAAAACGACGGTTGTCTAGAAACGTACCCCGTCCAGCTCCCTCGGCAATATTTGCACCAATACTGTCACCAGCCCGAACGAGTTGCTTGCCAACAGTGTCTCGCTCAAAGTAGCCCCAACGTGTAACGATTTTCCATAATTCATCGGCCAATTTCTCAGATAACCTGTAAACCCGCAGCTTTTCAAAATTGGTCCTTTCCATCTCGCCTCCTTAAGTCATAACGACTCTTTAGTTTGCTTGCTTACCTTAGAGTCCTATAACAAAGCAGAGACTAATGACAACGGACCACTGACTACTGACCACTTACAAAAGATACAAAAAAGCGGCCATCGCTGGCCGCGTACTTCAACTTCCCTCGGCCGCTTCCGCGGCGGGCCGTTCCACAATTACCACGCCTTCTTCCTCATCAAATTCCTGCAGCATCACCTTGATGATCTCGCTCTTTTTCGTCGGTACCAGCTTGCCAATGTAATCTGCCTGGATGGGCAGCTCGCGATGCTCTTTGCCGCGATCGATCAGCACGGCAAGTTGCACCCGCTTGGGCCGGCCAAAGTCGATTAACTGATCGAGCGCCGCGCGGATTGTGCGACCGGTGTAGAGGACGTCGTCGATAAGCACGATGTTGCGATTCTCAATATCACCGGGAAGGTCTGTGCGGTTAACAATTGGCTTGGCTCCGACGGTAGAAAGATCGTCGCGATACAGCGTTATGTCGAGAATACCAACCGGCGGCCGATCTCCTTCGAGATCCGCGATCTTGTCAGCCATTCGTTCCGCAAGTGGCACGCCTCTACGTCGAATTCCCACCAGATACAAATCACCGGCGCCGTGATTTTCTTCGACAATCTCTGAAGCCAGGCGGGCGAGCGCGCGATTGATTCGCGGGCTGTCCATGATGCGTGCCTTCTCGATGAAATCCATTTCGCCGGATACTAACAAGAACGGTAAACAGTGACAAGTGACAGGTGACAAGCCCTCCTGCCCGGTGTGTGAACAGGGTCGACCTAGCGAGTGGAGGCTTCGAATCTAAAAGGATACAATGATGCCTGCTCGTCACCTGTCACTTTTCACTTGTCACTGCTTCTGATGCTCTATCGCTCATTGCTGCGACCCTTACTCTTTCGCCTGCCACCCGAGACGGCGCACGAACTGGCGCTCAATTCCCTTTCCCTTGCCCCAACACTTACAAAGAGCCTCTTAGGCAAACGTTTCAAGCGCAGCCCGTTTGGGAAGTTGCGACGTTTTGGCTTAACGTTCCCCAATCCTGTCGGCCTGGCGGCGGGGTTTGATAAAAATGGTGTGGCACTTGATTCTCTCGCCGCGCTCGGATTTGGTTGCATTGAAGCAGGCACTGTCACTTGCCTTCCCCAACCTGGTAACGAACGGCCTCGGCTGTTCCGCCTGCCGTTGGACAAGGCGCTGATCAATCGTGCCGGCTTCAATAACGAAGGCGCTGCGGCATTGGCCAGGCGCGTTGGGCGCAACAGACCCGATTGTGTTCTGGGCGTCAGCATCGGCAAGAGTAAGGCGGTAGCGTTGGAAGATGCTGTCGCTGACTACTTGAAAAGTTTTGAGGTCGTCTATCCAATCGCAGACTACGTCGCCGTTAACGTCAGTTCGCCAAACACTCCTCGCTTGCGCGAGATGCAAAAGTCAGACCACCTTGAAGAACTATTACGGGCGCTTCAGGAGTGCAATGAAAACCTGGCAGATCGACCGGATGGCCGCGGAGTTTTGCCTCTACTGGTAAAACTCTCCCCGGATCTCGACGCGGACGAACTGCAAAGCATCGTGGCGGTGGCGCAACGAAACAAAGTCGCCGGACTTATCGCCACTAACACCACCACCGCCCGAGCGCCGTTGAAAACACAACCTGAAGCAGTGGAAGCATGCGGTGAAGGTGGCTTGAGCGGCGCTCCCTTGCGACGCCGCTCCATACAGATGATTGCGACGCTCTACAATATGACGGGCGGTTCGCTGCCTTTGATTGGCGTTGGCGGAGTTTTCACCGCGGAGGACGCCTGGGAGATGATTAGCGCGGGCGCCAGCTTGCTGCAAATCTATACCGGCTTTATTTATGAGGGTCCGACGATCGCCAGGAAAATAAACGATGGCCTCCGTCGAATTATCTCAGACAAGGGTTTCGGCTCACTTGACGAAGCAGTGGGCTCACGCGCAAAGGAGTTCGCACATTGATTGGAAAGGCAAGGATGGCGTGGTTTCAGTTTCGAGTGCCGGGTTTTGAGTTTCGAGTTTAAGGACTTCAAACTCGGAACTTTAGGCTCCAAACTCGAGACTATTGAGAATGATATGCATACAAACAAACTAGTCGTCGCTCTCGACGTGGACAACGCTCAAAAGGCGCGTGACCTCCTCAATGCGCTTAGAGGCGTCGTGGGCATGTTCAAGATTGGGATGCAATTGTTTACTGCCGAAGGTCCCGCTTTGGTTCGTGAGATCATCGACTCTGGGGAACGAGTGTTTCTGGATCTCAAGTATCACGACATTCCCAACACCGTCGCCCACGCCGGCACTGAGGCCACACGCCTCGGTGTTTCCATCTTCAATCTCCATGCAGCTGGCGGCAGCGAAATGATGCGGCGCACGGCAGACAGTGTTGCCGAGTGCGCGGAAGCCGAAGGACTCCCCCGCCCTCTGGTCATTGCCGTCACAGTTTTGACCAGCGCAAACGAAACCGCCCTGGCTGAAATTGGTTATGCCTCGGCCCCGGAAGAGCTCGTGCCTCGCCTCGCTCTGCTGGCCGAAGCAAGTGGAATGGACGGAGTGGTCGCCTCGCCGCATGAGATTAGTATCATTCGCGCTGCTGTGAAGAAGCCTGCCTTTGTCGTGGTGACACCTGGAGTTAGACCAACAGGCGCGGCCCTTTTTGACCAGAAACGCGTAACGACTCCGCGCGAGGCAATCCTCGCCGGCGCTGATTACATCGTAGTGGGCCGTCCAATTCTCGATGCGCCCGACCCGGCCCAGGCAGCGCAACAGATTCTTGGTGAAATGGGGCTGAGCGCGGCAAATAGCGTGACGATTTGAACGGAACTGAATTCGGAAGCGGGCGTGTAAAATTCAGTGGAACAAGGCTGCGCGATTTGTTCTAATTGCGTTTTGCACTATGATTCAAAGGTGACCCAAAGTTTGAAATTCGCGACTGCCTGTCTTTTATTGGTCCTCGGAGCGTTCGTCTTACCGTCTTCCGCTCAACAAGTAGATACTCAGCCTTCTCAACCTTTCTCCTCGGCGCCTTATCGAGTCGGTGAACGATTGACCTACAACGTCTCGTTTTCAAACTTTATTAGCGCTGCTCACGTGGAGTTTCTTGTTGCCGCTCGGGGAACGTTCTTCGGACGCGAGGGCATTCAGTTAAGAGGTCATGTCGAAACCAATGGCGTAGTTAATGCAGCGTTATTTGCCATTAACGACGACTACATCACCTACGTTGATCCGGCGAATGGCTTGCCTTACCACGGGCAACAAATAATTCGCGAAACTGCACGCACTACTGAGACCTCAGCCGACTTCAATCAATTGGCAGGAACTGCCGCCGTTCCGGACAAACGCACCGGCGACTTCCCCGCTATCTACGATTTCTTATCGGCAATCTATCGCCTCCGCGCACTCCCGCTTACGGACGGCGCAGCATACACGCTTTCAGTACGCAATGAAAACCAAAACTATCAAATCGAAATTAAGGTAAGCGGTCGAGAAGTGATCAAGACCAACGTCGGGTCTTTCAATACGATCATTGCGCAGGTACGCTTAAGAACCGAAACGCAGGGCAACTATGCAATGAAGGCCTACTTCAGCGACGACCAGCGACACCTCCCCGTCCTGATCGTCTCCCGTATTTCTGCCGGTGAGATAAGGGCCGAACTGGCGGGTTCGGCCTTTGTTACAGCACCAACTCCGCCGCCGGCGCCAACCCCGACACCAGTAGCGGGGACGCCGCCACCAAGAACGCCTTTAGTGATCCCCGGGACACCAGCCGAGGATACTGGATCGGGAGATCTGCCATTCAAGGTCGGCGAACAACTAAACTATCAAGTGTTTCTCCCAAGCATTCAGGCGTCAGTGGGAACGGCGACGTTTCAAGTGCGTGCGCGCTCGAAGTATTTTGATCACGACGGCTTCCAATTCACGGTCAACGCGCAGACCACAAACGCACTACAGTATCTTTTTGTGGCAAGCGATATCATGAGCTCCTATGTTGATCCGAAAACACTGCTTCCCTTCCATACCGAAATGATTTTCAATGAAGGTCGCCGCCGCTTCAGCAGCAAGCTCGCCATAAACCAGGATTACGGCACGGCTACTACTGAGTCAGGCAATCGGATTGAGATTCCGGTGGGCACCCACGACTATCTTTCGTTCTTTTATATGCTGCGGACCTTGAATCTGAATCCGCCCAAACGCAGCGCCCTATCGATTCTCGTCAACAACCAGCCCAAGACGCTTTTCATCACTGCCTTGAAACGGGAAAACGTGCAGCTCGGCTCGCAAACAATTCCGGCGATTCAAGTCTCGTTAACCACCGATGATGCTGAGGGCGACAAGTATAAGCTTCGGGGTTGGATTAGCGACGATAAACGGCGTCTGCCGCTGCGCCTCGTTGCAGTGACTGAGCTTGGCGTAGTGCGTGCTGACCTCGCAATAATTCCTGTTACGCCTCAATAGCCGATCCCGACTGCCTGCCGGGCTCTGGCCACCGAAATTCTTCTTTTGAAATTGAAAACTGTTTTCAATTAAGCTATACTCCACTCCGGCGTCTAAGGAAGGCTAAACGCCATTCAGCCTTTGCCTGGCTGAGACCGACTCCGAAATTGGAACATCATCGATGCTTAATTCCTTCATTATCGTTTTGCGCGAGGGATTTGAATCCTTTCTGCTTGTCGCCGTGATCCTCTCGTACCTGCGCAAGTCTGGCCAAAAGTGGCTGACCTCCGCAGTTTACGTCGGAATAGCTTTGGCGTTGTCCGCCAGTGCAGCGCTCGGTTATCTGCTGAGACAGGGAGTAGATGATCTAGTCGTGGAGCGAATCTTTGGCGCAACGATGGGCGGGTATATCAGTCAGTTTCTGGCAAATGAGTCGCTTCGGGAAGGCATTCTCGGAGTAGTAGCGATGGTGATGGTGGGAAGTCTGGTTATTTACATGTGGCGCACAGGGCCGAAAGTTCAGCAACGCATGCAGGACCGGTTAGGCACGGTGTCATCGCGCAGTTCCCGAATAGCGGCCGTTGCTGGGGTTTTTCTCTTTACGTTTCTGATGATCACGCGCGAAGGAATGGAAACTGCGCTGATGCTTTTGCAAGTGCATGGTTCAGAAATGCTCACTGGAGCGTTGCTTGGGCTTTGCGCCGCTGGAGGATTTGCCTGGGGCTGGGCCAAATTCGGACATCTGATCAACGTCAAAAGATTCTTCCAGGTCACTGGAATCTTTCTGCTTCTTTTTATGGTTCAGGTCGGCATCTATTCTTTCCATGAGTTTTCAGAAGCAGGCCTACTGCCAAACAGCGAGGCGCTTCACGCAGCAACTGAAAAGTTTTCCCCTGACGGCTTGTATGGAAAGTGGTTTTCAGTTGTGATGATTTCAGTGTGCGCGCTTTGGTTGCTCGCTGGTTGGCTGATGGATCGATTACACACGCGATCCTCGCAATCCTCGCCACTGCCTGAACCCGGACGATGATTTCTGCCACTTTTTTGGAATTGAAAAGGCTCGTCATAGTGCGAGCCTTTTTTGCATGAAGCCGATTCCTATTAAAGCTCATAGGTTTACTGCCTAGTTTGAACCCTGACAAAAACAAACGGCGCAATGCCTAAGGGGATCGCCCTTTAACACGACGCCGCTGTTTTGACCCGATGTCTCACGTTGGTACCCTCGCGCAACAGTCAGGTCTGTGGTTCGCATTGTAGTTACTCAACAAGATCAAGGCAACAAACACGGCGAAATAAAACAGGGCGACAGCGTCCTCGCCTTTCCGGAAACCAAATAAAAGAATTTTTCCCGGATGGTTTGTATGGAAAATGGTTTTCAGTTGTGATGATTGCTATCTGCGCTTTGTGGTTGTGGAGGGCTGGCTGACTGGATAGAGTCCACACCCGGCAGGGAACCATCCGCCTCGGCGAGGTATAGTACCGAAGAGGACAATCAGCCATTGAGACAAAAGGGCGAGCCATCGAGGCCCGCCCTTTTGTTTTTTATGGCTGGGCGTTTTCTGATCGCCCATTGTCCGACACAATCGACTAGTTGCCGGTGTTGACGTACTGAATGCACTGGCCCTGGTTCGGGAATGGCTGTCCCGAGGCCGTTGTGTGAGTCTGCCAACCGCCGTTCTTGCAATCATCCTTTGTTAGGGCCGGATTCGCAGCGTTGAAGATCACGGTTGGCTTAAAGCCTGCCCAGCAACCAGCGTCTAGACGGAAGAAACCGGTCCCATCGATGCCGCCATCGCAGTACTGTGCTCCGTTGGTTGAACTGTAGTAAGCATCGCTCGGCGCGGGGTTAACTCCGACGGTTGGAGGTAAGGATGTGGTCAAGACGTTGAGTGAGTCATAACCGCAGCCACCAGCACTCGTAAAGCACGGAGCGCCCTCACCAATGGGAGGAGTGCCGTAGTGAGTTGTATTGTACTGAATCCCGTAAATCACTTGGTTGGGAACTACAACCCCTAGCCCTGTCAGGTTGAAGGTGATCGTGGTGGCGAAGCCGTTAAAGCAGGTAGCGGAGGCAGCATGGTACCACTTCCCGGCGTTGGCGCCCGTACAGTTCGTATTATCAGCCGAAGGGCGGAAGGGAATCGCAAATGTTTGGGTTACCGAGGTGATCAAACCTCCTACTTGATTACCAATTCCCACGTTGTAGATATTCAAAGTGATGGGATGTGAAAATGTAGCGCCGGGTGTTGTAAGGCAGAGACCGTCGTACCAATGACCGCTCTCGCAGCCCCAGCTACTCATGCCCTGCACCACGGTGGTCAAAGTTCGGGACGTTCCCGCAAATTGAACACGGTCACCAAATTGATCCGCCTGGGTAGCTTCAAACGCGACGCTGGGGAGATTTCCTGGCAGCGGGTTAGGAATGTTGTCGTAGATAGTTTGGCCAAATGCCTGCGTTGCTCCAAACACTAGCAGCAACACAGTCAGTGTCAGGATTCGAGTCGATTTCTGATTCATTATTTCAATTCTCCTTGGGCAAGATGACGGCATGATTTAGCAAACCGTCAGTGGGAGGTCGATGGAGCGACCCAGTGCCAGCGAGAAACAGCTCAACGCCAGCGGGGCTTATATCAGAAGACTGTTGTGGCGTGGAATCGGGAGCGAAGGAAGCTAACCTTGGGGCGCTTGAATCGCTGGAATCACCACACATTGCCATTTGGTGGGAAGACCCAAAGCTGGCTCTGTGCAAATTACAATCTGTAAGCAAGCGCAGTCTATGTGCCCGATGTGATCCTGTCAGTCACAGGCGAGACAGCATGGACCAGCAAGAGCTTAAGTGCGTCACATAGACCGTCCAAACTTGTTGACCAACTCCCGCTTGAGAAGTTTTCCGGTGGGACCTTTGGGAATCTCTTTGACGAATCGAACAGTCTTGGGGCACTTGTAATCCGCGAGCCGCGCCCGGCAAAAAGCGATGATCTCTTCTTCCGTCGCTTCCCCGCCCTCTTTCAGCACAATGAAAGCGGCGACTTCTTCGCCGTAGAGTTGATCCGGAATTCCGATAGTCGCGGCGGCGGCGACTGCGGGGTGTTGATAGAGAACTTCATCGATCTCGCGTGGATAGATATTCTCTCCGCCGCGAATGATCATGTCGCTCTTGCGGTCGACGATAAAGAAGAACCAGTCCGCGTCGCGGTAGCCGATGTCGCCCGTATGAAACCAGCCGTTGCGAAACGCTGTCGCCGTGGCCTCGGGATTCCGGTAGTAGCCCTTCAGAATGTTGTCGCCGCGCAGAACAATCTCGCCGAGTTCTCCATTTGCTACTTCCTTATCATCCTCGTCGACTACACGCATTTCATTCCCGATTGGTTTGCCGCAGGAGCCAGGGCGCCGCCGCTCATCAGGCGGATTGAACGTCGAGCGACAGGTTGATTCTGAAAGTCCGTAGCCCTCGATCACCAGACAATGGAAAGTCTCTTCAAAGCGTTTCATAACCTCAGCGGGAACTGGCGCCGAGCCGCACATTGCAAACCTGAGCTGTTCGGTCTTCAAACCATCAGGCACGCCTTCGGGATATGTCGTAAACAACATCGACAGCATGGTAGCTACTGAACCAAAAGAAGTGATTTGGTAATCAGAAATGATTTGCCAAAAGCGCGAGGCAGAAAACTTCGGGCTCACTACGGTCGAGCCGCCGGCGTAGAGGGCCGACATCGTTGTGACTGACACTGCGTTCATGTGAAAGAGCGGCATGATTGTTAGGAGCCGATCGTCTTCGTTGAAGCGGAGCCATTGGCTGATCTGTCTGGCATTGGCAATGAGGTTACCGTGAGTAAGGAGACATCCTTTCGGCTTTCCGGTCGTGCCGGACGTGTAAATGATTATCGCCTCGGTATCACGGTTGATCTCCGGCGAACCTCTTGATGTCAAATTGTCCGAGCTATCGCCCGTGAAGTCTTTCGTTGCCGCGGCCTCGTCGTCAAACGTGATCACTTCTCGAAGCTGCGGCAACTCGCTGGTGATGCTCCGGATCGTCGGCAGAAAATCCGAATGAACCAGCAAGGCTTTTGTTTCCGAATCGGAAATTACAAAAGAAATCTCCTGTGCTTTCAACAAGGAGTTTACCGGCCCGGCTATCGCCCCCAATTTCCAACAGGCGAAGTACGCAATGATGTACTCAGCACTGTTTGGCAGCAGCAGGCTCACCACGTCGCCTTTGCCAACACCGTGCGCCTTCAGTAGGCCCGCCGTACGGTTCACGACCCGACCGAATTCCGCAAACGTAAATCGTCGTCCATCCGCCTCACTGAAGAGAAAGTTTTTATCGGGGGCAGCGGCCACTCGACTCTCCAGCAACTGGCGCAAAGTTTCTGGTTCGTTCATCCTTCCCGGCTCACCCTGATTCGTGTGCGTCATGCTTTGCATTGTGATTGAATAGTCCTGCTTCTGATCTGACTTAGGTGATTGTGATTCAAGGCGTTTCAGATGATATATTAAGCAGCGTTTAATTCCACAATCAGCTGAGCCGGTATTTTTTCTCTATGGACACCTATCGAAATTTCATAAACGGCCAGTGGGTCGAATCCACGTCTTCGAAGGTCGTCAACAACATCAACCCCGCCAACACCGACGACGTAATCGGAACAGTGAAACAGGCCACGCGCGACGAGACCAGGCGCGCCGTGGAGTCCGCGGTGGCAGCGTTTCCGGCCTGGCGCGCCACACCTGCACCGGCGCGCGGGAGGATTGTCGCGCGCGCCGCGCGGCTGCTGGAGGATCACAAGGAAGAGTTGGCGCAGATTCTGACTCGAGAAGAAGGAAAGACGCTGGCCGAATCGCGCGGCGAGTTGCAGCGTTCCATCAATGTCGCAGAGTTTTGCGCCGGCGAATCTCGCCGCATGAATGGCGAGACGATTCAGTCTGAGCTGCCCTCTAACTTCGCCTACACCATCAAACAGCCGTTGGGAGTGGTGGCTTGCGTCACACCCTGGAATTTTCCAGTGGCCATTCCCGTTTGGAAGATCGCTCCTGCGCTCGTGGCCGGGAATACCGTCGTCTTCAAGCCGGCGACGCTCACGCCCGCCACGGGAGTACGCATAGTTGAGCTATTTGAAGAGGCGGGTATTCCTCCGGGCGTTTTGAACCTGGTGCTGGGCTCTGGATCGGAAGCGGGCGACGAGATTATCAATCACCCGGCTGTAAAGGCGGTTTCCTTTACCGGCTCGAATGAAGTGGGAATCCGTCTCTACGAAGAAGTCTCGAGACGCGGCGCGAAGGTCCAATGCGAAATGGGTGGCAAGAATCCGGTAATAATTCTCGAAGACGCGGATCTCGATCTGGCAGTCGAGTCGACAGCGCAGGGTGCATTTGGATCTTCGGGACAACGTTGCACCGCGACCAGTCGAGCGGTTGTCATTAACGACATTGCCGATGAGTTCGTCGATCGTATAATCAAACGCGCCGGATCGATGCGAATCGGCGATGGCATGGATCCAAATACCGAGATGGGGCCGAGCGTGGATGAAGGTCAATTCAGGACTGTCCTGAAGTACATCGACATCGGACGCGAAGATGGCGCCACGCTTGTCTGCGGCGGCGCTCGCGCTACCGGCAACGGGCTCGACAAAGGCTTTTTTGTGAATCCAACTGTCTTTGATCGGGTGACGCCGGACATGCGCATCGCGCGCGAAGAGATCTTCGGCCCAGTGCTGTCTGTCCTGCGCGTGAAGAATTTCGAAGAGGCGATGCAGGTCGCGAACGACACGGAATACGGACTGTCGTCGTCAATCTTTAGTAACGACGCGGCGCGCATTTTCCGTTTTGTTGACGAGATCGAAACAGGCATGACGCACATCAATTCGGCGACGACGGGAGGCGAGGCCCATATTCCGTTTGGCGGCATCAAGGGAACCGGGATCGGCGATCGCGAACAAGGATCGACCGCGCTGGATTTCTACACCGAACTGAAAGTTGTTTACGTCGATTACACCGGCCGCAAGCGAGAAGGAAATCTATACTGACCCGCACATCTAGTGTTTCGATTTGAGAGCTCCCCTTTATGGATAGCATAAATCAGGATCTACTCCAGGTGTTGCGCAACGTGCTAACACAGTTGCCCTCGTTGTTGACGCTTCTAGTTTGCCTTGTGATCGCGATAATACGCTGGAAGCGTCATCCGAAGGTTTCTATGCTTGTGACGCTTGGGCTGATTCTTATTATCTTCGATGAGCTGTTTTACTCGGCAGCTTATATCTTGATTCCACGTTTGTTTTTTGCTCCTGGCAGTGACCAGAACCACCAGAGCTTCTTTTACTTTTTGGGGCTCAGTAGCAGCTTTCTATTTGCTGCTGCGCTCGGAACGCTATTAGTCGCCATATTTATTGACCGCAATCAGGGCTTGGGTAACATTGCTGAGGCGTAATGGAAACTAGTTTGTTCCACTATCTGTTTGTAAGACGTTGGCCAGTAATGCTGGTGGTCCTAACGGGTCTTATCTTTGCGATCATACGCTGGCGACGACATCCTAAAGTTTCCGCGTTAACCCTGGCGGGCCTGCTGCTTTTCCAGCTTCAATCGCTCGCGTTCTCATCGTTGTACTATTTTTTGCCGCGGCTGGCAGACCATGGCTGGACGTGGCGATCAATTGACCACCTCTCCATCGTGTTGGATATATGCCATGACCTTGTGTTTAGTGTAGCAATTGCTTTGCTGGCAGCCGCAGTTTTTACCGGGCGCACCCGACAAGAGGCCGCTTCCCAGCCGGCTAAACTGACACCCATATAACTATCAGGAACGATTTCTTTGAGACGAGCAGTCGTTGAACTAACCCGTAAGGAGTTCCGAGTGAGCAGCGTAGAACAAGCCATACCTAAATCCGAAACCGTTCGCAAGCACAAGGAGTTTCTCTTCCCCGCAGTTGCCACCTACTACGAGGAGCCGCTCGCGCTGGTGCGTGGCGAAGGTTTTCACGTCTGGGATGATCAGGGCAATAAATACCTAGACTGTTTTGGCGGCGTGCTCACCGTTAGCGTTGGCCACGCGAACCCCAAGGTTACTGAAGCAATCATCAATCAGGTGAAGACGCTGCAACACACCTCAACACTCTACGCCAACAAACCGCAATCTGATCTGGCGGAACAACTTCACCAGATCACGCCGGGCCGTCTCAAGAAATCTTTCTTCACCAACAGCGGCACAGAAGCCGACGACACCGCCGTTCACGCGGCAAAGCTCGCCACCGGGCGTCACGAGATTGTCGTGCTGCGGCATAGCTACAGCGGTCGCTCGGCTACAGCGCTCTCGGCGATGGGCCATGCGCCGTGGCGTCCACTGCCTGCGCAAGTCGCCGGTTTTGTTCATGCGCCCGCGCCCTATTGTTATCGTTGCCCTTTCAAACTTACGTACCCGGAATGCGGCCTCGCCTGCGCGAACGACATTGAAGAATTGATCATGACGTCGACGACGGGCGAGATAGCTGCGTTCATGGCGGAGCCGATTCTTGGCGTTGGTGGTTTCATCGTGCCACCGCCCGGTTACTTTGAACGCGCCGTTGAGATCACCCGCAAACATGGCGGACTCTTTATCGCTGATGAAGTACAAACTGCCTGGGGACGCACCGGCGAAAAGTGGTTTGGTATTGAACACTGGGACGTTGAACCGGACATCATCACTTCCGCCAAAGGACTCGGTAACGGAGTGCCCCTGGGAATTACTGTCGCCACGCCCGAAGTAGCGGACAAGTATCCGGGACTGACCTTCTCGACCTTCGGCGGCAACCCGGTTTCGATGTCGGCGGCGCTGGCTGTTATTCGCGTGATTGAAGAAGAGGATTTGCGGACGAATGCGAGCGTAGTGGGGGGCTACCTGCGGCAGCGTCTCGATGAGTTGAAAGACAAGTACACTGCTATTGGCGATGTGCGCGGCATGGGTCTGATGCAGGGACTTGAACTGGTGAAGGACCGCGAGACGAAAGAACCGGCGCCGCAGGCGGTTGCGAAAGTATTCGAAGAGACGAAGCGCCAGAGGGTCTTGATTGGCAAGGGCGGCCTCTACGGCAACGTGATTCGAACCGGCCTGATGCTCAACTCAACGAAGGATCACGTTGATGAGATGATTGCTGCTCTCGACGCCGGTTTTGCAACTCTCAACTAGCGGCCTCCAAGTCGGGCGATCGCGCCGAGAATGTTTCCAATGAAACCTGCGGAGGTTCTCCCGCGTACTACGCTATTCTGTTGAGTCTCTATTTCCTAATCCATGAAAGAGGTTCTATGACAAGTTACTACCGCAAATCCTTGGTATTTGTGTTTGCTGTTTTCTGTGCTGCCCTGCTGACGGCCACATCGCCACGAGCGACTTTTGCTCAAACCGAAAAGCAACCTCCCCTTATCGACCGCGAGCTATTCTTTGGCGACCCGGAAATTTCCGGCGCGCAGATTTCCCCCGATGGCAAGTTCATCGCGTTTGTTAAGCCGTTCAAGGGCACGCGCAATGTTTGGGTCAAACGGACTGAGGAGCCATTCGACGCCGCGAAACCCATCACCGCCGACAAGAGTCGTCCCGTTACCCAGTATTTCTGGAGTCGCGATGGCAAGTATATCTTGTTCGCGCAGGACAAAGCGGGTGACGAAAACTACCTGGTCTACGCGGTTAACCCGGCTGCGAGTCCCGCAGCCGGCGAAGACGTGCCCGCGGCCCGCAATCTAACTGACGCGAAGGGCGTGCGTGCCGCGATTGTTGCCGTCCCGCGCAGCGAACCAGACGCAATCTACATCGGACTCAACGATCGCGATCCAGCCTGGCACGATCTCTACAAAGTAAAAATCTCAACGGGCGAGCGCACGCTGGTGCGCAAGAACACGGAACGCATTACTGACTGGGTTTTCGATCTGAAAGATCAACTACGACTGGCGACGCGCTCTGCAGACAATGGCGACACTGAAGTCTTGCGCGTCGATGATAACGGCTTCACCAAGGTCTATTCCTGCAACGTCTTTGAAAGCTGCGGTCCGGTGCGCTATCACAAAGATGGTCAGCGCGTTTATTTTCAAACCAACAAGGGCGCAAATATCGATCTTACTCGTCTTGAACTTTTTGATCCGGCCACAGGTAAAGAAGAGTTGGTCGAATCAGATCCCATGAACCGGGTAGATTTTGGCGATGCCAACTTCTCTGAAGTCAGCGACGACATCATCGCGACTTCGTACGTTGACGAGCGCGCGCGCATTTATTGGAAAGACAAGTCATTTGAGGCTGATTACAAGCTGCTGCAAAAGAAACTGCCTGGTAAAGAAATCGGCTTTGCTTCAGGCACAAAGGACGAGCGTCTTTTCCTGATCGTAGCCAGCAGTGATACGGAGCCGGGCGAGCGCTATCTGTTTGACCGCAACACGAAAAAGCTGACGCTTCAGTATCGCATTCGCGAGAAACTCAACCGCGATTATCTCGCGCCGATGACTGCGGTGCGCTACAAGTCGTCTGACGGCCTCGAGATTCCCGCGTATCTAACGTTGCCAAAGGGAGTCCCCGCGAAAACTTTGCCGGCGATCGTTCTTCCACATGGCGGGCCTTGGGGCCGCGATTCCTGGGGCTACAACAGCATTGCGCAGTTTCTCGCCAACCGTGGCTATGCGGTGCTGATGCCGAATTTTCGCGCCTCTACCGGCTACGGAAAGAAGTTTCTCGACGCCGGCAACAAACAATGGGGCGACAAGATGCAGGACGACGTGACCTGGGGCGCGAAATATCTGGTTGCCCAGGGTATCGCCGATCCGAAACGCGTCGGCATCATGGGTGGTTCTTATGGCGGCTATGCGACGCTCGCCGGCGTCACGTTTACTCCCGATCTTTATGCGGCGGCCGTGGACATCGTCGGGCCATCTAATCTGGTCACACTATTGGAAACTATTCCGCCTTACTGGGAATCGATTCGCAAGCTTTTCTATGCGCGCATGGGTGATCCGGCGACGCCTGATGGGAAAGCCCAACTCGAGCGACAGTCGCCGCTTAATCACGCAAGCAAGATCAAGACTCCGCTACTCGTTATTCAGGGGGCGAACGATCCGCGCGTCAATAAACGCGAGGCCGATCAAATTGTTATCGCACTGCGCGACCGCAATTACCCGGTTGAGTATCTGGTAGCGCCGGATGAAGGCCACGGCTTTGCGCGTCCGGTCAACAATATGGCTATGTTTGCGACTACCGAGAAGTTTCTTGCCAAGTATTTGAGCGGACGCTATCAGGAGACGATGACACCAGAAGTGGCGCAAAGACTGAAGGAAATCTCAGTGGACGTAAAGACCGTCACGCTCCCGAAGAAGATGGAGCCCCTGGCGGCGAACGCTCCCAAGCCCGCGGTCGATCTTCAAGCGGGAGGGTCCAACTACTCTGCTTCGATCGCGCTCGGCGGACAAACAATTCCGCTTAGCATCAAGAGCGAAACGAAGGAAGAGAATGGGGCGTGGGTGGTGACGGAAACAGTCATGACGCCGCAAGGTGAAATCACGGACCTGTCTACGATCGAAAAAGGCACGCTGGTGCTCAGACACCGCGTCTACAAGCAGGGCCCCGTCGTATTTGAAGTTGACTTCAAAGACAACAAAGCCACCGGCACGATGAGCATGGGCGGACCCGCGAAGCCAATCGCAGTAGATCTCGGCGGGGACATTTTCAGCGACGGCGCCGGGCAGTTTGATGTTATTGCCGCTCTGCCGTTGGCCGAAGGCTATGCCACAAGTTTCCGCAATATGGATTTGCAGAAGCAGAAGTTGGAAATGAAGAACCTGAAGGTTGTCGGCGTCGAAAGCGTGACGGTTCCGGCCGGCACATTCGACGCGTACAAGGTGGAGATAACTTCTGCGGATAACGAAGCAGACAAAACAACTCTTTGGATTGCGAAAGACTCGCGCAAAGTGGTCAAGATCAGCGCTGTTCTAACGCAACTCAACGGCGCCATACTGACGTCTGAACTGACCCAGTAACGGCTAGCAAACAAAACAAGCGGCGGCCCGGTTCCGTTTGGTTCCGGCCCGCCTCTTTTTTCTTCACGACCTTCTGTCGTCCAGGTAAGAAAGACTTCTTGCTCTCGCCTCTGCCGCCTGTTTTGCGAAACGGCTTGCTCTCCGCTCCGTTAGCAGCAAAATATTCATAGACCGTTGCTGTTCAAGATGCTCCTCGCTCCGTTAGGAGTGAAATGTTTATAGACCCTTGCTGTTCAGGATGCTCCTCGCTCCGGTAGATCGCGGTAGGACTGCCAGTTACCCGACAGCCCCCGCACAGACCCCGGCGTGCGGTTTTCCCGCACCGGGTTCTTCGTGAATACTCGCTTCCGCATGAAGGCTCAACGGCGCGAAGCTACCAAACAGGA
>JANMQG010000050.1:0-20709 GCA_031370285.1 Chloracidobacterium sp. | reverse complement strand
GACGGCGACGGCAAGACGGACATTGCCGTTTACAGACCAGCCAACGGTACGTGGTTTATTCGTCGCAGTTCTGATACCGCAACTACCACGGTCACCTGGGGCGTAGGCTCAGATATTCCGGTAGCGGCTGATTTCGACGGCGACAGCAAGGCCGACGTGGCGGTTTACAGGCCCGCCAGCGGAACCTGGTTTATCCTGAAAAGCCTGACTTCTACACTATTTGCCACGACGTTCGGTACGTCCAGTGACCTTCCAATCCCGTTGTTCTTCGTCAGGCAAAGGGCGAGTGCGAGCATCTTGCAATTCAGCGCCACCAACTACAACGTCACCGAAGATCCGACCACCGCAGTGATCACAGTTACTCGCACGGGGGACATCAGCAGTACGATCTCAGTCGCCTACGCGACCAGCGACGGTACTGCTCAGCAGACATCTGACTACTCAAATACGCTGGGCACACTCACCTTTGCCAGCGGTGAAATGTTTAAGACCTTTGCGGTCCCCATCACGGAAGACTCTTTCGTGGAAGGCACGGAGACGGCAACGCTCACCTTGAGCAGCCCCACAGGAGGTGCTGTGCTTGGTACTCCGAACACAGCGACTCTGAGTATTCTCAACGACGATACTCAGCCTGCACCGAACCCGATTGACGTCCCGGGAACCTATGTTAGCCAGAACTATTACGACTTCCTCAACCGCGAACCGGATGCGGCGGGTCTGGCGTTCTGGACGGACCAGATTACCAGTTGCGGAAGCGACGCGCAGTGCATCGAAATCAGGCGGATCAACGTTTCCGCCGCCTTCTTCCTCTCGATTGAGTTCCAGCAGACTGGCTATCTGGTCTATCGCTTTTACAACGCTGCCCTAAACCGGCCTAACGGATTGCCCCGTTATTTGGAATTCCTGCGCGACACGCAGGGAGTGGGACGCGGAGTTGTGGTTAACGCACCCGGGTGGGAAGCACAATTAGAAGCGAACAAAGTCGCCTATGCCGATGAGTTTGTCGCAGGCGCGGAGTTCACGGCGCTTTATCCTGTGACGCAAACGCCGGCCGAATTCGTTGATGCGCTGTACGCTCATGCAGGGATCGTGCCGACTGTGGCAGAGCGGCAGGCGGCAATTGATGAATTCAACAATAATCCATCGGGAGCACAAGCACGCGTGCTGCGTCGCGTGGCTGAGAATCCGGGGTTGGGCCAGCGAGAATTTAACCGGGCATTTGTATTAATGCAGTATTTCGGTTACCTGCGCCGCAACCCTGACGATGCTCCTGACAACAATCTCAACGGCTATAATTTCTGGCTCGGGAAGCTTAATCAGTTCAACGGTAACTTCGTCGCGGCCGAAATGGTCAAGGCCTTCATTCTATCTGGTGAATACAGGGGCCGCTTCGGGCAGTAGTAGTTGCACCAGACTGAACAGAGCTGAGCACGATCCACGAACTCACACCAATTGACACTGACAAGATTTCGCGTCGGTTGGTTTGATTTTGTGGATCGCTTTCCCAGCGCGGCTGCCCACATTTCATTCATTGCGCCCTGCAGTTCGCGCCCATTCGTTAGAGGACAAAATTTCAAAAGGATCCGAAAAGATTTGGAGTGGCAAAACCATGAAGAACCTGGCCGTGCTGTTTTCGCTAATTATTCTGGCATCCGGCAGCTGTCTGGCGCTGACAAGCGCCTTCACTTACCAGGGAAAATTGGGCAACAGCGGTACGCCAGCGACGGCGCGTGTGTGGGAAGTTGTCAAAGGTCGGTGCCGGGTGTGTCAACGGGCCTTGCCTGTTTCCCATAGGAAATTCTCCGCGAGGAGTCGCTTTTGACGGCACAAGTATCTGGATAGCGAACTCCGGCAGCAATACTGTTACCAACTAACGGAATTTCGTTTGAAAAGTGTGGCACCCGCTAGTCACTTAAGGATTTGAAGCCAGCTAACAAGCAGCGAGGCCAAACCATGATATCGAAGTCTAACAATCGAAACGTAGTCTTAGCGCTACTCGTCCTAATGGCTCTCTTCGCAGCAGCACTGGCTGGCTCAGGTGGATCGCGTGATTCGCAGGCCGAAAACGGGAAACAGGCTAACGCTGAGATGGTAGCAGCGTCGCGGATTGCCACCGGCCACAACCGGGCGGTGTCAGACAACGATGATGGTTTTGCAAGCTTGGATTTGGTAGCCGCGGGCCTGGGTCCGATTTCCCCTTACGTCATTTCCGGTGGCGGTGGCACGAACGCCGGCGGGAGCTTTAGTCTGGAGGCAACGCTGGGTGAACCCACCGCGGCGAACACTCTAAGCGGCGGCCTGTTCACACTGGATAGTGGGTTCTGGAATGTGCCGCAAGATTTCTCTGCACCTTCACCAACTCCGTCTCCGACGCCGACACCGACGCCGGGCGACCTTGATACAACTTTTGACAGCGACGGCAAACTAACAACGTGCTGCGGAAATTCGCCTGGGCACTCTGTCGCGATTCAATCAGACGGCAAAATTGTCGTAGCGGGATGGAGGAGAAATCTAATTACATTCCTTTTTGACATTTGGCTCCTTCGCTACAACACTGATGGCGGGATTGATGCGAGTTTTGGAAATAATGGAACGGTTACAACCCCTACTGTTTCCAATAATAACGATCCCGGGAGAGTTTCAATCGCCCTTCAGTCAGACGGCAAAATTGTTGTATCAAATTGGGCTTCAGGTTCTACCGGATATGGAACTTATGTTTATCGTTACAACTCGAGCGGCTCGCTCGATACGAGTTTTGATAACGACGGCATCGCCAATGTCCGAGGCGTGATTTTTACCGATGTCTATTTGGCAGAGTCGCTGACAATTCAGCCGGATGGAAAGATTCTGGTAGCCGTCCGCTATCACGAAGATGTAATAAATTCTCCGATCGTTCAAGCTTTTGGAGTCCTTCGGTTTAATCCGGATGGTTCTTTGGATCCGACTTTTGGAAATAATGGCTTTGCTTTCACGCCAAGTCTTTTAGGCAATCCGCAATCGCAAGATGTTCCTCTGGCAATTTCCGTTCAAGCAGACGGCAGAATTGTCCTCGTTGGTCTGGCAAGGAGAAGCAACGGCACAACAACGTTCGGCGTTGTCAGATTCAATTCCGACGGGACGCTTGATAGTGGATTTGACGGCGACGGAATAGTTACCACTCAAATCGGAATAGCAGGCGACCGCGACGAAGCTTATTCGGTCGGCGCACAACCCGACGGCAAAATCGTTGTGGCGGGCTTCAGCCGTGACAATACCGTATCCGAGAGTTTTGCCGCCGTCCGCTACAACTCAAACGGCTCGCTCGATACAAGCTTTGACGGTGACGGCAAAGTTATGACCTTTGGCGGTTTTGCCGTTTCAAATAAGCTGATCATTCAACCGAACGGAAAAATCGTCATCGGCGGCGGCAATGGCCCCGATTTTGCACTTCGTCGCTTTAATCCAAACGGTTCGCCCGACGGCACGTGGGGAACGGGCGGCATCATTACTACCGATTTCGGCAATGCCGAGTTCGTCAGTTCGATGGCTCTGCAAACGGACGGGAAAATTGTCGCGGTCGGAAGCACTTCAACCAATGTTGCCATTGCGCGTTATATCGGCGATGGCAGCGCGCCGACAGCTGCGCCGGCTGTCATAAGCGGCACGGTCACAACTCCTGACGGCGCACCGCTCGGTGGTGTCGTGATGACTCTGACAGGCAGTGCCGGGGTACGGCGCACGATTACCGATGATCAGGGCTTCTATCAATTCGCGGATGCTGAGACGGGTGGCTTTTACATCGTCAGTCCGCTGCGGGCAAATTATTCATTCGCACCAGCCGAACGTTCTTTCTCGTTGCTCGCGGACCGGACGGACGCTGTCTTCACCGCCACGTTGGTGGGCGGCGGGTTCGACAATCCTTTAGACACGCCGGAATATTTCGTCCGCCAGCACTATCTCGATTTTCTGGGACGTGAGCCTGACGAAAGCGGCTTCAACTTCTGGAGCGATCAGATTCTTTCGTGCGGCTCAGACGCTGCGTGCAGCGAGCGGCGCACAATCAACGTCTCCGCCGCTTACTTCCTCTCGATAGAGTTCCAGCAAACCGGAGGACTGGTTGATGGACTCTACCGGGTAGGTTACGGGGTTCGCCCTAACTTCGCCGAGTTCATGCCCGACACGCGCGCGGTAGCGCAGGATGTCGTAGTCGGCCGTGACGGATGGCAGGCGAAACTCGAGGCGAACAAGCAGGCGTTTGTCACTGCCTTCGTGAATCGTCCGGCCTTCCGTACGGCGTTCGACAGTTTGTCGAACGAAGATTATGTGGCCACCTTGATCAGCCATACGGGCGTGACGTTCACCTTGGGTGAACGCGATGCCCTAGTTAGTGGTTTGCTGACGGGCACTATGACGCGCGCCGACGTGCTGAGGAGTCTTGCGGACAACCAACGCTTCGTAAACGCGAAGTTCAATGAAACGTTTGTGATGATGGAATACTTTGGCTACCTGCGTCGTGATCCGGATGAGAGCGGCTACGCATTCTGCCTCAACAAACTGAACGAGTTCAATGGAAACTTTGAACAGGCGGAAATGGTCAAGGCGTTCATCATCTCTGGTGAATACCGCGACCGCTTCCCGAGATAGCCGGCAAGAGGCGCCTCGAACGCAGATCGGAACCAGGCAGTAAGAAGCTTCAAGCAACGCTAACTCGACAACGCAAAAAAATAGGTATGTGAGCGGCTTGTAGACTGTAGTAAAAAAATGGCCCGGCAAGATAACTCTTATCTCGTCGGACCATTGAATCGAAGGGCATTTCCCCTAGACAAATTACGGCCGGCCGAAAATTCCACCGAGGATATTGCCGATGCTATTACTTCTTCCGCTTCCATTACTGTAGCGGCCGTTGTAACCCTCCTGGTAGCCCTGTCGGAAGCCCTCGCGAAAGCTGCTGCGATAGGCGTCGATATTACCGTAGCGGTTATCGTAGCCGGCGGTCGCATTGCGGTACGCACTATTATCTTCGTAGCGAGCGCCCCGATTACGCGAGCGGTCATCACGCCCGGCGCGGATGCCTTCCTGGTAGCCACGCTCTAACGCGACCTGGCGAACATCAGCACCGTTGCCGTAGCCGTCATTGTTATAACCGTCATTGCGGCGACCATCACGGTCGTAATATTCGTCGTTGTCGTACCTGCCGTCGCGCTCGCTGCGTTGGTGAGCCTTGCGGCGATTCTTCTCGTCGCGCTGGTGTTGTCTCACGTCCTCGCGTTCCTGCTGCTGGTGATCACGCAGATCGCTGTCGTTGCCGTACCTCTCACGCTCATCCCGCTGATGCTGCTTGAGCGCCTCTCTCTCGTTCTTCTGATGTCGCTTGTCAGCTTTCTTCTCTCGGTGCTGATGATCACCGTCCTGCGGATGGTAGTTATCATTGCCGTAGTAGCCGCCCTGGCCGAAGGCAGTCGAACCAGCGCCGAGCAAAAGGGTCGCGCCCAAGATGGATGCGCCCAACCTGGAAACATATCTTCCGATAGTGATCGTCATGTCTTATCTCCTTATTCTAAAAAGCGCTGGAACTGTCTAAACCAGCAGTCATATTCAAACACACTTGCGGGAGCCGACTTGACGAGGGCAAGGCCTATACCTTGCCAGGAAACTTGCTTTATATAGTGTTCGAGGCTTTTGGGAGAGGGGCAGCGCCTCATACAGTGTACGGCTATCCCATACCGCTTCGAGAACCCGGGCTGCACAGATTAGTCCTCTTCATCGATAGGCACTGACATTTGCCGTCGCCGTGCGCACGCGAGAGGGCTTTCCGAATTCCGTCCAGGCAAAATGCACTTCGTCGCCGAGTCGCGCCATCCGCGGGAAGCCGCTGGAACGCGAGATATCAGTTTTTGCAATGACTGCCACTTCACGGAGTGCGCCGTCGGCTTGGATACGACGCACTTTGATCGCGCCGCCTTCCGCCGTTCCCGACATCCAACAGACGAGGGCCGAACCGTCAGGAAGCAATACAATGTCGACACGCCCGGTGGCTTCACCGTCGTCCACTTGGATCGGGCCCGCGAATGTTGCTCCTGCATCTTCGGAAAACGCCAGGTTGACCTTCGGCGCATCGTTCGCCCCCGTGAACCAGGCAACAGCAACCCGTCGTCCGTCGGCGGCGACCGACGGGCCATTGACGGGGCAGCCGTTGATTTCCCAGTTGTCCGCGCGTACGGGACGAGGCGACTCCCAACTACCATCGCCCCTGGCTCTCACGGAATAGATGTCGCGGACTTCCGCTGGTGAGCGATCGCGGTAGACTGCGATAGCGCCTTCGCTGGTGAGGGCCGCTGACGTTTGGCAGCACTCACACACGCGGTCGTCGAGTTGCGCCTCGTCAGAAAGTTTACCTTCCGCATCGATCGCGGCGTAACGCAAAGTCATGCTCTCGGACAGGGCGGTGTGCTCGTCTTCATCTTTTACATCTTTGAGATTACGACCATCCAGCCATATTGCCCCCACGCGCCCGTCCGGCAACGGTATCAGCGAGACGAATCCGTGCTCGGTTTTCGTCCCATCGAGGTGCGGCACCACGGGTTTACTCCAGGTCTTGCCGCCATCTTTCGACCGGGCGATGTTCACGTCATACGCGTACGTCCCAGTCCCGCGCTTCACCAGCCAGTGCGCGGCCAACGAGCCGTCATGCAGCGCGATGACCGACGGAAAGTCAGCCCAGTTCACGAACCAGTTCTCGCCTTCCGCGACGGTGCGCGCCTCTGACCACCCGCTTGCATCTCGCGCCGCAGTGCGTAACGCATAACGCTTCTCCCCGATCTTTTCCACCCAGCTTAATATGATCCGCCCGTCCTCGGTTGCGTACAGGTCGGGCTCACGGCTGTCCCCGTTGGCAGGAGAATCGCTCGCGCGAATCGTGAGTGCCGGACCCGCCGCGGCTGTTGGACGCGGCGCATTCTGAGAGGACGAAGTAGGAGTGCTTCGGCTACAACCGACGACAAGGACTCCGAGCAATACGAGCACGCAACACATGCACAAGACTTTCATTTCGTGAGACGGTCTCCTTTTAGGGGGACGCAATACATTGGGTCCCAGATAATAGCTTGAATGACACCTCCAAGCATCACCTTTTGATCCTGGTTGTGTCAGAACCGTCGCTTAATAGGCCGCTTGCGCCACATCACTCAACTGCGTTACATGGCTCCAAGCCATCCCGCTTATTCTTGTTGATTCCTGTCGAACGTGGCACTGTCTAGTTTCTCTGGACCTGGGCGCGGTGCTGAACGCGATAGTTAATTACTCTGATCACTTTCACCGCCGACGGAAGGTTTAATGACATGGGGCTTTGAAAGTTTTGTATCACGAATACATTGATTGTTTGAACCCGGCATTCACCCCCGGATCCGGCAGATACGAGGTAAGAAACTACACCGTGATTTTTAGTTATACCGACGGCAGGAAAATCAAACTCGCGTTCCTGGGAGCAGAGTACGACAAAAACAATCCCAGCCCGGCAACTTTAAGAATGAGCTCCAATGAGGATGAGATGAGAAGACAATGACCGTGGGACATCGCCGAAGCCAGTCAGCGCGGCATGGTTAGCCCCCGAGGATTGACCTTGTTTGCGACGACTGTGACTAACAACCCTGACAGCACTGATGCAAATAACGACGCGGTGGCCGTATCTCCCCTCAGTTGGCTCCGCGGCGAGCTGAGTTTGCCGGGAGATAAATCCATCTCACATCGCGCCGCGATGATCGCCTCGCTGGCTCGCGGTGAATCAATTCTGGAAAACTTTTCATCGGCCGAGGATTGCGCGGCCACGCTGGATTGCCTGCAGGCGCTCGGCGTACGCGTCGTGAGGAATGATTCCACTGTTGCGATCATGGGGGCAGGGCCTTCAGGTTTCCAGGAGCCTGAACAAATCCTGAACGCTCAAAACTCGGGCTCGACCATGCGACTGCTCGCGGGCATTCTTGCGGGACAACCGTTTGCGACGACGATCACCGGTGACAAGTCCCTGCTGAGTCGTCCGATGCTGCGAGTCGCCGAGCCGCTGCGATTGATGGGAGCTAAGGTTGAGCTAGAACCCAACGGCTGTGCGCCGCTACGCATCACTGGGCGCCGCCCATTGCGTCCGCTTCACTATCAGTTGCCGATCGCCAGCGCCCAGATCAAATCCGCAGTGCTGCTGGCAGGGCTCGCAGCTGATGGAATCACGACAGTCGAGGAACCGGCCCAAACGCGCGATCACACTGAGCGTCTGCTGCGTGAGTTTGGAGCACCGGTTGAACAAAACGGAAACAAGCTCAGCATTCAGGGCGGCGCTGAACTGCACCCCCGCAAGCTGTTCATCCCCGGAGACATTTCTTCCGCTGCGTTCTTCGTCGCTGCCGCCGTTTCCCTTCCCGGTTCGGATCTTTTCATTCGCGATGTCGGGCTTAATCCTACCCGCACAGCCTTTCTCTCAATTCTTAGCACGATTGGCGCAGACATAACTGTGGCGGATGAGCGGCTGGAAGGTGGGGAGCCCGTGGGTTCGCTTCGCATTCGCGGCGTCGCATTGCCAGAGCCGCGCAAGCTCGAAGTTTCTGGCGCGGCGGTTTCAAACCTGATAGACGAACTACCTATGTTGGCCTTCCTCGCGGCCAGCCTTGGTGTCGAGATGAGGTTGCGCGACGCCGGCGAGTTGCGCGTTAAGGAATCGGATCGCGTTACCGCCACCGTTACGAATCTCGCTCGCATGGGCGCGCGCATAGAGGAGCAAGCCGATGGTTGGCACCTCGAAGGCAACGGGAAGTTACACGGCGCTCACCTTTCATCATTTAACGACCATCGCATTGCAATGGGTTGCGCAGTGGCAGCGTTGTCCGCGAACGGGCCGTCTCAAATCGAAGGCGCGGCAAATTCGGTAGCAGTGTCGCTGCCAGAATTCTGGAGTCTCTTGGAAAGCGTGGCGGAGTAGTGTAAGAGTGCCGCGTAGCGGCAATTGAATTTAGCGCGGCGTTTCAACGCCGGGAGTAGTAACCGAGTAGAGTCTTTTCGTCGCATTGCGACGGTTGAATCCTTATTTCTGGGCGTCGCTACGCGACGCGGAGATTTTTCGCTGTCCCCTTCCCGGCGTTGAAACGCCGGGCTAAAGTCATGTCGACGCTACGCGTCAAAGGAACTTGTTCAGAGTCTCCTAAGCTTATCGGACATTAATGCCACTGTTGCCTTTCGCGTTCAGTGCGGTCAAAATGTAGGCGAAGGCAACGACTCCAAACTTACTAAATAATGAGGCCCTACTGATGACTATTCTCCATGATGACAGTGCAACTGCCGCGACGGTCGGTGCAGTAGCAAGTCGCGACTCCTCCGTTCCCTTGAGTAGCAACGAACACCTTTTGCGGTGGGTTGAGAAAATGGCGCAGCTCACGCAACCCGCTGCAGTCCACTGGGTGGATGGCTCGGCGGAAGAGGACGAAACACTCAAAGTGCAGATGGTCGCGGGCGGCACCTTCATCAAACTCAACGAAGAACTCTGGCCGGGTTGCTACTACGCGCGGTCGGATGCAAGCGACGTCGCTCGTGTCGAGGACCGTACCTTCATCTGCTCACTTTCGAAAGATGGCGCCGGTCCGACGAACAACTGGAAAGAGCCGTACCAGATGCGGCGAAAACTCAAAGAACTTTTTCAGGGTTCAATGCGCGGACGCACGATGTATGTCCTGCCATTCAGCATGGGACCGATCGGTTCGCCGATGTCGCAGATTGGCGTGCAACTGACTGATTCGCCATACGTCGTGGTCAACATGCGCATCATGGCGCGCATCGGTTTGCCTATCTATACGGAGATCGATAAGGACGCGAAGCGCGTCGTGCCATGCATGCATTCGGTCGGCGCTCCGCTGGCTTCGGGTCAAAAGGATGTGCCCTGGCCTTGTAACAAGGAGAAGTACATCGTTCATTTTCCGGAAACGCGCGAGATCTGGTCTTACGGCTCCGGCTATGGCGGCAACGCGCTACTCGGCAAGAAATGTTTCGCGCTGCGCATCGCTTCCAACATCGCGCGCGACGAGGGCTGGATGGCGGAACACATGCTGATCGTCGGCGTGGAAGATCCGAAGGGCGAGAAGACTTACGTGACCGCCGCCTTTCCGAGTGCCTGCGGCAAAACAAATTTCGCCATGTTGATTCCGCCCGCTGGATTTGAGGGTTGGAAAGTTTGGACAGTGGGAGACGACATCGCCTGGATCAAGCCGGACGAAAACGGTCTGCTGCGGGCCATTAATCCCGAAGCTGGTTTCTTTGGAGTTGCGCCTGGCACGTCGGAAAAGACGAACCCGAACGCGATGGCGACGCTCGCCACGAACAGCATCTTCACCAACGTCGCACTCACGCCGGAAGGTGGAGTTTGGTGGGAAGGCATGACTGACGAACCGCCTGCCGAGTGTCTCGACTGGCAAGGCAACCAGTGGACACCACAAATCGCGAAAGAGACTGGAGCGAAGGCCGCTCATCCGAATGCACGCTTCACCGCGCCGGCGAAGCAGTGTCCAACGATTGATCCAGCCTGGGAAGATCCCAACGGCGTGCCAATCAGCGCGATCATCTTTGGCGGCCGTCGCGCTACCACGATGCCGCTGGTCTATCAGGCGTTCAACTGGAGCGCGGGCGTCTACGCTGGCGCCACCATGGGCTCAGAGATGACTGCCGCTGCGGCCGGAACAATCGGCAAGGTACGCCGTGACCCAATGGCCATGTTGCCGTTCTGCGGTTACCACATGGGCGACTATTTCCGGCACTGGATTCGAATGCAGCGTTCACTCAGCGAGACGCCGCGCATCTTCCATGTGAACTGGTTCCGTAAAGACGAGCAGGGCGAATTCATGTGGCCCGGCTTCGGCGAAAACATGCGCGTGCTGAAGTGGATCGTGGATCGCTCACGTGGCCGCGCGCTGGGTAAGGAGACGCCGATCGGTTGGGTGCCTCACTATGAGGACGTCGAGTGGCAAGGTCTCGACTTCCCCAGGGATAAGTTCGATGCTCTGCAGGCATTCGACCGCGCCGCCTGGCGCAACGAAGTACTCGGACACGAAGAACTCTTTCTCGATTTGCACGACCGCCTGCCACCTGAGGCTATCTACGAGCGCGAACTCTTGATCTGCCGGCTCTAGGCCCAGCGAATTAGTAGTCCTGAAAGAAAATTGGGCGGCGAGGTCAAACTTCAGATCCCGCCGCCCATCTTGTAGGACAGGCATTCCTGCCTGTCGAATGTCTTACGACGAACCTACTGCGTATTCGGATAGACCATTGTCAGAGGGTCGGGCAATGGGATGCGCCGAATCTGTCCATTCTTAGCGAGCTTCGCCAGTGAATGTTCCGGCTTATCAGGATTGCCTTTGGAGATTTCATCGATATTTCCAACAACGAGCACGACCAGCTTATCCGGCTGGAGATATTTCTGTGCTACCCGCAGCACGTCGTCAGCGGTAACTGCTCCGATGCGATCACGGTAAGTCGACCAGTAGTCGGCCGGGCGCTTCGTATACTCATCAGCCGCGAACGTGCCGGCTACCTGTCCCGCGGTGGCGAAGATTCTCGGGAACACTTCGACAGCCGAATTCTTGGCCGTCTCGAGCTCCTCCGCTGAGACTTTTGTTGTGCGCACCCGGTTGATCTCTTCCATGACGATGTCTATAGCCTGCGCCGTTGTCAGGTTCTTAGACTGGAAGGCCGCGCGGAAGACGCCGGGGTAATAGACACCCATCCCGAAGCTGGAACCCGCGCTGTAGGCCAGACCTTCATCCGAACGCACCCGCGACATGATGCGCGAAGTGAAGCCGCCGCCACCCAGAATGTCGTTCATAATCTCGAGGGCGTAAGCGTCAGGGTTACTTCGCAGTGCGCCGGTGTGTCCTATGCTCACGCGACCCTGGTTCACGTCAGCCTTGTGCACCGTGTAAACACCCGCAACCGGCACCGCCGACGGTTTTGGAACGGCGGGCACTGCCTCCTTGTTGACTGGCCAGCCCTTCATCGCTGCCTCGAGCTTGGCAAGCATCTCTTTGGTGTTGAAGTCGCCCGAGACTGCGAAAATAAAGCCGCCCGGTTGGTAGTACTTTTGGTGGAAAGCGATCATGTCCTCGCGCGTTATGCCTTCGATTGAGGCTTTGGTTGATTCTCTGGTGGAGAAGTGCTCCCCATACATCAGACGCCCCCACTCGCGGCCCTCGATGGCGTCGGTGCGGTCATTGCGCCGCTCCATATTCTGCAGTATCTGGCTCTTCGCAAGCTTGATCCGATCTTCCTGAAAGCCCGGGTTTTTGAGCATATCGAAGTAGAGTCCCAATCCCTGATCGACATCCTTAGCCAGCAAGTTCACGCTCGCGTTGCCTTGGGTGGCGCCGATGGAGTTTGAAATGTTTGCCGCCAGGAAGTCTGACGCTTCATCAAACTCTTCCGCCGTTTTCGAGCTCGTTCCTCCCGCTCGCATTTGCGCGCCGGTAAGCGATGCCAAACCCTCTTTGCCCGCCGGGTCGAGGTAAGTGCCGGTCCGGACGAGGGTCGAGACGTTCACCAGCGGCAGATCGTGATCTTCCACGAGGTAAGCTACTACGCCATTCGAAAGCACGTGACGAGACTGCTCACGCTTGGGCGGCGTATAGCTAAGCTTCGAGTATTTCAACTCCCGAGGGTGGGCAGGAATTTGTTGCTGCGTCTGTCCGATGAGACTGATGGGCGATACTGTCAAGATGGCCAGTGCCAGAAGTGCTGAAAGCATCTTGCTGTTCTTCATGCGATTTCTCATGACTACTGCTTACCTCCTTCGAGTTCCTTGAGACGATCTTCCAGCATTTTTTTTACCACCTTGAAAAAGTTCTGTTTGTCTGCCGGGGCGGACCCAGCCCTTTGGTCAATACCCCCAAGCATCATTTTGAGCTGTTCAGGTTTCGCTTGCGCGAGCATGGCCTTCATCTGGCCAATCTGTCCCTTCTCCTCATCGGTCAGACCGGCAAGCGCCGGGTCTGCCGCCCCCGCCGCCTTCTTCGTGTAGTAGACTGCAATTGTGCGGTTCTCAGGTTTGAAGTAAGTGTTTGCGACCCGGCGGATGTCTTCCGGCGTAACGGCTTGATGGTGGGCGGGATCCGTGTTGATTGTCTCCCAACCACGGTTGCCGTCGCGCACCAGGAGCTGAACCATCAAGCCAAAGTTTGACTGAATGCCGCGAAAACTATTCGCCGCATATTGGTTCTTCACTTTTTGCAACTCGTTCGCGTCAACCAATTCCTTCTGCAGTCTCTCCAGCTCCTTATAAAGAGCTTGTTCCACTTCTTCCGGAGTCTTGCCGGGCTTGGCAACTCCGCTCACTTCAAACAGACCTTCATACTTTCGCGAGTCCTGACCAGCGCTTGCGCTGTTGGCAACGCTCTGTTGCAACACCAGCGACTTGTAGAGTCGACCGGTGCGACCATTGAGCAGGCTGCCAAGAATATCCAGGACGAAATCATCGGGATGTCCTTCCGCAACCGTGTGGTAGCGGATGCGCACCTGCGGAACTGTCTCCGCGTAAGCGATCATGCGCTTCTCTGCGAGTTGCGGCATTTCACTCGTGCGAACGGGTTCGGGTGGTCTCGGGCCACGCGAGAGACGGCCGAAGTATTGTTGAGCAAGTTCTCTGGCTCGGGCCGGATCAATGTCACCGACCAGACAGGCAGTCAGGTTATTTGGCGCGTAATTCACTGCGAAGTAATCGAGCGCTTCTTCGCGCGTGATGCCTTCCAAGTCGCTCGGCCAGCCGACGACTGGCCAGCCATATGGAGACGACTGCCAAAACATCGAGTCATACTGTTCGTTGAACTTCCCGGTAGGCGTGCTGTCCGTGCGCAGCCGCCGTTCTTCGTGCACTACGTCGCGCTCGGAATAAAACTCGCGGAAGACCGGGTTGCGCAAGCGATCGGATTCCATCCAGAACCACAGCTCCAACTTATTGGCGGGAACGTTAATGAAATAAACCGTGAAGTCGTTGCTCGTTCCGGCGTTCATGCCGGAGCCGCCCGCCGTGGTGTAGATGCGGTCAAACTCGTCCTTGACCATCAAGTCTTTTTCGCGCTTGGTCAGATCGTTGAACTTGGCGAGCAGTTCCTTATGTCGGTCGGAGCGGAATTGCGGGTCTTTAGCGTTCGCAATTTCGCCCAGCCGCGCTTTAAGAATGAGCGCCTGTTCCTCCCGACGGAGTTCAGCGCGCACCTCATCCATCTCTTTAATGAGTTTCAAGTTTTCGTCAATGTTTTTAGTGCCGATGGCGTGGGTACCCTTGAACATCATGTGCTCGAATAAATGAGAGAGGCCGGTGATGCCGGGCCGCTCATTGACTGAGCCGACGCGAGCTATCCATCCCGCTGCGACGTTGGGATCGCCCTTGCGCGGAACCAGGAGCAGGCGCATCCCGTTGTCGAGAACTACTTCCTGCGCCGGCACTTTCTGCGCTGCCACGACGAACGCGCATAGGAGGAGAACCAGGAGACCAGCAAAGATTTTTTTCATTCGGCTAATCCTCTTACTTTCAGTTACTTTTTGGTGTTTTTCGAAAGCGGTTGATGGAGACGTTTTTCGTAAGCTGCATGAGTATTAAGTAATTCACAGATTTGAGTTGCGCACGCAAGCTTGACTCCGAGATTCGCTTGGCTGGGATCGTTTTCTGGGGATTCCGCCGGCAATGATAGCAGCCATCAAAATGGATTCCCAGCCTCTGCGGATATCTCTCTCCGGAGCCACCAATAGAGCTGCAGAGGAATCGTCGGGACCCAAAAGAAAAAGGGTCCCGATTAGGTACCCTCTTTCACCTCGTCGCAGAAGATATAGCAGTTAACGCCCTAACTAGTAGCCGGGACACTGACGTGCTTCTCGATCATTCGTGAGATCGACTCTTTGCTGGTCGCCCCCACTACGCGCTCCACTTCTTTGCCGGCGCTGAAGAGAATCAAAGTCGGAATTCCCTTTATGCCATAGCGTTGTGCGGTTGACGTGTTGTCGTCTACATTCACTTTGACGACGCCGGCGCTCTCGCCAAACTGCTCGGCAATAGCGTCAATCGTCGGCGCCAGCATGCGACAGGGCGCGCACCATGCCGCCCAGAAATCTACCAGCACCGGCTTGCTTGCTTGCAGCACATCCTTCTCAAAGGAACTGTCTGTCACACTCGGAACTTTCTCGCTCATTATGAATCTCCTCTACCCTGATTGTCATAAAGGACAGGCGTTCCTGCCTGTCAGCCATTGCCAGGGACAGACTGGAAAGTCCGTCCTACTCAACTTATTGCCGTTGCCCTTCGATGAAGCTCTTCAGAACACGTGCTCGCGAGGGATGGCGAAGCTTTCTCAGTGCCTTGGCTTCAATCTGACGAATACGTTCGCGCGTGACATTAAAATCCTGCCCGACCTCTTCGAGCGTGCGCTCGTGCCCTTCCCGGTCCAACCCGAAGCGCATGCGAATGACACGTTCTTCGCGCGGGCTCAGAGTTTGCAGCACGTCGCCGGTAATCTCCCGCAGGTTTGAAGTTATCACTCGCTCGGCGGGACTCGTGCTCGATTTGTCTTCGATCAAATCCCCGAGTTGCGAATCTCCACTTTCGCCGATTGGCGTCTCCAGCGAGACCGGTTGTTGCACCAGCTTGCGCGCCTTGCTTACCTTCTCGACAGACATGCCCATCTTCTTGGCTATTTCTTCAGTAGTTGGTTCGCGCCCCAGCTCGCGCACCAGCTCCCGCGAGGTGTTTCTCAACTTATTGATCACTTCAATCATGTGCACGGGAATACGGATCGTTCGTGCCTGATCAGCAATCGCACGCGTGATGGCCTGCCGAATCCACCAGGTCGCATACGTCGAGAATTTGTAGCCGCGGCGCCATTCAAACTTATCCACGCCCTTCATCAACCCGAGGTTGCCCTCCTGAATCAAGTCGAGAAATTGCAAGCCGCGGTTTTGATACTTCTTGGCAATGGAAACTACCAGGCGCAAATTGGCCTCGGTCAGCTCGTGCTTGGCCTGCGCGGCCTGGGCTTCGCCGGTCACAATCATCTGATGTGAACGTTTGATCTCGAGTGGCGAAACGTGATGTTCGGCCTCAATATCTTTCAGCCGACGTTTGCCTGCGGATATCAGTTTCTTTAGCTCTTTGACTTCGTCCGCTTTGATGCGCTTCTTGGTGAGCTTCACCGTGTTGGCTTCAATCTCACGCTCAAGCGTACGCGTCTCTCGATGCATTGTGGCGATCGCGGCAATCAAACGCTGCCTTATCGCTTCCTTTAAGTGCAGCAGACTGATCTCATGCACGATCTCGAGGCGCGTACGCGCAACCTTGCGCCGCAGCCGAGTTAATTTCTTCGATCCCTTCGCGCGTCGCAGCTTTTGCTCCGCGTTGAGTTGACCCAGTTCTTTAAGACCGCGCCTGTAGAGCTTGCGAATGTTGCCAATGCCCTCGATCGTCCACGTCAGATACTCCTCGGTCTTATCCTCGTGCTCCTCGGTTTCCATCTGATCCGAAAAAACGACCACGTCGCGGATACCGATCGTTCCCGCTTCCAACTCCACGCCAATTTTCAACAACTCTGCAACGGCCATCGGCGAGCGTGTGATTCCCTTTTGCGCGCGCCTCTGTCCCCACTCAATCCTCTTGGCAATGGAGACTTCCTGCTCTCGCTTGAGAAGTGGGACCACCCCCATCTCGCGCATGTAAACGCGAACCGGATCCGAAGTCTTATCCAACTCACCCGCCGACAGGTCTAATTCCATCTCTTCAGGGCCTGCGTCGTCGTCTTCAGCCTGCGCCGCAGAAGAGGAAGCATCCCCGATTACCGGCTCGTCAGTTTCATTTCCTGAAATGCCGGCAGTCGCCAGCTTCTCCAAAACCTCATCGATATCCTCGATCGATACTGCATCTTCCAGGAGTTCCTCATGAGCACCGGAAAAATTCGGCTTAACCGAATCTATTGGCTCAACCCCATCAGAATCTTTCTGAAGCCTACTCAATTGAAGACCGTCCTTTCATGCGAGACTTGCTTCGATGTAAAGAGCCATCTCGCCGCGGCAACTCTCTACTGAACTCTCAATTCTCCCGGGCACCGCAGTAATCATACGAATCCGGCGGAATACTAGTTTCCGGCCGCCACCACCTGCTCTTTCCCCACCTGCTTCCGCTTGCTCACCGCAGTGCTGACGCAAGGCTGCAAGCGCGAGACAACATCCTTTATCGTGATGTTGGCCAGCACGCTCTCAACCGCCGTGTCTACTTCGTCCAGCACCTGGTTAAGCACAGTTCCGATATTTACCCCAACCGGGCAATGACGATTTGGAGGATGACGGTGCAACGAAAACACGCCCCGGCTCTCAACGGCCTGGTAGATGTCCAGCAACGTAATCTGTTCTGGCTCACGTGCAAGTTTGGAACCGCCCATCGCACCTGACTGCGAAACTACAAGCTTCGACTCCGCCAACTCGCACAGCATTCGCCGAATGACAACCGCATTCGTGTTGACGCTCTCGGCTACATGTTCCGATTTGAGAGGTTCGTCGTCGGCCCACGCCATCAGCGTGAGGACATGAACTGCGACTGCAAACCGGCTGCTGGTTGACATAATTGATAAAACTAGGTTAATCGTCTGTAACCAATATAGTTACAGTTGCCCAATTTGTCAAGACCTTTTTGGGCGTTGCTGTTGGCGGAGTCTCGCTCCCACAACGGCGGTATTTGGTTAGACGTGAACTAGTAGGTAAAGGTCCAATCAGTCCTTTTTTCGGGAGTTTGCGACGAGTCTTCCCAATTACCCCGGGGCCTGGACTGGGACCTCGGTTCGAAGGGGTTGAACCGAATTCGCACAATTCCGGGGATGTGCCGAATTGGAAGCGAATGCTTCTAATGCACGTCACTGTGGTTAGAATTCCACAATAACGACCCACCCCAAGGTTCAACTACAGCCAACAGGTGAGTTTCCGGGCATTCTTTGGCGCCTGCAAACTTTCGCTCCAGCATGGTATGATCATTGCTCCCTACCAGGTTGTTCTAACAATTACAGGCTGAAGGTTATTTACAAAGGAGAGAGCCCATGCTGTGGACGATTCTTGTGATTCTGCTAGTGCTTTGGTTGCTCGGATTCATTGGTCACGTCGGCGGGGGATTAATTCATCTGCTGCTGGTCATCGCGCTGATTGTGTTCATCATCAATCTGGTATCGGGTCGTAGAGCTGTATAGCAGCAACCTTCACTGCCCGAAGAGTTAGTAGACCTTGTCGTCGTAGGCTCGAGCACAACGCATCAAGGTCCTTGTGGTTCAAACAGGATGGAAACTTCGGCGCTTTTTGTGGCGCTGGTTTCTTAAAGAGCCCTGGCCGTAACGTCAGACCACTGTCCACAGAGGACAACGCTTCTTCCGGAGATCTTGGGGGAGCGTTGCTCCATGCGGATATGAATCTCAAGCCGAAATTACTTCAGCCAGGGGTCTGCCCGCCCGCCCTGGAAAAAATTTCTGCTACCCCTCAACCGACTTCACTGCTAGAATCCAGGCAAAACTAACGAAGGAACAACATATGCCAGAACAACGTGGCAAGCAGGCGACTGCCGACGTTAAGTCGGAATGGACCCGTGCCTACGAAATCTACCTCCGAGCTCCAGGCGATCGTTACGACAAGAAGAAAGACCGCACTGCGCGCATCGACACAGTGGCGCAGGAGTTGAGACTCACGCGCAAACAGGCGAAGCGCCGCGTGAGGAACTACGAGGCTTGGCAGCGAAATATTAAGAAGGGCTTACTCGAACCTTAAGCGAGGATCCAGAGCCGCAAAAAGAGACTTCCCTACCGAAGCGCTCAGCAGCCCATAATCCGCAATCGATTCCGCGCTCGATTCATCCACACCCAGGAACCTTGAAGTCTGCTTCCGCTTAACGTGAGGCGGATTAGAAGTGTGTCTGGCTCGGGTTCCGCGATTCTCAGCCACCCGGGGGTGGGCACCAGAACTTTCTGCCCGCTCTCTATCCGAGGCCAGTTCATGTGGGGGTTGAGTCCTTTGAGATGCTCGGCGGTCGTGTTGAAGTGACGAGCAAGTTCGTTAAACCAATCGCCTGGCCCCACTGTGGCTTCAGTTGTGTGGCCGAGCTGGTAACTGGTCGGCTGGCACCGAGAGACCTGGCGACGGTGGTGCTGGCGTTGGAGTTGGAGTTGCAGTGGGCGAAGGCACAACAATCTTTTGCCCGATCTGTAGCAGCGACCAGTTCGCGATGCCGGGGTTCAGCTCCATGAGTTTCTCGGGGGTAACATTGTAGAGTTGGGCAAGTTTCTTTAATGAGTCACCGGGCTTCACGGTAATTTCTGTGACCGCAGCGGACGCTTGACTATCTGTTGAAGGCGTCGGCTGACTGCTTTGACTTGTTTGGGCAGGCGAAGTTGCGGGGCTGGTAATCGTATCGATGTATCGCTGGACGTCAGCGAACGATGAAAACGTTTGCTCGCCGGCCGACTTCAAAGGTTCGACCACAGTTAAGGTCACGTTCCCACCGTTCGTCACGTCCGTCCGGCCAATTGTAATTTGATTCCCCGATGTCTTCACCGACCACGCCTCAGGGCCCATTCTGCTGCGACGCGAACCTAACCAGCCGCCAACAAAACCGGCAGCCAGCGAAATAATGAGAACTATTAGTGCGGCTTTAAGGGTGAATGCTGTTTCCGGATGCCTCGCTTGAGCCGAAATTGGAATTTGGCCCCGACCGCTGTCGACAGGCTTGGCCGCTGCTGCCGGCAGTATCGACGGCTCAGCCGCTGCGACCGTTTCGTTTGGGGCGGTTGCATTTGAAATCAGGCCAAGCTTCAGAACATCCCGCTGTAGTCCAAGCACTGCCGCCGTGTCTGCTTTGCCGGCCAACGTTGCGCCCAGGGTTTTTACTTTCTCGTCGAGCTCCAGAAGATCGATCGTGGCTGCTTTGGTCCTCAAGTAGTCTTTAAGCTCCGCGACCTGCTCACCAAACTGATGCTCGAATTGGGCTCCGGCGCTCATCTCCAAACGCCCCACATCCAGATTCCTTCGCTGTTCGCTTTCCGTCAGCGCATTTAGCCTTGCTTCGAGCGAGGCAATCGACTTACTTAACTCTGCCAGCCCAGGTTCTACCGGTCGCTCGTACGGTCCACTTATTACAACCAGGGTGCAGTCTGCGCGACTAGCAGCGCTGGCTTTCATTAGCGAATCACAAAGCGACTGCGAATCTGACTCGCGCAAGTTCCAGAGATCGGCGGGTAACTCCTGACTCTCAAGTGCTTCGGCCACGCCTCGCGTCATGACGAGGACAACGTCGTCGTCCTGAAGCGTAAAGGCGTGAACCTGATCACTCACTGGCGCTTCGAGGTTCTCAGCTCCAAGTTGTTTCGATACCCTATTCTCCTGCTCACCCTCAGCGAGCGCGTCACCGCCTACTGGCTGCAGATGTCCGCCGTTGAGAACACTGATTCTCGTATCGCCGCGAAGGAAATAAGAAAGGCTGTCACCGCTTACCAGGCACAGAGCTGCGCTACAAAGGAGTTCCGGACCGCCGCTCTGTTCGGCCAGGTTGTGAACGAAGTTGTTAATCTCCTTCGCCAAAAACCCCAGAAACAAGTCAGTCGAAAAACTCGAGACAGAGACAAACGAGCTAACAATCGTTTCGAGTTTGCCCTTTAGAGCTGGGTTTAGGTTGGCGTAGTCGTGCGCAGCGAAATCGAGAAC
>JANMQG010000042.1:0-9423 GCA_031370285.1 Chloracidobacterium sp. | reverse complement strand
GGCGAGCCTGCTCGAGGCGCCTGCAGTCTCCGGAGGAATTCGCCAAAAGGGCCGTCGAGTACATGTAACCGGACGTGTTACGGGGCGAGTGCAGGTTGAATGTGACCGTTGTCTGAAGTTAGTCGAGCTGCCGATCGATTCGCATTTCAAGCTTGAGTATGTGACGGCTGAAGATTACCGGGTACAGCAGGCCGTTGAGCTCACTGAAGCGGATTTGGATCTCTCGGTTTTCGACGGGGAAGCGATTGATATCGACGAACTGGTAGCGGAAGAGTTGCTGCTGGCCGTACCCGATCATGTTCTTTGCGGTGAAAGCTGCAAAGGGATGTGCGCTGTTTGTGGCCTGGACAAGAATTCGACCGAGTGCGGGTGTGAAGCCCAGGAAGTTGATCCCCGCTGGGCGGGACTGAAGAAACTGGTAAGTAGTAAATAGTGAATGGTAAATGGACGCGGAAGGTCGCGTTCCCGCCTTCTAACATTGACCATTTACCATTGACCATTTACGAATCGGAGTAATTATGCCAAATCCTAAGCGACGACATTCAAAAGCTCGCCGCGGCAAACGCCGCGCACATGATGCTCTGCGGGCTCCGCAGACAACCCTCTGTCCCAATTGCCAGGAGCCTCGCCTGCAACACCGCGTCTGCCCGAAGTGTGGCTACTACAAAGACCGGCAAGTTGTGCGTGTAGAACAAACTTAACCTGATTAGAGCTATCGTCTGTGCGAACTCAGTCGAAGGATGAAGCCCGTCTTACGGGAAAAGTCGTTCTCGACGCGATGGGTAGCGACCACGCGCCGCACGCAGAGATCGACGGAGCGTTGGCCGCGGCACGCGATCTCGGGGTTACGGTAATCCTGGTCGGGCAGCCGGAGAAGCTGGAACCGGAGTTGAAACGCTGCGGTTGGCGTGGGGACGGCGACCGTGGAATCGAACTCGTTGCAGCCGCCGAAGTGATCGGCATGGGCGAGCCAGTCATGGCTTCCGTGCGACGCAAGAAGAAGAGCTCTTTGAGAATCGGTACGCGTCTGGTGACTGACGGAAAAGCTGACGGCTTCGTTTCGGCGGGTAATACAGGCGCCGCAATGGCCACCGCGAAAATGGTTATCGGCATGTTGCCCGGGGTTGATCGTCCGGCACTCGCCGCACTTATCCCCACGAAATCAGCCAAGCCGACGCTGCTATTGGACGTTGGCGCTAATTCCGAGTGCAAGCCTGAGCACCTCGTTCAGTTTGCTATCATGGGCGACGCTTATTCTCGGGCTGTTCTCGGCACCATTTATCCCGTCGTCGGACTAATGAGCATCGGTGAGGAAGAAGCTAAAGGAAACGACTTGACCAAGGAAGCGTTTCCGCTGCTGCGCGAAATGACGAGCCTCAATTTCATGGGAAACGTTGAGGGGCGCGACGTCTTTTCCGGCGCAGTCGATGTGATCGTGACCGACGGCTTTACCGGAAACGTCATGCTTAAGCTCTCTGAGGGGTTGACAGACGCAATGTTGTCAATGATCAAACGTGAGCTTACTGCCTCCGCCGTGACCAAGGCCGGAGCAATGCTCGCGAAGCCGGCGTTTCGCAACATCAAGAAGCGACTTGACTACTCCGAGCACGGCGGCGCCCCACTGCTTGGAGTGCGGAAAATAGTAGTGATCGGTCACGGGAGTTCGAATGCGCGGGCAATTCGAAACGCAATACGCAGCGTCAAGGAATTTTCCGAAAACCGCGCCGGGGAGCGCATCGAAAAGGGAATTGCGGAAACGAACGCGCGGCACGCGCTTGCTTGAACATGGCGCAAGTAGTTCAGAGTTCAACCTTCAGGTTGTGCTTTTGCTGGACGTCAAGTTAAAGCTTGGACTCTAAACTACATCGTGGTCGCGCTGCTTGGTTTTCCGGGGGGCAGTGGATAGTATTTACCGGCCACAAATAAGCAATCGAGGAATTGATGGGAAATATTCGCGCGGGGATTCTGGGCACGGGGCACTCTTATCCGGAAGGCATTCTGACGAACGCCGAACTGGAAAAGATGGTCGAAACGTCTGACGACTGGATTACGAGTCGCACCGGGATCAAGCAGCGGCGCAAGGCAGCGCCGGGCGAATATACTTCGCAGTTTGCGGTTCGCGCCGCCCGACAGGCGATCGAGCGCGCCGGCTTGCAGGCAGAGGATATCGATCTAATCCTTTGCGCTACCGTCAGTCCGGATCAAATTCTTCCGTCAACCGGTTGCATAATCCAGGCGGAACTGGGCGCGAACAAGGCTGCGGCCATGGATATCGTCGCTGCCTGCTCTGGCTTTCTGTATAGCCTGACGATCGCGGATACGATGGTGCGGACAGGCCAATCAAAATATGCGCTTGTAATCGGAGCAGAGATTCTTACGCAGTACGTCGATTATACCGACCGTAATACCTGCGTTCTGTTTGGTGACGGTGCGGGCGCGGCCGTTCTGGGACCCATGGACGGAGACCGTGGAATTCTGGCCGCTCGAATTAAGTCAGACGGAAGATACGAGGAACAACTCTTTTCACCGGGTGGTGGTACGCGACGACCAGCAACGGCGGCGACCCTGGCCGCAGGCGATCACTTTTTTAAGATGAAGGGTAATGAGCTGTTCAAGGTGGCAGTGAGATCGATGACCGATATTTCACGCGAAGTATTGGAAGAGGCCGGGTTGAGCGCAGCTGACGTCAAACTTTTCATTCCGCATCAAGCGAACCAGAGAATTACGGATGGCGTGGCCAGCAAGCTTAACGTCGAGAGTGAGCGCGTTTATTCAAACATAGCAATGCACGGCAACACCTCGTCGGCGTCTATCCCTATCGCCCTCGATGAATGCGTGGAAGCCGGACGGATTCGCGCGGGCGATCTGGTGCTGATGGCCTCATTCGGCGGTGGCGTAACCTGGGGCGGCGTGCTGGTGCGCTGGTAGGAAGAAGCGGTGAATAGTGCGTGGTGAATAGTAAATAGGAAAACCACCTCTCGAATCAGCGGGAGACTTCCAGACACCCTGGGGCGTTCGACTATTTACGATTTGCTATTTACGATTTACTTTTATGTCGCTTGCGTACATTTTTCCCGGGCAGGGATCACAACATCCGGGAATGGGGAAGAATCTGGTAGAGAATTTCCCCGTTGCGGCGCGGCTCTTTGAAGAACTTGATGACGCCCTACATTTTTCCGTTTCGCGACTGTGCTTTGCAGGGTCTCCGGAAGATCTGCAACTAACGGAGAATACCCAGCCTGCGATTTTCGCCGTGTCTGCTGCGGCCCTACGCACGATGGAGTCGGAAGGGTTTCCCCAGCCGGACTTCGTGGTGGGGCATAGCCTGGGCGAATATTCAGCACTATTTGCGGCACGTTCGCTGCCGGCGAGTGCTGCCGTGCAAACCGTAAGATCGCGCGGTCGTTACATGCAGGAAGCGGTGCCGCTCGGGACGGGCGCGATGGCTGCTGTAATAGGCGCGGACCTGAGAGACATCGAAAAGGCGTGCCTGGAGGCGGAGCAAGGTCAGGTTTGTGCGCCGGCGAACATTAACTCCGGAAGCCAGGTAGTTATCGCCGGAAACACGGAAGCCGTCGACCGGGCGAGCGAGTTGCTGCGAAACGGCGGGGCGAAACGAGTTTTGAAGTTGAACGTGAGCGCCCCGTTTCATTCGGCGCTAATGATGCCCGCACAAGAGCGCCTGGCCCCCGATCTTGAAGGATTGAGTTTTAATAATCTAACGGTGCCACTGGTGACGAATGTTGATGCAGCGACCATTCGAAAGGGCACCGAAGCAAGGGATTCACTGGTTAGACAGGTTTCATCGCCGGTACGCTGGCTGGAGTCGATCGAGTTGTTGATTAAGGAAGGTGTTGATACCTTCGTAGAAGTTGGCGCCGGAAAAGTTCTAACTGGCTTGATGCGGCAGATCAGTCGTGAAGTAAAGTGTTTTAATGTCGAGGACGCAGCCAGCCTGAAGAGCGCTGCCGCGAACCTTGGTATTTCTTAGGTTGTCAGAGATTTTTTATCACAGAGGAGCAAAACGAAATGCCCGATCCAGAAATCGAGAATAAGGTCAAACAAATTATCGTCGACGAATTAGGTGTGGATGAAAATGAGGTAACACCCAATGCCCGGTTCATCGACGACCTGGGCGCAGACTCTTTGGATACCGTAGAACTTGTCATGCGTTTTGAAGAGGAATTCGGCATCGAGATTCCTGACGAAGACGCGGAAAAAATCCAGAGCGTCCGCGATGCCTACAACTACATCGACCAACACAAAAAGTAGTGAACAGTGAAGAGTGAAAGGTGAAAGGCAAGCGCGGCTACGCTGACTTTTCACTTTTTACTTTTCACCTTTCACTGTATTCCAAGGAGCCTCGATTTGGCACGACGTGTAGTTGTCACAGGGTTGGGCCTGATAACACCGGTTGGCAATTCAGTGGAAACGACGTGGGCCGCGCTCATGAGCGGCCGCAACGGCGTGGGCCCTATTAAGAAATTTGACACGGAAAAGTTCTCGGTCAAATTTGCTGCTGAAGTTAAGGACTTCGATCCGCTCAAGTTCATCCCCAAGAAAGAGGCGCGCAAAATGGGCGCCTTGATTCATTACGCCATTGCGGCTGCCACCGAAGCGATGGCCGACAGTGGCTTCCAGCTTACCGAAGACGGAAAGTTTCCCGCGGCGCTGGCAGAGAATGCCGGAACTTACATCAGCAGCGGCATCGGCGACTTCTGGGCGATTGAGCGCGAGCACTCGAAACTGTTGAATGAGGGACCCGACCGGGTTTCACCCTTCTTTATTGTTTCGGCGATTGTGAATCTCGCTGCGGGCCAGGTTTCAATTCGTTACGGGGCCAAGGGACCTAATTCGGCGACCGCGACTGCTTGTTCAGCCGGCGCCCACGCTATTGGCGATAGTTTCAAGATCATTCAGCGCGGCGATGCCGACGTGATGATCTGCGGCGGCGCCGAGTCGGCCATCACGCCAATGAGTGTTGCCGGATTCGCGTCAATGCGTGCGCTGTCTACGCGTAACGACGATCCGCAACATGCGTCCCGGCCGTTTGAGCGCGACCGCGATGGTTTTGTTATCGGCGAAGGCGCCGGCATCCTGATCCTGGAAGAACTGGAAATGGCGAAGCGTCGGGGCGCGCGGATCTATGCGGAGCTTGTTGGCTACGGGATGACTGCCGACGCGTTTCATCTGACCATGCCTGACGAAACAGGCTCTGGGGCAATTCGCGTTATGCAGAGGACTATCCGCGATGCCGGCATTCAGCCCGAACAAGTTGGTTATATTAACGCGCACGGAACTTCGACGCCCTACAACGACAAGTTCGAAACGCTTGCGATCAGGCAGACGTTTGGCGCACATGCGTACAAGCTCGCCGTCAGCTCGACAAAGTCGATGACTGGCCACCTATTGGGCGCAGCCGGCGGAATCGAGGGTGTGTTTTCCGCTCTCAGTCTCCACCGCAAAGTTTTGCCGCCGACGATCAATTACGTCAATTCAGATCCGGATTGTGATCTTGACTATATACCGAATCAGCCACGTGAGGCGGAAGTTGAATATGCGCTTTCGAATAGTTTTGGGTTCGGAGGAACTAACGCGGCGCTGTTGTTCAAGAGATATGAAGGATAGTCAGTTGCCCGTTGTCAGTTGTCCGTGGGCTAGGCGGAACAACTGACCACTGACCACTGACCACTGACTACCAATGAAAATCATCGTAATGATGAAGCAGGTCGCAAACAAGGACGCGATCCTGCGGATCAATAAAGAAGCGACGTGGATCGAAGAAGGCGATTTGTCTTTTGAGGTCAGCGAGTCAGACGGCTATGCGCTCGAAGAGGCTCTACGAGTGAGAGAGAAGCTCGGCGGCGAAGTGGTTGTTTGTTCAATGGGCCCGCAACGGGTAAAGAGCGTTATCAAAGACGCGCTCGCGCGCGGGGCTGATCGAGCGATTCACGTGGTGGGCGACAACCTGGGCTCCCTTTCTCCGTATGCGGGAGCAAGCGTGTTAGCTGAAGCAATTCGCGAGGAGAAACCCGATCTGGTTTTCACGGGTTTGCAGTCGGACGATTATGGTTACGGGCAAACCGGCGTCATCCTGGCGGAATTGCTCGGCCTGCCACACGCAACGATCGCCATCGAGGTGGATGCTACGGGCGAAAAGCTGCGTGTCAAGCGCGAACTCGAGAGTGGTTGGTATCAGTGGTACACGATGCCGATGCCCGCGTTGCTGACGATTCAGTCGGGCATCAGCCAGATTCGCTACGCAACTTTGAAGGGCATCATGGCGGCGAAGAAGAAAGAGATTAAGGAAGTAACGCCGCCGGCAGAGGTGGTGGAGCGTCCGTCGCACCAGCGAATCGAGAAGATTTACCTGCCGCAAAAAACCAAGCAAACGCAGTTGCTGGGAAATGGTGATGCCAAGGCAGGCGCTGTTGAGTTGGCGCAAAAGCTCCATACTGAGGCGCGGGTGTTTTGAGTTCAGCCTGAAAGGCTGCCAGATAGTAGCCGGTGGTCGAAGCAGAGCGGAGACCACCGGAACAAGAAGAGAAAAGAACCAGCACCCTGGAAGGGTGCTAGAAAAGCGGTGGCACCCCACCGGGGTGCGGTAGCACAACACGCTGCTTTCCGGTGGTCTCCCCTCCGCTGCGACCACCGGCTACTTTCGTTGTAACCCTTCGGGTTAGAACAGGCTGTCGAATCCGTGCGAATTAGGTATGGTGGTTCAAGAATAGGACTCGATCAGGATGAGTAACGGAATTCTAGTTTTCATCGAGCATCGCAACGGCGTACTCAACAAGACGTCGCTCGAAGCTATTGCCGCGGCGCAGAGTCTCGGCGCTCAACTGCAGCAGACGGTCAGCGCAGTTATCCTTAGCGCTGATGTCGCGGCATTGGCGCAGGAGATCGCAGGCTACGATCTGGTCAAGGTTGTAACTGCCACGAACGCGGCCCTGGCAGACTACACTCCGGATGGATACACAAACGCGATGGAGAGCGTCGTGCGCTCGCTCGACCCGCAGCTCGTGGTGATGCCACACACCTACCTCGTGCGCGATTACGCGCCTAAGCTGGCGGCACGCTTTGGCAAGTCTCTAATCAGCGACTGTATCCGCGCGCAAGTCTCCAGCGGCGCGGTTACGTTCACGCGTCGGATCTTCCTAGGCAAACTCGACGCAGATGTGGTTTCAGATGGCGCCGCGCCTGTCTTTGCAACCTTCCAATCAGGAGCCTACAGACCGGATCAGGCGCAGAAGAGAAGTGGTGCGAAGGTTGAGGACATGCCCATTGAAGTAGGTGAAATTCGCATGACTCCGGAGGCGCCATTCCAGGAAATGAAGCAAGCGGTCGACTTGAGCAAGGCAGATATCATTGTTGCGGTTGGTCGCGGCATTAAGAGCAAAGACAATCTCGCCCTGGCAGAAAAACTGGCGGAGGTGCTCGGCGGCGATCTGGCTGCGTCGCGTCCAATCTGTGACGCTGAGTGGTTGCCGATAGATCGACAAATTGGATCGTCGGGCCAAACCGTTGCCCCCAAGCTTTACGTGGCGCTGGGAATCTCAGGCGCTATCCAGCACCTCGTCGGCATGAAAAACTCCGGCACAATCGTGGCCATCAACAAGGATCCCGAAGCTCCGATTTTTGATATTGCTGACTATGGAATCGTTGGTGACCTGTTTGAGGCTGTGCCGGTGTTGACAGAAGAAATCAAGAAGATTAAGGGTCTAACTTGATTGTCTGTCTTCACCTCCGCGTGATATAAGCAGTCCGTAAAAATAGACACCAAACGCGCTTTTACCAGGAGTAGTTGGACAAATATTCCTTACCGATCTGAGAGAGATATCATGCACTTTCAGAAACTCACTCGCGTAGCCCGGAGTCCCAGGCGCAGTCTTCTTAGCTTATTGTTGTTGCTTACCTCTGGCGCAGTAATGCCGGCCCAATCACAAATTAGCGGCCCCGACCGTGAACGTGGTCACGTCATGCTGGACCAGGTGAAAGACGACATAAAGGGAAACTATTACGACCCCAACTTCCATGGCCTCGATCTTGATGCCCGCTTCAAGGCGGCCGATCAAATGCTTAATAAGGCGACCTCTCTGGGCCAGGTATTCGGAATCATCGCCCAAACAGTGATTGGCCTCAATGATTCGCATACTGTTTTTATTCCGCCGGAGCAGACGGTCCGCTCCGATTACGGCTGGCAGCTCCAGGCCATCGGGGACAAATGCTTTGTCGTCGCGGTCAAACCCGGCAGCGACGCTGAGGCAAAAGGGGTGAAGCCTGGCGACGAGGTTTTGCAAGTCAATGGTATTCCTCCTGTCCGCGAGGAGCTGTGGAAATTTCGTTACCTCTATTACCAGCTCCGCCCGCAGGCCGGTATGCATTTATTGGTGAAGACTCCAGACGGCGAACAGCGCCCGCTGGATGTTCTGGCGAAAGTAAGGAACGACAAAAGAAGGCTTGACTTCACCCAGGGCTGGGACATCTTCAAAACAATTAGGGAGTACGAAAATGAAGACCGCCTCTATCGCAACCGACACGAAGAAATAGGCGATGACGTCTTCATCTGGAAGATGCAGTACTTTAGCGGAGACTCCGACAAAGTTGACTTTATGATGGATCGAGTGGGGAATTACAAAGCACTCATCTTGGATTTGCGCGGGAATGGGGGAGGTGCAGAAGACACGCTTCTGCGCCTTATCGGTCGACTCCTGGATAGGGACTTGACCGTAGGTAGCTTAAAGCGGCGCAAGGAGACCAAGCCCTTGATTGCCGAGTCACGCGGGAAAAACGCTTATAAGGGCAAGCTGGTTGTACTCGTTGATAGCGATTCGGGTTCGGCAGCGGAAATGCTTGCGCGTGTCGTGCAAATGGAAAAGCGTGGCGTCGTAATGGGGGACCGTACGGCTGGAGCAGTCATGCGGAGTAGATTTCATGGGCACCAGATGGGAATGGACGTCGCTGTCTTTTATGGCGTGATGGTCACTGATGCGGACGTAATAATGGCCGACGGTAAAAGCCTCGAACGTACCGGAGTAGTTCCAGATGAGGTAATTCTGCCGACGGCAAAGGATCTCGCGAGCAAACAGGATCCGGTTTTGTCGCGTGCAGCCGAGTTAGTGGGCGCGAAGCTCGATCCAGTGAAAGCCGGAGCGATGTTTCCCCGCGAATGGGTGAAAGAGTGACGCTGGACTTCTCAAAAAACACGACGTTAGGGACAAGGCGACTCGGCAGGGCCGCTTGTTTCGTCCTTGCTGATGCCGGTCATCTGCGTTTATCTGTGGCTGGTTTTGAAGTTTCAACCACACCTTGTAGTTCCTTGAGAACCTCATCCGGCTTCCATTCATTCCCGCGATAGACCTTAAAAATCTTGCCATCCGGGCCGATTACCGCCGTACGTAGCGAGTGGATAACCTGCTCCGT
>JANMQG010000003.1:0-1510 GCA_031370285.1 Chloracidobacterium sp. | reverse complement strand
GCGGCATTGAGCTGCCCCTTGCCACCATCAATCATGATCAAATCGGGCAAGGCCCTTGCTTCATTCAGCAGGCGGCGATACCGCCGCAGCACTGCCTCGCGCATTGACGCGGGGTCATTTGCGCCTGCAACCGTCTTAATTCGAAATTTGCGATACTCCGACCGGTTCATCTTGCCGTTATCGCTGACTACCATTCCGGCGACGTTCTCCGCACCCTGAATGTGCGAAATATCAAACGACTCGATACGCGCCGGAAAGCGCGGCAACTCGAGTGTCTCCTGCAATTCCTCGAGCACGAGTTTCATGTCAGGCTTGAGGATCCGGAAGCGCTGCTCAAACGCAAGCTTCGCATTTTTTTCGCCCAGGTCGATCAGGTCGCGCTTTTCCCCGCGCTGGCTATACTGAATTTTTACGCGTCGCCCTTTTCGCGAGCTCAGCGCCTTCTCAAGTAGTTCGCGATCTTCAAAATCTACCGGGACATGAATTTCCTTCGGCACGTAGTCTGTCGCGTAATACTGGGCCAGGACTTCGCCGAGAAACGACGCCGGATCGAAATCATCTGCGGGTAAGTCCTCCCAAAAGAATTCGCGCCGGCCAACGATGTGACCCTCGCGCATCGTGAAGAGCTGCAAGGCCAGACGCGGTCCTTCGCGGTAGTAAGCAAAAATATCGACGTCGCGATCGGGCGCGGTGGCCATCTTCTGTTGTTCGGAAAGTTTGATAACCGTCTTGCGCAGATCCCGATACTTTGCTGCCATCTCATAACGCATCTCGCCGGAGGCCTGACCCATACGCTCCTCGAGCGTGCCTGCGAGTTCTGTGTTTCTCCCCTCGAGCAACAGCCGCACGTCGCGCACGGCTTCCTGATATTGCTCCGGCGTGCACAGTCCTTTGACGCATGGACCAAGACAGCGCTTGATGTGATACTCAAGACACGGTCGCGGCGCCTTGCCGTCAATTTCGATGTCGCAGGTGCGCAGCTGAAAAGTTCTGTTGATTACGTCGATTGTCTTGCGCGCGAGGCTGGCAGGCAGAAACGGTCCGAAGTAAAGTGCGCCGTCCTTCTGAATGCGGCGCGTGATAACCGCTTTCGGAAAGGGTTCGTTGATCGTCAGTTTGAGATGCGGGTACGACTTGTCGTCTTTTAGATTGACGTTGTACCGGGGCTTATGTTTTTTGGTGAGCGTTGCTTCCAGTATTAGAGCTTCGACTTCGTTGTCGGTGACGATCACCTCGACGTCTGCGATCTGTTTGACGAGCGCATCGGTCTTGCGATCGAAAGGCCGCGCCTGGAAGTAGGAGCGCACCCGGCTGCGCAGCCGCTTGGCCTTGCCGATATAGATGATTTTGCCGGCGCTGTCCCGGTAGAGGTAAACGCCGGCTGAAACTGGAATTTCCTTGAGTTTTTCGGCTAAAGTCACTGCTTAACTACTCTACATGAACCTGATTTAGCAGCAACTATACTAGCTGAGAAGAGATGGGACGACTAACGACTACCGCATAACCTCAT
>JANMQG010000084.1:0-40977 GCA_031370285.1 Chloracidobacterium sp. | reverse complement strand
GTAAAGCCACCCGCAACCGCTATTGGCTGACCGTCCAAGGCGCGCTCGGTAAGCGACACGAGCCCAGCTGCTCCTGCGCGGACATTGATTTCGATCAGTCGGGGGATGAAGCCGTCGGCCCTGACGCTAATGAAATATTTTGCCGGTGCTGAGGTGGTACCAACTTGCGACGGGCTCAAGCCGAAACTGAAGTGGCCCAGGTTGTCGCTGGGAAAAGGGTTTCCGTTCTGAACGTTTGGCACGAATCCGAGATCCGTCTGCAGCGGTAGCAGATTCGTCAGTGCCAGGTCGGCGAAGACCGCAACTCTTGCTCCGGGAACCGGGACGCTCGCACCTCCTCGCCCTGCGAAGACAGTGCCGAATGGATCCGCAACCACAACCACGGAATTGGTTTGGGTTAGGGTTGCGTTGTCCGCCACTACCTGCGCCACGTTAACGAGTCCAATCGCAGGCGGCGCACTGTTGTTCAACTGGGCCCTGAAGCTGAGTCGGACCACCTGGTTCGGCGCGAGGCTGGCTAGCCGCAGTTCAATATGTTGCCCGCTCACGAAACCTTCATCCGCGTCCTGAGCGTCCGTCAGGTCTTTGTTGCTACCGTTGTTGTCCAGATGCAGCGAACCCGCGACATACTCGATGCCGGCAGGCAAGTCGTCGGTAAGGACAAGGTTGCGCGCCGAAACGTCGCCGCTGTTGCGAAACGCGATGCTGTAAGTGAAGGGGTTACCGCGCGTGACGACCGCCTGGTTGCCGTTATTGACTTCTTTGAGTGGCGGCAGAGCGGGATTGGTCGGATTACTGAAGAGCGGCCCCTTGCCAACCTCGTTAAGGATCGTGCCGTCGTCCTCAACGTTACCGTTTGCGGCGCCGGTGGCGTTGGAGCGCGCGGTCAAATGAATTCGTAGGAGGCTGCTGAACGGAATAGCGTTGGTATCGACTATTGCCAGCACTCCAATACACAAGCCTGGCGCAACCGTGGCGGATGACGTGGTTCCTACCGTGATCAGGGTGTCTCCGGTTGTCAAAGTGCCGCTGGCGTCGTTGTCGAAGTAAAGACTATCGAAGCTGGCAGGAGCGGTGACGTCGGTGTTGGTGACAGTGTAAGAATTTACGACGTTGCCAGTGTTGCAGATGCGAAAGAGGCGCGTGATGCGTTCCTGGGGAACAACGCTCGCAGATGGCACGGTCTCTTTCGGCCTAACTGTTAGGGTCGCCACCGCGAGCACGGTGAAGGTGACCGTCTCGGAGACGGCGTTAAAGGTGGTCCCATCACTTTCGTAAGTCGCCTCGGCGCGGTTGCTGATGATAGTTCCGGCCGGAGTGGAATCTCCAGTGAAGCGAGTGCGCGAAGTGGCAAACGATGAAAGGAGAATGGCAACGACGATAGCCGAAAGTGACTTGCTGAGTTTAGTTTGCAACAGCATTAGGGCACGCGAACCAGGAAATCGTCGGAGGAGCCTAAAGTCCGGAAGCGACGTGTCAGTCTCCAGGGCGAGGGACCAGAGAAACCGCACGTCGCTTCGTTGTCACAGAGTTTAGGTCCGTGTTGGCTCAGTTAATTGAACGCCTGAACGTGAAGATGCCCGAAGCGCCCGGAGCGACTGAGGCAACGGTATCCGTATACCTGGTTGCACTGACCGTGACTACGACACCCGAACCTGAATCGCTCGGTGAGCCGGAGTTGGTAGTGAACGTTCCCCAGTTATTTGGTGCGGCCAGCCCGTCTTCGTTGATGACCAAATTGCTGGCCGTTAACCTCACGCAGTTTGCATCACCGTTTGAAGTGGAAACATTCGTGTAGGTGATGTTGTAAGTGATAACCGCACCTGGAACTGCATCCGTTGCTCCACCAACGCCAGTGCCATTGAGCACACTAAACGTCTTCGTGAGTTGGACGAAGCCCGTGTAGGCGCGATCGATTGTGCGATTGTTGGCGGCTGGCGTTACCGTTGAAGTGGCACGTATCGAAGTGCTGAACGCGGTCAGGACCGTTTGGCCGACCGGCACGGTGACGCGCACGAGGATGTTTGCCGAACTGCCGAAGCCAACTGCCAGTGAAGTCGAACCGCCGCTGGAGACGTCCGTGTACGATCCGCCGCCGTTGGTTGAGATTTCGACTGTGAAACCGGCAGGAACGACGGGAGCGTCGAGCGTGTAGGTGTCGTTTGCGTTGCCGGTGTTCTGCACCGTGTTGGTGTAGACAAGCTGGGCTACCGCAGTTGTGCTGCCGCCCGGAGCAATGTTGGCCGGGTTGCTGGATTTGTTGGTGTAGTCGTCGTTGTTGTCAGTTGGTCCGACAGCAGCCGGCGCTCCACTGGGTCCTAACAAGACCGAGCCAAGCTGCGATAGCAGAGTCTGCTGAATCACACCATGGCCGACACCGGCAACATAGCCTTCATTGAAGTTGGCGTTACCGTCGCCGTTATTTGTTGTCAGGTCGCCTGATTGATCGGTAATGGTTGAATTAACGACATTCGTGGCGAACGCATCGCCGATCTCGTCGATTGGAATTGAAGCGTTAATTCCGGTGTTCACCGTGACGATCATGTTGATAGGTGAGCTGGATGCGCCACCCGCCAAGGTTGCGCCCACCGGGAAAGCAATACGGGTCACCGTGTTCAACGGCGGAGCTGAGCTTACCCAGGATGCGGACAATGGCGCCGTGGTAAGAGCAGAGGTGGTGTAGAGAGTACCAGCAGGAAATATCTGTCCAGCCTTGAGCACCGTCCTCAAGGGAATTGGCACGATGATGTAGACCTGAGTCGAAGCATTCAGCGTTACACCTGAAGCAACCTTGGTGCTGGTATTGGTGAGTAGCCACGTGTAGGTAATATCGGAACCGAGAGGCACTGGCCCGGGAGGGGCAGTCAGCTCCAGCCTCAGCAACGCGTCATCGACGACCGTAGACGAGATGTCACCGCGCGCTTCACGCTTGCCGTTCACTGACAATGCTGATTCAGTGCGCACTTCCTGAGCCGAACTATCGGCGGGCTGGTTGTCGAATGTTGGGCTACCAGTTGAGGCATCGCCCAGGAACACCGTGACTGACGAACCCGTGACGGCGCCGGCCCCGACACTGACTTCGACCATCACGCTAATGCTGCCATTCTGTAAGATGTTGCCCGAGAGTCCGCTACCGGTGACATCAGTGTCGCCGGCGTTGAAGGTGCCACTGTTATCCGCATCGATATAGGCGCGGATGACTGAGTTCGGCGCATTCACGCGAGCACTACCGGCCTCGAAGCGAACTTGATCGGTAAAGTTGCCGGTGTTGGTGACGGTGAAGCCGTAGCGCGCTAGCGCCTGACCCGCTACCACTGTGGGGTCAGTTAGGCTGGTACCGGCATCAGGCGTGATCGTCAGGCCTGATACAAGCGAAACAGTCACCGTGACCGTGTTTGAAATGGTCGAGTAACTGTTCGTGCCGTCTGAATAGGTGGCGCTGGCCTGGTTTGAAATGATTGTGCCACCCGGCGTCTGGGCAAACGCGGGTGAACTGAGTATGCAAGCGAGCGCAAGCAGCGCGGCTGTGCGACCAAACAGATTTGGGAGTGTGCGGGCGAGTCTAGGCATCATTATTTCCTCACTATCGATAGTTGGGGCCAGTTCAAAGAATAGGCAGGGAGGGAAACAGGAAGAAGCGAGCCAGCCGGTGGCTCGCTTCTAATAATTGTGGCTGGGTCAGTTCAGACGAACGTTGTAGGAGGCATTCAGCTTGTCGCCTTCATTTAGCGGAGCTGACCACTCATAGCGAACCTGGTTGTACATGGAAACCGGCGCCGGCACTTTCTTAACTGAGCCGTCCGCTTGTCTCTCGTCCACTGTGGGCACTGCCGAGAAAGACTTTCCATTGTCGATGCTGAAGGCTACCGCGACGGATCCATCAGCCTTGGCGCTGCCGGCCACAAACTGGGTACCCGCGGGAATCTTGCCAACCGCTTGGTAGTCGTTCGCCGGGGCATTGCCTTCATTCACTGACGTAATTGTCCAGTCCAATATCTCCCCGGATTTCACCAGCGCTGCTTTTTCAACCGGCAATTTGGTGTCGTCCCGCTCGACCACGCCGGACAGCATGACTTTTACCGCTGGACGGCCACTTCGCAGCATCATGAATTTCTTTTGAGAGAGAGCTACCGCGCTCCCCAAAATCAAGACGCACAGGGCGACGACGGGCAAGGTTAAGGAGTATTTCTTTATGGTTCTCATTTTGGTCTCCGATGAATGATGAATCTTAGTAATACTGGGGTTGATGGTTGAGAGGATGCCAGGCGGTGGCATTTCTCCCCTTGGTCGGGGCGTTTCATCACACCCTTCCGCCACAACATTCGCAAACATCGTGCCGACCGGGTGGAAAATGCTGCCATCATTTCAGGAGCTAGCCTTAATGCACCTGCCTCTGGAAATGCCCTGTGTTTATCGGGTCACGGTGAATAGGATTCCGGAAAGAATGCAGGGGAACAGCCGACCGGGCACGGGAGAAGGGAGACCGGGTTGAATAAGTGCCAAAGATTGACCTGGCGCGGGTGCCATCTTTTGTCACCCCTCGGAGAAATTCGAAAGTTCGGCGGGGCTACCCCAGGTACGCTAGCAACTGCGAGGGCATTGAACCGGTCGGCTCAAGATTGGGAAGAGCATGAATCCTCGTTATGTGATAGGGAGGCCGATGGGTGGGAGTCTCGTCCAGGCCTTTGCCGAACTTTGGTGAGTTAGATCAGCTGGCCGGTTTCGTCGGGAACGTAAAGATCGATTGTCGCACTACCGGGTTTGTAAGTATGAAGAACGCCAAGTGGCGGAGCATATACGTGAAGGGTGACCAGATCCTGGCCGCTTACATCCGGGTTGCCGAGCTGGTGGATATCAGGAACATCGGAGCCGGTAACTGATCCAGGCGCGAGTTCGCGTGCGCTCTTGTACTCGAGGCCCGCAACCGGATCGTAGCTAAAAGTTGTTTCCCACAACCTGCCCTGACAGACTTTCACTCCACCGTGCGAGCCATTGTGATCATGAATGGGAGTGCGTTGACCGGGACGCCAACACAAGACGAGCATCTCTACAAACTTGTTGCGACAAACTCGATGCCGCGAGTAGTTGCCTTCTTTGAAACCACTGTATGGCTGCAACTCTGTGGTAGAGATCTCCGCTTTCTCCAGCCACTCATAAATCTGTGCAAGTCCGGGCGCGCTGTTCAATGATTCAAGCGCCGCGACCAGCGACTTCAGTGAAAAAGGAGCATCAATGATCTCGTCTGCAGGGAGACTATTGGTTGTTTCCAGGGAAGTAGACAAGCTCTGTTATCTCCTGCGCCACGCGCGGCATCACGAATTATTTCGCGGTGCCCTTATATTCTCTCTGAGCGGATGGAGTCAAGATGTTTGCAGTCTTGTGTCGTTAGCACATGATATGTCCGGTGCAATTAACACATGAAGTGTCCGCAATGAGCCGCTGGTCCGGCGGACTGAACTCCCCGTTCCAAACTGAGGGTATTGGCAACAATGCCAATCAAACCCAGGAAGACAGCGGAGGAGCTGCAAGATCTCCACTGAACTGGGGCAAGCGGCCGCCTCGCAAGTACCGTTGCCCTCTCGTCAGCCACACCTACGGATGCCCCGCACGCATGTAGCGCACGGCTCCCCTAGGGAAACAGGAAGCGGGCATTGACCACCCACGTGGGCAGTGGCCCCGGGGTGAACCCGTGCGTCTGTTGATCGATGTGATAGACCAGATGCAACTCTACCGGGTTATCGAGGAAACATTGCCCTACTTGGCCGACGACTGAGAGAACCTCTTCCGGGGTTGTCCGGGAAATCTGGCCTTCGCCGGCTTCGCTGGCAATGAAGTGGTTTTCGCTAAGCTCCGTTCTGCCCAGCGTGCCGATGCCGATGTAGGCCGGGGGAGGAGGATTCGGATTCGGGACGGCTATCCAAACCGAGTAGACCCCGTTCGGCTGCAGCCCGCTATAGTGAAGGACGCTGTGCGTACCTGTGTTGATGCATTTGACCGAGGCTCTGCCCGTCACCGCATTGAACTCGCCCAGTGTCAACTGATGACCATCGGGCGCCAGGACCGGGTTGCAAGCGGCGGGGATCATCATCCGACGGGTGTGGTTGAACAGGAGAGTGTTGAGAGGGGTCATCGCGGTGATCATGCCCACGGTGTTGTTCGTGGGGTTACACATTGGGCCTCGCACGTCCTCATAGAATGGAATCAAATTGTTATTGCGAACCGGCGCCTGCGCCCTGGCAACCGCTGTCGACGTCAGGCAAGTCGCCACAACAGCGACAACCAGAGATAGATGCTTAATCATGGGATCTCCTTTTCTGGGTCTATTCCGAGGCGGCAAATGAAACTGACCTTCCGCCGTCGAAACAGAATGGGTGGAATTGTTTTTGAAACCAACGGCTTCCCTTGCTCGCTCACTCCCTAATCGTTGTAAATTTCAAACTTAAGTGAATGACTAAAGTCTGGCGAGGACTATCGCAATCGAGCTTCAATGACTCGCAACTCTCGGGCGGCTTCCTGGCAGGAAGGCTCGTGCGGGAGGCAACTAGGGTGTAGGAGACGTATACGCCCACGGGGCACTAGTGTCAAGAGATTTCCTGAGTGTCGTTAGCACATGGATATGTCCGATCTAATTAGCACATGAAGTGTCCGCTTTGAGGGGGCAGGGTTGAAGCAGCTGGGTGGCGACACAATAGGCGGGCGTCACTAAAACATCGACAATTACGCCAATCCCGCACTCAGCCTAATATTCCGCGTCTCGTCGCCATCGCCTGCTATCGAGATGCGCCAAACATTTGCCGGTAGCGGATATTTACCTAGGCGCTCGGCCCATTCGATCACGATTACCGCGCGCTCATCGGTCAGCAACTCCTCGAGGTCAACCGCCTGGGCAGCAGCGACGCCTTCAGCCAAACGATATAGATCGATGTGAAAAAGTGGGAGCCGGCCAGCATACGGATTTACCAACGTGAACGACGGGCTGGTTACTTCTTCAGGGTCGATGTCCAGCGCCGAGGCTAGTCCTTTTACAAAAACAGTCTTGCCCGCGCCCAGCGGGCCGTCGAGCAACAGGACCTCGCCGCCGCTGAGTTGCGAGCCGATCTGCTTACCAAGCGCAAAGGTTTCATCAGCGCGATGAGTTTGCCATTCGCCCGCAGGGATGAATTGCTGTGCTGGTGTGATCATCGTTTCTGCTTGGATTGGGACTTGTGCCGACTATTCGCGCGCAAGTGTTGTCTTCTAAACAAACAAAACGGACAGGCAAGAATGCCTGTCCTACGGTTGTTCACCTTTTGAATCGAGTGAGCGGACGGCCTGGCTGACGTGTTCGCGAATATCGGAGGCGACCATGGTCCGCATGCCGAGCTCCCGCGCGGCGAGATCACCAGCCAGGCCGCCTATGTAAAGCGCGGCAATTGTAGCGGCGCGCGCATCAGAATCATTTTTCAAGGTTGCGCGGTCCTGAGCGATGAAGCCCGCGATGATGCCAGTCAACGTATCGCCGGCTCCCGCAGTACCCAGTCCAGCATTGCCCGTAGGATTAATGAACACGCGGCCATCAGGCGCTGCAATTAGCGAGCGAGCGCCCTTAAGAACCAGAATCAATTTGTGCTTAAGCGCAAAGTCTCGCGCGACGGCCACGCGATCAGCGAGCGCGGACCTCTCCGTTGCGCCGAGCAAGCGCAACATCTCTCCAGCGTGAGGTGTCAGGATCAGCGGGAACTCTTCTGATCCCTGAAGCTCCCCCGGCCAGCCATTTCCTGAGTAGGTCGCGAGACAATTCAGCGCGTCGGCATCGAGCACCACCGGAACCTTTCGTTGCTTCACGAGGGAAAAAACAAAGCGACGTGTGCGCTCGTCTTCTGCTGATAGTCCAGGTCCAATCGCGACGACGGTGGCTTTCGCAGCCAACTGCATCGCGTGATCCACGGCTTCATCACTAACCGCGCCGCGATCGGTTTCGGCGAGCGCCGTCGTCATTACTTCCGGCATTACGCCGGCCGCAACTGCGCTTTGCGCCGAAGCTGGCGTGGCGATCGTGACCAGACCAGCTCCTGATCGCATGGCTGCGTCGCCACACAGTACAGCGGCGCCGGTATACCCACGCGAGCCCGCGATCACGAGCGCATGGCCGTGCGTATTCTTGAAGGAGTCAGGCGTGTAGCGCGTCCTTATGAGCCATTGGCGCACGTCGTTCTCTTCAGTAACGAAGAGCTGCGGCTTAGCTGCATCTATCAGGGTCGCCGGCGAGCCGATGTTCGCGATGACCAATTTGCCGTTCAGGTGCGAAGCCGGAGGCAGAACGTTAGCGGGCTTGGGAGCGGTAAAGGTGATCGTTAAGTCACCGGGCACTGCTTCGCCGATGGGTTGAGCCGAATCGGCGTTGAGACCGGATGGCAAGTCGATGGAAACGATCAAAGGCCGCGCTGTCGATGATCTTTCGCGAGCGGCGCGCGTCAGTGTCAGGTGTTGCACCACCTGGAGGAAAATTCCCTCCAGCGGGCGGCTGAGTCCAGTTCCAAAAAGCGCATCAATGATAACGTCATAAGTGCGGCGTGGTTTCGCCAGGTCTTCCCAGGTCTCCACACGTTCGCACTCGACAAAGCTCAAAGCTGCTGGACGATCATTTGAGCCGGCTTCGAAGCTCGCGCGCCGGGCAACAATTTCAAAATTAGTCCGCGCATCACCCGTTGAATCCTCGACGCGACCAAACAAGACAACGTCAGCGTGAACGCCAGCGCGGCTAAGCTCGATAGCCAGGGCCGCGCCATCGCCGCCATTGTTTCCTCGTCCACAAAGTACTTGTGCTCTCTTGCCCGCAAGGTCTCCCCCGAAATGGGTTGCGATTGCCTGAAAACATGCCTCCGCGGCGGCCTGCATCAAAAGTAGGGAAGGGGTTTGATAGTCGCTAGTCGTAAGGGAGTCAATTTCCCGCGCCTGCTTTGCTGAAATAACTGGCTGCACGCATTTGATGATAAGGATGGGCCGTTAACTGGTCAATCGGATTAGCGTGATCAAGTGAAGAAGGGGGGCGCGTTCAAGGAAGAACAAAAAGCTCGTTCCAAAAAAAAGGGCGGCCTCGGGGCCACCCCCGCCTTTGCCGCTGCACCAACCGGTCCGTTTTTCCAGGATAACTAACTAAAGAATGAATGGAGCGAGATGTCCAGAAAAAACTTTGTCTTGCCCAAGATTATTTGCGCAAGGCGTAGACTATAGGAATTAAGGGCTCAAACAAGGCTATTTCTCCATCCTCAACAGTCGGAAGACCCTTCTGATAACAGCCCGGGATTCCGATAACCCCAGGAAAAAGGCCACCGCAAAATACGCGACCCCATAACCGCCAAGGACAACAACTGCCAGGGGAATGGGGTGCAAGTCGCCAAGCAACAATTTGAACGCCCAACCGATACCTGCGGCCAACAATGCGGCAATCCAGAGCTTGATTACGTAGGATGCCGACAAACCCGTGCGTCCAATGCGACGGTTCAAGGAGCGTCTGAGCAACGCAAACTCAATCCAACCGGCAATACCGGCCGAGGCAGTCAGACCGGCAACTCCCCACTTCGGATCAATACCCAACATTCGCGGCAGAGGCAGCGCGAACAGGTAGCCAAGCGCGGTCGTCAGGGCAACGCGAACGATGGCATAGAGCAGTGGAGTGCGAGTGTCGTGGAGCGCGTAATAGCTCGATGCGTACATGCGGCCGAGCGTCGAAGCAAGCAACCCAATGGTCGACCCGGCCAGAATTCCCCAAACATAAATAGTCGCGTCGTGTTTGAATTTGCCGGTTTGGTAGAGTGCGCCCGTCATGACGTCGCCCAACGCCAGCATTGCCATCGCCGACGGTACGATAAAAAACGCAATTCGCCTTAGTCCACCATCGAGACGTTGGCGCAACTGAGAGGCGATTTCTTCAGTCGTTCCCACCAGACTAGACATTGCGGGTAACTCAGCGGCTGAGATCGACATCCCGAATAGACTTACAGGTAGCGTGTAGAGGCTTTGAGCGTAGTTCAGCGCGGCAACTGCTTGGGGGCTAATTAGTCCGGCCAACATCGCGTCAATGAACGCCGAAATCTGCACCACTCCCCGGCTGATAAAAACAGGAAAGAAATTGTGTAGCACCTCGCGAACGTTAGCGGTTGCGAGATCAAAAACTGGACGTAATCGCTTGATGAGTTTCAGGACGGTCGGCAGTTGGACGCTGAACTGTAAAGCACTGCCGGCAACGGATCCCCAAGCCGTAACTTCCGCCAAATGAAATTCGTCCGCGCGCCTTCCAAACCAGACCAGCGTTACGATGATCGCGATATTCCAGACAACCGGGGCGGTGTAGGAAAGAAAGAACCGGCGATGACTGTTGAGAACGCCCAAGCACCACGCTGACAAAACGAGCAGACCGGCGCCGGGAAAGAGAATTTGCACCAAACGGATAGTCAGCTCACGCGTCGCATCGTCAAAGCTATGGGCGAACAGCCCAACAAAGTACCGAGTCGTCAAAACACCGATGAGTACAACCACGGAGGTCGTCAGAGCCAACAACGTGAGCACCGCATCTGCGACGCGGGAGGCTTCCTTCTTATCGCCACGTGCTAGGAGGTTGGCGTAGACGGGAATGAACGACGCCGACAGCGCTCCTTCGCCAAAGACATTTTGGAGGAAGTTCGGAATCCTAAAGGCTGCGGTGAAAGCGCCGGCTGCGTCCCCAATACCGAGATAATGCGAGAAGACCCGCTGACGAATCACGCCGATGATCCGACTGATGAGGATGCCGGCGCCAACCATGAACGCATGTTTTCCGGTGCTTTCGCGCTCACTCCGTTCGACGCTCGGTATCCGGGGAAAGCGACCGGTGGCTTCACCAACTACGGAGGTGGTCTCCCCGGCGATTTCTGCGGCGTTAAAGTGCGCGCTTATGCCTCCGCCTCCGGAATCGTTATTGTGTGACGTTGTTAAATCGAGTGTGGTGAGACCCCCGTCTGGCTCTGTTCTTTGCTCTCCGCCTTTGATTGGAGCCTTGATCTCGTCGGTCATGGGTCTCTTAGTGGTCTGTGATCTTTGGCCCAGAGGGGCAGTCGGCCGACCCATGCAGGGCTTTTGAGAGCACCTAGTGTGCCCTGCCGACAGCACTCACCGCAGGTGACGAAAGTCTTCTTGCGCGCTTTGGCTCCAATCATCGGGCCTAATATGGACAAGAACTTTTGCACCGGTCCGAGTGTCAGGAGATTGTAGCATCATCAGCCGAAGACTCTGACTGGGTATTATCAACCGATTGCCAACCGCGCGCGGAGGGAATCGGTATTTTCTTATTGACTTGCTCCCACATTTGAGCTACAAGTGGCTCGCCTTAACCCGTTCCTCGATAGAAGTCACTCTCGAACGAGAAAATGGTGATGGTGGCTCAATGAGTTCATCCTCGCACCGACCGTTATTACTGTAGAATAGACTTTGCTCGCCAGGTCGTGATTGTTGTTGGTCTTTAGGCTGACGGCTTTTGTTCGAAACAGCTGCGTCAAGCTCTGCGTGATTTTATCCTCGAGACTAAAGCACTCGCGCGATCGTGGGAGGAAATTACTCAGAATTGAGGGCTGTGAATCAGAAAGGAAGCTATGATGACAGAATCCTATGGAATTAATAAGAGATTCGAACTTGCGGCGTATGGTGCCGTCATTATTTTGTGCGTCGTAGGATCCACCGCACTCGTAAAGAGATTTATCTTGCCTCCACCCGCTCCTACCCCTCGTGTAGCCCAACATGCCACACCCGCCGGTTCACGCGTAGCTATTGATCATGACTGGAGTCAAAGCAGCAAAACACTAGTCTTAGTACTGTCCGAAGACTGCCATTTCTGCAATGAGAGTGCGCCATTTTACAGGTCATTGATAACAAGGTTTTCGGATCGTCACCAACTACAATTCGTCGCAGTATTTCCCCAAGATGTTGCTACCGCGACGAAACATCTCAGCACTTTGGGTGTTTCATTGGATGAGGTAAAACAGTTACCACCTGGTGTATTCGGAGTTAACGGGACACCGACGTTGATTCTGGTGGATAACGTCGGCAAAGTAATCGATTCGTGGTTAGGAAAACTCTCCTCGGAGGACGAATCCAAAGTGATACACCAAATAGAAACTTAAGCTCTACCTAGAAAAGTTCGAGCGTGACCTCTCACGTTTCGCCTTCGCATGAGGGAGTTATTGCGCAGGTCTAATGCACAACAAAAGGAACGGACATGAGAACAAATCCTCAATGCTTCCCAATACGAAAACGGGTCTTAGCGATGCTTCTGTTTGCTCTAACAATGACCTCTTTAAGCCTTGCTTTACCAGCGAGAGCCGCTCAGACCTGTACGGAGTGCTGCTACACCAAGCGTCAATGCTGTACGTCTCACTGCTCTTGGTACAATGTATTTTGCTACAACGAGTGTTTGAATCAAGAATCTGATTGCGGCGATTTATGTTGGCAAGGGTACGGTTGCCAACTTCCCGAAGGATGCAACGCGAATTAGTGCTCCCTTCATTTGGCTCGCAAGGTGTCTCTAAATTTGTGTCGCGATTTGCTTTCGATTGGTCGAGAACTCTTGTAATCCAAGAGTCCTAAAGGGGGCATCGTTGGGGAGGTCCGTGGTTACGAATGTCCATTCATCTCGTATCAGATATCGTAGTCCTTAATTTTCGTGAGGAGAGTTTTATAACTAACACCCAACTCCTCGGCCGCTTGCATCTTGTTTCCGTTGTTTGCCGTGAGTGCCTCGAAAACCTTTTGACGTTCCACAAGACGCAACGCGCGTTGGCCTGCTTCAGAGAGACTGCCCGACAAGTCAAACAATTTCAGCGCCTCAGCATTGTCAGTCGGGGTTGTGTACAGGCCGAGATCTTTCGGCTCGAGCAACATCGTGTCAGACAGAATACAAGCGCGTTCGATTGCATTTTCCAACTCGCGAACATTGCCCGGCCAATCATGTGCACGCAACGCTGCCAAAGCGTCGTCACTCAAGGTAGCTTCGCGGCCGCGTAATTCTTTACCCAGGTCTGCGGCGAAATGTTTAGCCAGCAGGGCAATATCATTTTCGCGATCGCGCAGCGGCGGAATCTCGAGCGGGAAGACCGCCAAGCGGAAAAACAGGTCGCGGCGAAACTCGCCGCTCTCAACGTCCGCCTTCAAGTCGCGATTCGTCGCCGCCACCACGCGAACATCGACCGGCACCGGCGCGCGCCCGCCAATTCGGTCGACCACCTTCTCTTCGATTACGCGTAGTAGTTTCCCTTGCACGGCGAGCGGCAGTTCACCGATCTCGTCGAGGAAGACAGTACCGCTCGAAGCAAGTTCAAACTTTCCCAGCCGCCGGTCGCCTGCGCCGGTAAACGCACCACGCTCGTGGCCAAACAATTCATTCTCGATGAGCGTCTCTGGAATCGCCGCGCAATTGATGGCGACAAAAGGCCGGTCACGCCTGCCGGAGAGATGATGGACTGCGCGCGCGAAAAGCTCTTTGCCGGTTCCCGATTCACCCAGCAACAAGACGGTCGCTTCTGTTTGCGCTACGCGCTGAACTTCAGTGACGGCCTGCTTGATTGCTGTCGATTCGCCGAGGATGCGCGGAAAGCCGTAGCGGCGTGACCACTCTTCACGCAGCAGGATGTTCTCGGTTCTTAGTCTTTCTTGTTCGAGCGCGCGTTCGACGATGATAAGGAGGTGGTTGGAGTCTACCGGCTTCTGAAGAAAATCGTGGGCGCCGTCTTTCATCGCCTGCACTGCTTCGTCAATCGATCCGAACGCAGTCATGACAATGACCGGAATACTGCCGTCGGCAGCGCGGGCGGCGCGCAAGACATCGAGGCCCGAGCCGTGCGGCATGCGCAGGTCGGTGAGAACTAGTTTATGTGGACCGCCGGCAATTTCGTTTAGAGCGGCGCGCGCGTCGGCCGCTTCGCTGACGCTGTAGCCGGCGTTCTCGAGAGTGAGACGCAAAACGCGGCGTAAGCTGTCTTTGTCTTCAACGAGGAGAATGTCCGGCATGTTGTTGGTCCAGGGCTCGAGCGGCAACGCTGGGAATTGTACAACAGCGAGGTGAGCAGTGGGCAGTGAGCGGAAAGCAGGAGGCTGGGCAAGGCAGGCGGCAGGACGCGTTCGTACCCGTGGTCTGCGCTCCGCTTCAACCACCGGCTTGTATCTTGCTATCCTTCAGGCTGCCGCCGGCGCAGATTGAATCCAATACGCGAGAAGGCGCGAATGGTATCAACCATCCGCGCCTCGTTTTCTTTTCGCTTTGAAGAGGAAGAGCCAAGCCCTCCCTTTACGGTCGGGCTACAGCCAATGCCACTGTCCCGACTTAAACCGGTGCGGCCGACTGCTTCCGGCGGCGGCGTTTCAGATACAGACCTGCGATTCCCGTTCCGAGCAGGGCCATCGTGGTTGGCTCAGGCACGGTATTGTCGGCGGTTGTAAATTCAAACTTGATACCGTTGTTCCAGAAGTGGCAATCCGGATCGAGTCCAAACGCAATATTGTTTCCGCTTAGAAAGTAAGCGCTGAGTATCTGTAATTGATCAGCAGTAAAGTTGTAGACGAAGTTGGTCGGAGTGGTGGAGAAGCTCTGCGCAAACAAGAAGGTGTTGCCAGTGCCGGCAGCAACCAGTGGGTTGCTGTTGAAGAGATCGCCCGCGAAGTTATCGATGATTTGTGACTGAGGCACGGGTACTCCGCTCGCGTCGAGAAAGGAAGCGACGCCAGAGTTACGAGCCGTGTCCAGCAGGTGGACGAACAGCATGTTCGCGTTGTGATCCCAGTTACTGATGTTACTGAACGTGAGCTTCGCACCCGTGATGGTTTTGCCGGCCAGATTCACACCGTCAATGCGCCAGGTGTAAGCACTGTGGTGGTCGAGGTCGAACTGCTTTGGTCCGCCGTTGCCCTGGTTGGCTGCGGTGATTGGAGCCTGGAAAGTGAAAGTGTCGGCAAGGACCGTGATGGGTGCTCCAACAAGAATGATGGCGGCGAGCAAGAGAAGCGTTCTCTTCAAGGGTAATGACCTCCGAGTCTGGTTTCCGAGTCTTGGTCTCACCCTTATGAATAGTCGTGATAAGAGGGGTTTTCCACGAACTCAGAGGTACTGTGTTACGCAGGTATACGAAAATAGGGCTGGGTGGTGCTTAGCAACACCGAAATCATCGGGAGCACGAGCAGTAGCTCAGTGACGGAAAGGCCGCGTTGCTTTTGTTGGACAAGGGTGAGAGAGGGGCACATGTCAGGAGTTCCTTTGTTGAACTCCAAGGCTTGCCCGCGCCTTGGCCTCTACCGTTCATTGAGGCCTCGGCACGGGCTCGCTTGGGGTTCTAAAGAACCTGTCGGAAACCGGTGGGTTCGATGTGTTGGAATTGCGGCGTGCCGGGTGGCAGTCGCTGCGGGTCTCTAAAAGCAGTATCAAAGGCCCAATTCCGCGTAGGCGCGCCGTAAATCGTGGAACTGGCATTGTACGGCCCCAGGGCCTGGGTCGAGCGATACAAGGGTATCAGCGCCCCGACGAAATTAAACCTGCGGCCGCTCCAGCTTTCGAGGAAACGCGGGAAATTATGCATGCCTCCGTTTAGCCTGGATTCACTAGGAGTTGTGTTATTGCCTGCATCCGGCAGTCCGGCCAGTGCTCCCAGATTATTTCCGGCGATGATTCCCGCTCGCACCGAGGTCTCTTGACCAACTGCCAATGTACCGGCGGCAAGCCAATCAGGGATACGGTTCGCCAACGAATCGGGATGGATAGCGGCCAAACCATCGAACCACGTCTTGGACAACGGGAACCAGGCGTCCGCGACGATCGAAGCCGGCACCTGCCTGGCGGTTGTCAGATATTGGGACGCTGCGGCTGGATCATTCAGCGAGGATGTGCCGGCGGCGGGTGCCACATTGATGCCGGTGGTGTTGTAGTTACCCCAGGTGTAGACCATGTTCTCGCTCGATATCGTGATCCCCAAAGTTGTTGATAGTTTATTTGCTGCTCCGGTGGTTTGTAGGTCCTCGGCATTGAATAGACGCACCGAGCGCCGGAAGTAATTGGTTATGGATAAGCCGGTGGAGGGATTGTTCCACGCAGCGACCGTGAAGGCGCGATTGCTTCTTGAAGTAAAGTCAATGGCATTGGATGTGCCAGCCAGCACGGCGGGATCTGGCAGCTCGGCTGTGTCCTTTACCAGGGCGCTGCCCGTCAACGCGCCGGTGTTCTGCACGTCTTCGCCGTCATCCAGTAGGCCGTTTGGTCCATAGATGTCGACGTTGTCAGCCATGCCATTACTACTCTGACTCGCTGTTGTTGACGGCAGCCCCGTTGCAGGGTCGCGAAGAAAGACTGTTTTCACATTGTCACCGCGACGGTCCGAGACGTAGACAACATAGCCATCGGGTTTCGCGATGTTAGCGCTGACGGCAGGGGTGCCGGCTAACAGGTTATTATCGAATACGCCATCCACCCATCGCGCCAGGTTTTTCATGTTGATTTCGACAACGTTAGTTATTCCGCGCTCATAAACCTGGTTCGGATCAGAAGTCAGATTGGGGGCTGCGTTGGAGGTAGTAAGACGTCCTTCGCGGACGTTGTAGACATTGATTGGCACAATGCTGTTCCACATGCTCGAACTAAAAGATGCAATGTTAAGGGCAGGAGGAACATCCGAACGGAGTGGCTGTACCCCCGCGGCCGTGTCGTCCAGGATGCCGGTGAGATACCCACCCGGATTGTTTTGGACTACTCCAGTAGTGACCTCACCATCGGCTGCAATATGAGTGTTGTTAACGATATCGGTCAGGCTGTTGGCGTATGCGGGGTCACCATTGCGAACGGGATTTAGGGCGACACCGCTACCATCGCGGCTGCCCTGTGTGAACGCCGCCCATAAGGGCCGTTGCAGTTGAACAATTGCATTTGGCTCACCGACGGTCACGCCCATACTCAGAATTTCCGCGGTTACATCTCGCCATACTCCATTGGTATCAACGATCTGAATCAGGATATGCCCGGTAAGTCCGGCGCCGGGAGGAATGGCGGCGCCGTTCGCGGATTTCGGAATATCAGCAAATTTGTAGGCAGTACCGGTGTTCGCCGTGTAGGCGCCACCGCCAACGCCTGAGCGACCATTTAGGGTGAAGTTGTTAGCGTCTACCCTCGTGATCACCCACGAACCATCTGCGCTGGTATTGCCTTGTACGCCGCTAATAACAACCTGGTCGCCGGTAATGAATCCATGGTTAGTGCAGGTAATCCTGAGAGGGTTGGCATTATTAGCGCCGGTAATAGGTTTCCCCGGCAATGCCCTGACACCCCGAACCGTATCCGCCTGTCTCGGGACTCCAAACTGCAGCTGCATGGGGAAAGTAGGTGTCCCGGCCGTTACCTCGTTATAGCTATTGCCCGCGTTGGTGTTGTTGTCAAAGATGCGCCACAACGCTCTGCCGCCGCCCGCTGCTACGGTTGCATTGGGTAACATCATAGGATTGCCTGCCGACAGGTTAATGCCGTCATGCAGGTTGACCCCGTCCCCATTCTGAGCTTGATAAAGTCCGGCAACATCATTCGTCACGCCTTCATCGTCAATCAAAATACGAATTTTGGCCTTAGTGTGGTAACGCGATTCGCTTAGGGGAGATGGCAGGGCCGGGCTCGGAAGGCTGTCATTCGGCAAGCGGCGCTTAATAATCTCTCGGGTGGGATTACCGCCAAGTTGCATCGGCAGTTGTAGTCTTGCGGCTCCGGTCAAACGCGTCAACAATTTGCCCCCAAATTTATTGGCCGTCCCGTCTGCTGTTTGTACGGAAGTTGTCTGCCAAACGAAGGTGGCAGGATTCCAAACGGTACCGTTTGGTGAACCAGGGAAATAGTTTGGTTGTCCAGAAGTTTGCCCTGCGATGTTAGGTCCGCCATTCATGCTGCCCTTATCGAGAGGTACATTGATTGCACCAGGCCCAACAGCCATAGAGACCGTGCTGGCTGAGCCACGAGCCGCGCCATTGCGCATCGTGTCGTAAAGGACTTCGTTAGCGCTGGTGACCTTGTCAAGAAACTTCACAAGACCGGCCACGTAGACGTTACCGTTGGCATGAACCCGCCCGTTGAAGGTGAAGGTCGCTCCTGGGTGCAGCTCAATGTCGTTATCGCTAAACATTCCGAACTGGAACAACGGGATCAAATAGTTATTCATGTTGCGAGTCAGAGTCACCTGGGTGCCGTCTGCCGTGTAAGTCGCCGTACTGGTAAGCGTGTAGGGTTTGACGGTGGCTATAAGGCCGCTGAACGCTGAATCGCTAGGCATGGTTACCCGCGGCAGTGCTGGATCCGCGATTCCCTGTGTCGTGCGCATAGCCGCCAAGGTGGCGTTGTCCGTTACCGCAGTCTGGGCAAACGTAAAACCCTCCGTAACCAACTCGCTGGGATAGCGGGTTTCTATAGCGGATACCTGAGCGTCGGTCGGACGCGATGTCTGTTGGTAGAGAGCACTAAAGTCGCTGGTCATCTTTTCGATTCCCGCTGCAGTGGCATAGAAAGTCTGGGTTCGCTTTAAGTCACTGCCGGAAATACGGGTCTCGGTTCGCACCACGGCCAAGACAGTCATGGCGATCGCGCTTAGCAATCCCATCATGAGAATCGCGGTGGCAAGAGCGGCACCACTCTCATGTGATTTCGCCTGAGATCGTTTTACGGATACGAACCTTGATGATTTCTCGTTTGCTATAAACATCTGACTTCTCCTTCGGAGTTTAAAGAACCAGGAATTTTGAGAGCCTGAAAGGGCGAACAAATTAAGGTCACGGCGTAGTCCTTGGCTGCAAAGCCTGCCTAAACTGCATGTTGCGCACGCTCGTGCTTGTGATCGATGAGAGCTCGGGCCGCAGTCCCTTTTCCAGGGTATGTGGTGTTTCCACGTTGACCCGCACCTCAACCTGGCGAACTGCAATCTGCTGGTCCAACGTACTTAGTCGGTTAACTGGCGGCACATTGTTTCCCGCACTATCCGGCCCCAAAGAGTAGACAAATTGAACACTGGTAACATGGTCGGCAATTGCGGCTTCGCGGAATCCCGTTCCCCTAACACCAAATACCCGTCTCATCAGCCGTCCGGTTGAATCGATGAAGTAGTGAATGATCTTCATTCTCTGGAGGGTCGTGGCCAGGGTGCCGCCGGCAGAGATTGTGTTTATCCGCCCACCAGCTCCGGTAACGTTCAGCCCAAACTTATCGCCGTTTGCTGCACCTTGCGCAAATGTCAGAGTTGAGGTCGGGCCCGCGGGATCGTCGACGCTTGTCACCGTTCCAAATGTGCCACCAACCGATGAAGTGAAGAAGTAGATTTCCCCTGCTGTGAATCGAGGACGGTCGGCGTCTGCGATGGTGACGGTAAGGCCGGTATTGTCAATTGCCGGCGCTGCCAGTGCGATTGGTATGAAGTTGGAATCTATTGCCAGAATAGTCTGGCGATCGGTGAGCAACGGGCTGGATCGGACTTTTACCAGCGGATTGGTCGGAACGTTTGGATCCAGCCCGTAGACTATTGTGTCGGCGGGAACGTCATTGTCAGTTGTTAGGATCCCAAGGTTGGTTACCCCGGCAGGCATGGCTGGATCAGGTATCGGATTCAATGACAGATACTGTTGCACGAAAGCGGTTTGTACCGGAATAAAGGTCAAAGTCTTCAGCCCATCGCCGGCGCTTACTAGATCGCGGTTTATGAATTCCTGCGCGCTTCTTAGGCCCTCTTGTGCATCTGTTAATTCATAAGTCGCGTTCGAAATTGACACTGAGCTCTTCATCAGCGAGGCGATGGCCCCTGTCATTACCACCATCAACGTAACCGCGATGATCATCTCCAGGATGGAAAAGCCTGCTTGATTATTTGGTCTTGAACTCGGTTGCATGTCTGGTCTCCAGTCGAATCGTTCCCCTGGCTCCTCAAACTTTAATAAACAAAGGTACCGCGCGAGTCGTCTTGTAGATAGCTGACGCCGACCAGATCTCTGGTCTTGTCACCAATTGATGAATAGCGCAGAGTCACTTGAATTCTCTTGAGGGAGGGATTAGTTGTGAAAGTTGTGATCTTGATTTGACGCGTCACGCCGGGGCGCGCGAGGGTAAGGTCGTCTACCGTGCCGACCCGCAGATCGTCAGCAGTCCCGAATATCCCGTCAGCTCCCGGAACCGTGGAGACAGGACGAAATTCTCCGTCGGCATAGGGAAATCCCGTAAACGCGCTGCCCGACTGCTGTGTATTCGAGATCTCGTCAAACGATAATTCACGGGTGTTCCTTAGTGTTTCCATCTGCTCAAGAATGGAAACAACCAGCATCTTGGAATTCGTGACCCCGCGACCACGGTTACTAGCCAGCAGTGCGTAGCTTATCGCCGAAGCTACGCCTAGCAGGCCGACGGTTACGATGACCATCGCCACCACCATCTCCAACAAAGAGAACCCCCGCTCGTCGGATCTATTTGTCCTGGCTTCTAACCGAGGGCGATTATTCAACATATGAGTCCACATTGTTGTACCTCCAGATCTTTACCCTGCCCGATGAGCCTCTGACGGAGATTGCTGCCGCAGTGGCTTTAGGTACGAAAGTGTTGTAGATGAAAAGAGCTTGATCGACCGGGTTGCCGGTTAAGTCTACGACTGACCCATCTCGCTGGAACGTGATGTTGAGTTTGTTACTCGCTGTGGCGATATTCGGAACAGTGAGTCCGTCGGCAGTTGTCGGCGCGCCCGGCAAACCTGTGGGGATGCCCCATAATATCTCACCACTCCTTAGTCCACCCTGAGTAAGCGCGACGGTTGCGATCACGGTGCTACCAGCGGTGTTTGGATAAGCTGCATCCCCCACCACAGCAATACCGCTAGCCGGATTCGCCGGCGTATCGACGTTATTGTGATCGATAACATTGATGACTTGAGTCGCAGTGTCGTATTGAAATGTAATTGCCTGACGCTGCGCCATGGCCAACTGCCGCGCGTAACGCATTTGCGTCATGATTTCGCGAGTCACAGCACTCGATCGCGTCAGGCGACGTTGTGCGATCATCTGAGGAACAGCGATGGCAGTTAGGATTCCCATGATCGCTACCACAATCACCAACTCCATAATTGAGAAGCCTCTGGATCGCTTACAGTGCCGACTTGTTTCCTGCCGAATCGTGTGCACCATCGTCGACAAGTCTTTCGCTTGTGATTCAGATTGTTTCTTCATTAACTTGTTTTCCATTTCCATCCTTCAAGGCGAGCCGAAAGCTGGGTCGATCTAGAAAGCGCCAAATCGCGATGGAGTCAGCGCCGCCGCCGTATTAGCAACACCCGTACCATCGAGTTACTCCAGCAAAATTCCCCGTTTTTGCAAAGAAGGCTCCCAACGCACCACAAGTAACTCGTAACCTTTAGTGACGCTGACGGAAGGCTTCTTCCTATCCGGCGGCACAGCCTCGCGGGAAAACTTCCTTTCTAAATCTGGACAGTGATCGGCGTTCGATCCGGAAAACGGGGGGCGTTTCGAACTTTAGACTAGACAGGAGCCTTTCTGCCGGAAGCTAGAGTTTGACTTCCATTGATCAACACGGACTGTCCCGCGAGGACCGTGAAACAAGATCGTCCACTTCGTGCGAGGTGCCGCACGCCGCGTGCGCAAGCCGGACGGTGAAGCGCCCCGTCGGTCGTCATGATCGGCGGGGCGCAACTTCTTGATGTTAGGAGTTGTCAGGGAGAATTGGGATGAGCTTGCAACGTTGGCCCCAGTTCACCACTCGCCGAACCGGAGATACTTTCGGTATCCGCGAGCTTCATTGTCAGCGCCAGCGGTTTGTAGTTGAAAGCCTTCGGTCCGCCGCGGCTGTTCTGTACTTGCATCACCAGGTAGTCCTGATTTGATCGAAACCTCACGACGTTTCCACGCTGGTTCATGATGACGAAGAGCAGCGTGTCGCCATTTTTGGTTCTCATCTGCCCAACGAGCGAACTCGCTCCTCCGTCTGTTCTAACGAGCGTGCCCGTCTTTGCGATGACACTCCCTTGCCATGCCGGGCCGGTGAACCGATCTTCCAGAGTGCCTGGATCGATTCCGGCGACCGGCATGATGTCTGAGGCGGCAAGTTTGTTTTTCTGAAGTTCGTTGCGCAGACCCCGCAAAATTCTCATCATTGCGCGAGGTGTCACGCGATTTACTCCCAGGCCGCTTAGAGAGCCAAACTGGATTTCGCTGGGAGGAATTCCGAGAGTTACAACCAGCTGACGCATTACCGCCCCTTTCCCACCGAGGCTATCGCCGATGCGTTCGGCCATGAAGTTATTCGAATAACAGAGCAACACCTTGAGGACGTCGGTAAGTTTGCTCGACTTATGTGTGAGCAGAAGTCTGGCGCCAGGGGCCGCCGCACCAACATTTACCTCACCTGTTACCGCTAAGCTGGGAACGGTTTGCAGGCTGGAAAGATCGCCGAGCGCAGTGCGCTCGTAGTTCCACGCGCGTGTGGCCTCGCTGGAACGCCGCGTGGCATCAAGCGTGTCGTAGAGCAATTCGCCTGACCCGCGCGCGGACGAATTGAAGTTCATCGTAAAAGCCGGCGCTACGATCAGGTTCCCGGTCACGGTGCGAATTCCCAGGCTATTCAACTGGCGTGCAATCATCACCGCGTGTTCATGGTGAAACGAAGGATCGCGTCCCGTAACATACAGGTTTCCCAGGATTTGCCCGCTTGCTTTGTCAACCGAGCCGTCAGTCCAAAAGCCGGTGGTGAAACGATGATTCGGCCCGAAATTGTGAAGCGCAACGAAGGCCGTAGCAAGCTTGATTGAGGATGCGGGATTGAATGTCTGGTCGACTGCTTGCGCCGACACTATCTTCCCGTCCAGCGTTTCTATCAACACACCCTGAAGGCCATAGACCGGCGCTAAGACATTGTCAGTAGTTGTTTGAGTTTGCGTTTGTTGCGGAGTTGCAACCGAAGGCGATGTGTTTTGTTCTTTCGCTGGTGTCTGGGCTGCGAGCGGAACCCGTACGATAAGCAGAACAAATGCAGCCGCGGATAGGTAACGAACGAGTTTTGAAAATGTGACATTGCTTTGCATAGCGCTTTGCATAACTTGCGGCCCCGTTTGTTGCTCTTAGGGTGAGCACCAAAGAATAATAACACGAGGCGGGAGAGTCGCGCTGAGGAGAGTCTTTTGATGCAGCCGTTCCTGCTCGGGATGTTCGCGCGCATGACTGGCTTGGGAACGTTCAGGCACGCCGAAATGGAGACTCAGATCTCGTTGACAACGCCAGAAGTGCAAACCTAGAATCTGGAGTATTGACAATCCAGTGAGACCTAACCGCAAGCCGGTAGTTGTTGAAGACATACGTGCCACACACAAAGCGCGCCGGAAAGAGATTCGCGCGCGGCTCGATCAATTCCAAGATGTGTGGCGCCAGGGATCCGACGAGCAACTTTGGGAAGAACTCGTCTTCTGTATCTTCACCGCCGGAGCCTCGGCGCGCATGGGGTTCCGTGCTGTAGAAGCGATCAGACCATTTCTAATGGACGGCAAGCGCGAAGATATGACGCTGGCCTTGAGGACTGCCGGGGCACACCGCTTTCCAATTGAGAGACCGGGCTATATCGTAGTCACGCGAAACTATTTGCGTGAGCATTGCGATATGGCCTTGCGCGAAAAGCTCCAGAGCTTTGCAGATCCACTTGAGCGTCGCGATTGGCTGGCCCGGGAAAAACGTATCAAGGGACTGGGATACAAGGAGTCGAGTCACTTCCTACGAAACATTGGACTGTTAGGGCATGCCATTCTCGATAAGCATGTGATGAGTTGTCTTACGGATCTAAAAGTGGTCGAAACACCGAAGCCGCCGGCAACGCGAGCGCGATATTTGGAAACAGAAGAAAGACTACGATTGTTTGCCCGTGAAATTAAGATTGACTTTGATGAGCTTGATCTGGTTCTTTGGTCGATGAAAACAGGCGAGGTCTTGAAGTAGTAAATTGTTTTTCTCCCCACTTGTTGATTTGGATACTCCGAAGTATCCCGTAACGCGGAGAGACAAAAGTCATGCAAACTCTTAACGCGAAACGGTGGCTCCCCCCAATGGTAAAATTTCTTGCCGGCATTTTTATTTGCCTGGTGATGTCAGTGTCAGCCCTGGCAGTTGGCGACGGAAAGTCTCGCCAGCGCGCCAACGAAGCTCTCAAGCATGGAGATTACGAGGCTGCCGAAAAGCAATTTCGTGAGCTGCTCGTCAAAGACGTGCATGACCAGGAGGCCCGCCTTGGTTTGAGTTTCGCGTTACTGAAGCAAAGGTTTCTTCAGGATGCCTATGATCATGCAGCGAGAGTTATCCTGGCAAACCCGCTTTCTTCGCGCGCTCATGCCCTGTTGGGAGCGGTCATTCTGGCTTCTGGTGATTTTCGCAACTCGGTAGAAGAATTCCGGACATCCCTGAGCATCCAGGAGAATGAAGCGCTGGCCATCGCTGGACTGGCGATGGTTGATTTCTATGAGAACCGTCTCGATTCTTCGATTAAGGGATTGCGCCGCGCCGTCAGCCTGGATGCCACCGAGCCTGACTACATTTTCAACCTGGGACAGGCCACGGCTCGCAACGAGCGGTACAAGGAAGCGGCAGATGCCTACGAGAGATTCTTAGTCATTGCGCCCAAAACCGATGCCGATCGTCGCGACCGCATACACGGCCTGATTGATTTCCTGCGTTATCTGGGAAAGCAAGGCTCTCTTTATGTTCTTGCCGGCGACAATAAGATGACCATGCCTTTCGAGTCGATTGATGGCCGGCCGATCTTAAAGGTGCGGGCAAATAATAGCCGCGATACTTTGCGCTTCGTTCTCGACACTGGTTCGGGAATGTCTGTTATCTCGGAAGAAACCGCAAAGAAGTTAGGTTTGCGCCCGGTCGCCCGTGGCGGACAAGCGCGCGCGGTGGGCGGGGGTGGCAAGTTTGACATCGTTTACGGGTTTCTGGACTCGCTCGATGTTGGGGGCGTGAGAGTGGAGAGTGTGCCTGTGTACATTCGCCATTTCTTTGACGAGAGGACGCCGGTCGATGGTTACCTCGGTCTTTCAGTAATCTCCAAGTTCATTGCTTCGGTAGACTACGGCGACAACCTTTTCATGTTGCGCCGGCCATCGGATGCAAACGCAAAGGATCTTTGGGGCGTCCCAATTTCAAGGAACAGCGTGCAGCCGTTGGCTCCCGGTGTACTGGAGATCCCGTTGCGCACAACTTCCAGTGGATTCCTAAGTGGCGAGGTTCACCTTGAAGGAATTGAAAGGCCGCTGAATTTCATCATCGATACGGGCGCCAGCGTCTCCGTCGTTTCAGAACGTCTGGCCAGCGAAGAGGATCTCAATAATTATCTGGAGCCAACCCGGCTGCGAATTTATGGCGCGGCAGGTATCACCGACGACGTTAAGAGTCTGCTCTTGCCGAAAGTCATGTTGGGCACGTTTACGCGCGAACGAATTAGCGCCGCTGTCCTGGATCTGGAACCGGTGAACGAAACTGCCGGCTTTACCCAAATGGGGATTCTCGGGAGCAACTACCTGCGCCACTTTCGCGTCTCGTTTGACTTTCGCCGAGGCTTGATTCGGTTGGAACCATTGAGTAAGAACGCAAGAGGCGCCGATACGCCCAGACCGGAAGAGCACCTGTATCAATGAAGCAAAGTCTCTATCTTGAAACGTCGGTTGTTGGCGCCTACCTCGATAACGGCGAGCCATTTCGTCGTGACCTGACTATTCGCTGGTGGGAACACGAAATGCCCGACTACCGCGCAGTAATCTCGCCGCTGGTTAACCGGGAACTCGAGCGCGTCAGTGAGCCGCATCGCTCATCCTACTTGAACCTGACCGCGGCGCTTGAACAAGTAGAGCTTACTGAAGAAGCCGCGATACTGGCCGACGGCTACATTTCGCGCGGGATATTCCACCGCAAATACATTGCCGACGCGCTCCACGTCGCGATCGCTTCTTGTCACAAGATCGATTATCTGGTGACCTGGAACTTCGGACACCTGGCAAATGTGCGCAGACAAGCGCGCATTCGCTTGTTTAATACCGCGGCCGGGTTTTATGTGCCGATGATCGTTACGCCAGAGTTTCTGGTTTCGGAAGCGACCGAGAAAGTTAATTGAGTTTGTCCGAGGGCTCAATCTCAAATCTGAAATTTGAAATCTGAGATCGAAAATCAAGCATGTACCGCCGACCAAAATTCCTGGAAGTGTTGCACGCCATTCGCGAGAAGATGTCTCGCGACGTAGACTACGACGTAGACCTCTTCGCTGAAATGGTCCGCTCGGGTGTCAGGCCTGCGCACGGACCGGAGAGAATCATTCGCGGCGTTCGCACGCGCGCACAGCCTGACGAAGTACAAGAAGACTTAGAAGAGCCTGACGAGAGGCCGAAAAAACGCGCAGGCAAGTCGAGATAGAAAAAAGGCAAGCAGGGAATTGATAACAGAGCTGAGTTCTCATTTACAGATTCATGAACCCAACGTTTGAAACAATCGGATTAGAAGTGCCCAGCGAGAAGGCATTTAATTATCTTGCCGAACGCGCCGGCGATCAGGGTGAAGCCACACAACTCAATCGTCGTGGCGCCGTGCTCCACGGTCGTTGCTGGAAGTTAGGTGAAGGGCTTGAGGTTTGGACGGTTCTCTATGAGTCGGGAAGCGGAGACGTCTTTTACGCCGACTGCCGTCCCGGTTTCCGGGCTCGTTACATTCAAAAGATCAGTCCGTGGGCCTTGACCGAATATGACGAAGAAGGCGAGGCAGTGGTTCACGGTTACCGCGAGGGCGCGGACTGCGAAGTGTTGTTCGAACTGCAGAATCTGACTGAGGTTGGGCCTGGAGGCTTTGGCGCAAAGGAGCTCCACGTGGGACTTTGCGGCCTGGCCTATCGTGCCCGCGTGCTGAGCGCACCTGCGAAAACCAGATGGATGCCGTTGGACAAGGCCGCGCCAGCGCGCGCGGCCCACGAAAACGATTGGAGTTTGACGGGCCGCGTCATTGCGTTTAAGCCGCTAAAAAATCCGCTTTCCGGTAGTGACTTGTATTGGATTCATCTGGATCTTGAACAAATGAATCTTGAAATTCTGGTGAACCAGCGGGCGTTGCGCGGAGATGCGCTGGCGCCCGGCGTCATGCTTGATGCCGAAATCTGGTTGCAGGGTCACGTCCTTGATGAGTTAGCGCTGAGTTCGCGTTACGAAGGAGTGGATAGTTCATGTTCCACCGCCAATTTCTGGGCTCAACTAAGACGAAAGAACTGATCGACGGGAAGTTTGCTCGGTTGATAATCCATTTGAATGAAACGTTTCCTTGTCGTTGGTCTCATTTTCCTCACCATAGTTCTCGGCTCGTATTTCTTCAACCAATACTGGATTCATCGCTATGACGGCTTGATTGCCAGACAGGCAAATGTCTATCGCCTTGATCCGGCTTTGGTGTGGAGCATTATTTACGAGGAAACTTATTTCAGTCCCTGGAAAAACGGCAAAGACGGTGAGATTGGCTTGATGCAGATTACGCCGGCTGTTGCCCGGGAGTGGGCTGCGGAAACCGGCATGCACGACCTGGAAAGGCAGATGACACAGAGTCCCGCCGGCCTGCTACGCGACCCGGAGCGAAATATTCAAATAGGCTGTTGGTATCTAGAAAAAATTTACGAGCAGTATCGTGACACTCCCGATCCGGAACCGCGCATGATTGCCGCGTATAACGCCGGCCCGAGCAGAGCTGCGGAGTGGAGCAAAGTTGCGGAAGGCGCCAGGCAATTAACCGGAGACGAGTTCATTAACAAGATCGAAATCCCTTCTACGCGCGCCTACGTCAGCTCGATAATGGAACGTTACCGCAAACTGAAAGGACCGGCGCAGGCTGTCACTACTGTTAAGAGCTCACCATCACCCGAGCCGACGCCCGATCGGTAGCGAGAGCTCCGAAGTTTGCCGTCGTTGGAATCGATGACAAAACTCTATTGCGCTCGTTGGGTCTTACCCATTTCATCGCCGGCAATTGGCGCTGGCGCAATCGCCGTCGCCGAACAGCAGATCGTGTCGGTCGGCAGTCGCGCCGCGCTGGAGACGCAATTTCCAGAAGCTACAATCCGCGACCTTGGCGAGTCAGCGATCATCCCCGGCTTAGTCAACGCGCACTCCCATCTTGAACTAACTGCAATGCGCGGGTTCCTCGAAAACGAAGAGTCTGACTTTTTCGCCTGGCTTACGAAACTTACGCGCGCCCGTCTCGACGGAATGACTGCTGACGACTTGAACGTTTCCGCTGCCTGGGGCGCCTGTGAGGCGGCGCGAGCCGGCGTCACCTGCGTTGCCGACGCAAGCGACTCCGGGGTGCAGAGCATGAATGCGCTTCGCGAGGTGGGCCTGCGCGGCATAGTGTTTCAGGAGTCGTTTGGCCCGGACCCGCGACTTGCTAATGAAAACTTTGAAAAGTTAAGGACAAAAATTGCTGGTCTACGAGAACGCGAAACCGGTCTGGTTAGTTGTGGAGTTTCCCCGCACGCGCCTTATTCGGTCTGCGGTCCACAGCTGGAAATGATTGCCGGGTTTGCTTTGGCCGAGAAACTTCCGTTAATGATGCACGCGGCGGAGACTGAGATGGAAGGTTCGCTCTTGCGCGAGGGGCGAGGTCCCTTTGCCGAAGGACTCAAAGCCCGTGGCATCGAGTGGCGCGCGCCGGGCGTTTCGACAATTCAATATCTAAATGATCGTGGCGTGCTTCAAACCAAGCCGCTACTGGCGCATTGCATTCATGTGGACGAAGCGGACCTCGAGACCATCAAGCAAACTGAAACGCGAGTGGCGCATTGTGCGAAATCAAATGCCAAACTCGGCCATGGTCGTGCGCAGTTCGGCAAAATGATCCAAAAGCGAATTGCGGTTGGACTTGGGAGTGATTCTGTAGCTAGCAACAACACCTGCGACCTCATCGAAGAAGCGCGCTTTGCGCTGCTGCTGGCTCGCTCTGAACATGTCGCCAAAGGTGGTGACTTTCATCTTGGCTTGAGCTGCGACGGTCTATTGCAAACAGCGACCTTGGGAGGCGCGCGTGCGCTTGGTTTCGACGGACAAATCGGTGAGCTTAGAGAGGGCTTGCAGGCGGACTTCGCGGTCGTCTCACTTGACGGCACACATCAGATTCCATCCTATGACCCTGCCAGAACGCTCATCTTCGCATCGTCGGGACGCGACGTAACTTTAACGGTGGTGGCGGGCAGGGAAGTCTACCGCGACGGACGCGTAACAACCGTTGATGAGGATCGGTTGCGCGCGCGCATGCGCGAAATTGCCAGGAAACTGCGCCCTTAGAAACTAAGCAAGCTGCCGCGGATGAACGCGGAAAAACGCGAATCAGAATAATACTAAGAACTCATATCCGCGCGCATCTGCGTTAATCCGCGGCCATACTCGTCTAACCTAGTGATGCCGCAATCGCCTCGTCAAAAATCTCTAACGCGACATCAACATTTTCTTTTGTCAGGATTAACGGCGGTGACCAGCGGATCGTGTTCGCCCCAGCGCCCAGGATAATCAGTCCTCGCTCGAAGCAAGCGATCTCCACTCGATCGCGCAACTCCGGCGCCGGCTTGTTTGCAGCGCGATCTTCCACGAACTCAACCCCAATCATCATACCCATGCCGCGCACGTCGCCAATGCAGTCATGCTTCTGCTGCAGGCGCTCGAGACCTGCCTTCAAGTAGGCTCCAACCTCCGCGCTATTTTTTACCAGCCCGCCTTCGAGCAGTTCAATCGTTTTCAAAGCGGCCGCGATGCAGACGGGGTTGCCGCCGAAGGTCGACGCATGCGCGCCCGGCTTCCAATCCATCAAATCAGCACGTGCGACGCAGGCGCCGATCGGCAATCCGGAACCAATTCCTTTTGCAATCGTGACGATGTCAGGCTGAACATCGTAGTGGTCGGAAGCAAACATTTTCCCAGTGCGGCCCATTCCCGATTGCACCTCGTCAACGATCAGGAGAATGCCGTGCTGATCACAAATCCGGCGCAGGCCTTGTAGAAAACCCTTAGGCGCCGGCACATATCCGCCTTCACCCTGCACTGCTTCAACCACGATCGCCGCAACTTCCTCGGGCGGTGTTGTAGTTTTAAATAAACGTTCCTCGATCCAGTTCAGCGCTCCCTGTCCGGCGCCGCCGTCGCCGCAATCCTCGGCGCGAAACGGATTACGAAACTCGTTTGGATAAGGAACATGAACGACGTCTAGCGCAGAGCGCTTGAAACCGATCCGCTGCGCGACCTTTGACGAAGTCAGGGAAAGTGAACCCATTGTGCGTCCATGAAAACTGTTGAAGAACGCGATGAACTTTTCGCGGCCGGTGGCATGTATCGCAAGCTTCAAGGCCGTCTCCACCGCTTCAGTGCCACTGTTTGCAAAGTGGGTTCGCGTGGGAGATTTCACCGGCACGATCTCGTCGAGTTTTTTCGCAAGCGCCGGCATGTGACGATAATAGTAATCCGTGCCGCACATGTGAATGAGCTGCGCTGCCTGTTCCTGAATGGCGCGCACCACCTCAGGATGACAGTGGCCGGTGGAACAGACTGCAACTCCGGCGTTGCAGTCGAGGAAAGTGTTGCCGTCAACGTCCTCCACCCAAACGCCCTGAGCATGGTCGGCGACAAGTTTGAACGAAGGCCGCGGATAAGATGGAGTAACAAACTGCGCGTCGGCCGCGATGATTTCCTGGCCCTTCGGGCCGGGCAGCGCGGTTTTGATTTCGGGACGCTTTGGCGGGGCCATGGTAGTGGTTGACATAATTCGCTCTCTTTCTAGAAGGGGCCATTCTGGGACAATCCGGCCTACTGAAAACAATTGGCTCGACAAACGCGCAGTCGAGACTCCTGATCAAGCAGGTGGCGAAAGTTAAGAGGTAAAAAGTGCTAGTCGGCGAAAAGATTGCAGCGGCTATCGAGTGGTCGGTGATGTAAAGTCTGGTTATTCAAAATGGCTCACACCGGTGCAGTCGCGTTAGCGGGGGCTTGGATTACTACTTTGTTTAATAACTGGGTCGGATACTACCACGCGGAACGGGGCGGTTTCCAGCTGGCGCTGTGTTACAGCGCTCCCAACCAGGGCAAGGCTCTCTTCAGACTCCCGCGCGAATGATTCTCGAATCGTTTCTTTCGCTGGTGGTGCGGGCCACAGCGTGAGTCTGCGCCCCCAGGAGTGAAGCAATACACGCGAGCGAAAGTAGTATTCGTGTTCCCACTCCACCTCGGCCATCGTCAGCAGGCAATTGGTGAATTCTGAGTGGCCGCAGTCGCGCGCGTATCTCGCGGCGGTTTCATATTCGCGAATGTTCCGACTCTCCAGCCGGCCCGCGCCATACATCGGTGCCAGCCAACCCATAAGGTGACAAAGAAAGCCAAGCGCCCGCCCAAGGACCAACGAACGAATCTCCCGCTGCCGGCTGGGATGCGCCCCCAGTTTTTCGAGCATGCCGCCAACGAGTTCTCGATGATGCCACTCTTCGTTTTCGATCTGTCTGATGCGAGCGCGTTCGTCCATGTAGACAACGGAATGCCAGTGGCCACGATAAGCACAAGCGGCGGCTCGCTCGGCTGAGTAGGCAAGTTGCAAGAGCGCGATGAGTTTCTGCTGGCCTTTGTCTTCGGACATGCGCTTCGATTCGCCTTCGGTCGAGTCTAATGACAAATCATTCGGTTGAGTTTCTTGACACTCTCTCGCACCGAGCTATACACTCGCGGTCTTTCAAATACTAGCATTCTTAACTAAAAATTGCGCAGGAATGGTCGCGCTGGAATTTATCCCTTCCTGACCTCGAAAGGATTAAAAACACATGGGTACGCGAAACAAAATTACGGTGGTTGGCGCCGGTAACGTAGGTGCGACTGCCGCTCACTGGCTGGCGGCGAAGGAACTCGGCGATGTTGTGCTGGTCGACATAGTGGAGGGCGTGCCACAGGGCAAGGCCCTCGACCTGGCCCAGGCGGCGCCGATTGAAGGCTTCGACGTGAAACTCGTCGGCACGAACAGCTACGATGGAACAGAGAACTCCGATGTAGTGATCATCACGGCTGGATTACCGCGCAAGCCGGGGATGAGCCGCGACGATCTGTTGAAGACCAACGCCGAGATCGTTTCAAAAGTTGTGGACGAAGTCGTCAGCCGTTCGCCGGAATCGATTCTGATCATCGTCTCGAATCCGCTCGATGCGATGTGCCAGGTCGCGTTTCGCCGCTCGGGTTTTCCGAAGCATCGCGTGATTGGTATGGCGGGCGTGCTCGATTCGGCACGCATGCGCTGCTTTCTCGCGGAAGCGCTCGATGTCTCCGTTGAAAACGTCACGGCGTTTGTACTCGGCGGCCATGGCGACACGATGGTGCCGCTGCCGCGTTTCTCTACCTGCGCGGGAATTCCTATCCCGGAGCTGCTGTCGAAGGATCAGATCGATGCGATCGTGAAGCGCACCGCGGGTGGCGGTGCGGAGATCGTCTCTCTGCTCAAAACGGGTTCGGCCTATTATGCCCCGTCTGCAGCCGCAGTGGAGATGACAGAATCGATTCTGAAGAACAAGAAAAAGATTCTTCCCTGCGCCGCTTATCTTGAAGGCGAGTATGGCATCAACGGGCTCTACGTCGGCGTGCCGTGCAAACTCGGCGCGCGCGGATTGGAACAGATCATCGAGATCAACCTGCTGGCCGACGAACGCATAGCGCTCCAGAAAAGTGCAGCAGCCGTTCAGGAACTGATCGACGTCCTCGGTATTTGAGTTTTTCCGGGAAGAAAACCGAAATGACCAACAGCATTTCGCTGGGCGCGCTTCTTTGTTTACCCCTGGTGACCGTATTACTTTGGCAAGGTTCGTCCTGCCGTTCCGCAAATTCCAACATGAGCAACAACCGAGCGGGCAATCAAAACGTGAACGCTAACGCCAATATGAATATCAACACCACCAGGCAAAGTGCTGCCGACATTAGGGGCGTGTGGGGTGGCTTGCACATCAACATTGAGGTAACTGACGGTGGCGCCACTCTCGATTACGACTGTGCGCACGGGACTATCACGGAAAAGATTGTTCCGGATCGGGAAGGAAAGTTTGTGGTAAAGGGCCTTCACGTTAAGGAACGTCCCGGTCCCATTCGCGAAGGCGACGATAATGAGGGTCAGCCGGCAATCTATAGCGGCTCGATCGATGACCAGACGATGTCGCTCAACGTCAAGTTGTCGAGCACAAACGAAGACCTTGGCACCTTCACCTTAAGTCACGGAAAGAGTGGCAGAATCCGAAAGTGCATGTAGGCGTGGCTCTCTGAAACGGAACTTCCAACCTGACTAAAAAAAAGGGCGCCAGCGATTGCAGACTCGCTTGCTATCGCTCGCCGTAATGTTACGTCTCTTCGGAGCGCTGCTGGCTGCGCTGATAGAAATAAGAAACGATTAGCAGGATCGCTCCTAACATGATGAATGAGATTATCCGGTAGGCGCGGTCCAACGAGGACAAGTCCCAGAAGAACGCCTTTAGCGTTGTCAATGAGAGCAACGCAAGTCCCATGACCCGCAGCAAACGCAAGCGGCGTACACGCCCGGCAACCAGGAGACCGCTGGCATACAGTGCCCACACAACCGAGAGCGAAAGCTGCTTCGCCAGCTCAAGATTGCGCAGACGCCCTGCAAAGCCGTTCGACTCGAGCGCCGCGGCCCCCGTGCGGCTTAATTCCGCGGCGATCCTCGCTTCGTAGTAGCCCGCAGCTTGAGCGCTCAGCGCGACGATGGCAAGCAGGTTGGCGGCGACCGTGGCGACCGGTCGCACTATTGACGCCTCTGCGAAGGCTTCACCCGAACGCGCGTAGGTTCGCACTACGAGCCAAAGGGCTGCGACAAACATCGCGAATGCAGCCAGCGTTCGGTTAAAGATCAACACGTGCCATGCCGCGTCGTAGTAACTTAGATTCGCCAGGACTAACGGCGTCGTGAGCGCCAGGAGCAGCAGTCCGCCCCAACGCCACGCTCGCGCGTTGCGCCACGCTCCAAACAGGAATGCGCAGGTCGCGTAGAGAGTCCAAACGAGCGCCAGCGTGAACGTCTTGCCTTCCTGAATCTCTCTGAAAATTTCTGTGTCCAACGCCGCCGTTGTCAGCAAGCGTTCGTAGTAGCCGAGGCCTTCAAGGCTGAGCGCCGCGAGCGCGAGCAGGTTGGCGGTTATGAGGAGCACGGGGCGAATCACCTGCCGCTCCGGTTCAGCGGCGCCCGGCGCGCGCTCGTAGAGCCAGGCGCCGAAGGCGAGCGCCGCCACGAGCAGCGCATAAGCCATGAAGGTCTGGTTGAAGACGGGCAGATGCCACGACGCTGCGTAGAAGGCGGAGTCGAGAGCGACGACTTTGCCGATCGCCGCCAGCAGCAAAAGCAAGCCGCCCCAGCGCAACAGCGTAAACCGCCGCAGCACTCCCAACGCGAGCGTCGTGGCTGCATAGAGCGTCCAAAGCGCGGAGACTGAGAACTGCCTCGCGTTCTCGATTGGCGCGTGTAAGCCTGTCTGCGCGGCGCCGTTCTGGGACACACGCGCGGCGAAGTAGTCGTTGAGATCGAGCGACAAAAGCGTGAGCGCCACGGCGTTGCCGGTAAGCGCGAAGAAGGTTCTGACTGCCGAGCGTTCGCCCTCGTCGAGTTCACCTGTGCGCTTGTAGAGCCAGGCGGCGCCCGCTATCGCGCCGACCAGTACGGCGGATGAAAGCGCGCGTCGATTGAGGAGCGGTACAAACGAAGGATCTACGCCGTTCGCGAACTCGGTCGCGTCCCAGATGAACCAGTGGCAAACAGCCACGCAGAAGACCGCGAGCCCGGCGTGGCACGCGGCCCTTTCGCCGGAGCGCAAACCCACCCACGTCAACACGAGCGCCTCGACCCCCCAGGCAATCGTCACCCAATGCAGCTCCAGCTGAATCGCCACCGCCATGGTGAGAAACGTCGCCGCTGCACCTACGTAGCTGTACCTGAGCAGGCGGTCGTCGGGACTCCAGCGCAGCGTCGCGTAGAAAAGCCAGGTGAAGAAAATCGAGAGGAGGAGTGCCTGCGTGGCCGGCGTCGCCTGGTCAAGGCCCGCTTCGGTGAGCATCAGGTAGCTGAGACCGAAGTAGAACGTAGCGTTTGCTATGGCGAGCGACACGTCGAACCAGCGCGTGGGCCGACCCGGGAGTACGTTGTGGAAGAACGCGAGCAGCGCGTAAAGCAGGAAGAAGACAGTGAGGAAGAAGAGAGTGGTCCAAACCTTCTCGGGACCGAAGAACCTGAACGCCCAGCCCAGCGTAATCGCCACTGTCCCGGCGAACGAGAGAAAGTCGAGGCTGCGCCAGCGCTTGAAGTAGGCGACAGCGAGTACGCCGGCGTCGAGCAGCGAAACGTATGCAAACAACGCGATCTCGTTGTCCACGCCAGTCGACAGCAGCAGCGGCGTCAAAAACCCGCCGACAAGTCCGAGGATAGCCACGGACAGTGCGTTCAGGCGCACCGACAAGAACACTGCAGTCGTCGTTACTACGGCCATCAACAGGAAGGCCGACGTCTGCCCGATGAGGTGGTAGAAGTTGTACGCGGCGTAGTCCGAAAGATACAGGATGAGGACGCCGCCGCCGGAAAGGATATAGGCGTAAGACTTCAGGCCGCGTTTACGCAAGCGCTCGCCCACGTACAGCAACGAAACGCCGAGGAGTGCGGAAAGGCTAACGCGCGCGCCTGGGCCGATCCACTGTTTGTCGAAAGCGAGCTTAAGAAAGAAACCGACGCCGAGCGTGACCGCTACGATGCCGATCCAGTTGAACCAGCTACCGCCGATGAGCGACTCGAGGTCGCGGTGCTTCGCTTCGCGCACCGCTCCCGCGCTCTCTCGACTGCGCCATGCCTCACTATCTGCATCTGGCCCACGCGGTGTTTGGTCATCCGCTACTGCCTTTTTCTCGACTTGAAGATGATGCAGGGGGTGATGGAGGGGAAACGGCGTGTCTGCTTCTCTGGTGTCGTAAATGCGCGAGGCGGGAGCTTCGTTCATCCACGAATGCGCTTCGGGCGATGCGGGCATGACCGGCGTACCAGCAGTCTCGGTCGCACTCGGCAATTGCGCCTCGGGTGGCGACCTCGTGAGCTCCGGAGACTCGAGCGCCTCTCGCGTAACCGTCGTGAGAAGCGGTGGTTCCGAGCTGTTCAAGTTCTCCGTTTTGACATGGGACGTGGCCGGATGGGCGTCGCCGCGTGCACCGGCGAGAGGTTCGTCGAGCTGGCGCACGATTCCTAAATGCTTTTCGATGGAGTGCAGCCGCGCGGTGTTCGTTCCCAGCACTCGCTCAAGGAGGTCGAGTCGTTCGATGAGCTGTTTGAGAAGTTCTGACGAGGGTTGGTCGTCGTCCATTTGCTGCTCCCGGTGAAACCGGTCCGAAGTGATCACGCCCCGGCAATGCCTCACATGATAGGGTAGGGCGGGTGAAAGCGGAAGAGCCTCTTTCGGCGGAAGGCAAAGACGTGTCCAGCGACTGCGAAGTCGGGAGACGGTGTCGCACTCCCGCGTTCAGTGAGGCTGAAGGAAATTAGGGGTTTTCGCAGACGGCGGAATCAGCTAGTTTGGACTGTTGGTGCTTTGCGATAGTCAGCCAAAGGAAAGCTTATCTTGCCTCTTATCCGCTTTCGACCTTCAGCAATTTTTTCTAGTTGTTTGTAGACGCCCGCCTCAAAGTAAATCTCGCCACACTTGCGGCAGCGGCGCACAGGCACATTATCTACATAAATTATGTTCCGCTGGTAATGGAAGGGAACGCGTGTGACTGCTTCTTCGACCGAGCCGTCACAGAACTCACACAGTTCTCGATTCATGATTATCTAATTGGGGCTGGCGTGCTAAGCGGCCAGGGTGAACTCGATTACGGGTACTGAAACCGTCGGAAAGTGTGAAGGTTGTTCCTGCATCAGCCGATCCATTTCTTTGACGACCTTGGCTGAAAAGTACTTTTCGCCGCATCGTGAGCATACTTGTGCGGGCACATGCTCAAAAATGAAATGAGAGGAGCCGCGGTGGCGGTTCACAGTAACGAGTTTCTCGTGACCATCGAGGAACGCGTCGCAGTATTCGCAGGGATCCAGCTTCGTAGTTTTAGTCTTCGGCGGCATACACAGTTATTATCGCAGAATTCCCGACGGGAGAAATCGGCAAACAACCTCAACTTCAGTTTCTTCGTCGACGGTGGTCCCACGGACGACGAAACGCGTCCCTCTAAGGTCGCCCGTTAACTTGGCAACTATTTTACCCCGCATAAACACGTCGTTCACATCCGATTCCAGCAATCGATCGTCATCCATCTCCTCAAGAGCATGCACCGAATAGGCGTAACGGCCCTGTCTTACCGCCAACCTTATACGACGAATGCTCATAGCGCATTGCTCAAAGTCGATCCGCTATCTATTTCTTCAGCCAACCAAACAGGCCGTGGACTATCGTCTCGCGGTTTTCTTCGTAGATAGCGCGCGTGAGGGGAATGCCCATCGGGCAGGCCTTGATGCAGTTTTGCGCGTTGCCGCAGTTCGTAATACCGTCGTCGCCCATGATGCCTTCGAGGCGCGCGTCGCGCGTGGCTTCGCCGCTGGGGTGCATATTGAACAGCCGCACCTGCGCGATTGCCTGCGGGCCAATGTAGTGGTCCTCGTCATACTGCGGACACGCTTCCAGACAACAACCACAGGTCATGCAACGCGAATACGCGTAACGCTCCTGCACGTCTTCTTGATCCAGGCGCGGTCCCGGACCAAGATCGTGTGTGCCGTCGAGTTCGATCCAGGCGTTCACGCGCTTGAGGTGATCGAACATTGGCGAACGATCGACTACCAGGTCGCGAATGTTGGGAAACTTCGACATTGGCTCGAGCTTAATTGGCTGTTCCAGATTATCAATCAGCGCCGAACAACTCTGCCGCGCGCGACCGTTGATTATCATGGTGCAGATGCCGCACACCTGTTCGAGGCAGTTCATTTGCCACACGGGCGGAGTCGTCGGCGTACCTTCCTTAGTCACCGGGTTGTTCCGTATCTCCATCAGGCACGAAATGACGTTGAGATTCGGGCGATAGGGAAGTTCGAAGCGCTCCCAGTAGGGCGGCGAGTCGGGATTCGCGCGGCGCTTGATGTGAATCTCGACGCTCTTCGGCGGAACGCGATTGGCTTGGGCTGTGTCGACGTGTGCTGACATTGATAACTCTACGCTTTCGCAGTTTCCTTTTTGGCTTTGCTGTAGTCGCGCTTCCGCGGCGGAATCAGCGAGACGTCAACGGCTTCATATGAAATAACCGGGCCTTCGCCTGAGTACTCCGCGATTGTGGTCTTCAGGAAATTCTCATCATCACGATCGGGAAACTCCGGCTTGTAGTGCGCGCCGCGCGACTCGTTGCGATTGAGCGCGCCGAGCGTGATCACGCGGGCCAGCTCGAGCATGTTGTCGAGATGGCGCGCATGCGGCAGCGCCATGGTCGCCCAGAGATTCGAGTCGTTAATCGAAATTCGCTTGTAACGATCCATCAACTCCAGCAGTTTGTTGTCCGTCGCCTTCAGTTTATCGTTGTAGCGGACGACGGTAACGTTGTCAGTCATCCACTTGCCCAGCTCCTGATGGAGCACATACTGGTTTTCGCTACCGCTCTGCTTTATGAGAGCGTCGTTGATTTCCTGCTGCCTGCCGAGTTCCTGATCGTAAATGCGCGAGGCGTTGGTCCCGTTGGCGCCGTTGTGTTTAATATTCTGCGCATACGTAATCGCCGCGGGCGCCGCGACGAAGCCGGCGTAGACACAACTCAAGAGCGAGTTAGCGCCGAGACGGTTCGCCCCATGGATCGAGTAGTCGCATTCGCCGGCCGCAAGCAAGCCGGGAATGTTGGTGCGCTGATCGTAGTCGACCCAGAGGCCGCCCATCGAATAGTGGACACCGGGGAAGATGCGCATCGGCACATGCCGCGGATCATCGCCCACAAACATTTCGTAAATTTCCAGAATCGCACCGAGCTTGCGGTCCAGGGTTTCGGCAGGGATGTGCGTCAGATCAAGGTAAACCTGATTCTGCGCGCCGACGCCCCTGCCTTCAATACAGACCTGGAAAATTTCGCGGGTGGCGATGTCGCGCGGGACGAGGTTGCCGTAGGCAGGAAACTTCTCTTCAAGAAAATACCACCGCTCAGTCTCTGGTATTGACGAGGGCGAGCGAGTGTCGCCGGCCTTGCGCGGCACCCAAACGCGTCCGCCTTCGCCGCGTGCGGATTCCGACATCAGCCGCAGTTTGTCTTCACCGGGAATTGAAGTGGGATGGACTTGAATAAACTCGCCGTTAGCATACTTCGCACCTTGCTGATAACACGCGGCCACGGCACTGCCGGTGCAGACCATCGAGTTGGTCGACTTTCCATAAATCAAACCGGGACCGCCCGTAGCCATGATCACCGCGTCGGCGGAAAATGATTTCAACTCGAGCGTCTGCAGGTTCATGGCGATCAGGCCACGACAGACCTGCGCGTCATCGAGCACCAGCGACATCATTTCCCAATGTTCAAACTTGCGAACCTTGCCGCCCGCCTCATAACGCCGCACCTGTTCGTCCAGCGCGTAGAGCAGCTGTTGTCCGGTCGAAGCGCCGGCGAAAGCGGTGCGGTGATGTTTGGTTCCACCAAAGCGCCGGAAATCAAGCAGGCCTTCCTTCGTGCGCGAGAAGGGAACGCCCATGCGATCGAAAAGGTAGATAATCGAGGGAGCCATCTCGCACATGGCTTTGGCCGGCGGTTGGTTCGCGAGAAAATCGCCGCCGTAGACCGTGTCGTCAAAGTGTTCCCAGGTTGAATCGCCTTCGCCTTTAGTATTCACCGCACCGTTGATGCCGCCCTGAGCGCAAACTGAATGAGAGCGCTTCACCGGCACGACAGAAAAAAGATCCACCGCATGACCTGCCTCGGCAATTCTCATTGCCGCCGCGAGGCCTGCCAGGCCACCACCCACGATTGCGATCTTGATGCCGTTGCTCGCCATCTTTTAGAGAATTCCTCCCAGCAGTCCACCCGGGCGAATGAAAGCTATCGCGGCATTGATACCGACCAGCAGCAGGACAACGCCAAAGCCGATGCACGCGTAACCAGTCAAGCGTTGCGCCCGCTCACCAATGGTGATTCCCCAATCAACGAGGAACAGCCAGATGCCGTTTGCCAGATGCCACACTGTCGCCGTGATACCGATCAGGTAGACAATGAATATCGGCAGCATGCGAAACTCTCCGGAGACAATATCAAACGCCTGGCCAGGGCTGTTGGCCACGGAGATATTATTCAACCCGGGAATCAAACCGAATCTGAAGTTCAGCACGTGAAAAGTTATGAAGAAAAAGAGAATTACACCCGTTATCCGCTGGATTAGATAGAACCAGTTGCGCGGGTAAGGGTAGTTCAGGTTGTTCGGCCGCGCCTCAACTGTGATCACCAGACCATAGACGGCGTGATAGATGAGCGGTATAAAGATTCCGCCAATCTCGACGAATAGGATATAAGGAATGGACTGCAGGTCTTTGACGGCGTTGTTGAAATCCGCTGCTCCAGTAAGCGCCTTCGAGTTTGTGTAGAAATGCTCCAACAGGAAGAGGCCGAGCGGCATGATGCCGGATAACTGATGAAGTTTGCGCAGGATGAAAGTCCGACTCAAATGAATCGCCAAGCACGCGCTCCTTTGCCCTTGGACGTTAGCGCTAAGGCCGTTGGTCCAGACTTAAGCAAGTTGTGATTTAGATTTTCCGTAGCAAGGAAATTATAGTGAGAAGTCTCTGAAAAGCAAAACGCATCAACGATGATAGGGCCCGGCGCTCGCGAGAGTCTTGCATGTGGGTCGGCGAATACAGAACCGGGAGCGGTAGCGACCGGGTCAGAGACACACTAAGAATAAGCGCAGTGGAAA
>JANMQG010000179.1:0-31041 GCA_031370285.1 Chloracidobacterium sp. | reverse complement strand
AGCGTTTGAAACTGTGGCCAAGGTTGAGAAAGAGGAATAAAGCTTTTGGTCAGGCATTACTCCATGCAGGCAGATGTGTTACTCTTTGCAGCCCAGACCGACAATTTCAGGAGGATTCCATGGCAGACGAGAAGGATGTGTGTAAGAACCCGGTTTGCAGTTGTGCGCCGCAGCCGGACGGAAAATACTGCAGCGCCTCATGCGAGGGTGCCGGCAAAACAATTGAGCTTGATTGCGATTGTGGTCACCCGGAGTGTACTGGAAATTTCTAAGCGGTTGACAGCACTCCATTGGATCGAAAGAGAGGCGCTTATCGCGCCTCTTTTTATCTGCCGAAACGACTCCAAGCAGAAGCCCGACCGTCAGGAAGGGCTTATCTCGCGCCTAAGAGCCCTCCCTTGCGGTCGGGCTTCTGCTTGAAAGGAAGACTTAAGCCGGGTTGGCAAGCTTCAGAAACTGCGCGGCGAGTCTTGGTCCGGTCCCGGCGTCTTCGTGTTTGAAGAAAAGAAAAATCTCTTTCCAATTCTGATCGCCTATGCGCGCGGCCCACTCCACCAGGTTCTCTTCCGAGTAATTAACGCGACGCAAGCGCAGATATCCCCAGTCTGCAGTCTTGTCGATGTGTGTCGTTGGCAGATCGTCAGTATCAGAAACGACGAGCGGGCGGTTCTGGCTGCGCAGTAAGTCCAAAACATCATCATCAAACCAGGTGGGATGGCGAAACTCGAAGGCCACGGGAGTTGTCAGCGGCAGTTGGGTTAGAAACGTTTCCAGACGCGGTAGATCCTTTTTCATGTTGGGCGGCATCTGAAACAGCACCACTCCCAACTGGTCACCGAGCACAGCCGCCGTCTCCAGGAAATACTTCGTCTCTTCGTCAGTCTCTTTCAGCCTCTTGAAATGCGTGATGCGTTGTGAAGCTTTGAGCGAAAAGCGAAAGGTTGGTGGTACCTGTTCTTTCCAGTTTTCAAGCATGCTCGGCTGCGGCATGCGGTAGAAGGTGGCATTGATTTCCACCGTACTCAACCGCTCGGCGTAGTAACGAAGCATTTCCTTCGCCGGAATTTTTCCCGGATAGAAGCTTCCCTTCCACTCTTTGTAGCTGTAGCCGCTGGTGCCGACGTAGAGAGTCATTTCTTTCTTGGGGCATCGCGGCGTTTGCATTGAACTGGGTTGCTCACTTCTCCTCCATGGCTCCAAGCAAAACATTAAGCTTAGGAACAAGCTCCGGTGAATGAACAGTTGCTGCTCGCCGGAGTTGTTGGAGGTCAAGGTTGTCGTATCTGTGCGCCAGCACAAGGCGAAGGCCCTTGATTTCCTTCCATGGAATATCCGGATGTTCTGCCTGAAATGCGTTCGAAACTCGGCCCGCTGCTTCACCAAGGATCTCAAGCCGGCGTTCCACGGCTGAATGCATCATCTTGTTTTCACTAAACTGCGCATAAGTTGCGCCCTTAACAAAGTCTATACAGTCGCGCGCGGCTTCCCGCAGATCCCAGAGGTAGCCAGCATGTCGCTCCTCTTCAGGCTGCATAAATTACCTTTCGGCTCGACAGAATCGCCCGGCGCCTAAAAGGATTTCGTAACCCACCCATCTGTACCAGGTCTGCCCCGTGGCCAAGCAAACCTGAAAGCTCGAGTCGCATTCGCGAGATATCAAACAAACTCCACGTAGCCTCTGGAGCAAAATCTACCAGCACATCGACGTCACTTTCAGGCCGGAAGTCGTCTCTTAGTACAGAACCAAAAAGCGCCATCTCGGCGACCATCCAGCGCTGGCAAAAGCTGGCGATTTGATCGTCGGAAATCCCCAGCCGGCCTCGCAATCTCACTCCTGAAACACCTGGGTCAATGGTCGGCGACAAAGGTTCTGATGTTCTTATCTTGGTCATAGCCAATCGTACCTTCGTTCATCGCTCGCGTCTAAGATGGTTGCTTCGGAAAGCGCGAGAGCCTCAGTCTCTCGCGCCTCATCTTGTGCCATGGCACGATAGCTGGCATCGAACTCGACCTTCGTCCCACACATCTGACCTCCAATTCTTCACTAATAGTGCAAGCCCCTTGTTGTCGCGTCAAGTAATCTGTGGTACACAGACTCGCAAGTACATACAAGCATTCTTTCCTGGGAGACAATCAAGAGCTTTATGTCCACATCGCCTACAAACATCGAATCCCTCCAGGTGGAGGATCGCGTCTTTCCGCCGCCGCCGGCTTTCTCCGAGCAGGCTCACATCAAGTTGACGGAAGATCTGGAATCGTTACGGGCCGAGGCGAGCGCTGACCCGGAAGCGTTTTGGGCGCGCATGGCTGAAGAACTTCATTGGTTTAAGAAGTGGAACACTGTTTTGCAGTGGACGCCTCCACATGCCGAATGGTTTGGCGGCGGCAAGATCAATGTTTCATACAACTGTCTCGACCGGCATCTGACAAGCGCGCGGCGCAACAAGGCCGCACTTATCTGGGAAGGCGAACCTGGCGACCAGCGCACTCTCACCTATCAGCAACTTTATTTCGAAGTCTGTAAATTTGCCAACGTCTTGAAGCGCAGCGGCGTCGCGCAGGGCGATCGGGTCGCGCTCTATATGCCGCTGATTCCCGAACTGGCGATCGCAATGCTCGCGTGTGCGCGCTTGGGCGCGACGCACTCGGTGATTTTTGGCGGCTTTTCCAGTAGCGCTTTAGTCGATCGCATCAACGATGCGAGCTGCAAAGTTGTGGTAACTGCCGATGGCGGCTGGCGTCGCGGCAATGAAGTGAAACTTAAAGCGGCTGTCGACGAAGCGTTGAAAGAAACGCCGTCAGTCGAGTCATGCATCGTCGTGCGTCGCACCGCTGTGCCCGTCCACATGGAACCGGGCCGCGATCACTGGTGGCATGAATTGATGGCAACTGTTGACGCCGATTGCCCGGCGGCGGAGGTGGATAGCGAGCACCCGCTTTACATTCTTTACACCTCGGGTACGACGGGAAAGCCGAAGGGCATTCTGCACACCACCGCGGGTTATCTCTTGCAAGCTCACCTCACGACAAAGTGGATCTTCGACATCAAGGATGAAGACATTTACTGGTGCACCGCCGACATTGGCTGGGTAACGGGCCATAGCTACGTCGTATACGGTCCGCTTTCAAATGGCGCTACCGTCTTGATGTATGAAGGCGCGCCGAACCATCCCGAGCCGGATCGTTTCTGGGACATCATCGAGCGGCACGGCGTCAACATTTTCTACACCGCGCCGACGGCCATCCGCGCGTTCATCAAGTGGGGCGAGCAGTGGCCACTGAAACACGATCTGTCGAGCCTGCGTTTGCTGGGCACCGTAGGCGAGCCCATAAATCCCGAGGCTTGGATCTGGTATCACAAACTGATTGGGCACGGTGTCTGTCCCATCGTCGACACGTGGTGGCAAACTGAGACCGGAGCCATCATGATCAGCCCGATACCCGGCGCGACGCCGACAAAACCTGGTTCCGCTACCAAACCGTTCCCGGGAATTGAAGCCGACGTATTGACGCGCGATGGCAAACCGGTAGGCGCTAACGAAGGTGGCTATCTGGTGATCAAACGCCCGTGGCCGTCAATGCTGCGGACAATTTGGGGCGACGACGAACGCTATCGCGAACAGTATTGGTCGCAGATTGAAAACATCTACTTTGCCGGAGATGGCGCCCGGCGCGACCAGGATGGCTACTTTTGGATCATGGGCCGCATCGACGATGTCATAAACGTCAGCGGTCATCGGCTTGGGACTGCCGAAGTGGAAAGCGCGCTGGTGTCGCACGAAGCCGTCGCGGAGGCTGCCGTTGTCGGGCGTCCAGACGAGTTGAAAGGATCGGCCATAGTTGCTTTTGTGACTCTGGAAGGTTCGCACGTTGCGTCGCCAGAACTGAATGCGGAGTTGCGCGCCCATGTGACTAAAGAGATCGGAGCGCTGGCGCGTCCGGACGAGATCCGATTTAGTGACATGTTGCCCAAGACGCGATCAGGCAAGATCATGCGCCGCCTGTTGCGGGAGATCGCCACCAGCGGCACGGTCGCCGGCGACGTCACGACGCTCGAAGACTTTTCGGTTCTGGAGAAACTAAGAGCGGATGAAGAATAGTCTTGGGGTTCCGAGTTTCAAGTTCCGGGTTTCAAGTTCGAACTTGGAACTTGGAACTTGGAACTTGGAACTTGGAACTCGAAACTTGAAACCCGAAACTGGTTTACTGATTGCAAACGTTATAGACTACGGTTCGCTCTTGCCCGACAAGGAGTTTGAAGTATGGCCCGCCACATGGAAATCGAAATTCGTTCAGGACCACGCTATTTAGTATCATTCGAAGTGCGCGCTGAATGGGACGAGCCGGACGGCGCGCACATCCTGTCCGAAGGCACGACAGAAAACGTGGGCCCGGAAGGCACGCTGGTTCACTTGCCAAGAAAGTTGCCTGAGGTTGGCAGTCGGGTGCGTCTGGAAGTCCACGGTGAAGATGGGAACAAGCTGCAGGTAGTTGCGGAGGTGTTGCGTATTGAGCGCAACGCGGGCCATCCGCTCGCTGCGCTACAACTTCTTGGTGAAACCGACGAATGGAGGGGTTTGATTTGGGAGCCGGCCGCTCCGCGCGTGACGCCACCGCCGCCCCCGCCGACCGAAGATGACGACGAGGACGATGAAGATGAAGTCGAGCTAGCCAACTGAAAGGAACCTGCGATGACACCTGATGGCACCTTACCCGATCATGAGCGACGCAAGTTTCCGCGCTACTACGTTAATACCCGGCTTACCCTGGCTATCGAAGATGAAAGTTTGAAAGAGTCGATCGGACTAGGCGAACCCTCCGATATCAGCCTGGGTGGTCTGCGGGTCAGTAACCTGCCGGCGTGTCCAAACGTGAGAGTTGGCGACCAACTCGGATTATTACTGGTGGACAAGCAAGACGCTTTGACTTTGCACGGTGAGGTTGTACATCACGCAACTCCAGATACGTTTGGCGTTGAATTTCGCAGCATCACACCAGCGGAGCAACTGGCGGTTAACGGCATAATCCGGCGGCTGTATAACTAAGCCAGCCAACAATAGTGTCCAAACAAGAGACTAAAGAAATCGTGCGCACGGCGACAAAGGCCGCGGTAGAAGCGTCCTGGCCGCCAACGCGCGCGGTGCTTCGCGTGATCGTCATCGTGCTGATTGTCGCGGTGGCGCTTTGGATGGTCGTAAAGCTGACCGGCGTTATCCTGCTGCTGATCCTGTCGATCTTCTTCGCTTATTTCGTTGCGCCACTGGTCGAATTCCTCAACCGCCCAATTCGTATCGCCGGTCGGAGATTTGCCATTCCGCGCTCTGTGGCGATTGTCCTTGCCTACTTAGTCATCGTCGCGGTAATCGTTGTAGGCATCTATGTACTGGCGCCCCGGCTGGGAAACCAGTTTCCGGAGTTTGCGATCCAAGCTCGGGTTTACTGGACTTCAGTCGGCGCCAAATTGCAGGGTTGGGTCGGATACTTTCGCTCGCATCAAATGCCGGGACCACTGCTCGACGCGATCAATGGCGCCATTCCCGGTGTGATCGAAAAGGTGAGTCAGACGGTGAGCGGGGTATTGGCGAGTATCGCCGGTTGGGTAATCTACATTCCGTGGTTGATTCTCATTCCTGTCTTGAGCTTCTTCTTTCTTAAGGATGCAGAGAGTTTTCGCCGCTCGGCGCTGCAGATGTTGCCGCGCGGTCGCTGGCGCTGGCGCGGTGACGAGTTTTTTCAGGACGTCAACAGCACTCTCGCTGCCTACATTCGCGCCCAACTGACCGCCTGCCTTTTTATCGGCGTGGTTTGCGCGTTTGGCTTCGCGGTGCTGGGCCTCCCCAGCCCGCTGGTGATGGGAATCATCGCTGGCGTTTGCGAATTCGTTCCTCTGGTTGGGCCATTGCTGGTCCTGGTGGTAGCCACGCTGGCAGCGGTGCTGCACGGTGGTCTGTTCTCTGCCTTCCTGGTAATCGTGTTTTTGGCTGTACTACGGATTGTTCAGGACTACATCGTCTATCCGCGCTTGATTGGCCAGGGAATACACCTGCATCCACTCGCGGTAATTCTTGCGATCCTTTCGGGTGCGGAGCTTGCCGGTGTGGCGGGAATTTTTCTCGCGATTCCAGTCGTGGCGATCCTGACAGTTAGCTATCGTCACTGGATGGAACATCGTGGCAGCGAAGGTCTCGCAGATCTTTTGGAACCGATTCCACTGGGAGGTGTGGCAAGCGACGATCTTGCTCGTCCTCATAGAGATCACGGTGCTCATCCCGACGTTGATACCACGCCTGAGGAAATGGCCCGCGAGCGACCCGATCTCACTACGGGTGAGTTGAAGATGCCGGTGGAAGACTAACAGAAGCTGCTTCCTAAGCTCGGTGTTCCATCAACTCAATGAAACGCGTGAAGTGATGCACGGCATCGTGCGGGCCGGGCGCGGCTTCGGGATGATACTGGACCGAAATTATCGGCAGCGTCTTGTGGCGCATGCCCTCAACGCTGCCATCGTTAAGATTTACGTGCGTTATCTCCACCTCGCCGGGAAGACTATCCGCTAACACCGCGAAGCCATGATTGTGTGAAGTGATTTCCACGCCGCCCTTCTGCAAATCCTTCACCGGCTGATTTCCGCCACGATGTCCGAAGGCGAGCTTGAAAGTCTTGCCGCCAAAGGCCCGGCCCAGCAACTGGTGGCCAAAACAGATTCCGAAAGTCGGCACCGTTGAACTAACCAATTCCTTGATCTGTTCGACTTCCCGGTTCATCGAAGCCGGATCGCCCGGGCCATTGGAAAGAAAAACTCCGTCGGGCTGCATGGCCAGAACTTCGGCGGCCGCAGTCGAAGCCGGCACCACCGTGATGCGACAACCCAAGCGCGCCAGTTCACGCAGCGAATTTCGCTTCACGCCAAAGTCGTAACACACCACATGAAAACGCTCTTCACCCGCCGGTGCAAATTCATAAGGCTGTTTGGTGGTGACGGCGCTCGCCAGTTCACGATTCTCCATTGACGGCGACTGACGTGCCTTATTGATTACGCTCTCTTCATCCAGATCGATTGTGGAGATGCAGGCGCGCATCGCCCCCTTGTCGCGAATGTGCCGGACCAGCGCGCGTGTGTCGACGCCTTCAATCGCCACGATGTGCCAACGCTTCAGGTAAGCGTCGAGAGTTTCCTCGGCACGCCAACTGGAAGCCGTGCGACTCGCCTCGCGTACAACAAAACCTTCAACCCACGGGCGATCAGATTCTTCGTCTTCACTGTTGACGCCGTAGTTGCCAATCAGCGGGTAGGTCATACAGACGATCTGTCCGGCGTAAGAAGGATCGGTCAACACTTCCTGATAGCCCGTCATCGAGGTGTTGAAGACCATCTCGCCGACGCTCTCGCCCGCAGCGGCCCACGAGCGACCGCGGAACGTGCGGCCGTCTTCCAAAGCGAGTATTGCAGGTTTCATGTTGGGCATGGGAGTAGTAAGTAAACAGTAGCCAGTAGTCGGTAGTCAACCGACCATCGTTGCTCTCACTGATCGAGAGTAGCTCTCCAGCATTTTGCTTATTTCTTCCAAGGCGACGATGAGAGCATCAGAGTCTCCGTAGCGTAGATCTCTTGCGAGAATTAAATAATAACGGCATTCCTCGAGAGAGCCTTGCGCGATCTTGTAGAAGCGAATCTTGTCTGCGAGACCACGCTTCTTGAAGCCTTCGGCGAAGTTAGCCGGAAACTGACACCGCAGCTCGCCTCAACTGAGACGTTAGGCCAAACAGCTCGTGCTTAGGGAAAGCCTCTGTGAACCGATAGGTCGCCAGCACCCAGGCATGTGCCTTGCGCCAAAGCTCCACATCCTCAAATGTTCTCGACTTCATGGCTTAAATTGAACCGGACTGCGAGGGTGACAGACCGACTGGTATTGAGAGCGGGTTTGGGTGAACGACTGTTGTCTACTGTCTACTGTCTACTGTCTACTAGCTACTGACTGCTGGCTACTTTTAATAAACTGCTGCGCCTCGTTGAGCCAACGTTTATCGGCGCGATACTTGTAAGCCGGCGCCGTCTTGACGGCCTCGATGCAGGCTTGCATCGAACTGGCAGCCTCGCGGCGATGACCAAGACCCGCGTGTGCGCGACCCATTAAGTAAAGCGCTTCCGGATCCGAAGGCCGGTTTTCGAGGAATCGTTCGAGGGCATCGCGAGCGTCTTCAAACTGACCCGCGGCAATGTAAGTGGCGCCAACTTCCCGCCAGATTTCGTGCTGGCTGTGTGCCGGATCGCGCGCGACCACCTGCTCGAAGTTCTTGACCGCATCCGCGAATCTCTTTTGCAGCAGGGCGATGCGCCCAAGTTGATAGTGGGCATCGACCTCGTCGTCGTCGATTTGAATCGCGCGCTCAAAACGCTCACGCGCGGCCTCAAGCTCACCTCGTTGTTGATGGATCAATCCCAGGTTGTAGTGGGCCGACGCATCCGCGGGGTTTAGCGTGGCCGCCTCCAGGTTTTGCTTGAACGACTCACGCGCGCGTTGCGTGCGCAGGACGCCGCTGATGTAGCTGCGTATGAGCACAAAAAGTATCAACAGCAGGAACGGCGACGCCAAAATCGGGCTAAGCAGCAGGGTCCACAAAGGCGAGATTAGAACAGCCAGCATCAAGCCAACCACTGAGATCGCGGTGGCGCGCCAGGCTGAAACCCGAAACACTTCACGCACGCTGAGCACGGCCCCGACCAGAAAGGTGAATAGTTTGACTGAACGAAACAGGTTTGCCGCTACGATGATGGGATCGCTGAGGGTGGCCTGCAATTGAGCTCGAGTTTCAGGCGACAGCAGCACCCAGGTCTGGACTTGGGAGACTGATTGAAGCGACTGCGCGACATACGAGGCTTGAATCCCGCCGAAGTGAAAGAAGATCGCGACCGGGATTGTGATTACATTTGCAATCACCCACGCATAAAGAAAGGTCGATGCCAGAGAGGCGTATTCCTGTTGTAGCAACAAACTAAAGCGGCCCCTACGATCAAAGATGTTCGCGACGAACGCAATGAGGGGCACTAACACACCGGCAATCAGGAGCAGAGAAAGCGTTGCTTGAAAAAGCACGCGAATTACGAAGCCAGGAGCAGCGACAATGAAGGCGCGATTCCCCGCTAACCACTGCGAGACGATGAGGTAAAGGAGTTGACTAGTCAGGGCCATCAGCCCGATGGCTGCCAGCGGCGCTCGGTCGCGCACTTCTCGCAGGCCACGCCCCGGCGCGTAAAAAATCATTAAGAGAAGCCGTAGCCAGTCGAGCGTTTTCAAATCAAGTTCTCAGATCCTGGTTGTTCCCGTCGTCACTCGGGGGTGTTCGGCATATCAGGGACCGGATGGTAGCCGGCAGGAGGCGGCGCCGGCGCGAGGTCTTCATGGTGGATCACGCTCGCGGCGCTCGGCGGCCAATAACGAAGCAAAGCCTTACCATAGATGTACTTCTTCGGCACCAACCCCCAACTGCGTGAGTCGCTGGAATTGTCGCGATTATCACCCATCACAAAGTAGTAGTTCAGTTTCACTTGGACCGGCGCCTGACTCGCGGGCGAGGCGTTCTCCTTGGGGTCCAGATATTTCTCGGCAAGAATGGATCCGTTGATTAACACGGTCCCTTCCCGCACCTCTACGGTTTCTCCCGGCAAGCCGATCACACGCTTGATGTAGCTTTTAGAGGGATCGTTCGGATACCAAAAAACCACGATGTCCCCTCGTTCAATCTTCGGCGCCCAGCGATACTCGTCGTAGTAAATCAATTTGTTAACAAAGATTCGCTCGCCATCGTGCAGTCGCGGCAGCATTGAGGTGCCTTCCACCTTTACCGGCTGCACCACAAAGACAACAACCAGCGCCGCGATCATCAGAGCAAACACGAGATCGCGGAACAGCAGACGGCCCTCCGCCCAAAGACTACTTCGCGAGGCGTCTTCGGGCCGGTGGACTTGAATGTCTTTGTCGTCGTTAATATGAATTCCACCAAACGGCGGCGGACGACGAGTTCTGATTCCTAGCATGTTACGCGCAGCAGGCCTCCACTTGATTTCGAAAAGTCGCTGCCAAACGCAGCAATTGAGGTTAGCCGTCCACTTGGTTGCTTGTCAAACCTCGTAAGTGCCCTCAATTTGCGAGAGTTGGTTGCTATATTCAGCCCGAGGCCACGCAGGAAAAGTGTCGTAACTAATCAGCGATTGCTGCGGCAACAGTTGACAGTCTTCTCTGCGCCTCTCTATCATCGCTCCCTACAAGTTCGGCTCGAAAGTATCTCCCCCCTGCGACTCGAACGGAGGCAGAAAGCGTGATCAAACTAGACATCATCAACCGCGTGGCAGAAAAGACCGGCGTTCCTAAGATGAAAGCGGAGCAAGCTGTGGATGCCCTGTTTCATTCGATGAAAGGAGCATTGACCCGCGGCGAACGAATCGAGCTGCGCGGCTTCGGCGTATTTGTGGTCAAGCCGCGCAAGCGGGGTGTGGGCCGGAATCCGCGGACTGGCGAGGAAGTGGCTATACCTTCGGGTAAGACAATCCGCTTCAAACCAGGCAAGGACCTGCAAGTTAGCGACGACGCGAAACTCGATGCCGGGCCGGATTCGGAAGACTAGAGTTCAAGTAACTAAACAAGTCGGTTATTTACATCGCGAGGCTAGGGCCATGGACGGCTGATGTCCAAGACTCTGGCCTCTAAGCTCGAAAAGACATCAATGTCAGAACACGTTCAGGCAGTTTCACCTTTCGCGCCTTCGCGGGAAGTCGTAAGGGAACAGCAAGCTGCGAGTCCCAGCACGCGCGAGTGGGTAAAGCACTCTGTTCTCTTTCTGCTGACTTTCATAACCACAACCTTCGCGGGAATTGTGATTGCCGCTCCAGCAACGGACGTTCCGGAGCCTACTGCCTCCGGAGTGCTCGGGTATGTCTTGTACGTTCCGGAATACTACCGTCGCATCGTGGCCGACTTGCTCTGGCAGGCGCTAGCCAATCCCGGTCTGCTCAAATCGGGACTAACGTTTTCCCTGGCGCTGTTGACCATACTGACGGCCCATGAGATGGGTCACTATCTTGCTTGCCGCTACTACGGCGTTAGAGCCACCCTGCCTTTCTTCATTCCGGCGCCGCCACTTTTTCTGGCGGGCACGTTTGGCGCCTTCATAAAAATGAAATCGCCCATCCCGACGAGCCGTGCGTTATTTGACATTGGCCTGGCCGGACCGCTGGCGGGCTTTGTTGCGCTGTTACCAATCGCGTTGGCGGGATTGCTGACGCTGCAACCGGCGCCGCCCCCGAGCGGCCCCGGCGTCATAATATTTAACGACCCGCTGCTGTTTCAGTTAATCGCCAAACTAACAGACGCAAACCTGGTCGACGCGCTACCGAATCCGTTTTACATGGCCGCGTGGATTGGTCTACTCGTTACGAGTCTGAACCTGATGCCGGTTGGTCAGCTCGACGGCGGGCACGGAACGTTTGCCGTCTTCGGCCAGCGCGCGCACAAGATCATTGGACGCCTCGCCTTTATCACAGTTGTGGTGATGTCTGTATTGGGATTTCTTTGGCATGGCAGCCCCAGCGGTTTTCTTTACACGGTGCTGCTCGCGGTCATGTTGGCGGTGCGCCATCCCGCGCCGGATGAGATGGAGCCGTTAGGCCGCGGACGCAGTATCGTTGCAATCATCACGCTGATCGTTTTTGCGCTCGCCTTCGTGCCCTTTCCGATCACGATTACCTAAGAATGCTATGGAAGACAAAAACAAGAACGTCGATTCTTTGCCCGATTCATTCAAGACTGAAGAAGAGGCTGGAGCGTTCTACCTTATTTGACCTTCTTGGGACACAGCGATAAACTCCGCGTCCTATCTCTGTAACAACTCACGACTCCAATTCGTCTTGAAAGGATTCTCGAAATGAAAAAGATTGAGATGGTTAAAGAGGCAACGGTAGATACCGGCTACGAATTTTATCAGACCATCATCGATTTTGATCATCCGATTCAGATTTTCCGTGAAGCATTCCAAAACTCTGTCGACGAAGGCGCCACCCAAGTTTATTGTCGGATTTTCACGGAGAAAACCCTTGGTCAGGAGGATTTGTACATTGACATCTGGGATAACGGTGACGGCTTGAAGAAAGAACAAGTGGATTGTTTCTTCGGTTTAGCAAAGTCAACTAAGGTAGACAAAAATAAGAACCCATTGGCCGGCAAGCTTGGCTACAAAGGTCATGGCACTAAGATCTTTTTTAGATCTGATCGCGTAGAGATATGTTCAAAAATGAGTAATGGCCAAGTATGGGGTGCTATTTTAGATGATGCAGTACGACAGATCCGTGAAACGGGTGGCTTTAGATATTCAGACATCCTGGGCCAAGAAGATCTATCTATCTCCTTGCCAGAAGACTTTAAGAGTGGGTTCTACCTTCGAATTAAGAACCCTAAATATTTTAAGACTCAGCACACGCGATACATGCTCAACCATATGTACCTCCGTGACTATTCGAATTGGTTCACGGTATTTGGTAACGTTCGAAGTGCCTTTATCAGTCCAGACAATGCATCAATGCTCTTTCTACAGGGCCTCAATATCGATCATTTCAAGAACGACTATTCCGACTTCAAAGCGATTGATCCGTTGCCTCAATTCAGCACTCTGTCCAACTTAAGTTTCGAGGCGATTAAAATCGGCCACTACTTTCCAGACGAGCGTGCAACGGATAAAGAAATGGGAAAGTACTCAAAGCAAGTTGGCGCTAACAAGCCGTACTCAGAATATTATTCGAGGCAGATTTACAAAGACCGCGTTTATCTCGACAACAATCTTTACTTTGATTTTGTCATCTTTACAGAAGGGTACGAAACTAAGCGCAGATATGATGTGCTCCTGTCTAAGAGAGCGGCGTCTTCGATTGATAAGAGCCTCATTCATACCGATGGCGAACGATATGGGCTTTGGGCCTGTAAAGGTGGAGTACCAATCGAAAAGATAGATGATTGGATAACGGGCGGAACGGGTGTGGGCACGTACACCTACCTGCACGCTTTCGTTGACTGTGATGCTTTCGAACTGACCGGCACACGCGGATCGATCAGAAATACTGATTTAGAGGTTCTCGAAAAGATTAAGGACAAAGTAAATGAGATTTTTGCTGGAACGAAAATTCAAAACGACCTTGCAGAGAGGCAGGAGTAGCAATCTCTTGAAAAAACCCTTAGAGGTATTGGTGAAGACGAGGGCGAACTGAAGAAGAGGTTCAAAAACAGCCAAGGCAAGAAACAAATTCACCTTCCAAACGGGGCACTTGTAACTGAGCCTACGAAAACGAAAGGTGGCTATTCCGAGTCTGAAACTTTAATACTTCTTGTACGACTTATGACGCTTTATCCGCAGCTCTTTCCTTTCAAGCTTCTCGATTACAACACGACGAAAGGCATAGATTTCATAGTCGAAAAAAGCGGCAACCCCTACTACATAGAATTAAAAGGTACCATGCGAAATAAAGTCAATCACTCTTTTCGTCACATCTATAAGTTTGCTTGTTATGACATTGATCTAGGACAAGGAGACGTATTGTCGGATGTCGAAGATCTGAAGGTCGGGTTAACTATTAATAAGGACGATCGTTTCGAGTCACTGGATGAGAACTTTAAGGAAAAGAAATTCACTAGCTACCAACTTCACCCGGTGAGCGCTGCCGTCCAGAGCATGGAAGTCATTGTCTTGAAAAGACTGCTTCAAGAGATTATGGACGTCGACATCAGTTGATCTTTGTTAGCGATGAGTCACGCCGCCGGCAACAATCCCTTAATCTCTCGCACCACGCGATTCGCTTCTACCTGATCCGCAAGCCTCTTGTGCTTAGACGTGAGCGACGGGAATTGCTTCCGTTCTTTCGAACGGCTTAGCGCCGGTGGCTACATCGTGAACCGTGTGAAGAATCTCTGCGCCGTAGTATCGGCTGCCGCAAATTTCACAAACCCCCACATCCACATCTTCCAGGATGACGAAACCGTTCTTGTGCTTAAAAGCCTCGCGCTTTACCCTCTTGGACCGAACGGTTCCGTCGCAGTATTCGCATTTGTAGTCATACATAGTTCTTATCCTTAGAATCGGTTATCGCATAGATAGTGATAATTAAATAGCGGTCGTCAATAAAACGGCCGACACTTCCCACCGACAGCTGCTCCTCAATGGCCGGTCCTTCGATGACGTATTTTGTTCCTCTTGGGTCATCCTTTTCAGTTCTCGAAATTTGACCGTACAAGATTGATTGTTCGAAATTGTTCGAAATCAAGAATATCGAGACCGTCTTCGGCCATTTCTTCGATGGCGTGTACGGTCATATCGTACTTGCCAACACGGATGTTGTCCCTGATGTCATCGATATTCCTTCGCGCCATGCGGTGAGTTTATCAAAAGACCTGGTCTGTTGCTCTCAATTCGCGACGCTAGCGGGCAGCAGTCCCTTTATTTCGCGCACGACGAGGTTCACTTCATCCTGATCCGCGAGCGCGATCATGAAGAACTTGTAGCCTTCGTGGAAACAGATGACACCGTTCGCAAATAGCCAGACGGTGCCGAGAAAAGGATTCCCGCCTACCAGCCAGCTTACCGGCGCGCCCACCACGCTTCCCGGCTGCAGTATTTGCGCAAACATCACCGCGCCGGCCGCACAACTAACAGCTCCAAGCAACGGCGCGCCCACATACTTGGTCAGGTTGCGCGCAAACTCGACTCTTTTCCGCTCGGCTTCATCCAGTTGTCCGGCAGCAATCAGTTCTTCCTGCTTGCGTATGTAGTCGTTAAACTTTTCGCTCAGCTTGCGCGCGCCAAAGATCGGCAGTGCGGAGTGGGTGAGCCAGTGGGGATGCGCGCCAAGCAATACCGCATCAAGCCCTGGCAGCGCGGCGCCCATGCGCACGCCCACCACGAGTGAAAAAGAAACCAGGGCTGCCTTGCTGGGGTTTTCCTTGATCCATTCGCGCGCCTTCAGAATGCCGGCGGTCGCGGCGGTTGAAGCTCGAGTGACTTTCGCGCTCGTATCATAAAAGTGCGAAGCGCGGTCGTAGTAAGTCTTGGCATCGTCGATTACGTCGCCGGCAACCTTACCGGCCTGCTTGCCGACGTCGCCTGCCGCATCCTGAATGATCTTTCCCGCCTTTTCCGCCCCGCTAACAGCCTCGGCGGCCGCTCGCCGAGCAGTGTTGCCCAAGTCGCCGTCGCCGGCCAGGCGTTCGGCTTCAGCGCGCAGCTTCTCGGCCCCTGAGGCCAGAGTTTCAGCGCCACGTTTGGCGGCCTCGCCGGCAACGCGCGAGCCTTCATCCACGAGATCCGACAGTGCAAACTTCTCGTCCAGCTCGCGAGCCTTTCGGCGCACCGTCTTTTGCCATTCGTCAATTTTTTCCTTGTAGTCAGCCATTTGGAATATGTATACAGAAGACAGGAGTCAGAATGCAGAAGGAACAAGCAGTTTAACTTCTGTTTTCTCACTCCTGTCTTCTGAATTCTCCTTCAGTAATACGTCCCGGACCAGCCCCGAGTTCATCCTATCATCAGACTTCCGTTTTATGAGACCGTTTGTCTTGCGCGGTCGAAAGCCTTCATGCTAGAGTTCGGCATTCAGTAATTGTCCGCTTACTCGGTAAACTCGCCTATCAGTCATCAGTCATCAGTCGAAGCTGAACAATAGCTGAAGCAGTTTGAGACCTCTGGCACGTTCATCAGGGTTTCCTTACATTTCCAGACATTTAGCCGGCGTCATCGGGTGGTACCAGGGGGAGTAAGACCTTTCCATACTTTTTATACCTTAACGCATTTAGCTCTACCTTCTGATCGCTGACCCCATGAGAGACCGCCATGAGTGAGACTGATAAGAAACCAAAATCGCAGCGCCGCGCGCAAGACTTGACCGCCACAGATCGAGCCACGATTATTCGCCAACTTGAGTTTGGTTCGAGCCTGAGCGAGCAAACCGTTTCTCAGTTTGCTGAATGCTCGCTGGTGCTGGATGTTCGCCGCCGCCGTTTTGTTTACCGCGTGGGCGACCAAGCCGACGCTTTGTACGCCATCGTGAGCGGGCGCATCAAGCTCTGCCGCATCGAGCCGCAAACTGATCGCGAGGCGGTGATTGATATTCTTCCCGAAGGCTCGCTCTTCGGCGAATCCGCGCTTTACTCAAAGGCCGGCCGCCGCGAAAACTGCGCGGTCGCTTACGAGAGTTGCACGCTGCTCCGGATTCCGTCAGACCAGTATAAGCCCGGCATGGCTAGCGAACCATTGCTTCACGAATATACGTTCCAGCTTATCGGTCACCGGCTTGAACACGCCGAACGGCGGCTCGCTGATTTTGCCCTGAACGCGATTCCGGCCCGGCTTGATAGATTGCTCGCGGATTTTTCCGACCGCTATGGCGTGCGTGAATCAGCGGGCGTGCTAATCGATATACCCCTGCCGCACCGGGAAATCGCTTCCATCGTAGGATCCACCCGCGAAAGCGTCACCGTTCGCCTGAACGCAATGCGCCGTGAGGGGACGATTGAATTCGTCAATCGACGAATTCTGGTAAAGCGCCCCGAAGGGCTTTTGCACCAGACTAACGAAGTCTCAGTAACCAACTAATCTCTCTCCGTATCTGGTTCAATGAAACAGTGTCCAACCTGCAATAGACAAGTCCAATGGCAGGATAATCCGTCTCGTCCGTTTTGTTCGGAACGCTGCAAGCTGCTCGATCTCGGCAAGTGGGTTAGCGAAGAATATCGCGTGCCAGGGAAGCCTGTTCCAACCGAACATACCGGCGAAGACGAAGTTGTGCGGGAAGATCCTGATGGAGCCGGAAGTGGGAACTAGGCGCCAGGCTGTCTGGCCCGTAGTCAGAGTTCAAGCTTTGGCTTGCCAGTTAAATGAAATCACAAACTGAAGTTTGAACTCTGAACTACGGGCCAGACACCGACAGAATCAGACGGCGACGATTGCGAGTTTGTGTTTGTTGGCCATGGCTATCAGCTCGTCGCGATCAAACATCAGCGTTTTTCCCGCACTGATGCACAGGCAGGTCGCTCCGGCGGCAATCATCGTTTCGATTGTTGGCACACCTATGACCGGCACATCAAATCTCATGTCCTGATCCGGCTTTGACAGTTTCAAAACTGTCAAAGCGCCGCTCTGGAGTCGTAAGCGCTTCGGTGTTTGCTTGCCGCCGCGCAGCAGCTCGCCGGAACGCCGGATCGTTTCGTCAGTTCCCTCCATCGCCTCAATCGCCACGCAAGCCTTACCGCGCACAACAATCGTTTGTCCCAGATCAAGGCGGGCCATTTCGCGCGCAATCTCCAGGCCATATTCAAGGTCAGCGCGCTCGGCTGCGTTGGGCTTGCGATTCGTCAGATTTCCTGCCCGGGGCAAATGGTCCTGAAGGAAATACGTGGAGTCGATCAGATCGATACCTTCGCTGGCAAGTTCCGCAGCCACCGCCCCGATCAGCGAGTTTGTGTTACGCCGCGGAAGCCTTAGCAACATCTTCAACATTCGCGCGTCAGGCACTGCTCGACTAAAAATCTGCACGTGTTGTACCTGTCCGGCCATGATTGCCTTCTCCACGCCTTCCCCTTTGAAGAAGCGAATCATCTTGCCAAGCTGGCCGATGCCCACCCACGTTAGACGCTCAACTTCATCCTCAAGCTCCGGATCCGTTTCCTCGCGAATGGCGGCGACAGAAAGCGAGACGCCGGCGCGCCGTGCCCCTGCTACCACCATGAAGGGAAACCGACCGTTGCCTGCGATTAGACCGTAGCGCATAGTTGGAATGATGAAGGATGAAGGATGAAGGATGAAGGATTCCGAAAGGATGACGGATGAGTAACAAAAAATGAAAAATGAGAAATGACAAATGGAAAATAATGTGCGAACGCTGGCCGCTTGTTCATCTCGCGTGAATATCCGTCCTGACTCGCTTTCATCCTTCCGCCTTCATCCTTCATCCTTACTTAGTAACACCCCGGCTTGAGGATTGAATAAACTCAACCAGTCCGTCCACTGCTGCTGAGTCTTTGATTTCTTCCTTAATTTTTTCCAGCGCCTGGGAGGTGTTCAGTTTGGAGGAGAGCAGCAGGTGAAAGGCACGATGTAGAGAATGGATGACCGCTGCCGAGTAACCGCGGCGTTTCATGCCCGTGTTATTCAACCCGTAACAGCGCGCGTGATTACCCACCGTCAGGGCAAATGGCAGCGCGTCCTTTACCACTACGGAGTAACCGCCGATGTACGCTTCTCTGCCGACGCGACAGAACTGATGCACGCCTGAATAGGCTCCGACGTTCGCGTTGTCTTCGATGATTACGTGGCCGGCGAGCGTGGCGGCGTTTCCCATGATCACGCCATCGCCGAGTATGCAATCGTGCGCCACATGAGCCTGAGCCATCAGCAAGCAGTCGTCGCCAATCTGCGTCAGCATTCCGCCGCCGGCGGTGCCGCGATGAATTGTTACAAACTCTCTAATCTGGTTGCGTCGCCCGATGCGCGTTTCTGAGGGCTCTCCCTTGTACTTCAAATCCTGAGCCGGCAAACCGATCGAAACGAACGGAAACACGCGCGTCTCCTCGCCAATAACGGTGCGGCCATCAACTACCACGTGCGACTCCAGCCGCACGCCGTCTTTCAACTCCACCTCATCACCAATAATCGAGAAGGGTCCTACGTAGCAACCACTCCCAATCCGGGCGCGTGGGCTGACCACGGCAGTAGGGTGAACGTTGTTAGGTTTAGTGGCTGCAGACATAAAAGCAAATGGGGAAATCAGAGGTCAGAGGTCGGAGATCAGAGGTCAGTAAGAAAAGGCCAATTGGTTCTTTCTGACATCTGATCTCTGACCGCTGACCTCTTCTTACCTATACCGCCGATCCTCGATCCGCGATGATGCTCATGATTTCGGCATCGGCAACGAGCTGGCCATCGACTTTAGCTTCACCACGCATCCGCTGCACTCGCGATCCGATGCGCAAAGCGGTGACTTCCAACACCAGCGTGTCGCCAGGTACGACTGGCTTGCGAAAACGCGCCTCCCTGATGCCGGTAAACAGCACCAGCTTCGAGTCGCGGTCTTCAATTTCCCGCAGGGCCAACACCGCGCCCACTTGCGCCAGCGCTTCGACGACAAGCACGCCGGGCATAACGGGCGCGCCGGGGAAGTGGCCCTGAAAAAAAGGCTCGTTGATACTGACCTGCTTAATGCCGACGATTCGTTCCCGCGGTACCAACTCTATGATTCGATCCACGAGCAGAAAGGGAAAACGATGCGGCAGGAGATCTTGTATGGCTTGGGAATCGAGAATAGTTTCCATGATGGAATAAAGAGACGCGGGACGCGGCATCAACCAGCCGCATGCCCGCGTCTTTGAATGAGCGTGTCTCCAGCTGGAAGTTACGGAGTCGGCGTCGTCACTGCAGCCGTTGCCGGATTCTTGCTGTTGAAGTCGTTGATGAAAGCACGGGTGATATCGAGAGCGTCTGCTGCGTAAACTAGTGGCACCTGGCTGCCATCGATGATCACGTTTATGTTGTGACCCTTGGCGTAAACTTCCAACGCCTTGCCGATGTCATCCTGAAGCGGCGTGAAGATTTCCTTGCGGCGTCGATCATAAGCAGCCTGAGCGTCTTCACCTTTGCGCTGGAAATCCTTCTTCAGCTGATCCAGTTGATCCTGTTTCGTCGTCAGGGTCCTTGGATCAGCCACCGCCGCGGTCTTGGTAATGTCGTCAGTAAGGGCCTGGATTTTCTGTTGCAACGTCTGCAAGTCTGTCTGACGCGGCTGGAATTCACGATTCAACGTGGTCACCAGAGTATTGAAGCGCGCGATGCCGGTTTTGGAATCGAGAAACGCGTCTGAGTAGATCAACGCGATCTTGCTCTCGGGAACTGCGGTGGTTTGGGCCGGAGTCTGCGCCGGGGAGGTTGCTGCCGGTTTTGGCTGCGCCAGCGCCGGTGATGCACACAGGGCGAGCACAAATGCAAAGGCGGCTACTAATCGATCTATCTTCATAGCTTCTTGTATTGCTCCTTCAAAATAAAAGGCGGCTGGTCAACTTGGTTAGTTGTTCAGACCCCGTAGTGGTTGGCTCTAAGTGATCAAAAGGTGCGCCCCACGCTGAAACGGACGACTTTCTTTTTCTCATTAAAGATAAAGGGAAAACCATTGATAAACTGGTCTTGCCTGGCCCTGGGATTATACGCAAGGATCAGGCGAAAAGGCACGTTGATGACAGGCACTTGCACCCTTACTTCCATCCCCAGGCTCGCCCGATAGTCTCCAAACTTGGAGAAGAGGCTTTGTGATAAGCGAACAGCCGTGTTGGTTTGTGCCTGACCGCGCAGAAATACCTCCCTGAAACCAAACGGCAACCCAGTAAAGGGATCAAACCCGGTTAGGTTTATAGCGTTATCCAGCTCCGCCGTGGTTACCAGCCGATTACCACGCAAGACCAGGCCCGGACTAAAGCCATTGATACCTATGACGGCGAGATCTGTATCCGCATTGCACGCGGCTATCGCAGACAGATTCGCGGCGGCGAAGCCGCTGGGCGACCTGCGGCACGGGACAGCACCGACTGTGCTAAGGAAGGGCTGATCATCAAGAAAATTGCTGCCGAAGAACTGATCCTTCTTACTTCGCAGATTGAACGCAGTACCAATGTCAGCGAAAGCTGCTAACTGGACGGTGCTACCTATGACCGGGATGCGATACTCGAAATTGCCGAGCACCTGCGTGTCGGCGCCAATTGGCGTAAACGAATTTGAGATCCGCGCCACATTTGAGCCGGTGACTCCGGTGAATGTACCCGCGGCAACTGCGGTCGCCGGCACGCCGGCAATGACCTCAGGAGTCCCAGTCGCGTTTGCTGCAACGACCACATCTCTCGACGTGATGTACGTATCGAGCGGAGCGAGCGGGCTGATAGAACGAACGTTATAACCGCGGATAGTAAACTCATCGCCGAGGAAAAAGCGCTCGAAGATTGGGATGCCATCAACGAAGGCCAGGGAATTTGAATTCCTCACCTTGGAGGAAGTAGCGAAGCTGCCAACCGTTCCGGCAATGATGCGGAAACCAAAGACCTCGGGATGATCCGATCTCTTGCGACGGATCGGCCGGAACTGCGTGTAAGAAAGCGTAGGCTGGTAAGTACGAACGTCCCCGCCCAGGCCGGCAACCGCAACCTGAAGCGAAATCTCCCTTCCCGAGGTCGGATCCACGCTAGCATTACGAGTGTCATAAGCAAAACTCAGCGTTCCGCGGCTGGTGATGATGTTTGGCTGGCAGTAGATGACCGGAATGAATTGGGGATTCGTTGAGGTTGTAGTACCACCATTGCCGCAAGTGCTTCCCTGGTTGACCGCTGGATCCTTTACGCTCGAGGTAGAAAACTGATAAGAAGCGCCGATGCGGGAAAATTGAGTGAAGGGTCGCTTGCGGTAGATCTCAGAGAGAGGAGCACTCGCGAAAAGGGAGCCGCCGAATGAAGTGCGCGTGAAAAGATTTTCTTCGCTGACATTCAAAAAGTCGATCTGCGAGCCGGAAAGGCCTTGCTGGGCATTGAGATTCTGAGAAAGAAAGGTTCCCTCACCAAAAAACTTCTGCGTAAAACCGAACAGTGAAAAGCCTGCCGTGATCGGCCGGTTTTTGACGTAAGGCTCAGTGAAAGAGAACTGGACATATTTCTGCCGATTGCCTGCCGACATGTTGAGCGAGAGGATTTCACCACGGCCCAAAAGATTATTCGTCGAGTACTCGAGGCCAAAGAATGATCCGCCAATGCCGGAAAGACCGCCGTTGAAGGAAATCTGTTGCCGCCCGCGTTCTGACACTTTCAAATTCAGGTCAACCGTGGCTTCTTCGTCGTTAGTCTTGAAATCAGCGTCTTTGTCTTTGTCAATGGGATCGAAGTAACCAAGCTGATTGAGTTTGATTATCGAGTATTCCCAGGCAGACTGGTTATAGATGTCGCCTTCATTCAGCAACACTTCACGGCGCAAGACGTTGTCGCGTGTAAACGTGTTACCGATGAACTCGAGGCGGCGTAGCGAAAACTGCTTGCCTTCTTCAATGGTGATTACGAAGTCAACTATCCCTTCGTCAGGTTTCTGTGGATTGTCTTTGAAGGTTGGCGTCGGTTCAGCCGTGTACTCGATGAAGCCCTGCTGGCCGTAGTATTTCTTCAGATTCTCAAACAAGGCCTTGCCGATCTTTTCACCGTTTGCAATGTCGCCCTTGTTGAGCCCGATGACGTTTCTAATCACATCCTCGGAGTAGATCGAATTGCCTTCGATCTTCATCTCGCCAATCCGATAGACGCGGCCTTCCATGATGGGAACTGTGACGCGGAGTCCTTCATCAATCGAGGAAAGAAAAGGCAGCGGCAAAATTGGAAGCCCGGTACGTTTGGGACCTATTCCCTCAACTCTCGGCTCACCGTGGCGCGCCTGGAGATAACCTTTGGAGCGCATGTAGTTGTCGACGTGGCGCAGGTCAAACTCCAACTTTTCGCGATCGAGGATGTCCAGTCCCTTGAACCGACTGATCAGGCCGGCTTCTTTGACGTACTTCATCTGGCTGCGAAGTTTCCCGTCACTGAAGATCTGATTGCCTTCGAATTGAATTTCCACGACGCGCACGCGCTCACCTTCGTTGATCAGAAATGTGAGGGCCGTCGACGTGGCAGAAACCTCGTCAGTCTTTTGCGTAACGGTAGCGTTGGGATGTCCCTTAGCGGCAAGTAGTTCCTTCAGAACGCGAATCGCGTTGCGCGCCTTCACTGGATCGTAAATGCTTTCCTTGGAAACACCCACTCGCCTTTCGCGAAAGGCCTTGAGCACATCTGATTCGGGAACGCTTTTCAGACCCTCAAACTGCAAGTCGCGAATGATCGGCAGTTCTTTGACCTCGAATACAACGTTCACGCCACCGCGGGCGCCTTCTTCCGTAAAAACACGCGTGGCCGTCTTATCAAAAAAACCCAGGGCAAGAATTGCCTGTAGGTCACGCTCGACTTGCTGTGGGTTGAAAGGATCCCCGGGACGGGTTTGGACGTAGTAAAGAATATCGTCTTTCCTGAGACGCCGGTTGTTCAGAACGTCTACTGATTCGACGAGGCGTTGACTCTGCTGCGCGCTAACTGGTCGCGGTGCGGAGATGGAATGCAGCAGGACGATTCCGCTCACAAATATGAGCAAAAGCCCGCGATATAAGTACATAAGCGCCTTTTCCCTCAGAGGTTCTTACCGGATCTCGGATACTTCAGGGGAGCCAAAACAGGTATAAATTTATCTTTTCGAAAAATAAAGGCAAAACCAGCTACTGGTCGGGTTTTCCACGAAACTCTGTGACTTTGGAACGCTTTGATTCCGAACTGCGATGGTCTCGTTGCCAAGGCACTCCAAAGCTTATCCAGCAAAGTCGCGCATTATACCGAACCGGCGCGTCAAAAGTAAAAAGGCAAAGGAAAACGGGCTAATAGGGATGACTGCCCGGTTCTCACCTCTGCCCTTGTTTTCTCCACCTGCTTTCGGAATCAGGCGTGGCAATTGGAATGCCTCAATGAATCAGAATTGCATCGTCGGGTGCTTCAACGCCGACTGGGCGGTAGTTGAGATCATCTCCATCAAGAAACATTTCGATCAACGAAACATCTCCAAGCTGGCCCTGAATCAGCGCCTCGGAAAGAGGATCCTCAACGTACTTTTGCAGCGCGCGCCGCAGCGGTCGAGCCCCATAAGAACGATCGGCACAAGTCTTCTCCACTATCCATTTCTTCGCTTCGTCAGTCAGCCTGACTTCAAACCCGTGCCTTAACATTGTCTTATTAATCTGTTCGACCTGGAGCTGAATGACGTCCAGTAGTTCATGGTTAAGCAGTTCGTCAAAAATGATTATCTCATCCAGGCGGTTAATGAACTCGGGATTGAAGGTCTGGCGCACCGACGACATGACCATCTCCTCCATTTTCTCTCGCGAGGCGTCACTCGTCCCCTGAAACCCCATCGTGGCTTTCTTCTGAATGAAGCGCGCCCCAATGTTTGAAGTCATGATGATGATTGCGTTCTTGAAATCAACGGCATTGCCAAGCGCGTCAGTCAGAATGCCATCCTCAAAAACCTGAAGCAGAACGTTGAAAATATCCGGGTGCGCCTTTTCAATTTCATCAAACAGCAAAACTGAGTAGGGCGAGCGCTTGATCCGTTCGGTCAACTGGCCCCCCTCTTCGTGCCCCACGTATCCCGGCGGAGATCCAATCAACTTCGACACCGAGTGTTTCTCCATAAACTCCGACATATCGAAGCGAATCATCGAGCGTTCGCTGCCAAACAGCACCTGCGCCAACGAACGCGCGACCTCAGTCTTGCCCACGCCGGTTGGTCCCAGGAAAAGAAACGAGCCGACGGGCCGCAGCGGATTCTTCAAGCCGGCGCGCGATCGGCGAATGGCTCTCGCCAGCGCCGAGATCGCTGGGCGTTGGGAAACAACTCGCTCATGCAGTTCGAGTTCGATCCGCAGGAGTTTTTGGGTCTCTCCTTCTTTCAGCGACGTTACCGGAATGCCCGTCCAGCGGGCTATTACCTCTTCGATGTCATCGCGCGTAACTTCCGCTGAAACGAGCGCATCATCACTTCTGTCGCCAATACTCGAATCGAGGCTGGACTCTTGTGACCAGTCACTGATCTGGCTCCAATCCGAAAGGTTTCCCTGCTCACGTCGAACGCGCAGTTTTACGCGCGCGCCTGCTTCGTCGATCACATCAATCGCCTTATCCGGCAGGAATCGATCGGGAATGTACCGGTGAGACTGATAAACGGCTGCTTCCAGCGCTTCGTCCGTGTAGCGAACCTGATGGAAGCTTTCGTAACGCTCGCGTACTCCCTCAAGAATCTCGACCGCTTCCTCTTCGGTGGGCGGTGGCACCTTTACCGCCTGGAAGCGCCGCTCGAGCGAACGATCCTTCTCAATCGACTTGCGAAACTCTCCCGGCGTGGTGGCCCCAATGCACTGTAGTTCTCCGCGCGACAGGGCTGGCTTTAAAATGTTTGCGGCATCGAGCGAGCCTTCAGCCGAACCAGCTCCGACCAGGGTATGAAGCTCATCGATAAAGACTATGTACTGCGGGTTCTCGACCAACTCGCGCATGATTTGTTTCAAGCGCTCTTCAAACTGTCCGCGATATTTTGTTCCCGCAACTATCAACGAAAGGTCAAGCGACAGGATGCGCTTGTTCTCGAGGAACGAAGGCACTTCACCGCGAACTATCCTTTGCGCGAGCCCTTCAACAATCGCGGTCTTGCCCACACCGGGTTCGCCAATCAACACCGGATTATTCTTGGTGCGCCGGCAAAGTATCTGCACCACTCTTTCAATCTCTGCTTCGCGACCAATTAGTGGATCGAGTTTATCGTTGGCCGCATCCTCGGTTAGATCGCGAGAAAACTCTACCAGGTGCGGCGTGTCCTTTTTCTGCGAGCTGCGCGAGTCCGCCCCCGACTGTCGCGCAATTTCATCCCGCACTGCATTCAGGCGCAGACCGCGTTCATAAAGAATCTCTGCGGCCATCGAACGATCTTCCCTAAGCAGGCCAAGCAGGAGATGTTCGGTGCCGATATGGCGGTGCTGGAGGCGATCGCTTTCTTCGTGAGCGTAGGCGAGTACTCGTTTTGTTTCCGGCGCCAGCGGTAGCTCGACTGAGGTGGAAATCTTTTCGCGTAGTAGCGTGCGACCTTCGATTTCCTTACGGATTGACTCGATTGAAACCTGGGCGCGCGGGAAAAAACGTCCGGTCAACGTTTTGTCCTCGCGCATCAGTCCCAGCAGCAGGTGTTCCGGCTCGATTGCCGGAGCCCCAAACTGCGACGCCTCGTAACGAGCGAAGAAAATTACCCGGCGCGCTTTTTCTGTATAGCGTTCGAACATTAGTGATGGCGGTCGAATCGGGTCTTCTGATTACCATGCCGGGCTAAGAATTTGGCTCGCCCGGCACTGGGCGCATTATAACCTATCAATGAGGGCGTCAAAAGGCTTCTATTGTTTCCGATATCGTTTCCGAGTAAGAAAAGTGCTAACCAGGCCGCTATTTCAGCCGCGCGGGGGCGGGCCTGAGTCAGCTTTGGCCAAGGCGTCCGTTGCTCAAAACAAGCGTGCGATCACAAGTCTCCGCCAGGGCGTGATTGTGTGTGGCGATAATCACCAGAGCCCGGCTGTTGCGGGCGTAGGAAACAATTGAACGGGCAACCTCATCGCCAGTCGTTGTGTCGAGGTTGCCGGTGGGCTCATCAGCCAGGACCAGCGCGGGCCGAGTTATCAACGCTCGGCAAACCGCCACTCGCTGGCGTTCGCCACCAGAAAGGTGTCCCACCAGTGAACCTGCGATTCGCCTGTCGAGTCCGACTTCTTCCAGCATCTGCATGGCTCGGCGCATTGCTTCACAACGATTCATGCGGGTAATCCTTAACGGCAAACTCACGTTTTCAGCGGCGCTGAGATCCGGCAACAGATGATGAAACTGGAAAACGAAACCAACGTGTTCATTTCGAAAGCACGCTAGCGCCGCCGGATTGGCGCGATCAATTGCAAACTGGCCGGCCACGATCGTGCCGTGATCAGTTGCTTCGAGCCCACCCAAAAGATGCAACAAGGTTGACTTGCCGGCGCCGGAAGATCCCATGATTGCCACCGCTTCACCCGCGCGTGCGGAAAACGAAGCGCCGCGCAGAACCTCAATTCGTTCGCCGTTCGGCGAAAGAAAACTTTTCCGAAGATCTGTGACGGAAAGTCCAAAGTCCAATGTCCCACGTCCAACGTCCGCTGTTGCGCCTTGAATGCTGGAGTCTTCAAGGGCTTTTGCGCTGGAGTTTGGACTTTGGACTTTGGACATTGGATTTATTAGGTGTCGCGAAGCATCTCCGCGGGTCGAATGCGCGCCGCCGCAAGTGCGGGATAAACCGTGGCGATGATACTCAGCACAAATGCCACCAACGCCGCCAGGGCCAGGTCGCGAAAGTGCATATTCAATTGCACGTTGCTGATGGAGTAGACGTCCGCCGGCAAACTGATTAGCTGGTAACGATTCGCGACCAGAACCGCGATTGCTCCAACCAAGACGCCTCCCGCGGCGCCGAGCAGGCCCACTATCGCGCCCTCAATCACGAAAATGCTCATGATGCTTCTGGTCGTCGCGCCCATCGTGTTGAGGATGGCGATGTCGCGGCGGCGTTCCATTACAACCAGGATCAGCGTCGTGGTGATGTTGAGCGCTGCGATGAAAATGATGAGCCCAATAATTACAACGCCGATGCGACGCTCAAGCGCGAGGGCTGTAAACAACGGACGATTCGCTTCCTGCCAATCAACGGTCGTGTAGGAACTCCCGAGTACTGGCCTCACGTTCGCTGCCGTTTGCTTGACGTCGTAGATGTTTGCAACCTGAACGCTAATAACGGAAGCAGCGTGGGCTTCGCCTGAAAAAGCTGCGGCAGTATCAAGTGGCAGATAAATCCAAGTTGAGTCGTATTCAAATAGTCCGGAGCGGAAAATTCCCGCAACACGAACATGACGCTTGCCGCCATTCGCTGACGAGACCCGGGCATTCGCAGTTATGATCGCCGCTGCATCACCCACGTTGAGACCTGTTCGTGCCGCCAACTCGGATCCCACCACGACTGGCGGCAAGTCTTGTGCTTCTCCACGCGCTGCAAAAACGTGCTCAACTGAACCGGCGACAAGCGTGCGTGAGATGTCCGCCGTGGTTTGCGTAGCTGTTCCGTCCATGCCGCGCAACACAGCGTAAGCCGATGCTCTCGGACCGATGATGACTGCACCGTCGTAAGTGGTTCCCGTTGCCGTTACCACGCCTGGGACGCCTGCGATTCGAGCGGCTACGTCCGCGTAGTCCGGCATTGGCCGGCCGTCGCTGCGCATCACGGTGAGGTGTGCGGTGCCGCGCAGTATTTTGTCGCGCATCTCATCGCGAAAACCGTTTGCCAGGGCGAGCGCCACAATCAGCGCCGCCACGCCGACAGCAATTCCGATAACTGCGATCAGCGACGTCACACGCGCCAGCCGACGCTTTTGACGCGAGCGCAGATGGCGAAGGGCCAGGAAGATTTCGTAGGGCATAAGATCAGTAGACAGTAAACGGTAGACAGTAGGCAGTAGACAGAATAAAGAAGTCAGAATTTCAGGATAACTACTCTTGATTCGGATGTAATCGTCGGGTTTGGACCGAGCGACTACTGATCATTGAATTCTGTCTACTGTCTACTGCCTACTGTTTACTGCCTACTGCCTTTCACGAGCTTATCTGAGGACACTTCTTTGTGTCTCCCGGTCTGTTTTCCGGCAGCAATCTTTCCAGCTTTGGTGAGTCATCGGCACCCTGTTCACCGCGCGGGCGAAGTTCGTAAATCGTGTCGGTTATCCTTCGAAAACTAAACTGCTCCTGAAGTTTGACGATCGCTGGAATTTCATCGCGTTGCCAACCACACGGCAGCCACCAGCGGGGATCACTATCCACAAAGACCCGCCGGTTGTCTTCCAGGTAGCTCTCAATCAACGGCAAGAAATTGTCGCCGGGCCAGCCGCCGCCGGTACCAATCGTTTTCCAGTCGCCGGCGCCTATTGCCCTCCAGTAAGTGACGGCGATTGTTTGCGAACCTGAAATCATGACGGCATCTCGTGGCACATTCGCGAGTTGGTGCCGATACTCTTTACTCATCGCTCGGCGCTCGATAAATACCCGGCTGGCCGGTCGAATCATAAGACTAAAGACAGCTGCAAGCGCCAAGACCACCGCTACGCAGGTTGCGAAAGCGAGGCGTGCGCTGCCGAAGCGCCGGGTCAAAACTCGGATCAGGAAGTTTGCAGACACGGGCGCAATCGCCGGCAGACCCGTCAGGAAGTAGCGCCAGTTAACCGCCGTGCTGTAGTTGAAATACAGCAGGAGATCAGATAGCAGGCCCATTGCTCCGAGTAAGAATAGGGGCGAAAGCTTTCGCTCGCGATAGTCGTTCCAAAAGGCATTCCATAACGCAAATGGTAGTGAGACTAGCAACAGCGGCGCACTGACAAAGAAATAAGCGAGATAGGGCCGGAGATTACGCAGCGTCACCGGATGTCGCGCCATTTCCTGCGACATTGATTCGCGCCAGCCAAACCAAATCAAGCGGTAGTGGTCATCAGTAACGAACCAAAATGCAAACCAGCCGGTCGCGCACAGAAAAAAGAGCAGACACGAAATTGTCACGATGAGAACTTGTCGCCGGCGAAATTTCCAACCGCAAACAAACGGCGCCACAACCAACCAAGGCGCATAAAACCCCATGGTCTCGCGAAGATTAACACCCAATCCCAACAGCGCCGCGCCGACGAGCACCAGCCAAACGCGCTCCTGTTGCAACCCGCGATAATGAACAATCAAAGCAACCGACAGCAGGAGTACCGACGGGACATCAGTCATCACTTGCCCGCCGTAGAGCACAAACACTGGTGAGAAAACGAGGAACAGTGCGGCCAGCGTCGCCGCGTGAATGGACTTTGAAAAGTCACGCGCCAGAACCCAACAGGCAATCACGGCCAGCGGCGCCTGCGCCACAACGGCGTATTTGAAGACCAGATAAGCGTGTTCGGGCTGGACTTGGAAAAGCGCGTGGGCTATTTCGTAGAGGGCGTGATTTCCGAAGATGAAAAGGTTGCGGCCGAGAGCCATCGAAGATGGATATCCCGCCAATGACAGCATGGTGTAGTCCATGCCGTCCCAGTCGCCAATAAAGGGATCGACAAAAAGGAGAACTAGAACCAAGCCAACTAAGGCGGGAACAAGCCACCAGGGCCACGCTCGCCAGAATGGGAGCGACCGATCGGCAGCTTCATTTGCCGCCACGCCTGATCGGGCGTGTAAAACTCTTTCAGATGTTTCCGGCGTGTTTGTCGTAGGGTGTGCCTGGTTCAACGAGTTCCGGTTTCGGCCTCAGGTTCCGGCCGCTTAACCATCTTTACGCGATTACCCTGCGCATTGTACTCAACTTCGTCCATGATGTTGTAGATAAGCAGGACGCCGCGGCCTGAAGACTTGAACAGATTGGCCGGATCGCACGGGTCGGGTATGGTCTGCACGTCGAAACCTTCACCCTCATCTTCGATAGTAAAACAGGCTTCCTTGGGAGACAGCTCGGCGCCCACACGAACCAGCTTGGTGGGATCGTTTTTGTTTCCGTGCTTAACCGCATTGACGAACGCTTCATCAAGCGCAATGAACAGGTTTGATTTCTCGGGAGCAATCACACCCAGCTTGGCTACGCGCTCGAGCAGGTACTGTAACACGCCATTCATTAGGGTGAGGTCGCTGGGTAGTTCAAATTCAATTTTCTCGTGAGTGTGTGCGAGCACGCTCGGATTGTCGACGTAGCGCAGCTTGTAAGACAACGTCTGTTCGACTATCTCCCGCAGCTCATCTTTGTTGTAAGGAAATCGCAGGTAGTTTGCCGCGACCATCTTAAAGGCTTTGACTATCGTCGGCTCTGCCGCGTTGGCGGCAACCGCCGTTAGCAGATGGCGACGATGCTGATCTCTTGGCGGGTCGCAGTTTGCTTCTTCTGCCTTGTCACCTGTGGCCTCCTCGGTAAGATCGCTAATGATGAGATCAAATTGGTCGAGGTCGTTGCGGCTGAGGGCCTCGTCGCGGTCACCCGTCACGACGGCCTCGTGGCCCAGGCTGCCGAGCACGTTTTCGAGTATGGCACGCAGCTCATCGTTATTGTCGACGATGAGAATCCTACGTTTCTGCATCCCGCTCCAATCTGCCGGTGAATATTCCGAGGAGAGAATGGAAGCGCCTCTACCCTGCCGCGGCTTCCAAATGAGCTTTACGATATCTCGGGTTGCTGCGTTCGGAATATATCACGAGGCAGTGGGCAGTGGGCAGTGGGCAGTGGGCAGTGGGCAGTGGGCAGTGGGCAGTGGGCAGTGGGCAGTGGGCAGTGGGCAGTGGGCAGTGGGCAGTGGGCAGT
>JANMQG010000156.1:0-8213 GCA_031370285.1 Chloracidobacterium sp. | reverse complement strand
ATGCAAACATAATACTTTCTCTTAGGTCTCTCGTTCCGGTTTCTACTTGAATTCTTCGAAAAAATCAATGCTACCACCGCTTGGGCGCCCTTTCATATATAGAGTAGAGACCGGGCCAGGAAGCCTGACCATCCAATTTGGAAATAACTATTCCACTACACTTGAGTAAGCCGGATCATACCCGGTCGCTACGGCTCCCGGTTCTGACTTTGTTTTGCGTCGCTCTTGAGGTCCCGGCGGCTGCCACGCTTCTTCGCGAATTGATGGACGGAGAACCCGCCCCAATTCAACTCGAGCTAATGAAATGTATTCCCGTTTTCACATTAAACAACACTTGACTTGCCGGCATCACGCGCGGCAGGGTCACGATATCGCTCTGGCGATCATGAAGGCAGCGCCCGCCGCGGCGCTCCCTATTAACGCCGTCTGCAGGGCGCTGCGGATTGGTTGCGTGCCCGTGAAGCGTCCTTTGATGAATCCAAACACTAACAATGCGAAAAGCGTAGCGCCAATAGAGACAAACAATGCGGTGGTGGTATTGCGAGTGAACATGTAAGGCGCCAGCGGGACGAAGCCGCCGGCCGCGTAAGCGCCGCCGATGGTGATAGCACTGGTCAGCGCGCGTTTTGGATCGGGTCTTTCAAGACCGAGTTCAAAGCGCATCATGAAATCGATCCACTTCTGTGGCTGCTTACGCAAGGCTTCGACAATGGGCCAGGTCTCTTCCTCAGTTAGTCCGTATTCCTGAAAGACCTCCGCCACTTCTCTCATCTCTTCATGAGGTATTTCGGCAACTTCGCGCTTCTCACGTTCGCGTTCCTTGGCATAGTGTTCGGCGTCGCTCTTCGCGGCGAGATAACCACCCAGGCCCATCGCTATCGAGCCGGCGGCGATTTCAGCTAAACCCGCTGTAACGATGATCGCGGTTGGATTCGCTGCCCCCTGGAGGCCACCCGTCAGGCCAGCGGCCAGCGCAAAGGGCACAGTCAATCCGTCAGACATGCCAATGACGACGTCGCGTACTACGTCGCCGGCGGTGAAGTGGCGTTCAGTGTGTGGCGTTTGCGGCATTGGACAGTCTCCGAAGCTGGACTATGAAGAACAAAATCAAATGTAAATATAGGACTGATAATAGCACTGGATATTGGGTGATGGATCCTGCAGGTCTTCACGCCTTCAGCGTGAAGTTCAGAAAATCCAGCACGGTCAGTATCAGTCGCGCTACTGCCCGGCCGCGCCCTCCATGCCTCAAAACTTGCCAGCAAGCATCAACACTCCGATAACAATGAAGGCTACGGCGGCAACGCGCTTGATCCAGAGGAGTGGCAGGTAATTGCCGAGCACGCTGCCGGCCAGCACGCCAATCGCGGAAACGGCCGTCAGGGCCAGCGCTGCGGCAATGAATACGGCCCAGGGCTTTTTGGATTGCGCCGCCATGGTCATTGCAGCAAGCTGAGTCTTGTCGCCCATCTCCGCCAGAAATATCACGCCAAAGGTTGTTAGAAACACGCGCCAGTCCATGTAGTCTCCTTGAGTCAGCCAGAAAAAAATCAGCTAGAAAATCAGACAGGATTTACAGGATGAACAGGATTGCAGAACCCCATAACGTCACCCGACTTCATCTTGTTAATCATGTCAATCCTGTCGATTCGTGTCCGGATCCACAATCGTCCTCACTAAAATCTATGCCAGCCGCAACTTTATGGCTTAGACTGATCTATACTAACTTACATCTCGTGTGGGCTGCCTTAGTTTTGCTCAAAGTTAATGAGTCAACACTCTAACGACTTTCTTGGTACGGAACGTTTCCGCATTCGCCGCCGGCTGGGCTCCGGTGGCATGGGTGTCGTTTACGAAGCGCACGATCGGGAAACTGACAAGGTAGTGGCGCTGAAAACGCTCACCCGCGCCGAAGCCTCACACATCTCGCGCTTTAAGAATGAGTTTCGCTCGCTTGCTGATGTCTCTCATCCAAATCTGGTAGCGCTATACGAATTCATGTCTGACGGCCAGTACTGGTTCTTTACGATGGAGCTGGTACAGGGAATAAGTTTTCTTGAATACGTCCGCCCGGGTTATCACCCCAAACATGTCCAGTCTTCAAAAACTCCAACGCTCCGCAAGACTCCCGGGGATTCCGATAAGGAGTTGTTGGCCAACTACGAGGCAGAAACCAAACAGTTGGATTCGATTCGAAGCCCGCAGTCATCAGAGGACCGCCTGGAAACTCGTCAGGATCCTTCGCTCTCGCAATCGAAATTGGATCTCAATTTTCTCAACGTTGCCTTAAGACAGCTTGCCGAGGGCCTGCACGGTTTACACGAGACCGGAAAACTCCATCGCGATATCAAACCGTCAAACGTATTGGTAACGAAAGAAGGACGAGTAGTTATTCTGGACTTTGGCCTGGTGGCGGAAGTCGAAGGCAAGGACCTTCACGATACCTTCACGCTGGCCGGCACGCCCGACTACATGTCTCCGGAGCAGGGGGCACAGCTTCCCATCTCGCGCGCCAGCGATTGGTATAGTGTGGGCGTTATGCTTTATCAGGCGCTTACCGGACGGCTTCCGTTTGCCGGCAAGTTTTACGAAGTGATGATGAATAAACAAAACTTCGATCCGCCGGCGCCCAGCGAACTGGTGGCCGATACTCCGCCGGAGCTCAACGACCTGTGCGTCCGTTTGCTGCGCCGCAAACCGGAAGAGCGACCAACCGGCCGGGAAGTTTTGCGGATACTGGGGCACGGCAGGACCGGACCGTTGCAGCAGCCGATCTCCACGCCCGCACCCTCAGTAGCGCAAACAACTCCGTTCGTTGGCCGCGAACGGCAATTGCGCGAACTCGAAAACGCCTTCAACTTCACGCGGCGCGGACAAACCGTTACGGTTTATCTCCACGGCAGTTCGGGAATGGGAAAGACCGCAGTCGCTCGGCATTTTCTTGATCAGTTGCGAGAGAAGCAGACGGACGTTGTTATTCTCGAAGGACGGTGCTATGAACGTGAGTCAGTCCCCTACAAAGCTCTGGACGGCGTAGTAGACAGCCTGACGAAGTATTTGCTGTCTCTGCCAGACTCTAAGGCGGAAGCCTTGATGCCTCGCGAGGTCCTGGCACTGGCCCGGCTTTTCCCGGTGATGCTGCAGGTGGACTCGGTTTTCAATGCGCCGCAGCGGGAACATGAGACTCCCGATCCCTTCACCCTGAGGCGCAAGGCGTTTGCGGCGTTGCGCGAACTACTCGGACGCATCTGTGACCGGCAACCGCTGGTGCTTTATATTGACGATCTTCAGTGGTCTGACGCTGATAGCACCAGCCTGGTCGAGGACTTGCTGCGTCCGCCCGATTCGCCGCCGCTGCTTTTGCTCTCGAGTTTTCGCAGCGAAGACGTGCGGACGAAACCGTTCCTAAAGTCGTTGCTGGAAAAGACGGGCAATGAGAGTTGTCGGGAAGTGCTTGTCGGCGCGCTGTCAAAATCCGAATCCTACACGCTGTTACATGAGTTACTTGGTTCGAGCGCCTCGGTACTCGAACCTTTCGCGGACGCCATTCTGAGTGAAGCGCGCGGCAATCCCTTTCTGCTCGAACAGCTCGCTCGTTACGCTCTGACCAGCGATCAAACCGCGACCACCGGAATTACTTTGGCGGTCATGCTGGATGAGCGTTTGCGCCATCTACCCAAGGGCGCGCGCCAGTTTGTTGACGCGCTGGCTGTTGCTGGTCGTCCGATGAATCCGGAAGTGGCTTATCAGGCGGCCGAACTCTCAGGTGATGAGCTGCCGTTGGTAACTACCTTGCGCGCGGCTCAGTTTCTGCGCACTGGCGGAGCGGGGCACGCGCTTGAGCTATATCACGATCGCATTCGCGAAGCCCTCGTCAGCCAACTGGATCCGAAAAAGGTTACTCAGATTCACCGCCGGCTGGCCCAGGCCATCGAAGCCCGCGGTATTGACGATCCAGAGGCGCTCTTTGAGCACTACATGGGCGCGGGCGAAAGAGTGCGCGCCGCGACTCACGCTGCTGTGGCTGCCAAAAAAGCAGCGACTGCGCTCGCCTTTGATCGTGCCGCGGCCTTTTATCGCCGCGCCCTTGAACTGGCGCCCGCGCGCGGCGCTGAACTCTTCGATCTCAAGCGCGGACTGGCGGACGCGCTGGTCAACGCAGGCCGCCCGGCTGAAGCTGCCCAGGCATATCTTGACGTGGCCCAATTGACTTCGGCGCGCCATAGCCTGGATTTCAAACGACGCGCCGCTCAGCAGTTATTGATGGGCGGCCATATCAACGAGGGTTTGGAGTTAATTCGCTCAGTGCTTGCGGCTGTAGGTTTGTCGTATCCGGCGAGTCCACGGAGCGCCTTGATTTCTTTACTACTGAGACGTTTGCAAATTCGTCTACGGGGACTGAAGTTCACCGAGCGCGATCAAAGCCAGATTCCTGAATCCGACCTCGTGCGCCTGGATACTTGTTTCGCTGTCGCCGCCGGTATCGGTTCGGTTGATCTGATCCGCGGGGCCGACTTCCAAAGTCGGCATCTGTTGCTTGCTCTGCGCGCCGGCGAGCCTTTTCGCGTGACGCGTGCACTGGCTTTCGAGCAAGTGCAGACCGCGGCGCGCGGGGGCGCCGGCGGAGAGCGTTCGGTGCAGATTGCGAAACAAGCTGAGGAAATCGCGCAGAGATTGGGCCACCCCTACGCCATCGGACTTACGATCTGGGCCCGCGGCGTTGATGCCTACCTTTCCGGAAGCTGGCGGAAGTGTGCCGAAATCTGCGGCCGCGCCACGGAAGTCTTACGCGACAGATGTACGGGCACGACCTGGGAGCAGACAATGGCGAATCGCTATAAGCTATCCGCGCTTATGCACCTGGGCGAGCTTGCGGAAGTATCGCGACAAGTGCCGTCACTGCTCTCGGCCGCACTGGAACAGGGAAATCTATTCGGAGCGATGGATCTACGCACCCGCTTGAATGTGATTTGGCTGGCGGCGGACGAGCCGGACAAAGCCCGAGCCGAAGTGATTGAGGCGCTTAAGTCCTGGCCACAGGAAGGCTTTCATTTGCAGCACTACAGTTCGCTTCACGCGCTCATTCAAATTGAGATCTACACCGGAGATGTCGAAGTTGCTCGGAAGCATGTTGAAGGGCAATGGGAAGCGCTTGAGAATTCAATGCTATTTCATACACCGGGAGTGGGTGTCGAGGCTATGCAACTGCGGTCGCGCGCGGCCCTTGCTACCAGCGGTGACGGTCGCGATGACGGCAAGCTGCGGCTCATTGAAAAGATGGCGCGCAAGATGGAAAAAGTAAACATGTCGTGGTCAAAACCGTACGCCACCCTGTTGCGAGCGGCAGTAGCACAACAACGCGCCGATGCTGGAAAGGCTGTCACGTTGCTATCGGAAGCGGTTCAGATGTTCGAGCGCGCGGAGATGCGTCTGTATGCGGCGGCCGCTCGACGACGGTTGGGGGAGAAACTTGGCGGCGAACGCGGGCGCCAGCTAATTATTGAGGCTGACACCTGGATGGCGGAACAAAAAATAAAGAATCCCGAAGCGCTGACAAAAATGCTCGCCCCGGGATTTTGAGAAAAAGTTTGGAGTGCAGTGACCTGTCACCGCTTTGGCTGGTCGCGACCTGTCGCGACCATACCTACGCAGCTCGTCTTGCTTCGGCAACCGGCCGCGTTTCGCGCTCGGGTCGGATCGCAAACCAGTCGCGCGACCTTCTTGTCAAAACAATGGCCCAACGGATAAAAAGTCTGGGGAAAAACCCTAGTTTGGTTTGGCGGACGTTATCGGCGGCAATCCCGCTGGGATAAAACGAGACGAACACCAAACAGGCCACTGCATAAGCCACCTTGCCTCCCAGACTCATTGTGCTCATAGAGCCTTGACGGGTGCGCCCGATGATAGCTTTCAGGCTATAAAAGCGGCGCCAACTTTCCTGCACTTCGCGCTCGAGGTCCTCAGTCGTTAAGGTTGGATGTTTGATGTCAACCTCGGTGGTGTCGAGCTCGAGCCAAAACTTATGACGCAACATTTGCACCTGGTGTTTTGGCACGTAGTCAGCTCGATCGCGGTTTTGCCAGTCGCGCAGCATCTCGTGGTAATCCTTGGTTCCGGGATATATGCTAAAAATTGGAAACTGGGCGAAGGCTGTGCCCGACGCCAATGCGAATTCCCGCATGGTCCGGAGCGTAGCCAGCGAGTCAGTCTCAAGTCCGTTAATGATTGAGGAAAGAACCATGATGCCGTGACTCTGGATCTTTCGAATTGCCTCAACCATATGTTGGCCCACCGGGTTCCAGGTTTTATTAGCCTTCTTCAAGCCTTCTTCGGTAAACGATTCCACTCCCACTAAGGCTCCGCGGAGTCGCATCTTCTCGTACATGGCGTCCAGGTATTCGTTGTCAGTGACAGATTCCGCTGTCATTTGAGTAAACGCATAGAGCGACTTGGGAACACGCTTGTCGTACTCTTCAAATAGTTTCATTCGATCTTCCCGCACACGTGCGAGCAAGGCTTGAGTTTGCGGATTTTTTTCTCTTGCGATGCGCGCCAGCGTAGCGGGCGTGAAGTTATCGTCAGCGAAAAAGATGTAACGAAAACCCATGGCATGAAGTTCGTTTGCCTCCTCGATGATCTGATCGTTCAGGTGCATGCGCGGAGTTCGGCCATCAGTCACCCAAACAGAGCAGAAGCTGCAGTTTTCAGGACAGCCCGCTACGGTTTGAATGGTGCCCATCAAGTACTTGCTGGGATCGAGAAGATCCCACCGAGCTTTTGCCATCAGCTCGCCCGGCACTCTTCCCCCGTCATAGACTCGTTGCAACCTGCCCAGCAGGGCGTCTTCGATAATTTTGCCCCAGATGAGATCACCGCCCCCCTTAACGACGGCGTCAGCTCCCATTTCCAACGGCTCTTCCGGAAAGATGGTGGCGTGTATGCCGCCGACGATCACAGTTGCCCCGCTTTCCTTCGCCTCGCGGATTACGCGATAACCAGGCCGGCAATTCGCAGTGTGGATTCCGACACCGACGATATCACCCGGGCGTACGTCCTCAGGCTTAAATCGCGTAACCGGTTCATCGATAACGACTGGGTCACCCACCAACTCTGTGGGCGTTGCGCCGGCAATCACATAAAGCCATCGGGGGGTCATAACGCTGAAGCCGATGCTCGCATTTGCGGGGTTTACTATGAAAACCTTGGTCATGACGCCTTCTCCTTATTCAGTTGTGAGTATCGATCGTCCGCATCTTGAGAACCGATTCTTAGCAAGCCGGCATATAAGATTCGCTGACTCTGGGTCAGTGATTTGACCTGATGGTAGAATTGACGGTAATTGTCGAAATCAATAGATGAAAGTCGTCTACGATTCTCATGGAGCACAAGTGTTAACCTACTTGAAGCTCTTGCGTTGCCGGCTTGGAGTCGTTAATGACCTGCAACAGAATCCGAAAACCACACAGACGCCAAAGGTTGCGCACCAGAACTGCGAGGAAAAGGTAAACAGCGAGTGACCAAACTATCTGCCGAAAATACAAATCGAGGAACAGCTGAGGAACAGCTTAGGCAGCCATGTCGATCATTTCCTCGATCGCTTCGCGCCGCTGTGGTTGTATCCCCCAGTCGTAAGTCCTTCGTGTCATGCGAATAGCCGCCCGCATAGAAAGCCGGGCAAATAAACCCAGCTTGGTTTTGCGCACGTTATCGGCAGCAATCCCGCCAGGATAAAGCGATGCGAACACCAAACACGCCACCGCGTAAACAAGCCTGCTGCTGAGCGGCAAGTTACTCATCGGGCCATTTCGCGTGCGCGCGATAATCCCTTTCAAGCTATAAAACGTACTCCAGCTTTCCCGGGATTCCTTAATCAGGTCTGCAGTCGGTATCGTGGGGTGTTTGACCGCCACGTCGGTGTGGTCGTAGTCGAGCCAAAACTTGTCCTTCACGATTTGCACCGCGTGTTTCGGCACGTAGTCGGCGTTATCACGGTTTTTCCAATCGCGAATCATTTCGTGGTAGTCCTTGGTTCCGGGGTAGACGCTGTAAAGCGGAAACTGGGCGAAGACTGTTTCCGACGCATTTGCGAATTGCCGCATTGTCTTGAGCGTTGACAGCGTGTCGCTCTCGAGGCCGCCAATAATCGAGGCCAGCACCATAATCCCATGGCTCTGAATTGTTTGAATCGCCTCCGCCATCTTCTCTCCCACCGG
>JANMQG010000141.1:0-13325 GCA_031370285.1 Chloracidobacterium sp. | reverse complement strand
ACCGCAGATTTAGCGAACTGCACTATTGAAGAAGCGCCGCGGCCGGGCATGGTTTACGCGCCGGACATCTGGAACCGCATCATCTCGAGCGCCCACAAGTATGCCGAGCCGGGCATAGCTTTCATCGATGAAGTGAATCGTCACAATCACATGATGAAGTCGATGGGGCCGATCTACTCCTGCAACCCGTGCGGCGAGCAGTTCCTACACTTTTCAAACTCCTGCAATCTCGGCTCGATCGACTTGGCCAAGTTTTACGATCCCGAAAATCGAGTCGACTGGGACCGCCTGCGCGAAGTCACGCATCTTTGCACACGCTTCCTCGATAACGTGATCGATACCTGTGCCTGGCCGCTGCCCGAGATTAACGATGTCGTCACCCGCACGCGTCCCGTGGGGCTGGGCATCATGGGCTTTGCGGATCTCTGTCTGAATTTGAACGTGACCTACGGTTCGGCTGCGTCAATCGACCTGATGGAAGAGATGATGGGCTTCATTCGCCGCGAGTCGTGGAATGCCAGCATCAAGCTTGGCGCCGAGAAGGGAACGTTCCCTGAGTTTGAGCCGAATTGCGAAGCCTACGAAGACTTTCTTTACAACCAGGTGGGCATCCCCCGCGATGTGCCGCTCACGCCGCGCAACTACGAAGTGACGACCATCGCGCCGACCGGCACGATCTCTCTGGTCGCCGAAACTTCTTCCGGTATCGAGCCGAATTTCTCCTGGGCTTATGTGCGCCGGGACACGTTGGGCACGCGCACTTATGTGCATACGCTGGCGGCGCAGGCTTTGGGAATTGAAGTCGATCAAACCGAGCAGGAGTCGATCGACCGGGCTTCTGAGTATGTTTGCGAACACGAAAGCGAGTTGCCGCCGCAGTTCATTTCGGCAATGAACATCAGCGCCGAACAACACATTCACGTTTTGGCGGCAGCGCAGCGGAATGTGGACAACAGCGTTTCGAAGACCTGCAATGGCGCCGTCAACGATACCGTTGAATCGGTTGATAACCTCTACCGGCTCGGTCGCCAGCTTGGCTGCAAGGCCGTCAGTTACTACCGCGACGGCTCGCGCGACAATCAGGTGCTCACATCCATGAAGGCTGAGGACAAAGGCGAGGCAGCCTGCAATCCCGAAGTGGGCGTTGAAGTATGTGATGCTCCGGCTAGTCATGCTGATGCCGCCATCGTTGCCCCTATCGGTGCAGACGCAGAGGTGGCTGCGAGACAACAGATACAAGCGGACACCGCCGCTTCCAACCAGGGAGTAGGGTCGGGAGGGATCCAGACTCAACCGGATCTGACGGCCATACGCATCGAGCGGCCGCGCGAACTGAGCGGCGCCACCTGGCAGATTCCGTTTGACGGTCAGAACCTCTACGTCACCGTCAATCACGATGGCAAGATGATCCAGGAAGTGTTTGCCACCGGCCCCATCAGTGGCGGCGTGGGACTGCTAGCTTCGAAGATGCTGCGCGGAGGTTTCGATGCTGCCGAAGTTGCTTACAGTCTTAACAAGGTGACGGGCACACACGCGGTTTGGTTCAACGAGCGTCTGTTGACTTCGCCCGAACAGGCAGTTGCCGAATGCATCATGATCACCAACCGCCGCGTGCAGCATCTCCCTGACTCCGCGCGCGCCGTCAGCAAACAGCAGGCGCAACTTCACTCCGAACAGACGCCGGTAACGGGCGCGATCATGTCCACAATGATCGGCATCTGTCCCGAATGCCACGGCCAACTCGAGCACGCGAGTGGCTGTGACTTCTGTCGGGATTGTGGTTATTCGAAGTGCAAGTGAGAGCCGGGAGCGCGAACACCCGCACGGTTACGACTGAAGGAGAGTTCCGCGCATCACTGAAGGGTTGCTCAAGGGTGAAGTGGGAACAGCGAGTGTCTCACGCCCAATCACAAGCTGCTTCTCAAAGTAGTTCTACTTGTTCTCACGATCGTTCACAAACAGTTTCGCTAACTAATTCTGTCACCCGCTTTCGCGGGCTTTTGTTTTGGAAGGGCGTGTGTCCCAGCACTTAAGAGCCTGTGTCAAAACTCAGTGTGGAACTCCAAAGGTGAGCCTAACTAACGAGCGGGGGTAAACCACCCTTCCTGACCTGAGAGTTTTTCAAATTGAGTGACTTCTTTTCTGGTTGAAAGCTTCAACCATGGCGCAAACTTGCAACTTGAATCATCTCTCAGGTCGGGAAGGGCGGTTTACCCCCGCTGATCCGTTATCCCACAAGTATGGCAAATGAGTTTTGACACAGGCTCTGAAGTGCTGGGTTATTGTCAGTCGTCCGCTAACGCGGACGCGTTTGCGGCTGTGCCGCTTGATGTGCGGAAAGGCTATGCCTTTCCGAGAGTGGCTCTTAATTCACTCGGGGCTCCGCCCCGAATCTGGGGCGCAGCCCCAAGAATAAAACAGCCCTGGTAGAAGGCCGTAGGCCTTCCGCACATCGGGCGGCATAGCCGCGAAGTACCGAGCGCTGAAGGCGCGGAATGTAGAAGCCTGGGGCAACGCCCCAGGATCAGGGATAGGAATGAAATGTTTAAGCGCTGAAGGCGCGTAATGAATCTTAGTTGATCGTGAGGAGGGCAGGATTCCGCCGCGTTGCGGCTAAGGAAATAATTCGTTGGCTTGTTCCTGGGGCGATGCCCCAGGCTTTCACACTTCGCGCCTTTGGCGCTCGAGCCCTCCCTGACGGTCGGGCTACTGCCCCCCGTTAGTCAAGATGGGCAATCACAGCAAATACGATGGCAATCAGAGCCCCGGCACCAATCCCGATTCCTATGGCTAAATTCCTGGCGGTTGAGTGGCCTCTGTTGCTCTCGACCTTCGCCACGTCGAGGTAACGGATCGTCGTGGGTGCGTCTGTTTTCCGATCGCGCAGCACGAAGTCATCGTTACCAGCCTGGGCAATGTAGCCCTTCGTTTTCGTTCCGTCCTTTAGAATCACTGTTGCTTTCGCCTTCTCACCGACTCCCAGCTTGGCCACCTTGATCTTTATCTTCTCAACTGTAGTTGCTGCCGCGTCGCCCTGTTGGGCAGCAACTGGCAGCGAGATAGTGACGAGCAAGAGCAGGCTCACGAGTAAGCAGGTCAAATACTGTTTCATTGTGTTTCCTCAATTTCCTGGCGCGACGTTTGACGAGTGACGGTCTAATCCAGGGAGTCACTCGACCTCCCCGCCCGCCGCTGTTTTTGTTAGAGCGAGGCGAGGAGGAGCAACGAGGATGCCAATTGCCCGAGGCGAAATCCGGAGCAGGATCGGCCCTTATTGTGGGTTGGGCCGAGGATCGCGACGATCAAAATCCTTCTTATGCAAGAACCATCCGACAGTCGGGAACCAGCAGTGGTAAGTCGCTGAAGACATATCCTGCATTTGACATATAGAGACCGTTCGCGTAGGGTGGGTGTCGAACCGAGTCCAGCTTACTCCGCTCTCAGCTCCTCTGGGATCATCCAGATCACCTGATAAATCCACAGCTCACTTACTAAGAAAACCAGGGCGTCATACGTTCCCCAACCAGTCTATTAACAAGTCTACGACCAAGAGTCTGACTAGTTTTGTCTGGTGCGAACCTCAAAAGCCCCTAAGGAAGACAAGCATATTATGAAGACGAATATCACACCATTACATGATCGCGTGATCGTGAAGCGCATTGAAGAAGGCGAGCAGGTCCGTGGCGGCATCATTATCCCCGACAGCGCGAAAGAAAAACCGCAGGAAGGCGAAGTAATCGCGGCCGGCGAGGGAAAATACAAAGAAGACGGAACACGCCAACCGCTCGACGTTAAGAAGGGCGACCGCATCCTCTTCGGCAAGTACACCAGTTCGGAAATCAAGATCGACGGTGAAGAGCTGCTGATCATGCGCGAGGACGAGATTCTCGGAATCATCACCCGCGCTGGTGCGGCCGCCGGCGGGAAAAAGAAGTAAGAACGGTGAAGGGTGAAGAGTGAAAAGTGAAAAGTAAGAGGGCGACGGATGAGGCCTCAGCTTCTGGCTTGTCACCTTTCACTCTTCACCTTTCACTTAAGTCTTAACTTAGCAATTGATTTGGAGAAAACATCAAAATTATGGCAAAGCAAATAACACATGGCGAAGCGGGACGTGCGGCGATTCTGCGTGGAGTTAACCAACTCGCGGACGCAGTGAAAATTACGCTCGGTCCGAAAGGACGCAACGTCGTCCTCGGCAAGTCGTATGGCAGCCCGACGATCACCAAAGACGGCGTGACCGTGGCGAAAGAGATTGATCTGAAAGATCCGATGGAAAACATGGGCGCGCAGATGGTGCGCGAAGTGGCTTCCAAGACCAGCGACGTTGCCGGCGACGGCACCACCACCGCCACTGTGCTGGCGCAGGCGATTTATCGCGAAGGCGTCCGGACCGTCGCAGCCGGCGCAAACCCGATGGCCTTGAAGCGCGGCATCGACAAAGCAGTTGAGCGCGCCACTGCGGCGATCAAGAAGCTGTCGAAGCCAGTCGCGGGCGACATGATTGCGCAGGTCGGTACGATTTCGGCCAACGGTGACGCAGCGATCGGCGAGTTGATTGCCGAAGCGATGGCCAAGGTTGGCAAAGACGGCGTGATTACGGTTGAAGACGCGAAGACGATGGAGACGGATTTGGAATTTGTCGAAGGGATGCAGTTTGATCGCGGCTACCTGTCGCCTTACTTCATCACCGCCCCCGAAAAGATGGAAGCAGTGCTCGAGAATCCCGTTATCCTGCTGAGCGAAAAGAAGATTGCTTCGATGCGAGACTTGTTGCCGATTCTGGAGCAGGTCGCCAAGTTGGGCAAGCCGATTCTGATTATCGCGGAAGACGTTGAAGGGGAAGCCCTCGCAACGCTCGTGGTTAACAAGCTGCGCGGCACGATCAATGTGGCCGCAGTTAAAGCTCCCGGCTTTGGCGACAGGCGTAAAGAGTTGCTGCAGGACATCGCGATTCTGACTGGTGGCAAAGTCATCAGTGAAGACCTCGGCATCAAACTCGAAAACGTCAAGGTCGAAGACCTGGGAAGCGCCAAGAAGGTAACCATCAACAAAGACGACACCATCATCATCGATGGCGCCGGCGACACAGACGCCCTGCGCGCCAGAGTGAAAACGATCAAGACGCAAATTGAAGACACCTCGTCAGACTATGACCGCGAGAAGCTCCAGGAGCGGCTGGCGAAACTCGTCGGCGGCGTGGCAGTCATTCGCGTTGGTGCAGCCACTGAAACTGAACTTAAAGAAAAGAAGGCGCGCGTTGAAGACGCAATGAACGCGACCCGCGCGGCTGTTGAAGAAGGCATCGTGGCTGGCGGCGGCGTGGCCTTGATTCGCGCTGCGAAAGCGTTGGATAAGTTCAAGGCATTCGAAACAAATGAAGACGGCGAAACGATCGGGGGCGATGAAGACGAGCAGATTGGCGTCAACATCATCAAGCGCGCGCTTGAAGAGCCGCTGCGTCAGATCGTACAGAACGCCGGCAAAGAAGGCGCCGTGATTGTGGAAAAGGTTCGCGCCAGCAAAGACCCGAACTTCGGCTACAACGCTGCCACTGAAACTTTTGAGGACCTTGTGGCCGCGGGGATTATTGATCCCGCGAAAGTCACACGTTGCGCGTTGCAAAACGCCGCATCAATTGCGGGCTTAATGCTAACAACGGAAGCCCTCATTTCTGAGCTACAGGAAGATGATAAGCCTCGGGCAATGCCCGGCGGCATGGATATGTAAATCCCAACGTCCTTAGCAAATTGGGAAGCTAACATGTTCGCATGCTGCTTCTGTTAATTCGCCAAGGGAGAAGTCTCCTGCAGCGAAACCCCAAAGGGGAAAAGGTAAGAAACTATGACTATGAAACTTTATGTTGGTAATCTCGCGTTCCAAACGACCAGCGAGGAACTGCAGACGATGTTCGCGCAAGCGGGCACGGTTGAAAGCGTATCTTTGATTGAAGATCGCGAAACGGGTCGCTCACGCGGCTTTGGCTTCGTTGAAATGTCGACGAAGGAAGAAGGCGCTGCTGCCATCCAGCAGTTTAACGGTAAGGATATGGGCGGACGCGCGCTGAACGTGAACGAAGCCAAGCCCCGCGAAGATCGCGGCGGCGGTGGCGGCGGTCGCAACGGCGGTTCGCGCTACTAAGCAGCAGGTTACTGCTTCTGACAAAGCCTCCGGCGGATTATTTCGCCGGGGGCTTTTTTCTACGCTGAAGGCGTTAAATAACTTAGCGGTATGTCTGGGACTAGGGACGTTATCGAACCCCTTCCGGGTTCGAAAGAGATCTAAGGGTTGTCCCTTTCCCGGCGTGTTACGCCGGGCTAAGTTATTTAACGCCTCCGGCGTATGGAAGCGCCGGCGAACGTCAGTTGAACAAATAGAGCCTCATTATCGTAGTTCAACGTGCTTTTCCTAACGCCGCGAACGGCAAGATAAGATTTCGCGCTGACTACTGAAACACCATGTATTGTCCACAGTGTGGCACTGAATCCTCCTCCGGCTTGCAGTATTGCCGGCTGTGCGGCGCCAATCTCAAAGTAATTGGCAAGGCCGTCTCGCTGAGCGAGGCGATTGCCCGCAGCGATCGCGGTCCGTTGCCAAAGATCAAGGAGATGATGAAGAACCTCAAGGTTGAACAGGTGAGCGAAGACATCTCGCGCGCGCTCGACCAAATGAACAAGGAGATTGCGCGCAGCTCTGAAGGCCCTAAACCGCTGAGGATCGGCGGCAGGAAGACGAAGACAGCGGAGCAGCGGCGTGAGAAACACCTGACTACCGGCGCGATTTCGTTCTTCAGCGGAATCGGATTCGCGATCTTTCTTTACTACCTGACCGGTGCGCTGGTCCTGAAACTACCACCGGACTTTGTGGCCAAAGTGCCCTTTGAAATAGAACCAGTCGTCCGGATGTTATGGCTGGTAGGCTTGATGCCCGTGCTCTCAGGCTTGGGCCACATTATTGCAGGGCTTTTTGTCAGGCCGGATCCTCCAGCAGAGATTGAGTCTGCGAAACCACCGACACCGGGGATGAGCGAAAGAGAACCCATAGCCCGTGCCGCGCCAGGAAGTGTTACAGAGCGAACTACCAGCCTGCTGGAGCATGAGACTCGAGAAGGGCGCGAGTCTTAAGTTTTGCCTTACCGCCCGATCAGCAGTTTGTAATATCCAGCGACGCCGTTAAGAACAAATTGAACGGCCAATGCGGCGAGGACGATGCCCATGACGCGCGTGGCGATATGAACGCCGCCTTCGCCTACGAGTCCAATCAAGCGCGCGCCCAGATACAACACAACGAACGAGACCAGGAAGACCACAGCGATCGCGACGCCAATGGCGGCTAACCTGTGCAGGTCGCCTCCGGCTTGCGAAGTCAGCAGCAGAATGGTGGCAATCGTGCCAGGACCGGATAGCAAAGGCATAGCCAGCGGGAAGACCGAGATGTCGTTGCTTGCTGTTGCCCGCGCGCTGTTGTCATTTCCTACCGTTGCTTGCGCGTCCGCCTCTGTAATGGTTCGCGCCCGCCGGTCTCCGTCGACCGCCCGCGCTCCGCGTTCCTTTCCTTCCGGCGCCTGAAGACCGCCACGCTGTCCGAAGAGCATTGGCATCGCCGCAACGAAGAGGAGTATGCCGCCGCTGATTGAGAAGGCATGAACCGTCACGCCGAGATACGCAAGCACCGCGCGTCCGGCGACAAGGAAGAACAGGGCCACGCCAAAAGCGATCAGCACGGCGCGGATTAATATGGCGCGGCGGCGACGAGGCTCCTCGTCCTTCGTCAGCGCCACGAAAATTGGCACGACGCCCGGCGGATCGACCACCACCAGAATAGTGACGCAAGCCGCGAGGCCAAATCTGAAGAAGTCCTGATCCATTTGTGGAAACAATAGAGGTTTATGCGGCAAGTTTGCAATTCAGCGAAGCGGGTGGCAAATCCGATTGGGTAGGTCATTCGTAATTACATCGACTAAACTATTAGCCGAGCAAGGAGCAGCAATCATGAATCGACGTTATTTTCTCTCATCGTCCATCGCGCTGGGGACGCTGGCGGCGTTCTCGAAGTTGCCGCTGAGCGCCGCATCATTTCTGGATGACAAAGCCAAGAAGGGCAACAGTACCTATTCGTTGAATGCGCAAGGAGTCAAAAAAGTGACTAAGACAAACGAAGAATGGAAACGCATCCTAAACCCCGACCAGTACAATGTGACGCGGGAGAAGGGGACGGAAGCGCCCTTTTCAAGTCCACTAAATCAAATCCATGAACGAGGGATTTTTGAATGCATGGCCTGCGAACTGCCACTCTTTAACTCCAGCGCGAAGTTTGACTCCGGCACCGGCTGGCCGAGTTTTTGGCAGCCCATTGCCAAAGAGAACGTGCATGAAGAGACAGACAACAGTCTTTCGGAAACTCGCACTGAAGTGTTGTGTGCGAGATGCGATTCTCACATTGGACACGTCTTCGAAGACGGTCCCAGACCCACCGGCCTGCGCTATTGCATGAACGGCGTGGCGCTGAAGTTTGTTAAGGATAAAGCGTAGAGCTCGAGACTGCTGGAACACTTCCGTACGTTCATCCCTCTTATCGGTACACCGGAACTGCTTGTGTTGCGCCGGGATTAGCGCCAATTGCCGCAATTGGGCGGTATTCGAGTTTGCTGCAAATAGGCACAGGTCTTGCCGAGATTAAGGAGCAATCAGTCAGCATGAAAGGGAAGACCTAATGAACACCTCTTTGATCGCGCAGAAAATGAAACGGCATGTTGCCGTCATTTTGATTCTGTTAACACTCGTCTTCACAATCGGGCCGGTAAGCTCGGTTGCGTCGGCGCACCCGCGACGTTACCGGCATCGTCATCGGACGTTTTGGCAAAAGCATCGCGATAAACTGACAGTGGCCGGAACCACGTTGGGCGGCGCGGCTATCGGCGGCCTGGCAGGTGGCAAGAAAGGTGCGCTTATAGGCGCAGGTGCAGGCGCGGGTAGCGGTGCACTCTATACCTACAAACTTCGCAAACGTCACCGCAGATACTAGTCGCCGGGCAACGTCAGACGCTGCGACGCTAATAAGCCAATGAAATAGGGGCACGGTTGCCGTGCCCCTACCGGTTTTGGCGGAATACAGGCGGACAAGTCTGTCCGCGCTCCCGTCGGCGAACGTTTGGCTAAGCAGGTTCGCAGGAAGTCTCGACGAGGTTCGCAATGGCGGTGATTAATTCATCGGGCTGCACCGGCTTTGGCACAAACATATTGAAGCCCGCGGATAGCGCGCGCGTGCGATCCTCAACACGCATGTAGGAAGTGAGCGCGATGGCTGGAATTTCGTAGCCGCTGCTTACACTAAGTGCCCTAACCTTCGCAATCAGAGAATAACCATCTTCGTTAGGCATCGCCAGATCCGATACCAACACATGCGGGGAGTACCACTCGAGTATTTCCATGGCCTCGCTCACGGAGGCCGCCGTGTGTACGATGGCTTTCGAACCGTCCAACATAACGCGGATTACCTGGAGCGTGTCCGGATCATCATCCACGAGCAGTACTTTCACATCGTCAAGCGTGGGCTGAGAAGAAAAGCGTCCCTTTGAAATTTCTGCAGCGCGCAAACTTCCGGTGGCCTTTTTCCGCCGACTAGTGCTTTGCGGCGCCAGCGGAAGCGTGATCGTGAAAGTCGAACCGTTTCCGATCCCGGCGCTGTCGGCCTTAATGGAACCGCCGTGTAGTTCAACCAGATGTCGCACAATCGCCAATCCTAAACCAAGGCCACCATGGTTGCGCGTCGTAGTGCCATCCGCCTGGCGAAAGCGATCAAAAATAAACGGGAGAAACTCGGGGCCAATACCGCAGCCGGTATCGCTGACCCGAAGCTGTAGCTGGAGGTCAGCGCGCTCTACCTTAATTTCGATACGCCCACCGGACGGTGTGAATTTGATAGCGTTTGAAAGCAGGTTCCAAACCACTTGCTGTAACCGACCCGCATCACCGAAGGTGTGTCGCGCCGATGGATCAAGCGTTACTTCCAGATGTAGATCTTTGGCGTCAATCGCCAATTGCACCGAATCAATGGCTGCATTGATGACTGAGGCAATATCGACCGGTTCATTGCGAAGGCGAAGCTTGCCCGTGATCACGCGTGACACATCCAGAATGTCCTCGATCAACTGGGCCTGCGCCTTCGCATTGCGATCAATGGTTTCCATCGCGCGCCTCGTGGTGGCTTCGTCCAACCTGCCGCTGCGAAGCAAATGCGACCACCCGATGATCGCGTTAAGCGGGGTGCGTATCTCGTGAGAGACCGTTGCCAAAAACTCATCCTTCATGCGATTGGCAGTCTCAGCTTCGGCGCGGGCTATTTGTTCGCCGGCGAGGGCCAGTCGCAAGCGTTCCTCAACCTGCCGTCGTTCCTTGACCTCAGTTTCCAGTGATTTTGCCTGCTGTTGCAGTAGAGCAATCGCGCGCAGGCGAGCATCAAGGTCGGCCAGATTTGCATAGCTCTCGGCGGGAATTACGCGAGAGTGGAGACTACAAATGCTGTTGTGTGGTTCGACAAATCTCTCGCCACCGAATTCTTTAATTGGATAGGCGCAGAAGAGCGAAAATGATCGCACTTTTTGTAGTTCGTTCCAAAATTCTTCAAGGCGGATCGCGGCAGCATAATTACCCTGGGACCAAAGCAACCCAACCATTTCACCAAACGCCCTGGTGCGAGAACGCCCATCCGTCACGCCGGCGATTGCGCTACCGATGACCTGGTTAAAACGCTGGCGCTCAGGTGTGCCACCAACCATGACCTGCGAGAGAGTCTCAGCGGCGTCCAGAGCGATATATCGGCCACGTGCCTTAGCGCTGATTACGTCCAGTCCATTGGCCAGCATTAATTCGTCAAGGCCATCGCGGTGCGCTTTCGTCGCCACGACTACGGCGCCATCGCCCGACTTGATGGCTTTACCGATGAAGCCACTCAAGGAGTTCAGAAGAAATCCATCCGCCTCATAGAATTGTACGAAGTGTTCTTTATCACCCATCTCCATCCAATCCGTGCGCGGAGCATGGTTCCACTTAGCGATATCCGTCAGATCGAGTCTAACTACTTCCTGAGCCGGATTAACGTTGCTATTAAATTTGATCAAGGGAAACTCCCTGGTAAACTTCAACCGAATTCTACTAGTCATTCTAACGATCTTCTCCAATTGAATCTAGGAGGTCACGGTTGGGAAATTATGATATTTGTGTGTCCTTCGGCAATCCCTGCTTCGCTGGTCAGCCGACAATTCTTACGTAACTATTACGCTCAGATTTCTGATTTGGGACTAGGATCTAGTCTCGACACCGGCTGTTTGTTTCCCTCGATTTCCAGCACCCCCGATTGCAAGGTAATTACCGGCGAAGGAGAACGCGATGAAGGTCCTATTAGTCAACCCGGAATTTCCCGATACCTATTGGAGTTTTCGTCATGCACTACCGTTTGAACGTAAACGGTGCGCGTTTCCGCCGCTCGGGCTATTGACGGTCTCGGCACTGTTGCCAAAGGCCTGGGAGCGCCGCCTGGTTGATTTGAATGTGCGCTCGCTGAAGTCTTCCGCCATCGAGTGGGCCGACATTGTTTTTGTGACCGGCATGCTGGTGCAGAAAGAGTCAGTGCATGAAGTTGTCAGACTATGTAAACAGCAGGGGAAGCGCGTGGTCCTGGGCGGTCCCTACGTCACCACCACGATTGAAGATTTGCCGGCGGTGGATCACATTTTTCTCGGCGAAGCTGAGACGACATTGCCACAGTTTATAGAAGACCTGGAACGCGGCGAGGCAAAGCGAACCTACCGTGCTGCTGAACGTCCGCCGCTGGCAACGACGCCCGTGGCTGATTTTTCGCTCGCGGACATGAAGCGCTACAGCGCGATGTCAGTACAGTATTCGCGGGGCTGTCCCTTCAACTGTGAATTCTGCGACATCATCGAAATCTACGGGCGCGTACCGCGCACAAAAAGCAATCAACAGATGTTGGCGGAGTTTGACGCGCTGTTGTGCCTCGGGTGGCGCGGCACCGTTTTCATTGTTGACGATAATTTCATAGGCAACAAAAAGAATGTCAGGCGACTATTGCCCGAACTGGCGGATTGGCAGGAAAGGAATGGTCATCCCTTTTCGCTTCTGACGGAGGCCAGCTTGAATCTCGCTGACGACGATGACCTCCTCAGCGAGATGCAGCGCGCGGGATTTCGGCGCGTCTTTCTTGGTATAGAAACTCCGGTTGAAGAGAGTCTCAAGGAAGCTCAGAAGTCGCAGAACCGCGGCAACCTGCTTAACTCAGTCAAGAAGATTCAGAGTTATGGGATGGAAGTGATGGCCGGATTCATCGTTGGCTTTGACAACGATCCGGAGGACATCTTTGAGCGGCAGATCGATTTTATTCGCGAGAGTGCAATACCGTTAGCGATGGTTGGGTTACTCATCGCGCTTCCTGATACGCAGCTTTGGCGGCGATTGAAGAAGGAGGGACGTTTGCTCGGCGAAGGCTCGGGAAACAATACCAATTGCTCACTGAACTTTGTTCCGAAGATGGACCCGGCCCGCCTGGTAGCAGGTTATCAATCGATCATGCGCACCATCTACAAGCCCAGCGAGTATTATCAGCGCGCACTTGAATCGCTGAGGCGGACAACGCAGCAGGGTTTCGAGCCTACACGCCTCGATATCATCGGCGCTTTGGCGGCCTTTTCGCGACTGACGTTCAAGCTGGGTGTGCTGGATCGCGAGCGCAAAGAATTCTGGCGTTTCCTGGGGCGCACTATCGCCAGGCATCGCAATCAGTTTCCGCAGTCGATGCGCCTGGCAGCCATGGGTTATCACTTTCGGAAATTGAATGAGGCTTATGGTAAGTGAGAATTCTTAGTGGTCGAACAACAAGCCGTCGCGTCTCGCCTACAGTCCGGAACCGTTGCTTTCGTCCTTGATGATTTCATAACACGCGCATGACGTTGCTTCCAGGCCGGCGCGATCCATGACCTGAAGGTGGCCGCGGCTATAACGAATAAGTTCCCGTTTCTGTAAATCGCCCGCAGCTATGCTAACGCCTTCACGCCGCACGCCCAACATATGAGACAGAAACTCCTGCGTAACCTGAAACTCGTCGTCTCCCATGCGGTCATGAGTCATCAGCAGCCAGCGGGCCAAACGCGCGTCCACTGAATGAAACTGATTGCAGACCGCGGACTGCGTTACCTGCGTTAACACCGAATGGGAGTAGCGTTGCAGGAGCCTTGGCAAACCTCCACCGTTGTTGCACTCCTTGCGAAATGCAGCTGCCTTCATTTTCATCGCTGAGCCTACACCCTGCACCAC
>JANMQG010000119.1:0-9306 GCA_031370285.1 Chloracidobacterium sp. | reverse complement strand
CAATAGCTAAGAGAGGCCAAGGTCTCCTGGCTGCTCCCTTTGTCTTGCAAACCATTGCACAAAAGAAGTTCGGACTCTCTACCGCTTTGCGGTAGAGTTCTTTTCATGTTCGGTTGTTGCCTCGTTCATCATATTGTTCTCTGGATAAGACTATTCCCAGCCAAACTAATACCCCACCGCCACGCCATCGCTGCGGCGCGGGTCAGTTGCACCCAGGCGCACGCCGGTCTTTTCTTCGATCATGATGCCTTCGGCATCGCCCAGGTAGTGGGGCTTCGCCAGCTTATGGCCGAGGGACACCAGGGCCTTCTGGGTGTCGCCTGAAAGTCCATAAGGTTCAAACACCAATTCATCCGGCAGCCACTGATGATGTATTCGCGGGAAGTCCAGCGCCTGCTGGATGTCCATGCCGTAGTCGACGACGTTGATAATTACGCAGAGCGCGGTATTAATAATAGTCGGCCCGCCGGGACTGCCAACTGTAAACCAAAGACTGCCATCCTTGCGCAAGACGAAACTTGGCGTCATGGCGGACAGGGGACGCTTATGTGGTGCGACGGCGTTGCGCTCGCCCTGGATCAAACCATACAGATTTGGCGTCCCCGGCTTGGCGGCAAAGTCGTCCATCTCATCGTTCAGAATTATTCCAGTGCCTTTAGCCACCGCCGCTGAGCCGTAAGAGTTATTGAGTGTGTAGGTGTTCGCGACCGCATTGCCTTCAGCGTCTACAACGGTGAAGTGTGTAGTCTCCTCAGATTCATGACCTGCAGGTCGGCCGGCGCCAATCTCGACGCTCGTCGACGCTCTTGCCGTGTTAATACTGCCGCGAAGTTTTGCGGCATAAGACTTATCGATCAGTCCAGCCACCGGCACGTTGACGAAATCGGTGTCACCCATAAACTCGGCTCGGTCGGCAAACGCGCGTCGCATCGCTTCCGTCATCAGGTGATAGCGTTCAGACGAGGCAGAGTCCAGTTTGCCCAGATCGTAGCCCTCGAGGATGTTCAGCATCTCGATCAGGACCGCGCCACCTGATGAAGGCGGCGGCATGGAGATGACTTCATAGCCACGATATCTACCACTCAACGGCCGGCGCTCTTTAGCGACATAGCCGTGCATATCAGCCATTGTGATCAGACCGTTGTGACGCTTGACGTCGTCGACGATCATTCTTGCCGTCTCTCCCTCATAGAAATCGTTTGGGCCGGAGCTTTGTAGCCGGGCAAAAGTCGCGGCGAGATCCGGTTGGCGAAATAGATCGCCTTCGTTATGAAACTTTCCGCCGTTTAGATATATCCGCTTTGTTTCCGGATATTGGGAAAGGTAATCGTTGTTTCCGCGCAGCGATCGCGCCAGCGTGTAGGTAACAGTGAAACCATTGGCGAGCCGTCGCGCGGGGTCAATCAATTGCGACCAGCTTAGTTTCCCGGACCCGTATTTCTTAAGAGCCAACTCCATACCGCGTACTGTTCCCGGCACTCCTGCCGAGCGATAACCAACCAGCGAACCGCCTTCGCCCTCAATCAGATTCCCGTTCTTGTCCAGATAGATGTTGTGCGTCGCTGCCGCCGGCGCCATTTCACGGTAGTCAATCGCTGTAGACTTTCCATTCTTGAGGCGAATCATCATGAAGCCGCCGCCGCCGAGGTTGCCGGCCGCCGGATGCGTGACGGCCAGCGCAAACGCAACCGCGATCGCAGCATCGATTGCGTTGCCGCCGCGTTTCATGATGTCAACACCAACTCGCGAGGCGACCTCGTTTGTAGAGGCAACAATGCCGTGCTTCGCACGCACCGGCCCGCGCGAGGCGGCGCGCGCAGTGGACGGCGCTACTTCACGGAAGAGTTGCGAGCCGGGAAATGCGATCAATCCCGCGGTTAGGGAAGCGATCAGGAATAGGCGCAGCGCTGTTTGTAGTGTTTTGTTTCTCATGGTTGTTTTCAGTAAGCGGACAACGACGGGAAGATACCGTCAGGATCGAGTTGCTGTTTGATTCTCTGCATGATGCCGTGAGCGGCGTCATTAGTTTCCCAGGTGTTTGCCCTATCCCTTACCTCGGCAGGCGCGTGTTCAATGATTAGCGTTCCGCCCAGGTTTTTCGCGCGACCTCTGAACGATTCGAGGCGCCCGATTGTGTCATGTCCAATCTCGCCAGATTCATTTTCGTTTTGCTGCAGCCGATCCATAACGCGTATGCGCCCATCACCAACACTCGCCTGCCACATCGCTTCGGCCGAACCATTGCCGGCATCCCCTTCGTCCAGGTTCGCGAGAAACGTTGGCACGTCCGCAGGCCGCAAGCCCACTCGCCAAACCAGGTCTTCCTGAAATCGCGAGGGTAATGCTGCCAGAGTACTCCAGATAATCGTATCTTTAGGCACGAGCAGGCCGGGTTTCCCCCGATCCTTTTCTTTAAGCAGTTCTCCAGTCGCTCTTGTTTGCTCGGTAACGGTGGTCAAAGATCCTGCAAACCGAATTAGCAACAAGTGATCTCTTCCCTCTGACCACTCGACTTCGCAGGCAAGGCGGGGCGATAGAAGTTCTACCGCAACGGGGAAAAGCCGGGAGTCGATTACTCGCCGGGCGCCCGCAAGCAACTCCTCGCGAGTGCCCCATGCCATGGTCGTGCTGGTTTCAAATGGCAGCGGCCTGAGTTTGAAGTTAACTTCAACGATCACTCCCAGCGTCCCATAGCTACCGGTGAACAGTTTGCACAGATCATAACCGGCCACATTCTTCACTACTCGGCCGCCAACCTTGATCAAACTGCCGTCTGCGAGCACGACCTTCATTCCGATCACGTGCCTTCTGGGCGCGCCATAGCCAAACTGTTGCGCGCCGCCGAGTCCGGTCGCGACTACGCCGCCGATTGTTGGGCGTCCGTCATCCGGCGGATCAAGCGGCAACCACTGACCGTTTTGCGCCAGCTTGTCATTGAAGTCTTTGAGCGTGACACCGGCTTCGGTCACCGCGATCAAATCCGCAGGTTCGTGCTCGATAATGCGATCCAATCTTTGGGTGCCGACAATTAGTTGCGCTTGCCTTGTTGAGTGGCCGGCGTCGAGCCAGCTCATTCCACCGGCCGGCAACACCGACCAGCCTTCGCTCGACGCGAGTTTCATGATTTCGCAGACTTCGGCTGTCGAGCCAGGGGAAACCGTCAAAGGCGGCGGGGAGAAGGGGAGGCGCGAAGCCGCGGAGATATTTTCTTCACCGACTAGCTGAGTTAACTGCTGCCGAGCCCTGTCCGAATCAAGGCTGGACAAGCTTGAGAATGTCGAACGTTGCGGGCGGGACGCCCGCGGTCCCAGCAAATCACCGGCACCCTGCAGCGTTGTCTCTGGTTCTGACAGGACTTTGGACATTGGACTTTGGACATTGGACTTTGCTTGAGCGCGCGCTTCGCCGCAGCCGCGCAGCATCGGAATAATTTTCCCGGGGTTACACAGGCCCGTAGGATCAAATGCTGCGCGCACCTGGAGCATCGTCTCCATGTCCGCCTCGGAAAAGATCAACGACAACAACTCGCGTTTATCGAAACCGACACCGTGCTCACCCGTTATGCTGCCGCCGGCGCGCACACAAACTTCCATTAATTCACGCCCGGCTTCTTTGACGCGACGAACTTCATCGGCAGACCGAGAGTCGAAACAAATCAACGGATGAAGATTACCATCGCCGGCATGAAAAACATTGGCAATGCGCAGTTGATATTTCGAGGCGATGCGAAAAACGTTGTCGAGTACTTCCGGCAGCCGCGAGCGTGGCACCACTGCATCCTGAATCATCGAATCGGGCGCGATGCGACCGATGGCGCCAAACGCACCCTTGCGTGCCGCCCAAAGTTTTTTCCTTTCGTGCTCATCGCGAGCGAGGCGACAATCGCGGGCGCCGTATTGCAGGCAGATACTCTTCACGCGCTCTGCCTCTTCATCGATGCCGGCTTCGGGGCCATCGAGTTCGATAAGCAACGCCGCTCCGGCGTCCAAAGGTAAGCCCGCGGCAAACACGCTTGCCTCCACAGCGCGGATGATCTCGCGATCCATCATCTCCAGCGCTGCCGGCATTACACCCGCCGCAATGATTGCCGAGACCGCATGGCTGGCGTCATTCACTTCCGCAAACTCCGCCAGCATCGTTCGCACGGCGGGCGGGATTGGTACCAGGCGCAGAGTTGCTTCGGTGACAATCCCAAACGTTCCTTCGGAACCGACGAAGACACCGAGTAGATCGTAGCCGGTTGTTTCTATTCCGCCACCGCCAAGATCGACGACCTCGCCACCGGCCAGTACCACACGCACGCCCAAAACGTGATCTGTCGTCGTGCCATATTTCAAACAATGAATTCCGCCGGCGTTCTCAGCGATGTTGCCTCCTATCGTGCAGGTCGGCTGGCTGGATGGATCGGGAACGTAATGAAGGCCGAGGTGAGCGACAGCACGCGAGACGTGAGAATTTACGACTCCGGGTTGAACTACGGCAATGCGATTCGCCTCGTCAATCTTCAGTGTCTTGCGCATGCGCGCCAACTCGATCACGACACCTTGATTTAGCGATAACGCCCCTCCAGAGAGCCCCGTGCCCGCGCCGCGCGGAGTGAAAGGGACACCTGCCCGCGCCAGCAGTCGCATCACTGCGGAGGTCTCTTCAGTTGATGAGGGGAAGACGACAGCGCGCGGACGATACTTGTGTTGCGGTAAGCCGTCACACTCGTAGACCAGCAATTCGTCCGGCTCGCTGAGCACGGCCGCACTGCCAACTACTGCGCGCAACTCTTCGATGATCGTGTCCACTTAGTCTCGCTTTAATTTCCCGGCTAGTGAGGCAATGATACATCACGCCTTCGCTTCTGGCCGTTGCAGCGCCAAGTGCGCTCTTAGGCTTGCCGCGCTTGAAGTATCTACGAGCCCTCCATAACTGCCGGGCTACTGCCCCGGCGCAGATTGCGCTACATAAAGTAGACTCTCGCTCAATGTTGGCTACCGCCTCGGCGCAGGCTGCGTATGCAGTCGCGAGTCTTGCGGCTCCATCATCGCCGGTTCCTCAGATGTTGCACCGCAGGAGGCTCGGTTACACGGGGCAGTAGCCCGACAGTTATGGAGGGCTCCACTAAGCGCAACCTTGGTGTGTTCGAGCCCTTCCTCACGTTCTTGGCGATGAGTCGGCGCGACCGACCCATCGATAAGAGAAATAAATTAACAGTCCAACTGCCGCCGCAATCGCTGCGGCGCGCGCTTCTTTCCAGGTGCTGTTTGCCAGCAGCCAGGCCGCCAACAGCAACGCCAGAATCGCAATGACCGTCCCAAAATGCAGCCGGAAAGCCGCCGGTGGCGCCTCGCGTCGTCGCCGCAAGACAGGAAGTGAAAGACAGGTCGCGCCGTAAGTCACCAGCCTCGCAATTGTGCTTATCGTCAGCGCGGCAAGAAAGGAACTCTTGAGCGTCAACAGCAGCATGACTGCCGCGGTTATCAGGATGGCGACGTAAGGAGTCGCAAACCGTCGATGAACGGAGGCGATGAATGCCGGCAGTTGCTTCCGTTCGGCCATCGCGAACGGAAGTCGCGAACCTGAGAGCACCAGGACGTTTAAGTTACCAGTGATCGAAATGATGGCACCGAGCGAAATGATGGCGCCGCCCGCCGCTCCCATAAATCGCATGCCCGCGTCCGCCAGCGGCTTCTGCGATTGTGCCAACTCCGGGAACGTTCCCACGCAAACGATCTGAACCAGGATGTAGAGGAAGGCGACGACTCCGATTGCGATCAGTAGCGCGCGCGGTAAGTTCTTTTTGGGATCGCGCACTTCGCCGGCCGGGATGACCGCCATCTCAAATCCCGTGAAGGCATAAATCAAAAGGAGCACAGACTGCGAGAATGGCCCCCCGGCTGGTCGTGGTCCCAGCGCGAACGCGTGTGGGTTGAGAAAGAACAAACCCACCGCGATGAAAATTATTATCGGGATCAATTTTCCGATGGTGAAAACGTTACTGACGATCGCCGCTTGCCTGATGCCGACCAGGTTGATAGTCCCGAGCACTGCTACGACAATGATGATGATCGACGCACGCCACCACGGATTCGCTGCCGCCGGTAAAAAATAACCGAGGTAGGCAACCAGCAGGTTGCAGTTTGCGGCAAAAGCCGTCACCCGCGCGAGCCAAATCAACCAGCCAATCTCAAACGCGATTGTGGGACCGAATGCTTCGCGAGCGTAAAGGTAAGGCCCACCGGTTTCATCGAAGCGGCTGCCTACTTCTGCAAAACAGAGAATGAACAGGGTGACGACAACCGCGCAAACCACGAACGCGATTAGACTGTAGGCGCCGATGAGGGCGAAGACCTTCGACGGCAGACCAAAGATTCCCGCGCCAATGATTCCATTGATTGCAATGGCGACAAGATCCCAGCGACGGATGCCGCGAATCAGTCCCGCTTCTGATGTCTCCGCCAATACTTTTGCCACTTCGTTGCTTATAATCCAATTCGCACGCTGACACAATCATTTCAAATTGGGAAGTGGCTTAAATTATGTCTCTGTGCAGCCTCTGTGTTCTCTGTGCCTCAGTGGTGAGTGCTTGCTGGGCGTTATCCACCACAGAGAGACGGAGGACACGGAGTTTGCACAGAGAAGTTTTCAGATTATGGCAGTACAAAATTTCTGAGAAGCGTTTACGATCATGAACCAAAAAACTATCAGCCTGCTCCTTATCGCCTGTCTCCTCGTTTCCGCTTCGCTAGCACCGGCTTTGGCGCAAACTCAGCCGGGAGCGAAAGCTAACGCGCGGACTTTGCAGTCTTTAGTTGATGAGGCTGCGCGCAAAACACTTGAAAAGTTTGCCGATAAGAAACTTGAAGAGACACAGCTTTCGATAACACTCATCGATCTTCGCGATCCGGGGGCTCCGCAGCAGGCAAGCTTTCGCGGAAACGAGCGTGTCTATCCGGCCAGCGTGGTGAAACTGTTCTACCTGGCGGCGGCCCATCGCTGGCTGGAGGACAAGAAGATTGAAGACACGCCGGAATTGCGTCGGGCCTTGAAAGACATGATCGTCGATTCGTCGAATGAGGCGACGCAATACATAGTTGACGTGATCACGCACACGACCGCGGGTTATGAGCTGCCGCCGAAAGAGATGGCGGAGTGGCAGGAAAAACGAAATGCGGTGAATCGCTATTATTCGTCACTTGGTTACACGAATATCAACGTGAATCAGAAAACGTTTTGCGAAGACGCGTATGGGCGCGAACAGGTGTCGCGCCAGCCGGACGGCTCAAACCGAAACAAACTGACCACCGACGCCACGGCGCGTTTGTTGGCGGAGATCGTGACGGGCAAGGCCGTCACGCCCGTTCGCAGCGTGCAAATGATGGAATTGTTGAAACGCGATTATTCCGGGACAAGCAAAGACAATGACGATCAGGGTCACGGCTTCACTGGAATTGCTTTGCAGGGACTGGGGGGAGTGCGCTTGTGGTCGAAGGCCGGCTGGACGAGTACGACGAGACACGACGCCGCTTACCTTGAGTTGCCGGACGGTGCGAAGTTTGTGCTCGTGACCTTCACGACTGACCACGCAACTGAGCGCGAAATCATTCCGACCGTCGCCAGAGTTGTGATCGATGGAATTAAAGATGCGAAGTGATGCTTGTCCGACAGACTTCAGGGAGATCCGATCACGGCTTTCGACGCGTAGCGGCGGCATGAATTTAGCCCGGCGTTTCAACGCCGGGGGAAGCCGGCGAAAGTTCTCCGCGTCGCATAGCGACGCCTGATAATGAGATTCAACCGTCGCCATGCGACGTAGGAGTCTGACTAGCTCTTTCTCCCGGCGTTGAAACGCCGGGCTAGAGTCAAATGCCACTACGCGGCACTGTTACCCATCAGAACTTGAGTCAATGGAAGATCTATCAGCCCAACATCATCCCGTAACAAGTTTATTTAGGGAGCTATTGCCGCGCGCACGGAACCGGTATCAGTTGAGTGCTGAGCAAGTCGAATTCTACGAAACCAATGGTTACCTTACCGGCATACGCCTCTTGACGGACGATCAGGTTGAAGTGTTGCGAGCCGAGCTTGGCCAGCTAACTGATCCCGCTCATCCTGGAAATAAACTGTTTTACGAGTATCACGCAAACGAATCGACTTACCCGAACAGGATGCTCTTTCACGCTTTGGGCGCCTGGCGCGTGGCTGCGGGCTTTCATGATTTGCTGTGGAACCCGGCTTTCCTGATTCCGGCCTCACAGCTTCTGGGAGGACCGGTGCGCTTCTGGCACGATCAGATCTTCTACAAGCCCGCTCACCATGGCGGCGTGATAGCGTGGCATCAGGATTATTCTTACTGGACCAGAACCAAACCGATGGCGCACCTCTCCTGCTGGATCGGGCTTGACGATTCCACCCGGGCGAACGGCTGCGTTCATTACGTGCCGCGGAGCCACCGCTGGCACCTGCTGCCAATTACCGGACTGGCGGACAACATGGATTCAATTCACACCGTACTGACAGATGAACAAAAGGAAGACTTCACGCCGGTCGCGATCGAACTAAAAAAGGGCGAGGCGTCGTTTCACCATCCGCTGATGGTGCACGGATCATTTGAAAACAGAACTGATCGTCCCAGGCGCGCCATCGTCATCAACGTTTTTCGTGATGGAGTCGAGTCTGACTCCGATGAGCCGCTGCTTGAGGGCGTGCCTGCCATCGCTAAGGGAGAGAAGGTTCAGGGGCAATTCTTTCCGCTGCTGTTCGATCCCCTCGCTTGATTCTCTCGCCGTTTTCACTTCAGGAACATCTCGCCTCAACCAGTGTCTAACTGAGTGCTGAGTGCCGCTGAATTGGAGGAAGCGATATGTCGACGAACAGTGCCGCCCGGAACAAGCCTTTCATAAATGTAACGCCGCTGATAGACGTGCTGCTGGTCATGTTGATTATCTTCATGGTGGCGGCGCCACTGAAGCCTTCCAAGTTTGCCGCAAAACTTCCGGCTAAGTCTGATGATCGCGTTCTGGAGCCGGATAAGCGCACGCTGGTCGTTACAATCCGGCCCGATGGTACACTCCAGCTAAACGGCCTCACTGACGACATGGGCACCGTTGCAGACACTTCAAAACTAAGCAGCTTCCTCATGTCACTCTTCAAAGAACGTCTGGCGAATCACGTCTATCGTGACGATATGCTTTCTCGAATAGACGTGCCGGAAAAGTACCGCATCGAGAAGACGGTATTCATCAAGGCGCCGCGCTCGATCGCTTACGGTGAAGTGGCGAAGGTGATTGACGGACTCAAGGGCGCCGGAGCAGAACC
>JANMQG010000059.1:0-3594 GCA_031370285.1 Chloracidobacterium sp. | reverse complement strand
CTCATAGGGCTCTCCTTCCGGTTTCTACTTGAAGTCTTCGAACAACTCCAAGCTACCACCGCTGGGGCGCCCTTTCATATATAGAGTAGCGACCGGGTCACAAAATGCGGAAGCGACCTCGCGATTCCCTAAACACTTGTTTTCTGCAAAGCAGTTTGATAGCTTCTCCGCGCTCCAGACCCGAACCCGACCGTCGAAACGGGAGACGCGAAAATGGCAACACGTAATTTCGGCACCCTGGCGCTAATGGTGGCGATCATTCTTTGGGGAACATTGCTGGGCGGAGTTGCCTATTCACACCTGGTCTACTTCCCAGCCTATCTCTCTGACCTTCCCGCTTCAGCCGTCGTGGTCAACGGGCCTTATGGTTTGAACGACGGAATATTCTGGGCCATCATCCACCCGCTGCTAATCATCTCGCTCGTCGCTGCTCTGGTGCTGAACTTGAACTCAAGCTCGCGACGCAAGCTCATCGCAGTCAGCTTCGTTATGTACGTGGTAGTGTTGTTGATATCTCTATTCTACTTCGTTCCCGAATTGGTGCTCTTCAAGCACAGCCCGGAGTCTACTGTGCCGGCCACCGAATGGCTCGCGCGAGGACGGCGTTGGCAGAGATTGAGTTGGTTGCGCGGCTTGACGATGTATCTTGCAATTGTGCCGTTGCTGTTTGCACTAACGAAGCCCGCCGGTGAGACCAGAGAATTGATTCCATGAGAACGGCTTCAGCATTACAGGTTTTTTCAGATTCGTGTATTGCGCGTTTATCCGCAGTCGGATAATTTCAGGCAGTTTTATTAGCCGCGGATTTTCGCAGATGAATGCGGATCACTCTCAGGCTTTTTCCCCGTCACAATCAGCACCTGGCCGGGAAACACCATGCCACCTGTTTTGAAGTAACTGGTGACCTTCTTCTGAACTGTATACTTGATTGCGGCCACCTGATCGGGTACCAGCCTCGCCAGCTTGTTCCTAAAAGTGTCAGACATCTCGGTGCGCAGTTCCCAAAACTGCTCGACGCTAATCGGTGCTTCAATCGAGAATTCAAGCGTGCGTTCTGTTACTGACGTCGCCCCGGCTGCTCGCAGAAGTTTGGCGAGTTTTCCTGGAGCGGCAAACCGAAAAGCAGCCGGCGCGTCTTCCGCTTCAGGTTCAGCCGGCACAAATCGGTCGAGGATTTCGGTGACGACGCTGAAGAAAGGATTGACTTCCTTACTGGCCCAAACGAGAAATGAAACATGGCCGCCAGGTTTTACCACTCGCAGCACCTCCCGGAGTCCGGCTACTACATCCGGGAAAAACATCACCGACAGCCGGCCGACGCCGACATCAAAAGAAGCGTCGGAAAACGGAAGCTGCTCCGCCGGACACTGGTGAAACTGGATGTTTAGTAATCCTCGTCGCTCAGCTTCGGCGCGCGCGGCTTTGACCATACCCGCCGCCGGATCCGTGTAGGTCACAGAACCAGACTCACCGACAACTGGCGCGATCATCAACGAGGGTTCCCCGCTGCCACCGCCGACATCGAGCACTGCCTGCCCTGAAACAATGTGGGCTTCCTCCATCAGTGTCCGCGACAGCGGCGCGTACATCTTCTCTATCAATGCCTGGTGCTTATTCCAGTATTGAGAAGAGACTTCCCAGGCGGCGAGGACTTCGCTGGCTTTGTCAGCAGTCATAAATGTCTCGGTTCGGGACGAGCGACAAGCAGTCACTTCAGATCAAATAACAATACTTCCGCAGGCTTTTGCGCAGTAATGCGAAGGTTCGATTCCTGGCTAACCGCTGCGCCGTCGCCTTGCTTGAGGGCAACATCATTCAATGTCACCGAGCCGGCAGCAACTTGAAGCCAGGCACTCCGCCCGTTTTCTAAACTGTGAACCACTTCCTGTTGGTCATCGAGGAGCGACGCGTAAATCTTCGCATCTTGATGAATCTTTACCGAGCCGTTGCTGCCATCAGGCGAAACAATCAGCCGTAGCCTATTGCGTTTCTCTTCGTCTGAAAACTTCTTCTCCTCGTATTCCGGCTGGAGGTCCTGCTGGCTGGGGAAGATCCAGATTTGCAGCAGATGCACCGGCGCGTCTGCTGAAGGGTTGGCTTCGCTATGCGTCACGCCCGTGCCGGCGCTCATGCGCTGTGCATCGCCACGGCGAATAATCGATCCAGTGCCCATGCTATCGCGATGTTCCAGGGCCCCCTGCAAAATGTAGGTGATGATTTCCATGTCGCGATGTCCGTGCGTGGGAAAGCCATTGCCGGGCCGCACGAAATCTTCATTGATTACTCGAAGCGCGCGAAAGCGCGTGTGCTTCGGGTCGTAGTAATCACCGAAAGAGAAACTGTGATAGGTGTTGAGCCAGCCGAAATCGAAATGGCCGCGCTCTTCAGCTTTGCGAATCGTGATCATGGAATACCTTCAGGTAACTTCGAACTGCCTTGAACAAGAATCTCCGCCAACTCATTAAGCCCGCGCGCATCTTCATCGTCAAACCTGGCGAACGACGGACTATCGAGATCGAGAACACCAATCAATCGGCCATGATCGATTAACGGAATCACGATCTCAGAATTTGACGCGCTGTCGCAGGCGATGTGACCGGGAAACTCGTGCACGTTATCAATCAGAATAGTTTGTCGCTGTTCCGCGGCCGTGCCGCAAACCCCTTTGCCCATAGCGATGCGCACGCGGGCAGGCTGTCCCTGAAAAGGACCCAGCACGAGCTCGTCACCCTTCCGCAAATAGAGCCCGGCCCAATTCAAGTCAGGAAGAGAATGATAGAGCAGCGAAGAGAAGTTCGCGGCATTGGCGATGAAGTCGCGCTCGCCCTCAAGGAGGCTGTGAAGCTGTGATTGCAAATTTGCATACAGTTCGGCCTTGGAGACGGTTTCCGATTTTGCGCTTTGCAAGGTCATGCTACTCAAGCTGTTTTTCAGCCGCAATTAGCGGCGAAATATTTATAGTCCGGTTGTTTCTTAAATCATCGAAGCTCCGTAGAAGCGAAATATGTGCCGCCCATAAATGGGCTAAGAATTCAATTAGAACTCATAACTATAAACATCTCGTGCCTCCGGCACGAAACGGGCTCCGCCTTATCCGCCAACATGATCGCTATCAGATCTCTCCGCATCCGGCGCCGGTCGAATGCTTATCACCACAGACTTCGAAGCTGGCGTATTGCTCTTATCGGCCACACTTCCGAGCGGAACAAGTACGTTGGTCTCCGGAAAGTAAGTGGCGGCGCAACGCCGGGGAATGCTGTAGGGAACAACAACGAAGTGGCGCGCGACGCGCTCCTCGCCCGCGAAGTGGCTGATTAGATCCACGGTTTGACCTTCGCTTAAACCTGCTGACCGTATGTCGTCTTGGTTAAGAAAGACAACGCGCCGCCCGTTGTAAATGCCGCGATAACGATCGTCCAGTCCATAGATCGATGTATTGAATTGGTCGTGGCTGCGGATCGTCATCATCAAAAATTGATCCGGCTTCAGATCATGTTGCGGGAGGGCATGGACCGTGAAAACTGCTCGCCCTCCCGGCGTTGGGAAAACACGCTGACGAGGCAGACTTGGCAAATGAAAGCCACCCGGCCGGCG
>JANMQG010000060.1:0-2447 GCA_031370285.1 Chloracidobacterium sp. | reverse complement strand
GTCTTCGAACCGCTTTACGCCAGCCATGATCTCCCCAAGAAAACAGTGCTCAGTGTTGAAAACAGTGCTCGGTGCTCAGAAATGAACGACCCTCGCCTAAAGGCGAGGGTTTCGGATTACGACTCAAGTCGGTAATTGTCGACCTACCGGTCGACTGAATTCAAAGTCAAAATCGAATGCCACGTTTTAAGTACGTCGGTGATACAACGAAAATCAAACCCTTCCGCTTGAAAGCGGGGGGTTTACGGATCCCCAAAGGCGACTCTAAAATCACCGAAACACATCATGCATGTTCCAGTAGCTGGAGAATCAACATCTATTTTCCGCGCCCGGGGCGACCTTTCTCGCTGCCTGGTTGCGAAGTACGACCAAACAAGGCATCGCTTAGCTTCGGCGGTCCCGATTTCATGAGGTCGGCGGGCGTCTTGTACTCGAGAGCGACTGTTCGGGCGTGTAGCGCCAGCATTTCGTCCCGCAGCGCGTCTAACTTCCCGATGGTCTGGGCGATCTCCCCCAATTTGCGTTCGATAAGCGTTTTCAAGAATGGGCGTGCGCCACAACCGCAAGGCGGTCCGCTTTCATAAGTGGCTAACAGTTGTCTGATGTCTTCAATAGCAAAGTCGAGCTGCCTCGCTTCCTTCACAAATTCCAGCCGCTCCAACTCGCTTTGCTCATAGACGCGCTGTCCTGCGGCAAACCATCCCGAACCTTCTCGGTGCGGCGGCGGGATAAGTCCGATATCCTCGTAGAATCGAATAGTTTTCGGGCTTATGCCCAGTGCTTTGGCGGCGGCACCAATTTTCAGTTTCATTAGTAGACGTTCCTAAGCTAGATGGTTACTTTAGCGGCGGCTGAAATGTTACTCCGAGTGCCCGGTGGTGGTGCAAATTCACAGACAGTCTTACCCGCTGGCGCGTGCTACACCAAGCCAGCTGAGCGGTTTGTATATCCAGGTAGGCCAATTCAACATCGCAATACGCGTGATCAGTGCCAACGGACAATGTGGACTGTGGCCATAGCGGGGGATATAGATGAAGGCGTTAGACGCTTTACTCAAAACACCCGAGTTCAACGTCGTGTTGTTCTCGTTCCTGCTCAATCTGGCGTGGGAATACTGGCAGGTGCCGTTTTTCCGGGGAATGGCCGACCAGCCGCATTGGCTGGGCGTGAAGGCCTGCACGCTGGCGACTTTCGGTGATGCGGGGATCGCGCTGGCCGCGTTCTGGGTCACGGCTTTCTTTGCCAGGACCAGAAGCTGGATCATGCAACCGAGCAGGTCGGATATCGCCATCTTTATTGGTGTCGGGCTTGTAGCGGCAATTGTCTTTGAAGCGCTGGCCATCGGCATACTCGAGCGCTGGGCCTACAGCGACGCGATGCCGCGCCTGCCGGTACTTGGAACGGGATTGGTACCGGTTATTCAATGGTTGGTAATTCCACCTCTCGTTGTTTGGTTCGTCCGTCGCCAGAATGGCACAAGATTTCCCTGGTGACTTAATCGCCTTGGGTGGTACTTGAACGGACTTGCAAATGGCAGATTGCTGCTTGCCCAGATATTGAAGGTGTGAAAGTCGCGACTTCTACACCGAGGGGTCTACCGGACGAGTGCGGCTGATTGGAGTTCCGGCATGTCCGGAAGCCGATGCGCGGCATCGATGGTAAAGCGTTTGAAAACCTTCACACCGCTACCTTCCTCTGTCTGTTCTTTGAGATCGATGTTAAGGAATGCCGACGAACTTGTGCGTCTGCGGGCTTAGTCGCCATTTGGGATGTTGCAGGCAGTACTGGACCGCCAGCGCGGTGTTCTCACTTATCTGCGGTCCATCCATGGGTTGCAGAAAAAAATGTTCGAAGTCCCAGTCCTCGAACTTGCCCGGTTCGGCGCCGGATTGCGGAAAAACAAGTTTCAGCTCATTACCATTTCGCTGGACGACAGCGCTACCGGCTTTAGGACTCACACAGATCCAATCCAAGCCAGCGGGTGCCGAGACCGTGCCATTCGTTTCCACGGCGATCGCGAAGCCTCGTGCGTGTAACGCCTCGGTCAACGCGGAGTCCATCTGCAGGAGAGGCTCTCCTCCCGTGCAGACTACAAACCGCCTGCTTTCGTCCTTGGCTAACCAAATTCGCTCAATCTGCACCGCCAAATCCTCAGCCAAGCGGTACTTGCCACCATTGACCCCGTCCACACCGACAAACTCTGTATCGCAGAAATTACAGACCGCGGTTGCGCGGTCTTCTTCTTGCCCGCTCCAGAGATTACAGCCTGCAAACCGGCAGAAGACGGCCGCACGCCCGGTGTTTGCGCCCTCGCCTTGCAGGGTGAAGAAGATTTCCTTTACTGCGTAAGTCATATGACGGAGATGCCTTCCTTGCCACGAAAAGCCGCGCGGCGTTTCGCGAGTCATTCACAAACCGGAAAACTACAACAGCCTTGCTGCTGCTTC
>JANMQG010000200.1:0-14262 GCA_031370285.1 Chloracidobacterium sp. | reverse complement strand
GGCTATCGCGCCATGGTGTTTGCGATCTTTGCGATCGGTTTGCTGGGATTCTTCGTTTGGGGCCATCACATGTTTATCAGCGGCATGAGCCCTTACTCGGCGATGACCTTCTCGATCCTGACGCTTTCGATCGGCGTTCCTTCCGCAGTGAAAACGTTCAATTGGCTCGGCACCCTTTGGGGCTCAAGAATTCGCTTCACGACGCCCATGCTGTTTGCCATTGGTTTCGTGTCACTGTTTGTGGCTGGCGGTATCACCGGCCTGGTGCTGGGTCAGACCTCGCTCGACCTGCCTATGCACGACACTTACTTTGTGCCGGCCCACTTCCACCTGGTGATGGGAGTGGCTTCGATCTTCGGCATGTTCGCCGCGATTTACTTCTGGTTCCCAAAAATGTTTGGCCGCTTCATGAGCGAGAGACTGGGCAAATTTCATTTCTGGATAACTTTCGTGGGCGTCTACTGCATCTTTGTCCCCATGCATACGATGGGAATGGTTGGCATGCCGCGCCGTTATGCGCAGTTTACGGAATACCGGTTTCTTGACTCGCTTCATCCGTTGGTCATCTTCGTTTCGATCGCCGCGATTGTTACGGCGCTCGTCCAGATTGTTTTTTACTTCAATCTCATCTGGAGCGTTTTCAAAGGGAAGAAGGCGGGCGCGAATCCGTGGGAAGCGACTACGCTCGAATGGACTACAACGAGCCCGCCGCCGCACGACAATTTTGCCGGCGTGCTGCCGGTTGTTTACCGCGGGCCATATGAATTCGCGGTGCCGGGAGCGCCAAACGATTACGTAATGCAGACTGAGCCCGACGCGAGTAAGGCGCCGGCAACCGAAGGGGTGGGCGGTAATGGCCACGACGGTCACAGGCACTAGGCCACTGACAAAAAAGGGAATCGGGGGTGGGCCGAAGAGGCGCGGTCCTAACGGCAACGGTGCGCCTAAACGAAACGGCGATCGCGCGTTCCCTGATTTGCAGTCTTCGGCAAACCGCTACCGCATCGGGACATGGGTGGCGATGGCGTCGATCCTGATGTTGTTTACGGCGTTGAGCAGCGCTTACATTGTGCGGGCCGCTTCATCCAGCGATTGGCAGCCACTCTCGATGCCGCGCATCCTGCTGTTGAGTACGGCCTTGATTCTCATCAGCAGCGGCACTTTGGAAACTGCGCGCCGCAAGTTGAGGGACGCGGCCACTAATGCCTACAAACCCTGGCTGCTTTTGACTGTGGTCCTGGGACTTGGCTTTCTGGTTTCGCAACTGCTCGCCTGGCGGCAACTCGTGCGGCAGGGAGTTTATGTTGCCAGTAATCCGCACAGCTCTTTCTTTTATGTATTGACTGCCGCACACGGAGTGCATTTGCTGGGCGGCCTGACTGCGCTGGCTTACCTCTCAATTCGGAGTCGGGCGCCAAAGGAAAACCAGGCGGCCGTGACTAAGGCGCAGGCCAAAGCCGACGCCGTAACGCTTTATTGGCACTTCATGGACTTTTTGTGGCTCTACCTATTTGTGCTGCTTTTTTATGTGCGGTAAGCAGTCTCGCGGAGTCTTCGGTTTGTCATTCCGCTCCTCCGGAGCTTGGTCATAAAGTGTGGGCCGAGGCTATAAACATTTCGCTCTACGAGGCGAAGACGGCGCAGGTTGGAAGTTTAGACCACGTTGGTACTGAAAAGATGCCGGGTAAGTACGCAGGCCGGAAGTCTGCGCAACTTTATTCTTTGGAGGTGACAGGTGAGTACTGAAGCACGCGCAGTACATTTTCCGGCGGAGGACTGGGGCGGAGGTGTACACCCCTATCGTGTCGGGCATCGCAAGCTCGGGATGTGGTTGTTCATTGTTTCCGACTCTTTGACGTTCTCGGCGCTCTTAATTGGCTATAGCTACCTGCGCGCATCAAACGTCTGGCCCACGCCGTTTCCGTTTTATCCGAGCATCGTCTTTTCGTCGGTCATGACCTTCTGTCTGCTCTCATCGAGCTTGACGATGGTCTTTGGCGTCTCGGCCTCAAGCCGCGGAGAGAAGGCGAGGGCTCGCAAATGGATCCTGGCGACGACCTTTTTCGGCGCCGCGTTCGTGGTGCTCCACCTTATCGAATGGAAACACTTGATCGGCGAAGGACTGCGGCCGTTTAGTTTGCCGGCCCACTGGGTATCTACCTTCACAACTTCTGACGGAAGATTGCCGACCCCCCTGTTTGGCGCAACCTTCTTCACCATTACCGGCCTGCACATGTTCCACGTCGCCACCGGGATCATTTATTTGTTGGTAGTGGCCGCGCGGGTCAAGAAGATTAATCACGAAGACATTGAGATCAGCGGTCTTTACTGGCACTTTGTCGACTTGGTCTGGATGTTTGTGTTTCCGCTGATTTACATCCTGTCAGTGGATGTTGGTGGTCACTTGGCTAAGTAAATTCGCCCGGCTTAAGATTGAGCGGAGGAATCGAGAATGAGCGCACACGCTGAAGAGCATTTCGCCGGCAGTAACAAACTTTTCACTTCGATTTGGGTCTGGCTGCTTTTGTTGACGCTGATTGAGATCGGACTTGCTTACAAGCCCATGCCGATCCATTTCATGTTGACGATTCTGCTTGGTCTCTCAATCATCAAGGCGGCGCTGATTGTGGCTTACTTCATGCACATGAAGTTTGAACGCTTGAGTTTGATCCTGACTATCGTGCCGATGCTCGTGGTCTGTATCTGTCTGCTATTCGTGTTTTTCCCCGACAGCTTCCGCTCCGGGGGCATGCGCTACCAGTTCAAGGAAGCGCCGCCGCCGCCAGCCGAGGAACAGGAACATTAATGCGTGCTTGTTTGCGAGTAAGACCATTGCTGCCGATTGTCGCGACCTTCGCTTTCCTGCTGCTGTTAGGCACGACGGCGCTGGGGCAGTGCTCCATGTGCCGCGCATCGCTGGCTGGTTCAAACAACGCGTTCTTTATCAGAAACTTCAATATTGGAGTGCTGGTGCTGCTGGTCCCGCCAGTGACGATCTTCTGCTCGATCTTTGTGGCGCTGAAACGGTATAAAGCGGCGGATGATGAAGAGCAGCAGGAGTAGTCTGGAGTCTGGAGTCGAGAGTCTAGTGTCTAGAGTTGGACAGTACAGACCAAAGTAAACCGAATGATCGTCCTTGAGGTGACTGCAGACTCAGGACTCCAAGACTACAGACTTATTGTCTTATGGCTGAAGAAAATCTCTTACGCATCGATGTCGAAAAACGAACTACGCGGGGTCGCGTCTGTCCGCGCTGTGGCGGCAAGATTATTCCGTCCGATCGGGCGGTGTATCAGAATGCGGCCGATCCGGCTGGGACCTATCCAATCTGGCAATGTGAAAGATGCGGTTATGAAGAGATGTCGGAACGAACGGCGCCGGCAGGTAAGGCAAAACATTGAAGTGTCCGATAAACTTCAGTTTGTCGTGGTTGAATTAAGAAGAACCTTGCCATGAAAACGACGAGCCGAAGCTTATCGGACAATTGGGACTCGGTTTCGCAAACTAAGGACGGTATAACGTGGATGGAGTTAGCGAAGGTGGCGGAACAGGATTTATGAAGCGTGAAGCTACCCTACTCAACCTGTTATGCATTATTGCCGCGCTTGGCTTTGTGGCCTTGGCAGTTTTGAATGCGTTGCTCTCTGCAAGTTTCCTGACCACTGACAATCTTTTCGTTACCATGGTCTGCCTGTTGATGGCGCTGATGTTTGCCGTCAATCCGTTGCTCTATCTCAAAGACGAAGGCCGCCTGCCAATTCCTTTTCAAAAGCGTAGGGCCCTCAAAGCAGCGGCGGTTGAAGCGGCGGTTGAAAGGAGGGGCCGCGCGCTGCCGCAATCCGAACCGCTGCTCGACGCCAAAGGCCGCGCCGTCCCGCCTGACGTGAAATCGATGATGGCTAATATGAAGCAAAAGCAACCGTAGCCTCGGGGCTTATCCGGTTAATCCCGCCGTGAATGAAATCGACAAACGCGTTTTGAGAAGCTTTGAACTCTGGAAAAGAGAGAAGCTTGATCTGCATACTCTCTTTGAGGCTGGTGAGAACGATCCTGATGCACGCACAGCGGTCTTCGACGCGGTAGAGCGATTGGTGAAGGAAGGCCTGCTGCGGGAAGAAGGAAACGATTTCTACTCGTTGACTGAGACGGGAGCGAAAGCAGTAATGAGTGATGAGTGATGAGTCATGAGCGTCAAGAAGTTCAGAGTTCAACCTTCAGGTTGCTGTGCTGAGTAAGAGCAAGCTAAAGCTTGAACTCTGAACTTCATGACTCATCACTCTTCACTGTTAATATGCCTGATTACATTCCATATCTCCCGCACCTCAACGCGATTCTCAATTCAACCAGCGCGCTACTGCTGCTCGCGGGTTTCAGGTTCATTCGACTGGGCCGAATCCAGGCTCACCGGAATTGCCAGGTCACGGCAGTGCTAACCTCAACGTTATTCCTGATTTCCTACCTCACTTATCACTACTATCACGGCGCCACCAGGTTTCCGGGACAGGGACTGGTGCGTCCGTTGTATTTCGCCATCCTGACAACGCATACAATTCTCGCTGTCGTGATTGTGCCCTTGATACTCGTCACTCTCTACCGGGCTGCGCGCGGAGACTTCATCAGGCATCGACGTATCGCCCGCTGGACGCTGCCACTTTGGCTGTATGTCTCAGTAACCGGCGTGATTGTCTACCTGATGCTCTATCATATTTATCCTTCCACTTAAGAAGTGATGAGTAAGGAGAAGAAGTCCGGAGCGCCAAGGGTGCGAAATGTAAAAGCCTGGGGCACCGCCCCAGGATAAAGGAAGCGGTTCCTACGAGCGCTGAAAGCGCGACATACTTAGACTACTGCGCGACATTCCGCTCCTTCAGAGCTTAATGTTCATTTGGGAACGATTCCCTGGGGCGTTGCCCCAGGCTTTTACATTTCGCGCCTTTGGCGCTGCAGGACCATCGAGAGTGCTGACGGCTGAACACACAAACGATAACGGAAACAATCCGGAAATGACGATCGCAACTCCGGCGGTGAAGCGCGTGCGTGCCTCCGGCCCGATCCTGATTCTCGCCATACTATTTGTCGTCGCTTCTTTTCTCACCTGGTACTTCACCTGGTTTGGGCGTGGTCTTTCCGATTCCGAGATCTCAAAGTTCCTGGTTGACGAGAAACATCCGCGCCATGTGCAACACGCGCTGCTGCAAATTCAACAGCGTATCGAGCGCGGCGACAGGGGCGCGAAACAGTGGTACCCGCAAATCATTACACTCGCCGGCAGTCCAGAAACGGAGTTCCGCCTGACTGTCGCCTGGCTGATGGGTGCGGATAACACTTCGGACGAATTTCACAATAGCCTTAAGAGACTGTTAGCAGACCCCGAAGCAATCGTACGCCGTAACGCGGCGCTGGCGCTCGTGAGGTTTAATGACGCCAGCGGGCGCGCCGAGCTACTTGCCGTGTTGCAACCCTTCAGCGTCAATGCTCCAGCTACGGGCACGCTGCAAAGCAGCTTAGCGAGTGGTGCGCAAATCAGTCGCGGTGCTTTGCTTGGTCGCATTCAAGAGCCGAACAACGAAGTAGTTGAACTGCGTTCGCCGCTAATTGGCAAAGTAGATCGGCTGCTGGCAGCGAACGGCTCCAGCCTTGCAAAAGGTGATGCGGTGTTGACGATGAAGTCTGACGAGCAGAGCGTCTGGGAGGCACTACGCGGGCTTTCCGTGGTGGGCCAGGAAGACGACCTTCCCGTAATCGAGCGCTATGCCAGCGGCGCCGAGTCGGTGAGCGAACGCTTAAAACAACAAGCGAGCCTGACAGCAAACGCCATCAAGCAGCGGATTGCGCTGCGAAAGCTGGACAAATAATTCTACTTTGCGAATCCACGGCTTGACGTTTCCGCTCTCATCGCCTTAACTAATCGCCGCATGCTTACGCGTCTCAGCGTCTTTCTCATCACGTTGTCTGGTCTGATCATCGAGGTTGGACTCACTCGCATCTACTCTGCCAGCATCTGGTACCACTTCGCGTTCGTGGCCATTTCGGTGGCGCTACTTGGATGGGGACTGGGAGGCTTCGCTGTCCACTTGTTGAAGCGCGCCCTCCGACTATCGATGGACACAGCGGCCGTAGTGACTCTGCTCTACGCTGGGACGATTCCGCTTTGTTTGTGGCTACTGGTTCGGTTTCCGTTCGAGACTGAACGGCTGCCGCTGTACTTTCTGGCCCCGCTGCTCCCGTTCTTCCTGGCAGGCATGGCGCTATCGATCGTGTTCGATATTCATCGCGCCTCTGCGGGTTCGCTGTACTTCGCCGATCTGCTGGGCGCAGCACTGGGTGCGGTCTTAGTGACGCTGCTGCTGTACGCGCTTGGTGGCGAGGCAGCTTTATTGGCGGCGGCGATTGCACCTGCGATCGCGGCCGTTTGCCTCTCATTTGCAGGAGAGCCCTCCCTATCGACCACGCCGCCTGATAGCGTACCCGAGCGCGCCGGGCTACCGCCCCGCATCATTCGTCTGGTGGCAATCGCCGGTGTTGTTCTAACGGCGTTTGCCGTGTTTTCGGCCGTCAAGTTTGGAAGCTTTCGCGTCGTGCCCGGAACGACGAAGGCCATGCGCAACCAAATGGACGCGAACCCGGGAGCGCGCATTTCTCAAACCGGATGGAACGCTTACTCGCGAATCGACGCTGTGGAAGGAGTCGCGCCGAGACATGTTGCGCGGCTCTATATTGACTCGGATGCCTGGACGGGTATTTACGAGTGGGATGGTCGCATCGAAAGCGCAAGCGACCTGCGTGACTCTTACCGGGCCCTTCCGTTCCGACTGACGCCGAATGCTGAGACACTGGTTATCGGCCCTGGCGGCGGAGCAGATGTGGTCGCCGCCCTTTCGTCCGGCGGCCGCAAGGTGACCGCCGTCGAGTTAAATCCGCTAGTGCTCAAGTTTGTGCGCAACTACGGCGCGCGTGCAGGCAATATCTACGATCGACCCGATGTGGAAACAATCCAGAGCGAAGGGCGAAATTTCATCAGCCGCACGAACAGAAAGTTCGACATCATATTCCTGGGGTTTGTTGATTCGTGGGCTTCGGTCGCCTCGGGCGGTCTGTCACTTTCAGAAAACTATCTGTACACAACCGAAGCCTTTCGGGCCTACTACGACCATCTCAGCGACAACGGAATCCTGGTCATCTTGCGTTGGGAAACGGATATTCCGCGGCTAGTGTCGAACTCTGTGGCGACACTCGGAGCAGACGCGGCCGCAAAGCGAATAGTCGCATTGATGGAAGCCCAAGGCGCGCCCAATGAACCCAGGCAGATGCTTTTCATGCTGCGCAAGCGTCCATTTACTGAGGCTGAGACAGCAGAGATTTCCGAAAAGTGGACACAAGCAAAGCCTGTCATCTTGCCGGGAGGGCCCGCTCCACCGTTGCTTGGCGATGTGTTGGCGGGAAGAAAAACTTTGGCGCAATACGAAGCCGAGTCGCCACGATTTGTGGGTGCTGTTTGGGATGACAGCCCCTTTTATTTTGCGATTGAACGCCCCTACCGGATGCCGGCGGCGATAGCCGGACCCCTCCTTAAATGGTTGCTCGTCCCCAGCATTGTTATGCTCGCCGCCTTTGCCATACTTGGCCGACCGCGGCGCTCGACCCTTGGGCCGTATGCCGGGTCTGTGGTTTACTTCGCGGCCCTGGGCTTTGGTTTTATCGCAGTGGAACTAGCGCTGTTGCAGAATCTGACGTTGCTTGTCGGCCACCCAATCTTCACGCTCTCGGTTTTGCTCTTCACGCTGCTCGCGATGGGTGGAATCGGAAGCGCGCTCAGTCCGCGCGTGTCGATGAGCGTGGCCTGCGTCGCCGTCGCTGCAATCGGAGCCGTTGAAGCTCTCGCGTTGCCGCGGCTGGTGCCCATGCTGCTGCCGCTTTCGCTCTGGGCGCGAATTGGAATTGCAATGGTGCTTATCGCGCCGCTAGGCCTCGGGATGGGCATGCCTTTCCCGCGCGGCCTGCGCCAGACGGGCCGTGGATCGCTTCCGGCGCCGCCGTTTTACTGGGGACTAAACGGCATCATGTCTGTCATCGGATCGGTTACGACCGTGTTTGTTGCTCTTATGATCGGCTTCCAGGCCGCAATGCTGATGGGGAGCGCCTGCTATGTGCTTGCCGCCCTGGCTTCGCGGCCCGCGTTTCACAAATCGCCTACCTGAACCGGATCTGCCTCCTGAACTCGAGAGTCGTTTTAATTGCAGTCATTCAAGGGTCAACGTCCTCCTGAGGACTTGCCAACGCCAACCGGTGCGGAGCGCAAACCGACTGCTGAAAAGGAAGAAGAGTCACAGCGAATCGGTTTCGAAATGCAGTGATAGCCGCCGTATTGTTGAGTTTAACCGGCCCTAATCCCGGGTGGTTCAGGCGGAAGATCGGGCAGCGTAATTCCGTGCACGGCTTCCCAGTCATCGGTTGGCACCATCTCGATTGCATCCCAGGGGCAGCCGTCAAGGAAGGCGCCGTCCGGTCCTTTGCTGATGCACTTCTGGCAACCAATGCAAAGATACGGATCAACCTCAATTCGTCCGAAGGGCGGATGATCTTCATCCGGCACCCAGAACATGCACGCTTCGATCGGACAGTACTCGATGCAGGCCGGTGAGCCGGCGCAGCCGGTACAACAGTCCGTGGTGATCGCAAGAATTCGCGGTCGCTTCTTGCGCGCCGCCTTGCCGTCGCCCTCTGACATGGGCCGATGCTTTTCTACGATGTCGAACATGTTAAGAAGTCTGAAGTCTCCAGTCGAAAGTTTCCAGTCGAAGAACCGAGAACGCTGACTAGTTCAAAAACTCGGCGGGCTATGCCCGCCTCTAAACTCTTCCAAGTTGTTGTTGTCGACTCTAACATAGCTCTGCTAATTTCCTCAACGAATTGTGTTGTTGGGTACTGGTTCATCTTAAGTTCTTAGGGCCGAAGGACCGGTAGGGGTTGGGGGCGAAGTTTTTTCCTGAGCGCCGAAGGTGCGCCACAATTTGTGCCGGCCCTGCGGGCCTTCGGGCTATCGAAAGAGGATGGTTCCCCGCCCTCACGGACTGGGCTACCAATTGCCGGTCCTTCGGACCTAAAGCATCCTGGCAGTTGAAACTGAATCAGTACGTATTGTTCGCATGCATAGGTTGCTGCCAATAGCACGAAAGGTTAAAACATCAGGCGGGAGAAATACAAAACTTGAAGGAACTGCTGCTGAACCTGTTAGTGCTGGTCGGTATACTTGGCTTGAGTGCGCTCATCACTGGCTGGTTTGCGCGCACGATGTACATTCGCTGCTTGGCCTGTGGCACGCTCAACGCGCGGCGCCGCACGCAGTGTCGCTCGTGCCAGAAAGAACTGTGATGCCGCGCGCTCAGTTTTCCCAGGCTTTCTTTTCGCTGGCACTGCTGCTACTTTTTCATACCAACACCATGTCACAAAATCAGAATCCTACGTCCCCGGCCGACTGGCTGACACACGCCGAGAAAACGGATTACCGCGAAACACCGCGGTACGCCGAAACCATTGAATACGCAAAGCGTCTCGATCAGGCGTCGCCGCTCATAAAGTTTGAGAGCTTTGGCAAGAGCGGGGAAGGACGCGAACTGCCGCTGCTGATCGCAACTGAGGGCGGCACGTTTACGCCTGAAGCGGCCCGGCATGCCCGGAAAGCGGTGATTCTCATCCAGGCATGCATTCATGCCGGCGAGCCTGATGGTAAAGACGCCGGGCTGGCGTTGTTGCGAGATATTGCGATTACAAAGACGCAGCCGGAGTTACTCAAGAATCTGGTCGTACTCTTTATTCCCATCTACAACACCGACGGCCACGAGCGCGTCAGTCCCTACAACCGGATAAACCAGGACGGACCCTCCGAGATGGGCTGGCGCACGACCAGCACTTACCAGAATCTCAATCGCGACTACATGAAAGCCGACACGCCGGAAACGCGCGCCTGGTTGTCTTTATGGAACCATTGGAAACCGGATCTGTTTATTGATTGCCACGTGACTGACGGCGCTGATTATCAATACAACATCACCTATCAACATGAGCACCATGCCGGCGTTGCCGAGAGCGTGCTGGCCTGGGAAAAGCAGGTGATCGATGAACGCGTAGCTCCGGCTACGGAAGCTGCTGGTAACGTGGTCTCTTGGTATTTGGAGTTCATTGACAACCGTGACCTGCCGAAGGGAATCCGCGACTTCAACGGCAGTCCGCGCTTCTCGACAGGCTACACGCCTCTTAGAAACCGGCCCGGGATTCTGATCGAGACGCACATGTTGAAGCCGTATCGCCCGCGTGTCATCGGCACCTACGACTTCCTGCGATTCACTCTGGCAGAAGTCAGCCGCGATCCGGAGAGCCTGCTGACAGCGGTTCGTAAGGCCGATGAAAAGACTGTGTCTGACGGTCGCAACTACGATCCCGCGCGCCGCCATCCACTCGAGTTTGAGTTGAGCGACAAGAGTACGCCTTACAATTTGCGAGCGGTTGAGTACCACACGGAGAAAAGCGACATCTCGGGCGCACAGCGCGTTATTTTCGGCACCAAGCCACTCGACCTGACCGTGCCGATGTATAACGATTTTCGCGTGAAGACAGCGGTAGCGCCGCCGCTCTACTACATCGTCCCCGCCCAATGGAAAGACGTGATTGAGCTCCTCAAATTACACGGCCTGACGATTCAGACAACGAAAGAGGCAACCACGCTCGACATCGAGAGTTATCGCTTTGTTGAGGTGAAGTGGGCTGGCGGTCCTTTTGAAGGTAGGCTAATGCCGTCGTTCAAGGTCGAGGTTGTCCATGAGCGACGAACGTTTCCTGCCGGATCAATCATAGTCCCGCTGGCGCAGGAGAGGGCGAAAGTTGCCATCAACTTGCTCGAGCCGGAAGCGCCAGACTCTCTAGTCCATTGGGGATTCTTCAATGCGACGTTTGAGCAAAAAGAATATGGCGAGGACTACGTAGTCGAAAAGCTCGCGCGCGAAATGTTGGAGAACAAGCCAAGCTTGCGTGAGGAGTATGAGAAGAAGCTCGCCGGCGATGCCGACTTTGGGTCAAACCCCCACGCGAGACTCCAGTTTTTCTATCGCCGCTCGCCTTATTGGGACAAGCAGATGAATCTCTACCCGGTGGGCCGGATCGTCAAAAAACATCAGTTGTGAGTTTCAAGTTTCAAGTTTCGAGTTTCAAGTTCAGAGGCGATGCCACACTTAACGGTGCGTTTCATCACTCACCGCACGAAAGCCCGAACTTGAAACTTGGAACTTGGAACTCGAAACTTTCTACCGAGTCAACGCGTCCGGATGTTCTGAAATTTCTTCGGCCGCACGGCTGCGACTGCGAATCGTGACCACCGCCACACCCGCAAAGATTAGCGCACAAGCCACAATTGTTCTCGAGTTCCAACTTTCACCAAGCACCGGCGGCGCGAGCCCGAAGGCAAGTAGCGGTTGCAGATAGATGTAGACTGCTACCACGCTGGGCGGCACACGCGTGATCGCCCACGAGTTTAGATAGTAGGCGCCTATCGTGGGAACGAGAATGATATAGGCAACTGCCAGGAACAATCCCAGTGAAACCGCTCTTATCCCTTCAGCGCTCCACGCGTACAAAGCAATTGGTAAGGCTATCAGCGCGGCGATTTGAAAAATCCAGGTGATAACATTGAGGGCTCCAAAGCGTCTGAAGAGATTTCTTGAGACAGCTATATACGCGCCATACGAAAAGGAGCTGGCGACCAGCAACAGGTTGCCGAGCGTTGTTTGGGCGGTGAAATCTGCTCGCCACGGATCCACCAGATAGACAACCCCGGCAGCGGCCAGTGCGATTCCCAGAAAATGTCGCACTGAAGCTTTGTCATACCCCAGCGTGATGCTGACGACGAGGGTAAACACGGGAATGGTTGTAATAAGCAACGTCGCATTGATCGCGGTCGTTAGCGATAAGGCTTTGACAAAAATAAATTGGTTAAGGGCCACGCCAAGCAAGCTCGAGAGAACCAGCCAGGCCAGCACTCGCCGGGGCAATTGACGAAGTTCACCCAGCTTTCGTTGTAGCAAGGTGAATACAATGGCAGCGCCAAAGATGCGCAAGCACACCAGGCTGGTGCTCGACATCGACCGCAGTGCGATCTTGCCAAAGATAGGCCAGGTGCCGAACATGATCTGCACGGCAATGAGTGCGAGGTGAGGCGCAACATCCCGATCTTTGAATAAAGAATTATTGGTCATGTAAAAGTTTAGGTTCTCGTTACCAAGCAGCAGGGGCAAGCCCACCTTCCCAACCTGAGAGACTCTCTAGTTAGCTCAGCTCTTCCGTTGAAAGCCTTTCAATCAAGAATCAGAACTCAACTCTGATTAGCTCAGGGTAGGGAAGGCGGGCCCGCCGCTTGGCTAACTACCAATGCTGACCCATTAACTGTCCCCACTTGTTCGGAGGATTCCTGAACGTTGTTCGGCTCTGGGTAGCAAAAAGGATCGGGGCATTCCCGATCCTTTTCATGGAGTGCAACCAATTGACTATTCGTTTCAGACAACCAGGAAGAGCGGATTCTCGAGAATCTTTTTGAAAGTTTGCAAAAACTTCGCCCCGGTTGCACCGTCAACCACTCGATGGTCGCATGACATAGTGACGCGCATCATCTGGCGTATCACCAACTCGTTGTTTCGCACCACCGGCTTGGGCGACATCGCACCCACTGCCAGGATGGCTGCTTCCGGTGGGTTGATGATAGCGGTGAATTCGTCTATACCAAACATCCCGAGGTTGCTGATGGAAAAGCTCGCGCCCAAATATTCTTCCGGTCGCAGCTTGCGATGGCGGGCGCGGTCGGCCAAATCGCGAACCTCAGCGCCGATTTCGCTGAGTGACTTTTGATCTGCGGCACGAACAATCGGCGTGATCAATCCTTCCTCGATGGCAACTGCGACACCGATATCGGCGTGTTCGTAATATCTGACCACCTTGTCCTGAAATGAAGCGTTCACCCGGGGATGCTGCATTAGCGCAGCGGCAGCCACCTTAATGATGATGTCGTTGACGCTAATCTTGAGTTCCGGATCGAGCTCGTTTATTCCCTTGCGCATTTCAGCCGCGCGATCCATCTCGATCTCAGTGGTGAGGAAGAAGTGTGGTACCGGGCCTAACGAGGTAACCAGGCGCTTGGCAATTGTGCGACGCATCTCGCTGGCCGGCTCGTCGCGGTAAGCCGAGGGGTGCGCGGTGGCGGATTTCTGAAATGGACTACCTGCGACTGCTCGCAAATGCCTTTGCAGAGTTTGCACGACGGCTGGGGAAGCTGCGGCTTTACTCTCGCCAATCAGTTCTTCGACGTCGCGTTTGATAATTCTGCCGCCAGGTCCGCTACCATGCACCGAGCGCAAATCAATTCCGGACTCGGCTGCCATGCGTGCAGCCAACGGAGAAACAATCAGACGACCGGTTGACACGTTTTCAGGCTGCGCAGCCTCGTGGCTTCCATTGTCAGAGGCATTGTCAGAGGCATTGCCGGAGACAACGCTGGCGAGTGCTGCTTCGGGAACGGGAGTTGGTTTGGCTTCAGACTCGCTTGATTCTTTCGCTGGTTCAAGAGGAGCAGCGGCCTTTGGCGATTGGCTCGTGGCCGCCTGGGCTGTCAGTGCGGAAATATCTTCGTCAGGCTCACCGATGATCGCGATCAACTGCCCCAGCGGCGCCGATTCGCCTTCCTGGATCAGAATCTTCCGCAACACTCCGCTGCCGAGTGCCTGCATTTCCATCGTTGCCTTGTCGGTATCGATTTCGGCGAGTGGTTCGCCCATCGACACCTTGTCGCCCTCTTTCTTCAGCCAGCGAGAGAGTTGTCCCTCTTCCATCGTCGGCGAAAGCTTGGGCATGATTACCTGAGTTGCCATTCAAACCTCGTGATCACGATTTGCTAGTCCAGATACGCAACCTCGCGAACGGCCGCTACAATCTGGTCCACATTGGGGATTGCCATATCTTCAAGATTCTTGGCGTAGGGCATGGGCACGTCGACCCCTGACACGCGCTTGACGGGTGCATCGAGATAGTCAAAAGCGCGCTCGTTAATCTGAGAACTAATCTCTGCTGCAACTCCGCAGAAGGGATGCGACTCTTCGGCTACTACCACTCGGCTTGTTTTCTTGACAGACTCGATGATCGTGTCGATATCCAGTGGCCGTATCGTTCGCGGATCGATCACTTCGCACGAGATGCCTTCCTTCTGTAAAACCTCAGCCGCCTTTA
>JANMQG010000176.1:0-65595 GCA_031370285.1 Chloracidobacterium sp. | reverse complement strand
GCGACACCCTTCACGCACGCGTCACAAGACCGCCGTTTCGAAAGACGGCAAGCTGCTCGGGATGGAAGTGGAGTTCATCGTTGATGGCGGCGCTTATTGCACGCTTTCCCCGGTAGTACTTTCACGCGGCACGATCCACGCTGCCGGTCCTTATTCCTGTCCCAACGTACGCATTCGCGCGCACGCGGTCGCGACCAACGTTCCGCCCCACGGGGCCTTCAGAGGTTTTGGTGCACCGCAGAGTATCTTTGCTCTCGAACGACAACTCGATAAAGTTGCGAAGACCCTGGGTCTTACGCCCGACGAGTTTCGTCGCCGCAACTTTGTGAAGCAAGGACAGACTACCGCGACCAGCCAGGTGATACATGAAAAAGTGGACATGGATCAGTTGCTCGATCGAGCGTTTGAACTGACCGGATATCATGAGAAGAAGCAGCGGTTCGCGCGCGAGAACAGACAGGAGCAGGAGGCAGGGGCAGGAGACAGGAGAAAAGCACGAATCAGAAAGGGGATTGGCTTCGCTTCATTCATGCATGGCGCTGGTTTTACCGGTTCGGGCGAAGTCTACCTCGCCTCGGTGGTTGGCGCTGAAGCGACCGCGGAAGGTCGCGTGCGGATTCTCGCCGCCAGCACCGAAATTGGTCAAGGGACCAATACGGTGTTTTCTCAAATTGCTGCCGAAGCGCTTGGGATTGACGGGGATTTGATCGATGTTAGCCAGCCCGATACGGCGAACGTTCCGAACAGCGGGCCGACGGTGGCGTCGCGCACCTGCATGGTCGTGGGAAAGTTGGTCGAGTCGGCGGTGCTCGGTTTGAAGCAGACGCTGATCGGCAGCGGACTCTTGCTCGAAGGTTACAGCTCGGCAGAGTTTCAAGCAGCCTGTTGCAAGCACGTCGAGAACCTCGGCCCCTTGAAAGCTTTCAGTAAGTATCAGGCTCCACCCAACGTTTCCTGGGATGACGAGAAGTATCAGGGTGATGCGTATGGCACTTACGCGTGGGCAGTATACGTTGCCGAAGTTTCAGTTGACCTGCTGACCTATGAAGCTCACGTTGACGATTTTGTGGCGGTGCAGGAAGTGGGGCGCGTGATCAATCCGGTGCTGGCGGCCGGACAAATCGAAGGCGGTGTAGCGCAGGCGATTGGTTTTACGCTCTTCGAAAACGTCGTCTGGCAAAACGGGCGCATGGCTAACGGACAAATGACCAACTACATCATGCCGACTGCAGCCGACATCCCGCCGATTCGTGTTTACTTCGAAGAGCATCCGTATGCCTACGGTCCCGGCGGGGCAAAAGGAATTGGTGAACTGCCCATGGACGGCGCCGCGCCGGCGATCCTGAGTGCGATTGAGAACGCGACGGGCGTAAGCTTCAGTCATGTGCCATTGATGCCGGAAGCGATGATGGAAAGGCTGGATCAGAATGGCTGACGGCACTACTGAAATCAACTGCACGGTTAACGGCGAGCCGCGAACGCTATTGGCGCACTCGATGGAGCGCTTGCTCGATGTGTTGCGCGAGCAGCTTCACCTCACGGGCACGAAGGAAGGTTGTGGCGAGGGCGAGTGTGGCGCGTGTAGCGTCGTCATCGATGGCCGGATTGTAAACAGTTGTCTGGTCCCGGTTGCACAAGTTGAGGGCGCGTCGATCAAGACGATCGAGGGGGTCGCGAGTGGCGATCAGTTGCACGCAGTGCAGCAGGCTTTCATAGATTATGGTGGTGCGCAATGCGGTATCTGCACGCCAGGCATGGTGCTGGCCGCCGTGGATCTGCTCGAACGAAATCCGAATCCTACGGAAGCCGAGATTCGTAATGGACTGGCAGGAAATCTTTGTCGCTGCACCGGCTATATGAAGATTTTCGACTCGATTGTGCGCGCTTGCAAGTCGGATGCGGACGGAAAACCATAGACGAAACTAGCAATCACCAAGCCTTCTTTCCGTAAGACCAAATGGTAAAACCGCTGATAAAGGTCGAACAGATCCCAGCTAAGGCCAAGTACTTTCCGTATCCGAAGAGTTCGCGAGGAAGCGTCGCTAGCAAAGTCGTATTAGTACCGAAGTAAGTTATGTAGATTGCGGGCACAATATTGTTGCCGGCAATGAAAACCACGATAATCGATCCCAAGTCTCCAATTTCAAAGCGTCTTTGGCGGAGAAGTATGAAAATGGCATTTCAGCTAGCGGTTATGTTTCTCAGCAAGGGCAAAAGCGAATAGTCCAAGGGCTCCGCAAATTAGCGCTCCAATGCGGCCGGCTACCGTCCAGCCGAATGCAAATCCGCCGCCGCAGGCTGCGATTACACGGCATGACTGAAGAAATAAATCGTTTATGCCAAGACTTAATTGCTTCGTCTGGGCCGTGGCTGCAACTCCGGATGGGAGGGAACTATCTGAGATGGACACTTCTTATACCTCCTATTCGGTCGCGATCATTACGCTGTTAGGCGCCTAAGTCAAGAAACCCCCAGAAGAGAACAGATCACCTTGAGAGCAAATATTCTTGCATATCAACTAAGAACGCTTGGCAGTGTCGTAGAGGCGTTAGGACTACTCGCGCGCGAGCCGGGAGTTTGGCAGCCGTTTGCCGGTGGCACCGATCTGATGGTCTTGCTCGAATCCGGCAAGCTGCCGCACAAAAACTATCTGAACATCTGGAACCTCGTGGCGCTGCGCGGCATTGAAGTCTCGACTGAGCACGTTACGCTGGGCGCCCTGACGACCTACACCGAGGTTCAAACGCATGCAATCCTTCGCGACGAGTTCCCTATGCTATGTCAGGCGGCCAGTGAAACCGGTGGGCTGGCAATTCAAAACCGCGGCACCCTGGGCGGTAACATAGCAAATGCTTCTCCAGCAGCAGACTCGCCTCCAGCCCTACTCGCCTACAACGCCGAGTTGGAACTCCTCTCCGTGCGCGGCTCGCGCTGGGTGCCCTACCAAACTTTTCATACCGGCTACAAACAAACGATCATGCAGCCTGATGAGTTGCTGGCGCGCATTCGCCTGCCGCGTCTTTGGCCGGACTTGACTCACTACTATCGCAAGGTGGGCACGCGAAAGGCGCAGGCGATCTCGAAGGTCTGTCTGGCCGCGACAGCCCGAGTTTACGAAGGCACGGTGGATCAGGTACGCATTGCGCTCGGTAGCGTCGCGCCGGTTCCGCTTCGTTGTCGCAAGACGGAGGCAGTGTTGCAAGGCGCAATGCTTGACGAAGGCACTATCGAGAAAGCCCGGGCCGAGTTGTCCCGGGAGATTGTACCTATAGATGACATTCGCTCCACCAGGGACTATCGTCTTAAAGTCAGCCTGAATGTGCTGGAGGATTTCTTGCGCCAACTGAAATCTCGATGACACGAAAAAGCCTAAATAAAGCAGCTCTGCCTGTCGTCGGACTGGTAGTCGTCCTTCTGCTGGCGGCGTCGGCTGCCTTCGCCGACTGTCCGAATCAGGTCAAGCCTTCTGGGGACGACGCTCTGCAGATGCTGGTAATCGGCGACTCGATAATGTGGGGACAAGGGCTTAAAGACGATGAAAAATTTTCGTCGCGGGTGAAGTGCTGGCTGCAGGAGAAGACTAACAGAGAAGTAAAAGTACACGTTGAGGCTCATTCAGGCGCCGTCATTTCAGGATCAGCTTTGGCGCAACCCACTTTCACCACCAGCGTCGGCGAAGTTAATCTGACTTCGCCAACAATAAATGAACAGTTGGATCACGCGATCCAGTTTTACAGAGAGAACCAGGCAAGTCCGGCTCTGATCCTCATGAACGGCTGCATAAATGACGTCGGGGTAAAAAATCTTTTGGCCGCGTCAACCCCGCTGGAAGATTTGCGGACGCAGGTAAGACAGAGCTGTGGCGAAAAAATGCGGCTTCTGTTGCAGCGGGTCAGGAATAGTTTTCCGCGATCACAGGTGGTCGTCACCGGTTACTATCCGATAGTTTCTTTACTAACGGCTGACAACGCCTTCCTGCGACAGCTGGTGAAAAAATTGAATAATCAAAGACCTGAAGCCCGGCGTATGACTGATAAGGAGATGCGACAACGTCTGATAGCTCTCTCAGACGAGTGGTATAAGACTTCAACCGCAAGTTTGGTTGAAGCTGTCATGAAAACAAACGGCGCAGCAAACCCCGAGCCGTCATCACCTAAAGTGATGTTCGCTGAAATTCAGTTTGGATCTGAACATGTGTTTGCAGCTCCGGAAACACTGCTGTGGACCTTTTTGTTCGCTTCCACAAAAGCTTCCGGCTTCGCGAAAGTAGTGGTCTTACTTTCATTCGGCACCGCTGCCTACAAAGCGAACGATCACGTCAGGGAAAGCAGAATCAAGAGTTGTGGAGAAACGTTTAAGAAACCAAAGGGTATTAAGGAAGAAAAAAAACAAAAGGAAGACCGGGAGGATCTCTTTCTCATTTGCCGTTATGCTTCGCTTGGTCATCCCAACAACATGGGCGCCCTGGTCTACACCGAAGTGATAAAGGGACAGTTGTTGCAACTAATAGATAAGGTCGGCTGGAAACGTGATACTAATAGCCAGTTAAGTCCCCAGTGAAAGGACCGAAACCATGAGCTTTCCCTTCAATGAAATCGAGTTCAAACGAAATGCAGTAGAGCCGGTCGAATGTATCAAGGCCGGTTGGAATCTGATCAAGAGTCAATACTGGCTTTTCGTTGGCATGACTGTGGTAGGGATGCTAATCGGCAGCGTGATCCCCTTGGGAATCCTGATGGGGCCGATGATGTGCGGCATCTATCTGGCTCTGTTTCAAACCAGGCGCGGCCAGCCAATTGAGTTCGGCCTGCTCTTCAAAGGCTTTGACTACTTTGGCGACGCGGTTATCGCCACGCTGCTCCACATGATTCCGATTATCGTAGTCATCGTACCGACGTACATCCTCTTTTATGTAGGAATGTTTGCGATGATAGGCATTTCCGGGAATGGCGAGCCCAATCCCGGAGCGCTGCTTGGCTTCTTCGGAATCTTTGGCGTTGTTTGGCTCGTAATCATGGTGCTCTTGATTGTTCTTTCCGTTGTATTCACGTTTGCCTACCCGTTGATTGTTAACCGTCGTCTGTCGGGACTCAATGCGGTAAAGTTAAGCATACGCGCAGCGTTTGCAAATTTCTGGCGCTTGCTGGGAATGCTCCTGTTAACCGGCCTCCTGAGTTTTGCCGGGTTGTTCCTATGCTATGTGGGCATCTTCCTGGTAATGCCCATCAGTTTTGCCGCGATCGCAGCGGCCTATGAGCAAGTGTTTGGACTGAGCGACGTGCAACCAAATTTGCCACCACCACCGCCATCTTTCGTCTGAGGAGTAACCGGGAGCTGCTACCACCCCGCCCGGGGGAACCCGGTTAGCTTGCGGACGCTCGCAAACTAACGGTTTGCACTACCATATTTAATGCCGGCACCTAATCTCGTCATACGTGGGCCCAGAGTTATCTTACCGGATTCGATTGCGCCTGCTTCGATACATATCGTTGACGACACGATCGTTGCTATCGGCTCTTACGAAAGTGTGCCTGAGGGTTGCGAGCTGATAGAAGCAAACGAAGCATCGCTGGTGATGCCGGGGCTGATCGATACGCACGTTCATATCAACGAGCCGGGCCGCACTGAATGGGAGGGATTTGCGACCGCCACGCGAGCCGCGGCAGCCGGCGGCGTAACAACGCTCGTCGATATGCCGCTCAACTCCATTCCCCCGACAACCACGGTTGCAGGCCTGGCAGAAAAGTTAGTAGCGGCGCGCGGCCAGTGCTCCGTTGACGTTGGCTTTTGGGGCGGCGTGGTTCCGGGAAACACCGGTGAGCTTGCCGCGCTTTCCGCCGCCGGCGTGGTGGGCTTCAAGTGTTTTCTAATTCACTCCGGCGTCGAAGAATTTTCGAACGTTACTGAGGACGATCTGCGTCAAGCACTGCCTGAGCTCCGGAGGCTGGGCGCGCTGCTAATAGTTCATGCGGAAGTGCCCGGACCAATGAGTAGGACAGGCATTCCTGCCTGTCCTTCTTCAGAAGTTGCGGCCACAACGGTGGAGTTCGGTGACTGTCCAACTTCTCCAGGCATGAATGTCTGTCCTACTCTGTACGCAACCTTCCTGGCGTCTCGTCCGCGTGCGGCGGAAGACGAAGCCGTCGCCTTAATGATCAAATTGAGCCGGGAGTTTGGCACTCGCGTTCACATTGTTCACCACTCATCCGCCGACTCCTTGTCGTTGCTGCGCGAAGCAAAAGCGGCGGGACTCCGGATCACGGCGGAAACGTGTCCGCATTACCTGACATTTGCCGCTGAAGAAATTCCTGACAGTGCCACGGAATTCAAATGTTGTCCGCCAATTCGCGAGCGTGAAAACCGTGAGCAATTGTGGAGTGCGCTCGCCAGTGGCACGATCGACATGATCGTTTCCGACCATTCGCCCTGTCCGCCCGCAATGAAGTTGCGGGAGAGTGGAGATTTCCTTCAGGCCTGGGGTGGCATATCTTCTCTCCAGCTGCGCTTGCCGATTGTGTGGACGGAGAGCAAGCGCCGTGGCTTTTCTCTTGAAGACCTGGCGCGCTGGTTGTGTAGTGCGCCGGCAAAACTTGTCGGCTTGGAAAGTCGCAAGGGTTCAATTGCAATCGGCTACGACGCCGACCTTGTCATTTGGAATCCGGCGAAGCAGTTTAAGGTTGAGGGCGATGGGCTTCATCATCGTCACAAGCTGACGCCGTATCAGGGCCGGGTTTTAGCGGGAGTAGTAGAGAAAACTTTTCTTCGTGGCCGGAAGATATATGATAGCGGCGAATTTATCGGCGAACCGCACGGACTGCTGCTAACGCAAACCGGCGCCCGTAGTTCAGAGTTCAAGCTTTAGCTTGCTTGTGAGACAGGGCGGGAGAAACGGAGAAGATGTTATGCCTGACGTAGAGTGGGCGCTAACCGAAGACGCGCCCGTAAAAGAGAAATTCGGCGGCACCATCAGGGTGCGAACACTGTGGCAAGCCCCGAACGGAGCGACAGCGCAGGTGGTTGAAATCGATCCGGGCGCCTGTTGGGAAGGAATCGATCTGCATGAGCCGGGACCTGAGGAAGTCTATGTAGTTTCCGGCGTCTTCAATGACGGCGTTCGCGATTACCCCGCCGGCAGTTTCATTCACAATCCAAAAGGCTCGTCGCACGTGCCGCAGTCGAAAACCGGCTGCACTATTTTTGTTTTTTACCCCGAAGGTTAGAAGCGCAAATGGACTTTACTGAACTGGTTGATCTCGCTGCAGAAAAACTTGGCGGCGCCGTGCTCTTCGCCAACGATGATTTTTTTGCGCCCAAAGAAAATCTCCTCAAGCCGGCCGCTCCGATCTTCATCGAAGGCAAGTACACCGATTTGGGAAAGTGGATGGACGGCTGGGAGTCGCGGCGCCGGCGCACGCCCGGCTACGACTGGTGCATCATCCGTCTCGGTCTGCCCGGGATTGTTCGCGGCGTCGTAGTCGATACCAGTTTCTTCCGCGGCAATTATCCCGAGCACTGTTCACTCGAAGCCTGCACCCTTGCTGGTGTGCCAACTGTAGAAGAACTGACAAGCGAAGCAATACAATGGACTGAAATCCTGCCACAGTCGGCGCTCGCAGGTGATTCGCAAAACCCTTTTGCTATCGAGAGCGAACAACGCTGCACGCATCTGCGTTTCAAAATCTACCCTGACGGTGGCGTGGCGCGGTTAAGAGTTTATGGCGAGGTTGTGCCTGATTGGGATCGACTCAAACGCATTGGCGGGGACGTCGACCTCGCGGCGGTTGAGAATGGTGGTCTGGTGCTCGATTGTAGCGATATGTTTTTTGGCCACCGTCACAATTTGATTATGCCGGGCAGAGCCGCGAACATGAGCGACGGTTGGGAAACTAAACGCCGTCGCGGCCCGGGTAACGATTGGACAATAATCAGACTTGGCCAGCCCGGCCAGATTCGTCGGCTTGAAGTTGACACGGCCTGGTTCAAAGGAAATTTTCCCGAGAGCTGCGCGCTCGAAGGATGCCGGACGACAGGCAATGTTCTGCCTACTTCGCTCGACTGGAAACCGGTGCTGCCGCGCACAAAACTGCAGGCCCATACGCGACACTTCTTCGAGGAAGAAATTTTGGACGCCGGCACCGTTTCGCATTTGCGCTTCAACATTTTTCCAGATGGCGGTGTGAGCCGCTTGCGGGTTTATGGAAAGCTCGATTCAGGCGACAAGTGATTGGCTGGGAGCGCGGGCGTCTCGCCCGCTATGAGCGCGAAGCGCGAACATTTTCCATCTACTCAAGAAATGACATCGCTGACAAAAACTCTGTCGCCCTTGCGGGGCTCAGCCATCTATGAGGGCCCGAACCCCGGGCTCACGCCCTGGGCTACTTTCTTCCGCCAGCTTTGCTGGCTTGTTGTAAGGTACAATCCAACTTGAAAACTGCTAATAGCCCAGTGTCGGATCTTGAACTTGCATCGCTGAATTCAATGTCACCGAGCAAGGCCGAAGGAGAATGCTTGAAGTGTTGTGGTTCAAGAGAATGGGCGCGACGCTTCACCGCTGAAAGACCCTTTGAGAACTTGGACGCCTTGATCGCTGACGCGGATCGCGTTTGGTGGTCGCTCGAGCCGCAAGATTGGCTCGAGGCCTTTCACAGCCATCCGAAAATCGGAGAAAAGAAAGCGGCAGCCGCGACTGCGGTTGAAGCGCGGCAGTGGTCTGAAGACGAACAATCCGGGATTCGCAATTCCGCCCAGCAGACGCTCGTCGCGCTGGCTGAGTTAAACCGGGCCTACGAAGAGAAGTTTGGCTACATATTTATTGTCTGCGCTTCGGGGAAAAGCTCTGAAGAGATGCTGGCCATCCTGCGCGGCCGCTTGGAAAACAATGCAGACGAGGAGTTGCGCATTGCCGCAGCCGAGCAGGCGAAGATTACGCAACTGAGATTGAGAAGGCTCTTCGATAACTTAAACTCGTGAAGACCGCCCTTTGAACAAATTGTTCTTGTTGACACGCGACTCCAGACTGTAGACTCCAGACTCGTAATGAGCACCATCTCAACGCACATACTTGACGTCTCACGCGGCGCGCCCGCCGGTGGCGTCGCTGTCCATCTGGACATCCAGAATACGGATGAAACCTGGGCCGAGTTGAGTCATGCCTGGACCGATGAAGATGGCCGGGTGAAGCCCTTCTTTCTGGTTGAAGAACCGCTTTCGGGCGGCACCTATCGGCTGGTGTTCGATACGGAGCACTATTTCACGGAACTCGGCATCGAGTATTTTTACCCGCAGGTTACGGTGGTCTTCAAAATCGACGATGCGGCGCAACACTATCATGTGCCACTTTTGATCAGCCCGTTTGGTTACTCTACTTACCGCGGCAGTTAACACTTGTCCGACAAACTTCATTTTGTCGATCCTGCAAGAGAGCCAGTTCTAGTTAGCGACAGACTAAAGGAAGATCTGAACAAGTACCGCGAAGCGGTTGCGACCTATAGCCCAGGGTTGCCGCCGAGGGTATTGAAATCAAATCCGCCTCAACCCCGATGGGGTTGCGTCCTCGTTCATACGTCCATACCCAACGTAGCCGCTGAGCGGCAACGTTGGGCTGGAGGTCACAACCGCTTCGCGGTATTTATTCAGGTCCCAAAGTTTACCGGACAAAAGATGACCATCGATCCAACTCTTAGCGAATGGCTCAATCTGATCTTCCGCTGGGTTCATGTGTTCGCGGGCATCATGTGGGTGGGGACTACTTACTACTTCACCTGGCTCGATGCGCGCCTCAGCGAAGAAGAGAAAGCAGTCGCCAACACTAGTAGCGCGGCACAAATCTGGATGGTACACAGCGGCGGCTTTTACGTGGTCGAGAAACGTAAAGTGCCCGATCTCGTTTCGCGCACGCTCCATTGGTTTCGCTGGGAAGCGGGCACAACCTGGCTCAGCGGTTTCGCGCTGCTGGTGCTTGTCTACTATATCGGCGGCGGCGCGTTGGTTGACCCGGACGTTTGCGACATTAGCGTGCCTGCGGCTATCGGTTTAGGGATCGGAGTTCTGGTCCTCGGCTGGATTGTCTACGATCTGATGATGCTCTCGCCGCTGAGAAAAAACGAGCAGGCTTTTGCGGTTGTTGCTTATTTGCTGATCGTCGGGGTTACCTACGGCTTGACTCGCTATCTGTCCGGTCGCGCAGCTTACATTCATGTGGGCGCGTTGTTGGGAACGATCATGGCGGCTAATGTGTGGATGCGAATCCTGCCGACCCAGAAGAAGATGATTGCGGCAATCAATGCTGGACAAAAACCCGACGACGGTTTGAGCGCTCAGGCCAAGCTGCGCTCCAAACAAAATACCTTCATGGCCGTGCCGGTCGTGTTCATAATGATCAGCAATCACTTCCCCGGCGTCACCTACGGCGACCGCTACAACTGGGCCGTGCTCGCAGTGCTTATTCTTGCCGGTTGGGTGGCAGCGAAATTTATTCGACGTGCCTAGTAACGCAGACATTCCTGTCTGGCGATATTGGAAGGACACCGTTGTCAATCGCTGTGGCTGCGACTTCTGAAGAGGGACAGGCAGGAATGCCTGTCCTACCTACTTCGCCAGCGGAAAGATCGGCTCAATATCCACCGGCACTTCGATCAACCGATCCAACGCGCCTTTCATCTCCGGACGAACTAGCGAATACTTATCGAGTATTGCCTTCGCCTTGACGTAAGAGCCCTCTGCCTCAATCGTCAGCAAGTCGTGAGTTAGTTTCCGCACCGCCTCTTTCATCTTTGCATCGTCAGCGCTGAACTTGCCGGTCGCCGCGTCAAACTTGATCGCGCCTTCATCCGTGAAGTAGTTAAACTGCATGGCCACGCCGCGCGCGTGCGACTCGGTCAGCCCGAAACGCACTGAGCGAAACATGCTGGCGAGGTAAGTGGTGTAGAGCGTGCGCTGCATTTGTTTGTCGATGACGCCTTTGTCGATGAGATACTGCAGCGCCCAAAGGCCCGTCACGTCTGCCTTCGCTTCTTCAATCGACGAATAGAGTTCCTTGAGTTGCAAGCGGACCGTAGTTGCCTGGCCGTCGACGGTAATGTTGTGCGGCCCTAGTCCGTGCATCAACTCATGCATGAGAATGTGCGTGAAAAACGAATCGAAAGCGACTGCGCGTTGTTGAGCGGTAGTCAGCACAACGCGTGTGATCGGAATGAGGACCTTGTTGAACTTCGCATCCTGAACGTTCTTCAACATGATCCGCGCCGAACCTTTTTCCTTCACTACCCTTTCGTCGTTAGGAAGATTGAAGGCCGCAGTCTGCACGCCGTTGTTTCCCTCGCCCGAGGCGAAGACTTCATTTACGACGCGCATCGGCGACGATGCGCCCAGCTTCGGATTACGGTAACGCGCCTCAAGCGGCAGGTTGTTTTCCAGCTCCTGCAGGTGTTGGCTGAACTTCTGAAGCTTCGCGCTCTCGGCGGCGTCCGTCAGTGTGACATAGGCTTCGAACGCAGCTTTGTAGCCGAAGAGTTCGTCTTCGTAAGTTTCGTAAGGACCGATGGTCACATCAATCGGTCCCTGGAGGTCCATCCAGGCGACGTCGCTCGCGTAGTAGTCGTTTGAAGTGAAGGCGTCGGCGCGCTTGCTCAGGAAATCCTTCAAAGTGCGGTTCGTCGTCAGCGCCGCAGCTTCGCGCAGCAATTTCGCAGCGGGTTCGAGAAATTCTCGATACTCCTGCGTGTAAGGCACGCTCATTAACTTGCCGCTGGCGTCACGGCGAATCGTATAGAAGTAGCCGGTAGCATTCTCTTTCTCTGAGCCGGGCAGCCCCGCGAGCCAGGAATTAAATTCGTCTTTGGTCATTTCATCAGGGTAGAAATTCGCGTGGGACGGCTTCTCGCGCGGCACACCTGCGATGAAAGGCTCGTTGTTATCGAGCCGCGACCAGGGTCCGTCGTTGATTAGAAAATAATGCAAGCGCTGGCGTCCAGCCGCACTCTGGTCCGCCGCGAGCTTTTTGTGAAGCTCGTCGTTGCCGCTCCACACCTGACGCAGAAACAACGGATCAAGCAACTCTGCCGCTGCGATGATCTTGTTCAGGGCTTTGCGATCGCCGGGGGAGAGACGAGCGGTGTTGGCCGTCAAGGTCGTGGGAGCGAACCGGCTGATCTTCTTCCGGAGTTCCGGATCGCCGGCCGTCTTCTTACTGCCACGTCTTTGCATTGCAGAAATATTTGTCAGCAAAAGTGTGCCGAATAGTAACAAGCTGAGAAAAGTTCTCATTTATTCCTCTTCTGGCGTCGCTACGTGACGCGGTTACGTTCGTTAGCTCTCCCGGCGTTGAAACACCGGGCTAAATTCAGATCGACGCTACGCGTCGGCAGAGCTCCCGTGGGGACTCTCAAGCCTGAACTTCGGGGCCCGCTTTACAAGCTCTGCCGGTTGTTCAGTATTTTCATAAATGAACCGGACCGCAATTCAGCCACCGTAAGACCCGAAAGCTCAACCGCCTCTTCTTCCTTCAGCGCGCCGCAGTTAATCGCGCGCAGAAAATAGTTGAGCAGTCCCTGGCCTGTCGCCGCATCGTCAAACACATCACCGACCAACGTTGCCTTGGCTGCCTTCTCCACGAAATTCTTCAAACGCTCTGAAGCGGCGTCGAGGCTTTCGAGAAAGAAGGCATAGACGGCAGCGTAGCACGTGGGCAGTTGCGCTGGATGCAGGTCCCAACCCTGATAGAAGGCGTTCTCGAGCGAGTGTTGAATGTGATCGTAATGCAGCTTCCAGGCTCGATGAACTACGGCGCGATTCTCCGCGATCTGGTCCGGCGTCAGCGGTGATCCGCCTTCACTAAAGCGGTGGGGCGCCACCGGCATAATGTTGGTGGCGCCATCCGACAGCCAGATGCCGGTGCCGGCAAAAGAAACCTGCATCATGTGTTTCGCAAAGTCGCAGGCGGGATGCATCATGTGCTGGTGCGCCGCCGTGATACTGGAACTCGCCGTGTAGTCGTACGTCCCGAAATGTGCGGCAACACAACGACCGCGCGCCGCCGCCAACAAAAGCGGCAGGTTGATTTCACCGCGAGCGTTGATAATCGACTGTGTAGTCTCGATCATCATTTCGAGTTTGAGAGAGCCTGCTGCCAGGCCAGTCTTGCTTTCAAGCAACTCAAAAAGATCAGCCAGCGCGCTGACCTGTTCTGGGATCGTAATCTTCGGCTGCGTAACGACAAAATTCTCGGGCAGTCTACGCCCGGACTTCTCCACCAAAGTAGAAACAAAAATGTCGAGCGTGCGCATGCTGCGCGCCCGCAGTTCTTCGGTGAATGGCTTGATGCGGATGCCGAGAAACGGCGGCAGCGTGCCGTTTGTCATCCCTTCGGCTACTTCAATTGCCGCCGCCGCCGCGTGTCCGTCTTCTTCATCGTCGGGTCGATTGCCGTAGCCGTCTTCAAAGTCGATGCGAAAATCCTCCACCGGCTCGCGGCGCAGTTTCTCGCTAACGCGGTTGTAGACCGCGTGAGCGAACCAGGCGGCCTTGTTTTCCAGGCGCACTTGTTCGCGATTGGCCTCCAGCCGGTTTAGCAGCCCATCATCTTCTTCGGGTGAATCCGGAAGTTGGTCGGCGCCGCCCAGTCCAACCGCTTTGGCGAAGCTCATAAAATCCGGCGCAAACTGATCCAGCGATCGCCGTGCTAACGCGCCGAGGCGCGCAGCCGAATCAGATTTGAAGAGATGCGCGCCGCCATAGACCGTGTGCACCGGCTGGCGCTTGCCGGTTTCGCCGGGATACTTGTTGGCGAAATCGCTGTTCGCCTTAGTTAGGCGCGTCGTGATCTCTCGGATCGAGTCTTCAGATAAAGACGGTGTCATCGGTCCCCTTCGCGAATTCGCATTAAAAGAGTGAGTCCTGACTTTATTACAGGCGTGTATAAAGTCACAAGAGACGAGCGGGTGTTGCCGGTCAGATCCTGAAAGGTTGCGCAATTCGAGGGCACTTGTCGCCACCACACCCCAGCCGGGCCGCCCTGCTGGATCCCGGTCCGCTGGCGCTTCTGTACTTATTTGGACATGACGGGTTGTAGGTTTGAGGAGACCATAGACATTGACTACGCTTACCGTAAAGATATAATCCCAGCGTACCGCGAGTAGTCCACCGCAGCTTCACAACTCGCTATTTGATTCTGCAATCGTTTTAGAAGCCGAGGAGGTAAAGCGTCCTATGGTAAACAGAACGAGTCAATCCCAAATTACAATCGTAGAAGTTTTCACGACAACTCATCGCTCCCTGAGTAGAAGGGCATTTGGCTTTGCCGTCGCTATTGTTCTGTTAATGGCCTTGGCGAGCACCTTGTCTGCGCAAACTTTTCGCGGAACCATTCTCGGCACCGTGACCGACCCCAACGGCGCTGTTGTGCCTGGCGCCACCGTCAAGGCAACGAACATCGGCACCGCGATCGAGCGAACAACCACCAGCGACGAGTTTGGTAACTACTCGATTGCCGAGTTGCAGACCGGTACTTATGAAGTCAAAGCTGAAAAATCAGGCTTTCAAGGTTCGACTGTCACGGGAGTGTTGGTGGAAGTATCAGCGGAGCGGCGAGTAGATGTCACTCTGGCCGTTGCCGGTTCTCAGGCCACCGTCATCATCGCTGCGGCGGCCCAGGTCGAAACTACCAACAACACCCTCGGCGGGACAATCGGCACCCGAGAGGTGGCGGATCTGCCGGTCAACGGTCGCGACTTCACAAAGTTTCTGGTTATGGTGCCCGGCGCAACCGGGGACCCGTCGGGCGCTACTGATTCACCTGGATCATTCGGCTTGTTTAGCGCCAACGGTAATCGCGGACGCGCTAATAACTTCCTGCTGGACGGGACTGACATGAATGACGGTTATCGCAATTTGCCGGCAATCAACGAAGCCGGAGTGTTTGGGACCCCTGCGACCATCCTGCCTATTGAAGCGATCGCCGAAGCCGCAATACTTTCAAACTTCGAAGCCGAATACGGCAGAAACTCAGGCGCCATCGTAAACATCGTTACCAAGTCCGGCACAAACGCTCTGCACGGCTCACTCTTTGAGTTCGTCCGTAATAACAAGCTTGACGCGCGAAACTTCTTCAATCCCAAGCCCGACCCCGAAACCGCGTTTCGAAATAATCAGTTTGGTGGCTCGTTGGGTGGTCCTATCGTTCGCAACCGTGCGTTTTTCTACTTCGCCTACGAAGGGCAGCGGGAGCGCGTCGGTCTGAACTCGACAGCGCGCGTTCCTGACCCCAGGGAAATCGCCGCGCTGGGCGGGGCGACGAATCCGGTTATTACCAGGTTGCTGGCGCGGAATCCCTGGCCCGCGCCTAATCGTCCGCTTCCTTTATTTGACAACACGGGTGCGCCAAACCTCTTTGTGACAACCCGCGCGTTGAATGACGTCGACAGTCTTATCGGCAAAATCGACCACTCTTTTGATAAAGATAACCAACTAACCGGCCGTTATTTTTACGGCACTAGTAACCAATCCTTTCCGCTCGCAATTCTGGCCGGCAACGTTTTGCCGGGCTACAACACAGTCACGCCGACAAAGGTTCATCTCCTTTCGGTCTCTTATTTGAAAATCCTTTCACCGACGCGGGTAAACGAGCTGCGCTTTGGCTACAACCGCTTCAAGGAAGGATTTTTCCCCGAAGACAGCAACTTCGATCCGAGCTCGATTGGTCTGAACACCGGGATCACCGACGCACAGGATTTCGGTCTGCCGCTTATTCGCATCCATGACGACCTCGGCATCGCCAACATCGGCGCCACCCTCTCCGTGCCACGCGCGCGCACCGACACAAACTACCAGGTGATTGACAACTTCTCCTGGAAGCGCGCGCGTCACGATCTGAAATTCGGTTACGAGTTTCGTCGCACGACGGTCAGCCAGTTCTTCGACGCCGGTTATCGCGGCCGCCTGGATTTCGACACGCTGGCGGATTTTCTGGCCGGCAATCTGGGCGGTGGACGCGCCGCACGTGGAAACTCGAACCGCAATACGTTTCAAAACTCGCATGCCGGCTATCTTCAGGATACCTTTCGCACGAATTCGCGCCTGACTCTGAACCTTGGTTTGCGCTGGGACTACTTCGGCGTCATTGGCGAGAAAAATAATCTACTGAGCAACTTCGATCGCACGAGAGGTTTGGTGCTGGTTGGTACGCCAGGCCTGCCGCGTTTGTACCAGCGTGATTGGAACAATTTTTCACCGCGTGTCGGTTTGGCCTGGGATCTGAAAGGCAAAGGCAAGACTGTTGTGCGCGCGGGCTGGGGTTTGTTCTACGACGCGTTTTCGCAAGACTTCTTCGCCGGCCAACTGCCATTCAATACTTTCAATCCCGGCCCAGCTTTCAATCCCGTCGGTCCCTCACCAATATTGTTCTCGTTTTCTACCGTCGGCACGATCCAGAACGGCGTTCCCATTTACAGCGGCTTCGCCGACTCGGACGTGTTTGCCGTCGATCCAAAGTTGCGCACGCCTTACGTGCAAAACTTCAACCTGAATGTGCAGCGCGAGCTGTTTAAGAACGGCGTGTTGGAAGTGGGTTACGTCGGCTCACACGGCACGAAGCTCTTTCGCTATCGCGACATCAACCAGCCGGCGAACCCGAGCGTATCATCCGCGCGGCCATTTGATAACGGGCCTTTTGCGCCTTCCGGCGGCACGTTCTTTTACGTGAATCATCTCGAGACGAGCGCTAATTCCAACTATAACGCGCTGCAGACGAGCTTCACCTTGCGCAATCGTCGTGGTTGGACCTCAGCAGTCAATTACACCTGGTCTCACTCGATTGATAATGCCTCTGATGGTCAGGACTACGTCGCTAACGCCACGCAGCCAGACAACAGTTTCCGCGCCGATCTGGAGCGCGGCAACTCCAACTTTGATAGCCGGCATCGCTTCGTAGCCACGGCCAGTTACAATATTCCAAACTTCGCGAAAGGCCATCCGCGCCTCGGCCAGGGCTGGCAACTCAATACAGTACTCACGGTGCGGAGTGGCAATCCGTTTCATCTGACGCTGTTCGATGACTACAACAACACCGGCGAGTTTTTCCCGCGGCCCGACATTATTGGCGATCCCTACGCAGGCACACGGGCTCCGGACCGGTTCATCAATCTATCCGCGTTCAAAGTGCCGTGCACTCTTGATCCAGCCGGCGACGGCAGCGCGGCTTCATGCCTTCCAGGGACGTGGCACTTTGGCTCGTTAGGTCGCAACGCCCTGCGTGGGCCGGGTTACAGAAATGTTGACTTCTCAATTTTCAAGGACACGCCGATCACTGAGAAAGTGAAAATTCAACTGCGCGCCGAGATCTTCAACATCTTCAATCATCCCAACTTTTCGAACCCGCTGTTGCCGAGTTTTGCCGCCGACTTTACTTCCAGCGTCGATCCGGTAACCGGGCGCGGCACCGGCTTTCTGCCAATCACGGTCACCCCGGACGTCGGGATTGGCAATCCGTTTCTCGGCGGCGGCGGCTCGCGAAACATCCAGCTTGCGGCCAGGCTGGTCTTCTAACCAGGCAGGACTAACCAGAGCAGGCAAAAGGCAGTAAGCAGAAGGCGGTAAGTAAAAATAAAAACGGCCGCCGTCGATCGATCGTCGCGACGGTGGCCGTTTAGTATTTTGGTAGCGCATACGGGACTCGAACCCGTGTCCTGTTCGGGGAAATCAGCAAGGGGGCCGTTTCATTTCTGTCGCCAGCAAACGCAACTCTTAACCTGCGGGCTTCGGCGCCGGCTGAAGCGCCTCAAGCTGGAGATCAATCACGACATCGTGGGCGACGTCGAATCCTCCGCCCGGGAGTGCGTGACCCCAGGTGATACCATAATCGCGACGGTCAATTGTTGTCTGCGCGGCGATGCCCATGCGCGTGTTGCCGCGAGCGTCCTTGATCGCACCGGTAATGGTAAACGGAAGCGCGATTTGTTTGGTGACTCCCTTGAGTGTTAAGTCGCCGGTCAGGACGTAGCCCTTACCCTTCCGCGCGACGCTGGTGGTCTTAAAAGTCAGCTCCGGAAATTTTTCCACTTCGAAGAAGTCTGCCGTTCGCAGGTGCTTGTCGCGCGCTTCCACGCCTGTGTCGATGCTCTCGACTTTGGCCTTGAACTCAACGGACGACTTGGTAACGTCCTTGGCATCATAGTGAATCGCACCGGTGAACTCCTTAAAGCGACCGGTCACCAAAGTGATTTCGTTGTGACGAATAGAGAACCCGATGACAGTGTGCGCCTGATCAATTTTGTAGTCGCCGGCGGGGATTGGTATGTAACTGACTTTGGCTGGTTTCGCAGCCTTGCTGTCCTCGGCAGTCTCGGCGTTAGCGATTGGGACAGTAGCGATACGGCCAACGAACGACGATGCCGCAAAGCCCGCCAACACGCCGGACAATACTATCTTTCTCAGTTGTGTCATCTGTCTCTCCTTATGCTTTCGTCGATAATTTCTGTTGTAGCTGTCGTAGCGAGGGTCAAGGCACCGGGGGGTTCTTAAATATTGTAAGCGACGAAAAAATGGTAGCGCATACGGGACTCGAACCCGTGATCTCTGCCTTGAGAGGGCAGCGTGTTAACCAACTACACCAATGCGCCGTGGAACAACAATTGATTATAGTGGGCCGGCGCGAAAGATGGCAAACCACCAACTTGTTGCCCTGCGCGCCGGTTTACTGGAATCTGAATCTATTGTTGAGACGCTTTGCGCGGGTGTTATACTGCAAATTGCTCGCACAAACTGAAAACACTCGCCGGGTTTATGCCAAACTCTTCCCTGACCATACCGACAAATGCGAAGGTGCGCTCCTTTGCAAAGAAGGAAAATTTCCGCAGACGCCAGAGCAATTTCACTCAATCGGATCGGGCTGAGTTGAAATGAAGATCGCGGTCCTTAAAGAAGAACTGTCGGGAGAAGCGCGCGTGGCGCTGATGCCTGACTCGGTGAAGAAACTGCTGGGTCTTAAGGCGTCGGTGATCGTTGAAAGCGGCGCGGGTCTCGGCGCCGCGCGAGCAGATGCGGAATACGCAGAGGCCGGCGCGGAAGTCTCCGCGGATCGAAATGCGATACTCGCAGACGCTGACGTTTTGGTTACCGTCAATCGTCCTTCGGATGAAGTCTTTGCCAAACTCCGAAACGGTGCGGTGGTGCTTGGCTTCCTGCGTCCGCTCGATGAGCCCCAGGCGTTGCAACCAGCGTTGATTGGGGGCCTTACCACGTTTGCGATGGAACTGGTGCCGCGCATCACGCGCGCGCAGTCGATGGATGCGCTCTCGTCAATGGCCACGGTGGCTGGTTACAAAGCAGTCCTGGTGGCGGCTGCAAATATTCCCAGAATGTTTCCCTTGTTGATGACCGCGGCGGGCACCGTGAAGCCGGCGCGCGTCCTGGTACTGGGCGCCGGCGTCGCCGGCTTGCAGGCGATTGCCACGGCGCGGCGATTAGGCGCAGTCGTCGAAGCGTATGACGTTCGCGCCGCCGCGGGTGAACAAGTGCGCTCGCTCGGCGCGACGTTTTTGGAAGTCGATCTCGGTGGACTCAAGACTGAAGACGCGGGTGGTTACGCAGTTGAGTTGTCAGAAGAAGCACTGAAGCGCGGGCGAGACTTGATTGCGGAACACGCCAGGACCGCGGACGTGGTAATTACAACAGCGCAGGTTCCTGGGCGTCGCGCGCCGTTGTTGATGGACGAAGCCGCGGTGGACGGAATGAAACGCGGTGCTATAGTCGTCGACCTTGCAGGGACAACTGGAGGCAACGTCGAACCCAGCAAGCCTGACGAGGTTGTCGAACGGAACGGCGTCGTGATCATGGCGCCAACGAATTTGCCCGCAACTGTTCCGGTTCACGCCAGCCAACTCTATTCGCGTAACGTCACAGCGTTTCTGGGTCTACTAATCAAGGACGGCGAGTTGCATGTCGACATGAACGATGATGTGGTTGGCCCGTCGTGTGTCACACATGCAGGGCAGTTTGTGAACCAGCGAGTAGCGGCAGCCAACGCTGCAGGCACCGCCTAATTGTATGTTAAATTAGGAGCTGAATTCAGTGCGAGGAGAAGCAACAATGTCATTCAGCCCATCTGAGGATATTCGGTCCGTTACCGACCTTAAGCGTCATACACGGGAGATTTTGCAGCAAGTCCACAAGACTGGGCGTCCGGTGGTCTTAACCGTAAACGGCCGCGCAGACGCAGTGCTGCTTGATGCCAGGACTTATGAGAAATATCTGAGAGCCTTCAATTTGGCAGGACTTTTGGCGGAAGGTGAGGCGGACGTTTCTGCGGGACGCGTCCGAAGTGCTCGTTCGGTTCTTAGAGAGTTTAAGAATGCCCATAAGATTCGTAGTTAGCTTCTCTAAAAGAGCGGAACAGGATCTTGAGGAGATTTGGAGTTTCATCGGGGCCGACAATCCGGACAATGCGACGAAATTCATTCTCAATTTGGAAAAGCAAGTTGAGAGTCTGGGCCGCTTTCCTGAGAGATGTCCCTTGATACCCGAGAATGCCCTGTTGCGGGGGAAATACAGACATCTGATTTACGGTCACTATCGAAGCATCTTTCGGATCAGCGGCAAAAATGTATACATCATCAGAATAGTCAACTCCGCGCGCTTACTTCAAGCAGCAATGGTTGAATGAGTTAGTCCTTCATTCTGGAGTTTCATATGTCCACAAGTGTTCTAATCTCGTCGCTCTACGTTTTCGCCCTCGCGGCTTTCCTTGGTTACCAAGTGATTTCGCGGGTGCCGCCGCTATTGCATACGCCGCTGATGTCAGCGACAAATGCCATCTCGGGCATTTCACTGGTCGGTTCGATTGTTACCGCCGGCGCTCGCTACAACACAATCAGTACGATTCTCGGATTCGCTGCTGTGTTTTGTTCGACTACGAACGTCGTCGGCGGCTTCGTGATTACCGATCGCATGTTGCGGATGTTTAAGCGCAAGCCCTCGGCGGAGAAAGCAGTAAGCAGTAAGCAGTAAGCAGTAAGCAGAAAACGACAAAGAACGAAGAACCAAGTACGAAGAACAAAGTACAAAGTACAAAGACCTAAGACCAAAAGCCGACTCAAAAGTGCGTACCTACTTCATCGAACTAAGCTACCTGCTGGCGTCCATCCTTTTCATTCTCGGCCTCAAGGGATTGAGTCATCCGGAGACTGCCAAACGCGGCATGCATTTGGCGGAGTTTGGCATGCTGATGGCGATCATCGGCACTCTGATGCATCTCGAGATCGTGAGCTTCACCTGGATCATTACCGGCCTGGCGCTGGGATCGGTGGTTGGTTTGGCGATGGGGCTTTGGGTGCCGATGACGGCGATGCCGCAACGGACCGCGTTGTCACACGCCTTCGGCGCTTTCGCTGCGGCGCTCGTGGGAATTTCCGAGTTCTATCGCGCTGGTGGCCACCTTGAGACGATCACGATGGGCGCGCTGGGTTTTGAAGTAATGCTGGGCGCGCTGACGACTACCGGCAGTCTGTTAGCCTTTGTCAAGTTGCAGGGACTCGTTCGCGGCACGCCGGTTACTTACAAGGGACAAAATGTATTCAATATGGCGCTGCTGGCGACGACGATCGGAATTTTTGTTTACCTGATTTTTGTCCCCGGCTCGATGCCGCTCTTCTTCCTCATGGTCGGTCTGGCTTTCGTCTTCGGCCTGCTGCTGGTGCTGCCCATCGGCGCCGCCGACATGCCGGTGGTCATGTCATTGCTCAATTCCTATGCGGGGTTGGCCTCCGCCGCCACCGGCTTCGTGCTGAAGAATAACGTCTTGATTATTGCCGGCACGCTCGACGGCTTCTCCGGATTCATTCTCTCGATCCTGATGTGCCGGGCGATGAATCGTTCGATGACGAACGTGCTGTTCGGCGCCTTTGGAAGTGCACCAACATCCGCAACCGCAGGCGAGCAGCAAGGGGTGATGCGTGAAGTGAGTTTGGACGACATCGCGGTGCAGTTGGCCTATGCGAACAAGGTGGTGTTCGTGCCTGGCTACGGCATGGCTACGGCGCAGGCGCAACATGCCGTACGCGAGTTGGCCGACACGCTCGAGAAGCGCGGTGTTACTGTGAAATATGGGATTCATCCGGTGGCGGGACGCATGCCCGGTCACATGAATGTGTTGCTCGCCGAGGCCAACGTTCCTTACTCATCGCTCTACGAGTTGGAACAAATCAATCCCGAGTTTCCCACGACTGATGTGGCGGTTGTGATCGGCGCTAACGACGTCGTCAACCCCGACGCGCGCGACAATCCCAGTAGTCCGATTGCCGGCATGCCAATTCTGGAAGTGGATCGCGCCAAGTCGGTGGTGGTATTGAAGCGCGGTCAGGGGAAGGGATTTTCAGGTCTCGAGAATCCGCTGTTTTTCAAAGATGTGACGGGCATGCTTTATGGCGACGCAAAGGAAACGTTGACGAAGCTGGTCGGCGCCGTCCAGCATGCCTAAACAATCACTGTCTTGATTTAGAAGCATAAGTAACGATCCACTAAATCACACTAAGCAACACTAATCTTATTTCGTGAAAATTCGTGTGACTTCGTGGATCGCTTTTCAGATCGTGTTATCCGCGTTAATGCGCGCCCAGTATTGGCGTAAACGAACCGAAAAATACATGCGAAGATTAATTGCAACAGTCTTGCTGACGAGCGTCGTCGTCTTTGGTTTTTCCTCAGGCCCAGCAGTCTCGCGGTCTCTAGCCCAGAACAAAGTCAGTCGCGCGGCGAAAGCCGCCCCCGTTTCGCTGGCTTCACAAAGAGGCGTGGATACGATCAGCGCAGCACAACTGAAAGACTACCTGTCATTCATCGCTTCTGACGAGATGGAGGGTCGCGACACTCCTTCGCGCGGGCTGGATACGACCGCCAAATTCCTGGCCATGAACTTGTCGCGTTGGGGATTCAAACCGGCGGGGGACGATGGCAGTTACTTTCAGAAGATCGCCCTGAGCCGAGATGTGGTCGACAAAGCTGAAACGCAGGTGCAGTTAAATGACCAGATGCTGGCTTTTGGCACTGACTATATTCCGTCAGCGCGGCCGGCTGACCTGCCGGCGGCGCAACTCGTGTTCGCCGGCAACGGTTGGTTCGTCAAGTCGAAGAATATCGACGCCTACAAAGGTATCGACGCGAAAGGGAAAATCGCTGTCATCTTCGGTCCGGTCAACGGCTTCCCGACGGGAATCAAGACCTCCGATCTTTCCGGCAAACGCGGCGACGACTGGATGAACGCAGCCGAGTATGCCCAGAAGCAAGGCGTCGCGGGCCTTGTCATCATTCCCGATTTCCAGTATTTGGCAAATTGGGATCGCAATCGGACCCGCGTGAGCGAACGCGGCGTGACTAAGGTAGACAAGTTTCAATCGCCGGCCGGCGCACAAATGCCGCAGCTTGTTCTTTCGCCGCATGTGGCAGAAGTTTTGTTCCAGGACGAGCGGCAGACCGCGCAGTCGATCTTCGAGTCGATTTACGCCGGCAAAGCGCCGGAGCCGTTTGCGCTGAACCCGGACAAGAAGCTCGCAATCACCGTGAAGGTGAAATCCGATCGCGCCACGACGCAGAACGTCGTAGCAGTGTTTGAGGGCAGCGATCCTATTCTCAAAAACGAATACGTCGCCCTGGGCGCGCACTACGATCACGTAGGCGTCGGCCTACCGGTAAACGGCGACGCGATTTACAACGGCGCGGATGATGACGGTTCCGGGACAACGGCGTTGCTCGCGATGGCGGAAGCGTTGGCGAAGGCCCGCATACGACCGAAACGCTCGGTGTTGTTTGTCTGGCATGCTGGCGAAGAGAAAGGACTGTGGGGCTCGCGCTATTTCACAAACTATCCGACGCTGCCGCTCGCGAAGATCGTGACGCAGATCAATATTGACATGATTGGGCGCAGCAAAAAGACAGGCGACACAAATCCGCGAAACAACGCTCTCTCCGGACCAAACGAGATCTATGTTATCGGCTCAAAGATGATGAGCACGGAGCTTGGGGATATGGTTGCAAGTGTGAACCAGCAGTATCTGAATCTCACTTACGATTATCGCTACGACGACCCGGCCGACCCCAACCGCTTTTTCTTCCGCAGTGATCATTACAACTATGCGCGCAAGGGTATTCCGATCGTTTTCTTTTTTGACGGCGAGCATGAGGACTACCACCGTCCCGGCGATTCGGTCGACAAGATCGATTTTCAAAAGATGGAGAACGTCGCGCTCACGATTTACCTGACGCTCTGGGAAGTCGCGAATCGACCCACTCGTCCCGTAGTTGATAAGCAGGTGCCGGCGCAGTTGTTAGGGGCTGAACGGCAACAATAACAACGGTGCTCTAATTACCGCGTTCAGCCACCAGGCGTCGGTAGGCTTCATCACGCGAGAGTCCCAGCTCACGCGCCGCCTTCTTCAGCGCCGCGCGGTGATTCAAACCTTTGGCCTCCAACTCCGCAACCAGCGCTGAAATACTCGCCGCGGATTCGTCCTGAACGCTTTCGCTCTGAATCACCGTCCGGTCAATGATCAGCACCATCTCGCCGCGCGCGTTTTCGGCTGAGGAAAAACGGACGGCGAGTTCACTCAAGCTCCCGCGCGCAATCTCTTCGTGCATTTTGGTCAGTTCTCTGGCGACTACTGCCTGGCGTCCGCCGAGAATTTCCTGCGCATCTCGGAGCGTCGCCGCAATGCGGTGCGGCGTTTCATAAAAAATTAATGTGGCTGCGATTGAACGCAGTTCAGCCAGCCGCGCGCGGCGTGCGCCTGATCGCGCGGGAAGGAATCCACCAAAAAAGAATTCATCCGTGGGTAGGCCGGACGCCACCAGGGCACTAACCAACGCGCTGGCTCCAGGCACGGGAACAACGCGCACATCACTATCAATGGCAATTCGCGCCAGCCGAAACCCGGGATCGCTGATGCCAGGCGTGCCGGCATCGGAAACCACCGCTACGTCTGATCCGGATTTGAGTCGCTCAATAAGTTCCAGAGCGCGCTCGCGTTCGTTGTGTTCGTGATAGCTGATGGTTTTGGTGTTGATGCCGTAGTGATTGAGCAGCTTCCTGGTGTGGCGTGTGTCTTCACAGGCAATTACATCCACTTCACCCAGCAACCGTACGGCCCGATGAGTAATGTCTTCGAGATTGCCGATTGGAGTTGCAATAAGGTAGAGCGTTCCGGCCATGCGGCTATTCTGTCATCTACACTCCGACATGCGAAAGCCTCGCCCCACACTTTCATGCTGGGACGAGGCTTTGCTTTCGTGATTGGCTTTACCGCCGGCCTTAGTTGGGCCAGGGTATTCTGCGCCACCAGTCGTTATTGCGGTTACGGTTGTTCGGATTGTTGCGACGGTAATCGTCGTTGCGATCATTCGGGTAGTAACCACCATTGTTGTTGTAGCCGCCGCGATAGCCAATACCATAGGCGTCAGCGATTACCTGCAACTCGTCCTGTATCTGCGACCACTCAGAAGCCAGGCGTGAATTGTCGAAGTGATGTTGAGTAGCTCGCTCAGTGCGATTAGCTTCCTGCAAAACGCGCTGCGCCTCATTGATGCTCCGGTTTAGGTCGCGGCCGTTACCAAAACGTGATTTCAGAGCGCTTACCGCATTGCGGAAATCGCGGCCTTCATTGTTTACTCTGTCTTCGTGGCGCGAGCCGTTCTCGCGACTATGGTCCAAGTCGCGATCCAGTTCTCTTTGGAAGTCTTTCGCCAATCGATCCAGCCGGTTGATTGAATCCCGCAGGTAGCGCTCGTCGTAGCGACCATAGTTGCCATTTCGGTCGCGGCGATAGTTGTCGTCGTCGCGGTTGCGACCGTAATCAGGATAGCCATAACCACCCTGCGCGGCTGCCAGCACCGGCAAGCACAGCGCCAGGACAGCAGCCGCGAAAATTGAAAAACTCAGTGTGCGTCGGTTCGTCATTAGTAGCCTCCTCAAATCCTTTTCGATTCGACCAAACTCCTAAGCGCTCTGCGCCAGTGTTTGGTTCCGTCGGTTTTGGCGCTCGCAATGGGGACACCTTCATTGTCGAGCGTCTTGCCGTCCCACTATTGGCAAGCATCGTGCCTCGGGGCTCCGGTTCGCGATGTCGCAAGCTTTAGCCGATGTTGGATTAGGAAAAACTGCAACTCTGCGGCTGTATTGGGAAGGGCTGAACTATTTCGTTCGTTGGAGTAGTTCGAAAGCGTGCACCGATTACGGAAATGGTCAGGACCGTGTTTGCGGATTTCGTTGATCATCGAGCAGGATCGAAACATGCTCTTTCACGTGTGCTTCGTGGAGTTTCGGAATCTCGCGAGTCTTCCGAGGAACATCGTGCGATCCGTGCCGTCCCATCACGATCCAACTTGGCGTGCCTGAAGCGTCAAGGACGAGCCGGAGTTCTTCGTTCGCAGGTTTGATACCGACGTGTTTGATGTTGCCGCAAGCCAAACCACCACCGCGAATGAAGCCATCGCGAGGTGTGCGCGGCCAACCTGATTCCACTATTAGCAGGCGCACGCCGCTGCCCAAACTCAGGCGAGTGCCAACCATGCTGGCACTGCCAACTTTGAAACGATGAGCATCTGCCGTGGAGATTTGAATGGCAGCGCCCGCGCGATTTGCTTCACCGGCGGCGGTTGTAAACATAGTCAGTAGCCAGTCGCCGGCGATCCTCCTGATCAAATCATTAGAGCTGCGCAAGGCAAGATACTCGGCGATATCTGTACGCCCCGTCGCGCGCGCGCGCGCTTCAGCTTCGGCAAGGCCGACAGCCCAGGCCTCTTCAAGTTCGCTCACTGCACCCTCCGAGAATCATTCATAAACATTCAACAGCCGCGCGCGGCCTTGCTCGCTGACAAAAGCACGCGATGGTATCATGAGCCCTTAAGAGCGTCCCCATTTGGATAAACCAGAATCTTAAATAAACCGGAATCCGGCGCCCAGGCAAATCAAGGTGCAAACTCCCCACGGGAACAAGGTCGGAACTCTGAGAGAGTCGAATGCATGAAATTATCGGGTCAGCGAATGCCAAACTGGATACTACTATCCTGCTGTAGCGCCGCGCTATTCTTGTCGCTCGGCATAAACCAACTTGCACAGACGACTCAGTCGGGCAGCCCGACTGGGGTGGTGGCGGCGCCCACCGGTCATGTAAACGACTTTGCCGGCGTCGTAAACGAACAAACACGGCAACAACTGGAAAACATCCTTGCCAATCTAAAGTTAAAAACCGGCATCGAATTCGACATCGCCACGGTTCAGTCAACCGGTGGCCAGGATATTTCCGAGTTTTCCTTGCAGCTCGCCAGGGACTGGAACATTGGCGCCCGCACCAGCACCAGGAAGAGTTTGCTTCTGGTTCTGGCAGTAAATGAAAAAACGTCGTTCACGCGTTTTAGCAAATCGGTCCAGAACGATCTGCCTGAAGGTGTGTTGGGCGAAATGGGTCAACGCATGCGCCCGCTGGTTGACGCCGGTCAATTTAGCGAAAGCCTCAACGCGGGTGTCCAACATTTCGTAAATTCGTTAGCGCAGAAGCTGGCGTTCAGTACGGACGACTTTGACAAGGCGCCGGCAGCCGCGTCAACCATAAATTCCGGAGCAAGCGACCAGGATTCAAGTAAGCCCGCGGCTCAGGCAGATCCGGTTAGTACGCCGGGGTCCATCGACGTATTGCCGACGACGGTTAAGCCCTCGGCAGCCCGCAATGCGAGCGCGGCAGCTAGAAACAGAAAACCCGCCATTGCAACAGTCGACGATGAAGCGGAATCCGGTGAAGTGGAACTAACGGTAACGAAACCCTTCGAGGAGCGCGTCGCTTTGCTTCGAGCGTTCCTTGATAACCATCCCGACTCCAAGTCGAAAGCCCGGGCGATAGAACTTCTCATCAGCGCTCATGCAGCACTCGGCGATGAGCGACTGAAGAAGGGTGACAGTTTGGGCGGCATTGAACAACTTATGCTGGCTATCGCGGAGGCTCCGCTCGATTCCTCGGAGAAGTTGTTTACCGGAGTAATTGTTCAGATTCCGCTGAATCTTTACTTGCGCGGGGAACCTGCGGCGGCGACGAAAGCAGCGCAGAACATTGAGGCAAAGCTTGCGAACGATCCCAAGCGGCTGTTGATGCTCTCCGGTTTTTATATCAGAACCGAACAGGGAGGCGAGGCGGCCCGGCTGGCAACAAAAGCTGTGCAGCTTGCTCCCGACCTTGCCGAGGCGCATCAGGGCCTCGGACGGGCGCTGCACATTTCGCTTCAGCTTGATGAGGCAGCCGGAGAATACAAGCGAGCGCTTGAGCTTGATCCTAACTCAAGTGTGGCGCGGCGCAGTTTGGCCGATCTCTACCGCGCCTCTGGTAAAACGGAAGAAGCGCTGGCGCTTTATCGTCAACAACTCGACGCCGAACCGACAGATAAAGCCGCGCGTACGGGTTGGATTCTTTCGCTGCTGGAACTTGGCCGGAAGGACGAAGCAAAACCCGAACTGGAGAAAGCTCTCGAGACGGATCCGCGCAACCTGCCTTTGCTTGCCGGCGCTGCCTACTGGTTTGCCGCGCACAACGATAGCGAATCCGCTCTTGGGCTCGCAGGCAGAGCTGTCCAGATCGAGCCGCGTTACACCTGGTCGCAAATTGCGCTGGCACGCGCGCTGGTTGCGCAGCGGAAGCCGCTGGACGCGGAACGCGCTATTCGTTTCGCGCGCCAGTATGGAAAGTTTCCGACGCTCGACTATGAATTGGCGAGCGCGCTCGTCGCCGCCGGACTCTACGATGAAGCTGCGGAAATTCTCACGCAGTCCTTCAGCTTGAAAGATGGTCAGATCGAAACCCGACTTGCCGGGCAGGCCGTTGTTCACAGCGCTAGTTTCGTAGATCTGTTGGCGCCGGAGCGGCGGGCGAGTATTTTTCAAGCCACTGCTGCCGACACCGAGAAAAACGCAAAACTGCTGAAGGCGCTTTTGGCATTTGCTACTGCTATCGATCGGGAAGCTACCGGAGGAACGATCAGCGAGGAGGGTGCAGTTGCCGCCGCCAGGGAGTTTGCTGCAGGCGACGACGCCGCGCGGGTTCACCGTGAACTCTACGCTGCGAGCCGCTTGCTGCAAAAACGAGTTGGATTCCAGACCGCTTACGAACTTGCGGAAGCAGCGCGAAACAGCGCTGACGCCGGAATGACCGTTCCGGAGTTGACGGTCGCCGTGCAGGCTGATGAGTTTCGGTCGATTCGTGCCCGCGCCATCGCTGCCGGCGGCACGCCCGATATTCCCGAAGCGCCGCGTAACGTTTTGTCTAATCTCATGCGTGGGCGCATCGAGGACACGTCCGGATGGGCCCTCTTCAATCAGGACAAGCTGGACGAAGCGGTCGAACACTTGAAGCGCGCGATCGCCATACTTCCGGAAGGCACGCCGGCAGCCCGCGCATCATTGTGGCATCTTGGCGTCGCTCTCGAACGTCAGGACAAGCAAGCGGAAGCACTTTCCTACTACGTCAAGAGCTACAACTCGGGTGAGCCGGATCAAGTGCGCCGCGCCGTGATCGAGCAACTTTATCGAAAGGTCAACAGCTCGCTCGACGGACTCGACGAAAAAATAGGCCCGGGCTTCGTGACAACTGCTAACGCGCAACCACCGGCGCCCGATAAACCCAGCGACACCGTGCAACCAGCGCCTTCGCCGGAAAGTGCGCCGGCGGCAACTCCCGAAGATACTGGTACCCAGGCTTCACACCCGGCGATAACCCCCTCGACAGCTCCTTCCGGAGCACCGTCGTCTGAGGCTCCGGTTACCACATCCCCGGCGCCGGCGGCTGAAGTGCCGCAGGCCAAACCAACTCAATCGCCGGAAGCTACGCCTGAACCGACACCGGCATCGCCACCGGAAGCGCCGCCCGTTACCTCCGCGACTCCGGAGCCCGCACCGACCGCAACACCTGAGTCAACTCCCGCGCCGTCTGCTACGCCTACGCCGGATGCCTCGCCCGTGGAAAAGATGAATAAGCCGGCGCCAACGACGGTCACGATCACCGGACGGGTGAAGGACTCGAGCGGCAACCCGCTCGCGAACGTGGTGGTGGTGCTGATCAGTCCGCAGGGTACGGTGCTCGCCTCGACTACAGACGAGCGGGGAAACTTTTCCTTCACCGTGGCGTCATCTGGAGCGGCGCGCAGTTATAGAATCATTCCTTCGCAGGACGGTTTAGTTTTTGATCCGGTGGATAAGGTTTTGCCGATCGTGAGTGATGATGTGAAGGAATTGGACTTCGTGGGAGCTCCAAGCCGCAAGCCTTGAGAAAGCTTCTAATTCAGTAATTAGTTGACGCAACCCCCGCCTCCCAGCCAACCGCCTGCACCTCTGTACCATCCAAAAAACCCTGGCGCGGAAAGCTTTTGAGCTCGTGGAGAGTTTAGGCCCGGAGCATCCGCGTTGGCGACTGAAGACCAACGGTCGCAGTGCTGTGCTGTCACAGCTTCGCAGTTGTATAATCGAGAACAATTACCCAAAAGCAGAGATAATATGAAGATACGCAGGCCCACCTTTCCCCAAGTGTTGTTATCAGTTGCCACACTTTTCGTCATTGCGACAGCCACCAGCGCCCAACAGCCCGCGCCGCAACCGGCCGCCGCGCGCTTCGACGTGACAAGTTACCGCATCGAAGCTCAGTTAATTCCGGACCAGCATAGTTTGCGAGCTGGGGCTGACATCACCGTCATTCCCCAGGACGCAACGCGTTCACTCGTCTTCGAACTCAACGGCTCGCTGCGCGTGGAGAGTATTGATCGCGACGGGCGACCGTTGACGGGTTTTGTTCAGGATGCTGTTGGCGTCGGCTCACTTGGGCCAAGTGTGAGAGTTGACCTCGGGCAAGTTGTGCCCGCAAATCAACCGCTAACACTTCGTTTTCGCTGGAGCGGAGCGCTGCTCTCGCCTGAAGGCGGACCGCTGGCTACCAAGCGGCTGGCTTACGTGGGCCCTGAAGGCTCTTATTTGATGTATGCCTCGCGCTGGTTCCCCTTCCATGATTACGCCGCGGATCGCGCCACGTCTGACATTACGTTGGTCGTTCCCACCGGCTTGCAAGTAGCCGGGACCAGCGACGACCCGGTTACGCCGCAGGCTTTGCCGAAGGATGGCGCCACGCGTTTTCATTTTGTTCATCGCCAACCGGAACTGATCGGAAACTTTGCCGCCGGCCAATACATTAACCGCAACCTGCGCTTTGGAAATTACGAAATTCAGTTTTATGCGAAGCCGGGCAGCGAGGGTCGCATCAACGGTTACGCTGAGATGATGGGCCAGGTACTGGAGTTTTACTCGAAGCAGTATGGCGCTCCCATCTTCGGCACCCGCCTGGTCGTCGCACAGGTTGATGATGACAGTCTGGATACCTACTCCGGCCCCGGGATTATTTTTCTGGCTGCGAGGCTGTTCGACTCTTCCCGGCCAGTGCCGGACGAGAGACTCGCGCGCGAAGTGGCCTATCAATGGTGGGGCCAGACGGTCGGCTTGAAGTCGTTTGACGATGCCTGGATCTCGCAAGGCCTCGCTGAGTGGAGTGCTTTCGCCTTTCGTGAATCTAATTTGACGGGCGGCGCGCTCGAGGCAGCTGAGCGCGAGCAACAGGAACGGGCGCTGACGTTTGAGCAGACAGCATCGATCGCGCGGGCGCCCAGCGCGCTCGACGATCAGTCGGCTGCGTATCAATCGATTGTCTTTCACAAGGGCGCAATGGTCTTTCGCATGCTGCGCGAAAGCATGGGCAAAGAAAAGTTTGATCGACTGCTGCACAACTTTCTCGAAGAGTATCGCGGCAAGAATGCCTCCATCGATGATTTTGAAAAGCTGGCTTCCAGGGTAGCAGTGGAAAATATGCGCTACTTCTTTGCGCAGTGGGTTGAAGGAACCGGCGTTCCGGAGTTCACCGTCGACTATCAAATCATTCGTACCCGCTCCGGGAAGTTTCGCACTCGGGGCACCGTGAAGCAGACGCTTGACACGCTACGGATGCCGGTGCAGTTGATGTTGCGCACCGAAGGCGACAATCAAACGACGACGACGCGGATAGAAGGCAAGAGCGAAGACTTTGATTTCGAATCAAACGGTCAGCCGCTGGAAGTTGTCGTCGATCCAAACTATCGAATCCTGCGCATGTCTGACGATTTGCGCGTGTCGATAGTTGCGCGCCGCGGTATCGAACAGATGAAAGAGGGCCTCTACGCCGAGGCGCAACAGCAGTTTGAGGCTGCCTTGAAATTGGATCGCTCAAACTCGTGGGTTTACTACAACCTGGGCTTGCTCTATCTCGAACAGCGTAACTGGCAACCGGCGCTCGATAATCTTGACGCCGCGCTCAACGGCACCTTGCAGCCCTCGTGGATTGAAGCCTGGGCACACATCAAGAAAGGCAATGCCTACGATGCGAAGGGCGAACGCAACCGCGCTGTCTCGGAGTATAACAAGGCGGTTCAGTCAGGCATCAATTACGACAATGCTCAGGCGGTAGCTAAGAAATTTCTTGCGACAGCCTACGATCCCAAGGCGGTGCAATCTGCTGAACTCATGTCACCGGGGAATTAGTAAGCAGTAGGCAGAAGGCAGAATGCAGTAAGCAGAATGCAGAGGGCGGTGAGCTTGGCGAGGCTTCACTGCCTTTTTTGTTGCCGTAATTTGCTAGTTCGAAGCAATCCAGCTTGTTTTCTGCCTACTGCCTACTGCCTTCTGCTTACCATTCCCGCGTTTCTGCCATAACCTTTTCCGTCCTCAGCAGTTTATATAGTTGGAAGAAGTTCGAGTGAGGACTAGCTTGAAGGGTTCAGAGAACCAGCCAGAAGAACGAGCCTTGATTGAGGCGGCGCAGCAGGATCCGAGCCGTTTTGCCGAGTTGTATGAACTCCACTTCGAGCGCGTGTATGCCTATATCGTACGGCGAGTGCGCGAGCGTTCGGCCGCGGAAGAACTCACGTCGCATGTTTTTCATCAGGCGCTCCGGAACCTCAGCAAATTCAAGTGGCGTGGCGCGCCTTTCGCTGCCTGGCTGTTTCGCATAGCCCGGAACTCGATTGCCGATCGCGCGCAACGCCTGCTTCGCGAATCCGGGCGAGAGGCTTCGCTTCAACCGCCGGATCGCGGCGCCAGTTGCGAGCCCGGCGTCGACGTTGACCTCGAACAGATCGAAACAGTCACGCGGATTTGCAAACTCGTAGACGAACTTCCCTGGGACCAGCGTTACGTAATTCGTTTGCGTTTTGCCGAAGAGAAAAGCATTCGGGAGATTGCTCAGCAGTTGAGCAGAAGCGAAGGGGCAATAAAACAGTTGCAGTTCCGCGCCTTGCAAAACCTGCGAGCGCGTATGAGTGAGAAAAATGTCTGAGCAGCTATTGATCGAGCAATTAGACGAAGCCATCGACGCCATCATCGCGCAAGGCGGGCCGACTACACTCACGTCCGAGGAGCGGGTTCTAACAGATCTCGCCTCGCTGGGACTTGAGCTGCGCCTGCTTCCGCGCGCGAGTTTCAAACTAGATCTGAAAGAAGCATTGATAAGGAGCACAGCAATGACAACATCCGCAACCAAGACAAGAAAATCTCGTAGAAAAGCTCGGCCGGGCGAACACACCATCACGCCTTACTTGACAGTAAAACGGGCCGAGGACCTGGTCGAATTTGTGAAACAAGTGTTTGGTGGTGTGGAGCTATTCCGCACGACCGGATCAGCCGGCGGCTTGCACTGCGAAGTTACCATCGGTGATTCCAAACTGATGATTGGTGGTTACGCGACGGTCGAAGAAAAACCTACGGCGCTTCATCTCTACGTGCCGGACGCAGACGCAGTCTATCAGCGCGCGCTCAAAGCCGGAGCCACGTCGGTGGAAGAGCCGGTCGATCAGTTTTATGGCGATCGCGAAGCGGGCGTAAAGGACCCCACCGGCAACGTCTGGTGGATTGCGACGTACAAACTCGGGTCCCCTGGAACTTACATTCCCGAGGGCATGCGCCCGGTGACGCCGTTCCTCCATCCGATCGGTGCGTCGGCGCTGATTGAGTTCATGAAACAAGCTTTTGACACTGAAGAGATTTCGCGTGAGCAGTCACCGGAAGGAATGATCCATCACGCTGTAGTGCGCATTGGCGACTCGCTGATCGAAATGGGCGAAGCCCATGGTGAAGCGCAGCCGATGCCGCCGGCGCTTTTCATGAATGTCGAAAACCTGGAGGAAGCCTACGAGCGCGCGCTCAAGGCCGGAGCCACATCGCTACAGACGCCCAACGATCAGGGCTACGGGCGCACCGCCTGGGTAAAAGACCCGTGGGGTAACATTTGGTACCTGACCGCGTCGATAGCTGCTCAAGCGTGAGCAGGCTTTAGTGATGCGTTATATGATTGGCGCGTCCGATCTGACTCTTGACCACAGACTACTGACCACTGTCTTCTAAAATGCTGATCCGCAACATCTCTGACACCGCATTGCTCGCCGCCGTTTATCGCGCGCGTGAGACAGAGCGCCCTAACGCGCTTTTTCGTGATCCCTTTGCGGGCCGGCTTGCCGGCGAACGCGGCGAACAGATCGCGCAGTCGCTCGCGTTTAGCGAAAAGAATGCGTGGTCATGGTTCACGCGCACCTACTTGTTTGATCAATTCATCGCCAGGTGTCTGGAGGAAGGTTGCGACACCGTCGTCAATCTCGCCGCCGGCCTCGATGCCCGTCCGTATCGACTCACGCTGCCCGCGACCCTGAAATGGATTGAAGTCGATCTGCCCGAGATAACCGACTACAAAGAGGAGATACTGCGCGATGAAAAACCTTCGTGCGCGCTGGAGCGCGTTCGTCTCGATCTCTCCGCTGTGAACGCGCGTCGCGAACTCTTTCAGCGGCTGGCAGCGCAGGCCGGCAAGGCGCTTATCATAAGCGAAGGGCTGGTCCTTTATTTGACCGCGGAAGAGGTTCGCTCGTTAGCCACGGATCTCGCGGCACGCGAACCGTTCCGCTATTGGCTACTGGATTTTGCCTCGCCGGCGCTATTAAAAATGCTGCGAAAGAAAATGGGAAAAGCTTTCGACGAGGCGGCAGCGCCGTTTAAGTTTGCGCCGGCCGACGGTCCAGAATTCTTTACCAAGTTTGGCTGGAAGCCTGCTGCCTTGCGCTCGATGTTTCATACTGCGGGCGGGTTGAAGCGCCTGCCGCTGATGATGAGTTTCTTCTACCACCTGCAAAAGTCCGAGGCATTTCAGGCAAAGCGGCCGTGGGCTGGCGCGTGTTTGTTGGAAAGAGAAAGTCAGAACGGGGAGCGGTAGCGACCTGGTTATGCGGATGGCCATTAATGCTTGAATCGGTCATCCAACTCGCTTTGAATCTAATGTTGAACCAGGTCGCTACCGCTCCCCGTTCCGTATTTGTCGACCCACATCATGCTACCGACGCGGGACATAAGTCAGCCAGAAATAAATCGCCTGTCCTACGCCGATGAAGAATCCAATAACCGCGCCGAAGAGTTCGATCGTCTTCAGGTGATGCCTGGCCACCGACAGCACCAGCTCCTCGAGCTTCTCAATCGGATAGTCTGACACCTTCTTGCGCACCAGCCCGCCTACGTCAAATTCGGCAATCGCCTTGGGCAGCCCTTCGCGTGCCGTCAGCGTTATTCGTCCGACCAGGGCAGCGCTCGCTCGCTTCATCGAATGTTCCGAAACGTGATCACCGAGACGGCCGATGGGCGATATCAGCAGGCGCTCGATCTGCGAACTCAGGATTGCATTGATTGTCCGGGAAGTGTCATTGCGTGCCAGCAGTGCCACCAGGCTCTTCGTCAGAAATTGTTTCGCGGTCTGAATCGAGTCAGGATCGAGGTGCTGTAATGCAGCGCCGAGAGTTTGCGGGCGGAATCTCTCGATCGCTTCGCTAACGTAAGTGGAAACTGAAGCTGACAACTCCCCGCTCTTAGCCAGCTCCACGATACGACTGGTTATCTCCTGCTTGATGGAGTCAAACCTGGCGGATTCGATCTGCCCCACCAGCACATTCAGCGGCCGGCCCAGCACATTATCGATAGTCGCATTCAGAAATGCTTCGGCTTCCTGTTCAAACGCCGGCCCGCGTAAATATTCCTCAATGCGGTTCGGCAGGGTCTTATTTACCAGCTCGTCAACTTCGCGATGGATGCGCTCTCGGGAAATGAAGATCTTCTTGATCAGCGAAAGTTGATCGTAGTAGTCGTCGACTTCCCGCTTGATGAGCGCGCCAATTTGATTGCGCGTGTTCGGGCTGGTGGCGATGTCGGCCAGGTGATGAACAATCGGCGGCACCTGGCTGTCAATGCGCTCCTTGATAAAAGCGACCGTTTCCGGCGTGAAGGTTTCGGCCAGCGTAGCATTGCTAAGGGCCAGGTCATCGAGTCGCCCGGAAACAAAACCGCTAATCTTTTGTTCCAGACCTTCTTCGCTAACCAGGCGCGCAAAGCGCCCCTGAACAAAAACCAGAATCTTATTGAACTGGTCTTCGCTGAGCGCGTCGCCGACGTGGCGCGCCAGGAGCTCATCCACCTGGCGATCCACAAAGGACGCGATCGCAACAGTAGTCTCCTCGCTTTTCAGCAGCGCCGCGATGTAATCGGCGAGGCGATATTGGAGCGCGGAGATAGTGTCGAGAATCGGCGCACGCGCCTGCGAAGGGAGGGCGTCAATGAACGAGGGATAAACCCTTCCCAGCAGATCATGAGTGTGGGCGTTGACGAAATCCTCAACCTTGCGTTGAAAGAAACTCGTTTCAAACAACGCATCAAATACCGTTTGCTGCGAGACGAGTTCATTACCAACGGCGTTACCAATCGACTCGGCCAGCTTCGCCCGGTGCCGCGGAATCATCCCCTGCGGCCACACGGTTACGCCAAAAAGCTTGACCGGCTGGTAAGGGTGAAACAGCATCCAGATCGCCAGCCAAGCCGCACCGTAACCGTGGATCGTAGCGATGACTATGATCGCAATGCTGATTAGGAGTTTGAAGGTAAAGGGGTCCAAGGCAGATGAATCGTAAATGGTAAATGGTGAATAGTAAAAGGCAGTGAATAGGAAACAGTGAATCGAGAGTAAACGCGAACGGTAAACAGGGGTGCAGTTTCAAATTGGATTGAATCCCAATGGCCACTTCGGCTTTGCCGCTTCGGTGCGCGGCAAGTCTCTGACTTGCCGGAGTTGAAGTCACCGTTTGCGGTCTATGACCGAAGAACGCAGGTCGGAGACCTCAGAACCGGGCGGCTGGCTAGCCGGCAAGTCATAGACGTGCCGCGCACCGAAGCGGCAAAGCCGCAAACGCTAATGGTGGAAACTGCATTAGTTACTAAACGGTGCGGCTACCCTCCGCGCTTACTATTCACTATTTACGATAATTTACGATTTACTTTTCGGCAGGAACTTCAATCGGATATCCCGCACCGATCCAGGCGCTCGTGCCGCCGGTGACGTTCAGAAGATTTGAAAACCCATGCTGCTGGAGGATGCTGGAGGCAGCGCTCGAGCGATAACCGCCGGCGCAAAGCACTGCCGTCGGCCTGTTGGGGTCGAGTCCGAGGCTTGCAAGGGTTTGTTGCAAACCGAATAGCGGCGCGTGGAGCGCATGCGGCACATGACCGCTCTGGTATTCGGGTGGCCGACGGACGTCGACGATTTGCAGCGGCCCCGGGTTTGACATGAGTTCGTTTAGTTCAGCGACCGTGATTTGTGGCACCGTAGCGAGTTCCAATCCTGCTTCACTCCAGGCAGAGATCCCGCCAGCGAGAAATCCCTTCACGCTTTCATGACCCACTCGCGCGAGCCGCGTTACCGCCTCATTGGCGTTCTCTTCCGACTCCGAAACGATCACAAGCGGAGTGCCCATCGGGATCAGCGTCCCGGCCCAAATCGCAAACTGGCCACCAAGTCCAATGTTGATTGAACCGGGGACATGTCCGGCGCCAAACTCTGCCGATCCACGTACATCAAGGATCAGGTGACCATCGCCTTCGTCCGCAATCTTTTTTACTTCTCCCGGCGCGAGTGCTGCCGGCGGCGGGACATCCATAAGGCTAGGCGCGCCGGTACGGTTTATTTCGGCGTCCTGCGGAAAGTAAGCGGGCGACTCGGGCAAATCAGCGATCATCATGCGCACGAACTCATCTTTCGACATCGGCTGGAGTGCGTAGTTGAATTTCTTTTGCTCGCCAATCGTTGATGACGTTTCTTTCGACATGTTCTTTCCACACATCGAGCCGGCGCCGTGAGCTGGATAAACCTCAGTCCCATCGTCAAGCTTCAGGAGCTTGCCGTGCAGCGTGTCATACATCATCGCTGCCATCACCTGCGGCGTGTACCCTTTTCCGCCTGCGAGATCAGGCCGCCCCACATCGCCAACGAAGAGACAGTCACCCGTTAAGATTTTCTGCGGCTGAGGAAAGCCGTCGACACCTTGGTCGCCTTCCCCATTCCCCGTTCCCCTTTTCCCCTCTTCCCCCGTCTCCGCCTCGGTCACCAGCACGGAAATACTCTCCGGCGTATGCCCCGGCGTCTCCATGATCCGCAGGACAACCTTGCCGATCTTGATCTCGTCGCCGTCTTTCACCGCGCGATGCGGAAACGTCGCCCCAGCTTCTTTGCCGAACACAATCTCCGCTCCCGTCCGTGCCGCGAGTTCGCGATGCCCGCTGACAAAATCCGCATGCAGATGCGTCTCGATCACATACTTGATCCGGAGCCCCTGCGCCTCGGCTTCATCGATGTACTGATCGACGTCGCGCTGCGGATCAACCACCACCGCCTCACCCTCCGACCCGATTAGGTAAGACGCATGCGCCAGACACCCAAGATAGAATTGTTTGAAGTACATAAAGCCTCTTTTCACTGGGACCGCGGGCGTCCCGCCCGCAATGAGCGCGAAGCGCGAAATAGTTTTACTTGCCGCGGCATACTTTCGTCGAGTCTTGTGGGACCCGTCAACTCTCGTTTACGTATTTTCCCGCGGCAAGTCATAAAACTCGCGCGCCGGCTTCAAGGGGCGCAGCATCCAGTAAGGTCGACGCGTCCCGTCAGGCGAGAATTTATCTGCAGGCCGCGTCATGGCTAACCACTTCCGATAAACCTCGCGCGACTTCGCTGTGTCGACAAACACATCGCCGGTGTTATCGCCGGGTTCGGCTCTGCGCACGCGCACGGCCTGGTGCCAGCAGTGCATCCCCGAAATTGGATCGGGATGGACCGGGAACGTCATGTTCTGGTGCACGCCGACGTCGCTCCACCAAATGCGCAGCGTGTCCGGGTCGCTTGACTCATAAGGCTCGGCGCCTTTCTCGCGCTTGAGCCCCCACTCCGTTCCCTCATGATCAAGCTTCACTGTAGCCATCAGTTGACGTTGGCCCTGCTCACTTAACTTCCAACGTCCCATGTGATGACTACAAGCAACGATGCCGGGGCGAATGCCTTCCGTCACCCAGGCGCGCACGACGTAGTATCCAATCTCAGTTTCGACGCGCAGCAGGTCGCCGGTGCGCACGCCGAGTTTCGCCGCGTGGTTCGTATGAATCCAAAGCGGATTCGTGTGCGCGATTTCGTCGAGCCACTTGGCGTTGGCGCTGCGCGTATGAATTTGCACCGGCAAACGAAAGGTCGAGATCAGAATCGTTTCGCCCGTCGCGAGATTGTCGGGATGCACATGGCTTTTGATGTAAGTTGGCAGCGCAAACTCCGGCCAGCCCCAGTCGGCGAGGGTGCGGGAATAGAATTCCAGCTTGCCGCTCGGCGTGGGAAAGCCGCGCTTAATTTCGTCGCCCACTCTCACACCCACAAGCCGCCGGCCATCAGCATCACCATCAGGACTGGGAACCGGAACCACATTTGGCGAAGCGGGTTTCGCCGCGCGCGTGAACACGCGACCGCGCGCATCCTCGCGAATATCTTCGAGCTCTTCTGGACCGACGGGTTCTTCATATATCTTCCCGACTTTCTGCTTGACTTCAAATGCGCCGTAGCGACGCATGAATTCCAGCGGCGTCAAACCTTCCGCCGCCGCCTTCTCCGGCAACCCGGGAACAGAATTGTCGAAAATCCATTCGTAGTATTCGTCAACACTGAGACGCGTGCCGGGATTCTTTTTTGATTCGACAAACTGGCGAATGCCGAGTGAGCCATCGCGATCAATCCGCCAGGTGAGTTCCATCCAGAATTCGTTCTCTTCCCAAACTTCGCCGGGATTCACCTCGCGAGTGTCGCTAATGGTTTCGCCCTCACGCTGCCGGTCCGCTTTTTTAACCGGCTGGCGAAACCCGAGCCACTGCGCGTCGTGCGTCTCATAAGAATGAATGTCGTGACGTTCCGAACCGTGGCCCATCGGCAAAACGTAGTCAGCGAAGTACGAGGTTTCATTCCACGTCGGGGTCAGCGCCACATAGCAACCGACCAGATCCGGATCGGTTAGCATCTCGATCCAGGAGAATCCGTCAGGATTAGTCCAGACGGGGTTGTAGACACGCGTGAAATAAACGTCGAGCTTGGCACGACCGTCCTTCAAAAAGTGGGGCAGCAAGAACGACATCTCGTGCATCGCGAGCGGATACTCGCGCGGCCACTGCGTCTCGTTCCACATCCGTGGATGTGGCGGCGTGTAGATCGGCTTCGGCACAAACTTGTTCCAGGCATTCGGAAACACGCCGCCTTCTGTAGCAATTGCGCCCAGCAGCGCATTCAACATGAACACTGCGCGCGCGACAGCCCAGCCACCGCTCACTCCGGAGGTAACGCTGCGCCAGTTGTGACTGGAAAAGCGCGTGCCCGCGGTCGCGATCAGTTTCGCAATCTCTTCGATCACATGCGCCTCGACACCGGATTCCTGAGCGGCAAACTCAAACGTGTACTCGGCGTAGAGCTGTTTCAGCGTTTGCTCGAAATTTTCAAAGGACGGCGGGGGCAAGCCCACCTTCCCAACCTGAGAGTCGGCGTTCAGCGTGCGATCATTCGAATCTGGAGATGGGGCTTCCGACTTGAGACTTGAAACTTGAAACTTGGAACTTTCTTCCAGAAACTCTTCCCAGTTCCACCAGCGGCGCACGAACTCGCGGTTGTAGAGATTGTTCTGAATCAGATAATTCGCAATCGCCAGCAGCATAGCGCCTTCTGAACCGGGATAAGGCGCGACCCAGTAGTCAGCATGCGTGGCGGTGTGCGAAAGGCGCGTATCGAAGACAATCAACTTCGCGCCATTAGCTTTGCCGTCGATGACGCGCTGCGCGTGGGGATTGAAGTAGTGACCCGACTCGAGATGCGCGCTGATGAGCAGGATGACTTTCGCGTTGGCATGATCCGGGCTGGGACGATCAAGCCCCATCCAAAGTTGGTAACCTTCGCGGCTGCCGGAGGAACAGATGTTCGTATGCGAGTTGTGACCGTCAACGCCCCAGGCGGCGAGGATGCGTTCGGTGAAACCATCTTCACCTGGCCGGCCGACGTGATACATGATCTCGTTGCGACGGTTCTCGACGATCGCTTTGCGAATGCGCGCGGCGATATCATCCAGAACCCGGTCCCAAGACACCTGTTCCCATTTGCCTTCACCGCGACGGCCTGTGCGTTTGAGTGGATAAAGAATCCGATCCGGATCCTGAATCTGGTTTAGTGTTGCCGGACCTTTGGCGCAGTTGCGCCCGCGCGATCCCGGATGCTCGGGATTGCCTTCAAACTTCTGAATCTCGCCGGTGACTTTGTCAATGTAGGCAAGCAGCCCGCAAGCCGACTCGCAGTTGAAGCAAGTGGTAGGAACTAAGGAATAATGACGCTCCTTGCGCCGCGGCCACGCCTGCGAATCAAGCTCAGTCCAGTTGTCCCAACGCTCCTTTGGCGGAAACGCGGCGAGATGGCTCCGGCTCGGACCGGGATAGAAAGTTTCTTCAGCGCCTTTGCTCATAGCATCCTTGGCGAACAATCCATCACATTCAGATCAACTTTCTTTTGACGTCAAAAGCCTGATAGGTAGCCCTCAGTTTCTCGATATCGGCCAACGTATCCGCGAATGCCCTATCCCCCAACGCTCGAAGAAGTAGACATCTCACAGCTTCATGCAGTAAGCGCACACAGTCAATTCTCTTTTGGTCGCTCTGACTAATTGGTCCTGTTTCAATTGAGTTTTGCAGCATCGCCTGAGCAGCGTGTTTGAAGTCGCAGCAGAGTAAATAAATATCCTGGGCTTGTTGAGTGGAGATAAATGGAACGAGTTGCGGTAGCCGCTGTGTTACCTGTGCCTTATTGTGTTTGGAGGTCGCGCAGATCATAGATTCCAAGGCCGCATGAACAATTGGGTATCTCAAATCCCCAAAGTAGATAGAATGCGCTAACTCGAAATATTTTATGGCATGAACTATTCGTCTGTAAGTCGGCTCGAACTTGTCGTCAAGGAAATGTGCAAGAGAGTCCCACAGTTTTGACATTTCTGCTGCGTCCGCATCTGTAATCGTGTTCCATTCATGTTCTTTAAGTCCAAATGCCACGTTAAGGCCATTTATCACCGGCTCGCTGAAGTGACGCACACCGTCTGAGTTATAGACTGATCGGACCCATACATTGCTATATGGAATGGAAGTAGGTTTGACGATCCTTGACAAAGAAATGGCGCGCAAGAGTGGCTGTTGCTCTTTTGCCGTTACGCCTGGGAATTCATTTGTAGAATCTTCTGGCTCATAAAAGAAGCGGTGTGTATAGGGCTTTTGAAGTTCGAGTTCTTCTCTAGCGTTGACTCTGGGACACTGTGTTCTAACGCTTTCGATCCAGTCATAATCCAGCACCTGTATGAAAACACCGCTACCAATATGGACCTTGGTAACAGCGAGATCACCAACCGATAGGAGATGAAACAATGTCGAGAGTTCAGTGCGCCCCATTTTTGTCCCGCAAAGCGCTCAGCCGTTTCTCGCCTCGACGAGATCGCAATCTCTGCATGACCAACGCGCCATCTATCGCGTCGACTTTTCCTTCGTCGATCTCGCGCATCCGTTTCTCAGCTTCCTCCGCCCACAAGGCGTCGATCCTCTTCTGCTCGGCAGTGGCGAGGCTCTCAAGCAGATGATCAGCGAGCATTGCTCTCTGGACGGGCGGAAGTGCTAGTGCCGCGCTAAGAATCTCTTCGAAGGTGCTTAGCATTCTCTTTACCGACCTATCTTGGATACAGAGTTACGCCAAAGCATGAAATCCCAACGCGAACTCAATCGCAGCGCGTACCTCGCGCAGGCGTTCAGGTGAATTGGGTTATGAATTCTCCCACTGGCTTTTTTGAATCGTTTGAAGGTTATGCGCATTCACGACGCATTCCGCGAACACGCCATCGTCTCCCGGAGTCAGGGTTACTTCGGAAGGAACGCCGCGAATCACAGTCGTGATTTGGGCTACTGTTACGCTGTTGAGGTACGAGATGGCAGAATTACGAGTCAAGATCAAAACCGGGCGGCGCTTGTCGGGGGCGCGAAACGTATACCAGTAAACGTCGCCCTGTTTCATGGCTCTCCCCAGTCTTGCTCACTTTGCCATTCCTCGATCTCCTCTGGGCGCTGCGGACACTTGGCATAACCCTCAGCATCTCGCCGTTCCTTAGCGATTATCTCGCGCTGTTGCAGCGCCCTTTCCAAAGCTACCTTGATGAAGTCTGATGGCGTCATCTGCAAAGCATTGGTTGCCTGTTGCACCTCAGCCAGTAACGCTTCGTCGATTGTGAGTTGGATGGTTTCCATGATGTCAGTCTAACATGCTTCTTAGTAGAGTTTATGCTGCGACTTGTTCATACGAAAAGCGCGGCATGTCTGCACGTTGACTGGCGTGCTCAACTGTGATGCCGCAGATATTGCCGCTCTCATCGACGTCCAAAACGGTGTTTTCGTCCAGGTCTTTCGATTCGGCTACTTTGGCTGTCTTGAACTCGATATAGAGCGTGTCGGTGTCCTGGAAATATTTGATGTTCATGGTGTAAATGACCTGTCAAAGAAAGCGTTGTGCAGGTTTCCAGTTCCTTCATTATTACATCTCAAAGGTCAGGTGGGCTACGCCAGCGGCACTGACTGCCCGGCTTGCACGTAAGCATTCTCGTAAAGCATCAAGCCGATCAGAGCCAGCGGCGCGCCGGCCACGCCGAGCGAGATGCTGATCACTCCGAAGAGCGCGAGCGCGGGAATTAGTCCGCCGAGAATCGACAGCGCCGTTCCCATCCAAAAGTCGCTCTTGTATCTGCCGCGCACCATTTCCCAAATAGCGAGACGGGCGTGGGCTGTTGGGTGCGTGAGCGAAACTTCGCCCCAGATCATCAGCAGGTGAACCAGACTCGTCATAGCCAGGATCCAAAGCGAAACAACAATCTCGCTCGGTGGGCGACCGCTCATGCGGCCGAGATCATCAGCGGGGTTCTTTTCCAACCACGATGCGGCCAGCAACAGCACAGCCGATCCGAGCAACAATGCCTGCACGAGCAGATGCGGCGGCAGCAGCGGGTTTTGCCACATATCGCGCGCCTTCGCTTGCGCGAAAAGATATGCGGTGTAGACCGCGGTCAAAATGGCTAGCGGGATTCCGGGAAGCATCAACCAACGCTGGACGACAAACTGAAGTTTATCGGACATAAGCCAGCTCGCCAGGAAATGCAACGCCAGCACCAACGTGTACCCAGCAATAATGAAGGCGCCCTTCACCAGCCAACTCTTCCATTGCGGTCGCGTGAAGATGAGGTAGAAACGTTCCGGATGTTCCAGGTCCCAAATCAGCAATCCGCCGGTGATTGCCAGAAAGACGCCTGAAACAATTGGGGTCGCCCACAACCAGATGGAATTGTTGGCGCTGAGAAAGCCGAACAGCACAAGCAACGCAGCGACGAGATACACGCCGCTGGCGATGCCTTTCGTCCAGGTGTAAAGGCTGACTCTCCAGTCCCACGGAATCGAGTGTGCGACGTCATACGACAGCAACGCCGCCGCCGAGCTGTTGTTGAAGTTTGGATTTCCCGAAACTACCTGCGAAGAACTCTCCTGCTGTTCGCTCCACATGAATAAGCCGCCATCGGGCCGTCGCGCCGCGAGCGGATCCAGCGTCGCCTGGTGTGCGCCTTTGTAAAAAAGTTTTGGCAACGTCTCTTTTTCAGGACGACGAACTGCGACCGGTTCGCGATTGACGATCTGCGCCACGTACGACTCCGTGTCGTTCAGGTCGCCAATCAGAATCGACTGCGTCGGGCAAACGACAACACACGCGGGCTCGAGACCCACATCGATGCGATGCGCGCAGAAGTTACACTTCTCGGCCGAGTGATCCTCGGGGTTGATAAAGATGGCGTCGTAAGGGCAGGCGGCCATGCAGGCCTTGCAGCCAATACAAATCGATTTGTCGAAATCGACGATGCCGTCCGCGCGCTTGAACATTGCCGTGGTGGGGCAGGCGGTGACACACGGAGCGTGCGCGCATTGATTGCAGCGCGTTACCTGATGCGCGCGGCGAGCTTGCGGAAAGACGCCTACATCGACATGCTTCACATACGTCCGCGTCACTGAGAGCGGGACAAGATTCTCTGACTTGCACGCAGTGGTACAAGCATGACAACCAATGCAACGCGTTTGGTCAATGACCTTGGCCCACTTAACCGCGCGGTTTTGTGATTCTTCGAGCACTAAAGCTCCGTATCCCGGGATTGTTTTCGAGAGCGAACTATATCACGCAAATAAGAAAAGAAAACCCGGCGATTTAGACGACAACCAGGCCGAGCGCTGTTTGAATCACTCGGCTGCCATTGACAAATACACATTGGCGTAAGAAATTAGCCGTGGATAAATTGTTACTTGCCTGTGATCGCTGGTCACGGGCGCTTTGGAGGTTTCTGGATGCGTCTTATTGTTCCGTTTTTTGCCATCGCTGTTCTGGCCCTGGGAGCCTTGACCGCCTGCAATTCCGCCGAGTTGAAGAACGCAAAAACTTCGCCAGTGGTTACGGTGGGTACGTCACCGCCCCCAGCGCCGGCGATCAACGACGGTGTGCGTCGGGTTACTGTCGCTGAGTTGAAGGATTTGCTAGCTAAGAATGGGGCTGTCGTCATAGACGTGCGCAACCAGGCTTCTTTTGACATAGCGCATATCAAAGGAGCAAAGCTGATTCCCGAGGCTGAAGTCGCAGGCCGCAGCGATGAGCTGCCGCGTAATAAGTTGATTGTTACCTATTGCTCTTGACCAAGCGAACATACGTCCGCCCGTGCGGTGGTCGATCTGAAAGCAAAGGGTATCGAAAACGCAGGAGCGTTGCTTGGTGGTTTCGCGGCGTGGCAAAGCGCAGGGCTCCCGGTGGATTCCAAAGCTGCCAACCCCGAAAGCAACTAACCCTAAGATGCACTGTTCCAACTGCGGATCTTACCTGGCGCCCGGCGTGCGCTTTTGCTCCGGCTGTGGTTCACCTGCCGACGATCCGGAAGCAACTCGAATTGTCCGCGCGGAGCGTGGGCTGCCGCTGGCCGAGCGCCTCAGCGGCGCGGGTAAGGACGACGATCTGGAGCAGGTTCTCTTTACCGTCCGTCCCACCCTGATCTTCATTAAGCTCGGTTATGCGTTGGCAATAATTGGGGCGATTGGTCTGGTTATTCTTCTGGCTCTGATACACGTACCGGTCTACATTTCAATACCGCTCGGGCTGACGCTGCTGCTGATTCCGGCCTATTACCATCTGAAGCGAAACATGGTGCGGTATACGTTGACCGACTCAAAAATTGAGATTGACACGGGTCTGATTGCGCGCACCACGCGGAATATCCCGCTCACCAAGATTCAGGACGTCACTGTTTCCGCCAGTATTCCGCAACGACTACTCGGCTTTGGCGATTTGTTGATAGACAATGCCAGCGAGGTCGGCGGCACCACTGTCCTTCATAACATCAGCAAGCCCCGCCATTATGCCGACCTCCTTTTGCGCGAACTCCGGCGCAAGACTTAAACTGCTGAGTCAAACGAACGCGTGCCACCTACCATAAAAGGGGAACATCCAAAGAGGTTGGGGTTCTAAAGGGGATACGTGATTCCTGTGAAGGTGATATCTGTGTTTTCTCGTGGTTTCAGAATGTTTTTGTCGGTGTTCGCCTTTTCGCTGCTCTTATTCGTCCCTGTTGTGGGTCAGGATGTGCTCACCGAACCCGGCGCCCCTACGGAACCCGCTGCCAAACTGCTGCCGGTTAAGTTAGGAGATTTCAGGTCTGTGGCCTTGGTGCGTTCCTTCCCGATGTGGCTGGCCAAAGACGAAATTGAGCGCAACCGCGTTAGCTCGTACGCATTTCGAGATTATGTTTCCAAAGACGGTCGTCGCTTGTCGGTCTTCCTTGTCACTACCTCCGACGACTCCGGCGCGTATGCTCAGTTCACCGAAAACCGACTCGAAACGCACGGCATTCAAGCTGCCAACTACAACACCGGGATTGGAACGGCAAGCTATTCTTATTGGGACGGCAAACGGAATCACCTTTCCTTCTTCAAGGGCCGGGTAAGCGCAGTGCTGAAAGATGATGCAATATCCCCGGATTCGCAGACTCTGATGAATTTCGCCAAAGCGTTGAGCGAATCCATCGATAGAGGCGAGGGTGAAATTCCGGTTCTGGTCAAGCACCTTCCTGACTGGGAGAACGCAAGCCGCAATGCGGTTTACGTTGTCAGTGTCGAACAGCTGAAACGGAAGTTCGGGATGGAATCGGTTTTCGGCGCCGTCAGCTTTGATGGCGGGGCTGAAGCAGTAACTACAGACTATGGCGCACAACACCTCGTCTTAATCGAATTCAATACGCCTCAGGCCGCAACCGATCAGAACAATAAGATTACAGCGAAGATCCAGGAGCTGCGCAATCAGGGGCAGCCGTCGCCGACGGCCTACCGTCGAGTTGGCAATTATGCGGTGTTGGTTTTTGACGCACCGAGCCAGGAACTGGCCAACCAGCTTATCGATCAAGTGAAGTATCAGCAGGTGGTACAGTGGCTGGGACAGAATCCTTTTTCGTACGAACAAGCGACGCGTGAATTCACTGAGACCACGCTCGGCGTTTTTGTCTCCGTTGTTAAGACTTCGGGTTTAGCGCTGGTGGGCTGTCTCGCTGTTGGTGGATTCTTTGGCGCTCTGTTGTTTCGTTTCCGTCGAGCGCAGCAGCGGGCCAGGGATGCGTATGCTGATTCCGACGCGATGCTCCGTCTTAACCTGGATGACCTGACTCCGGAAAGCGATCCGGCGCGACTACTGGGCCGTGGGAACTAACAGAGGACGATAGTGAATGGTAAATCGTGAATTGTAAATAGATTGTGCGGTCTCGGTTAGTCTATTTACTATTCACGATTCACCATTTACCTTCCTAAAAATAATGCGGGCTGCTGATCTTTCCTGGGAAGCTCCCCCAAGCCCCTTCAGGACGTCGATCAGCAGCCCGCAATTGATTGCTCTTCGATTGCGTGTCGAGCGTTAACTCTGTTCCCCCGAAAAGAGCCTCCGCCCGCTTTTTCAAATCGTGAGAGGACGCTTCCCCCAAAGCTGCCACTCACCGCAAGCTTGAGCTTGACCCGCCTTATTCTTATTTACCCTTCTTGTTCGGATTTGTCTTTAGCAACGAGCGTGCCAATTGTGAGAAAGCAAAATTCGCTTCATCGAAGTAGGATTTTTCTTGAGGAATCATTCCCGCTGGGTATTTTTCCTACCGCGGGTGGGTAAAAGGCTGTACAGCTTCGATACGTCCGGCCGCTTCATGGCGCACGATATTCGCTCGCCATTCAGGTAGGTCGGGAGCGCAGGCATCCTGCCGTCTTCATGTTGGGATCAGAAGAAGCGGGCAGGATGCCCGCGCTCCCGGCATGTCTGTCCTACGAAGGAAGGGCCTGCACCAGTTCATCCATTTCTTCCAGCGTGTTGTAAAAATGAGGTGAAATTCGCAGTCGACCACCGCGTGGAGCAGTAATGATGTTCCTGTTCTTGAGGTGGGCGTACAGATCCATCGAACTCAAACCCGCAGTGTGTCGAATGCAAACGATCTGAGACTTCTCTCCAGCGTTCCGGGAGCTGACAACTTGATAGTCCGTGTTTCGCAGTTGTTCGCAAAGATGATCGGTGAGTGTTTCGAGATAAGCCTGGATGCGGGGAATGCCTACTTCATTCAACAGTTTCAGGCTTGCCTCTAATCCGTGGATAAGGGCGACTGGCACCGTCCCGGTTTCCCAGGCAAGCGTTCCCTGATTCCAGCCCTGTTCATAGTTTCCGTAGTCATCCGGATTAGAAACGCTGGTCCAACCCACCAGGGTCGGTTGAATACGCTCGCGTGCCCGAGCGGAAAGATATAGCAGCCCCACACCTTCCGGCGTCAGCAGCCACTTATGACCAGCCGCCGCTGCGACATCTACGAGCTCCGCTTGCACATCGATCGGAATCACTCCCAATGCCTGAATTACGTCCACCACCAGCAGCGCATCATGAGCCCGAGCGACGCGTCCAATGCGTTCGAGGTCCGCGCGAAAGCCTGAGGCGTACTGGACCTGGCTGATAGCCACGATTCTTGTCTTGTCGTCAACTAGCCTGATGAGTTCATCCGTGTCGACGCGACCGTTGCGCTCTTCGCAGGCACGCACTTCCACGCCCAGCGAGTCTCGAAGGCGCAGCCACGGATAAAGGTTCGCAGGAAATTCATGACGGAAAGTTACGAGGTTGTCACCCGGGCGCCAGTCAAGGCCATTCGCCACGGTCGAGAGTCCGTCGGAAGTGTTTCGCATGAACGCGACTTGCTCTGGACGGGCGCCCAGCATCCCCGCGACAAGCCGGCGGGCGCTGTCCTTAACGGCGAGCCACCGGCGAAAGTTTACCGAGCCGTTTTCAGAAACGTCTGCGAGCTGCGACTGAATAGCATTGATTGTTGGAGTCGGCGGCGCCGAGACGGCGGCGTGGTTTAAATAGATAGCGCGCCCTGTAACTGGAAAGAGCGCGCGCAGAGTGTCGTTCATAAGCGGACGGTTCTGTTAGCGGGTTCTATGGAGCAAAAGCCTTACCGTAGAATTCCCTGTAAAGCCAGCCCAGCACGCGGGCTTCGGCGGTGCAGAGTGTTTCAACCCAGCAGTTGATTAGAAAGTCGCGACGGCCGCGTGCGGAGGGAATCTTCTCTGCTTCCTTCACCACTGAGCCGCCGTCAGCCAGATCGAGTTTGTAAGCTTCCGCGGCCGCCTCGTTGGCCTTCGATGCTGAGTCGAGCGCGTTGAGAAGTTGACTGATCCAGGAATGAAGCGCACGTTCCGTGTTGTGCTCGCTGAGCGCCTGAATGATTCCGATAGCAAGGCGGCCCTGCGCCTGTTTGAAATCAAAAACAACTTCACCCTGGCTGCGGCTGTTTTCCTGTTTCCACTGAAACACTTCTTCGACGTTTGGGTGTTTGACGATCGCGACACGCTGGTCGAAATCGAGAAACCATTGAATAACATCGGGAACGGAATCGAGGTCGATGTTCCCTGCGGCATCACGTAGCAGGGGCGGTTTAAGCTGAGCTTCCGCAGCAGGTTCGCTGCCGTCACCGTTTCCTGAGGTCGCTTGTGAGATTCCAGCGCTGTCCATATGAAGATTATCCTTGTGCGTTCACCGCATTGCGGGGGCGATTCAATTTAAACTCCGGCGTCACTTCCCCCACCACGTCTCCCCGGCGACTGCGCACGGGGAAAAAGGCGTAACGCGCGACGGCCTCCAACGAATCATTGGCGAGTACGCCCAGTTGCCTGAGCGACTCAATCACGACAGTGGGTCGGGCGCGTTGGTCGTCGCCGTCTTCGATCTTGAGGGCGAGTCCTAAGCCGCTTGGCCAATCTTTGCAGGGCAACACGCCGACGGTGTAGACGCCTTCCGCACCCACCTTCGACACCAGCCGGCCCGGCGCGGCACGCATGATCTCCGTGTCCAGGCGACCGGAAGTGCCACCGATCAACTCCGGATACGCGGTCATTGCGGAAACGATTCGTGCCGCTGCATTCCTCGTCTGTTCGTCAAACTCCGCTGGCGTTGAAACCAGCCGCGCATACATCAGAGCCATCGCCTTGACCGTAATTCCAAAAACCGGAACGCCGCAACCGTCCGTCCCAACCGCGATATCCTCGATTGCGATCCCGGAAAAGTGGGAAACTGTTTGGCCGATGGCCAGTTGCACCGGGTTGGTTGGCTCGTCATAGGTTTCCGTGGGTGCGCCGAGATGCAGCGCAAGAGCTAACATGCCGGCGTGTTTGCCGGAGCAGTTGTTCTGCAAGACACTTGGCTCTTCGCCTTTTTCGCGAAGCTGGCGAGCCACTTCGGGACTGAACGGCTCATGCACGCCACACTTCAGGGCTTCAGGTCCGAGTCCAATCTTACTGAGCATCGAAGCGGCAACTTCGGTATGAATCTGTTCACCACTGTGCGATGCGCACGCAAGCGCAATCTCTTTTTCAGTGAAGCTGTAGCGGTCAGCAGCGCCGGAAGCAACCAGCGGAATTGCCTGATGCGGTTTCGCGGAGGAGCGCAGATAAGTGACTGTTTCAGGTGCACCGAGGTAGGCGGTGATGGTTCCACCGGGTTCTACCGCCACGATGTGGCCACGATGCCGCGACTCCGTGATTCCACCCCGCGTCACCTCCACCAGCGGTTCAGCTGCTGGTATCTCTCTGTTGTTCTCAGACGGCTGCCTGGAAACCTGCATAGTAGTTCGGCGGACTCGCCAACAACTGCGCTGGACTTAATGCGATCATGGTAACACGGCCTGTAGCGCAAGCTGGTAGCTTGCGTAATGCGTGGCGGAAGGTCGGACACAAAATAAAAGGCAGAAGGTTTGTCCTTCTGCCGCGCTAATTCGCAAGGGAGTATGTCTTAGCGTTTGTCGCTTCGCCTGGGTTTTCTGGCGCCATAGCTCAGCACCGTCAGCTTCACCGTACGCCTGCCAAAACGCATCGCCTCCCTCGTACTCGGCGTCCAGATATCGATTCGGCGACCGCGGATGGCACCGCCCGTATCCGCCACGAGATATTCGCCGCTGTATCCCGGATGATCGAGTCTCACGCGCGAGCCCAACGGCAACACGGAAGGATCGGCAGCAATTAAACCTCTGCTTACCATCCGGCCACTGGCGGTTCTGCCCCTGAGACTGTAGGCCGTCGCGACGTAGGGTGACGCAGCTACCAGGGGTTTGGGTTCTTCTGGGTTAGCCTTGGCTTCAACCGCAGTCGACTGATTTTCTACTTTTCGAAGTTGAACCTGTGATAGAGGACTGTCTGCTATGGATGGCGTGGCAGAAAAAACTATTAAACCTGTCAGAAGCGAAGTTGCAATTATCGCGCTTCTACTAATTATTGCTTTCATTCGTCGGGTCTCCTGTCCGATGTGATTAATTCCAGCGCCCTGCGCGAGTTCGTTCTTTCCTATAACTCGACCCCCGGCCCAAGGAGTTGCGAACAACGTCAGCCGGAGTTGGGGGCTTGCATCCTTGATGCATGCGCCGGAAAACCCAAATGTGCTCGTTACAAAGAAAAACAAGCTGGGAGTTACTCCCCGCCTGTGGAGGGAAACTAACATAGGGGGTGGGGGGTGTCCACCCGCGAGGCAGGCAAAAAAGGTGGCAAAACCTCAGTAATTTACGTAACTACTGAAATATCTAGGGTTAGAAAATGCCAGAAATATGACCGAAACGTTTCGGTACGTTTTCGCAGGATTGAGGGTGATTTCTGAGGAAGGAGGGACGGGTAATCTCAGGTTTCGAGGAAGTTTTCTATGATTCTCCGGCCATCGGGATGCTCTTCGTCATAGAGTTCCGGGTGAAATTGCACACCAAACAGGGGTCGCTCGGTGTGTTCCATCGCCTGAATTGGACAGGTTTCGTTCCACGCCGTACGCCGGAAGCCTTTGGGCAACGCCTTCACCTCATCGAAGTGTGAATGCCAGACAGTTAATTCCGGTGGCAAGCCCTTGAAGATACCCGCGCCGCTGGTTGCCACCGGGAAATAGCCCCGCTCGCGCTTCGCCCCTTGGTATCCTTCGCCAGGCTCGAGCCGTCCCATCAGATCTACGGGCGCGCCGTAGGCCAGGGCGATTTGTTGGTGCCCGCCGCAAACGCCGAGGATTGGTTGCGGCGCTTTCTTGATTACCTCAACAACGCCGGCCAGCGATTCCGGAGAGTATCGGTCCCAGGGGTGACTCTGCCCGCTAAGAATAATATGCGAAGGACGAAGCGACTTTACGCGTTTGAGAGAAACAGCGTGATAAGGTTCGGTCAATATCTCCACTCCTTCGCACATGCGACCGAGTACTGCTCGCAGTTCCCGAGGGCTGGCGCCCTGACCATCAAGCGTGTTGTTGATGAGATAAATCAGCGATGTACCAGTCACCCGCCCATTCCCTCCTTCTTCTCCCAACCGCTCGCTTTCGTGCCCAGACAATGTAGCTTGCCGTTGAACGCACCAATGTAGATGCGGCCGCCCACTACTGCGGGTGTGGAGTTGATGTTATCTCCGATCTTAATTTCACCAAGGGGCTTGCCGTCCTCGGCTGAGAGCATGTGGATCCAACCAGCCTTATCGCCAAACACCACCCGGCCGTCGACTACCGGCGACGTGCCCCAGATAGGTGCGCGCACGAGCTGCTGCCAGACGATTTCTCCTTTGTCGGCACTGAGGCAATACATGTAGCCGTTGTTGCAGCCGATGTAAACTCGATCCTTGACCACAATGGGGCTGGCCCAGAACGCGCCTTTATTCAACCCGCCTTCAGCTTTGAATTTCCAGACCGGCTCTCCGTTTGACTGGCGGAAACAATAAACATAACCGTCTTCGGCGGCGGTGTAGACAAAGCCACCCGCCACGGCCGGTGTTGAATCCGAATCGCCGCCGATACGCGCCTTCCAGACAGTGGTTCCGTCACTCTGGTTGAGGCAGTAAAGATCGCCTTGCTCGGTGCCAACGTAGATCCGTCCGTCAACGGTCGTGCAGCTACCCTCCATTGAGCCGAGCCGCTCGGTCTTGTAAATCAGGGAACCATCTTCGAGATTGAGGCAGTAGAAAAAACCGTCCTCGCTGCCAAAGTAAATGCGTCCGTCAAGCGTGGTTGCGGAACCGTCAATTTCAAACCCGGCTTCGTAATCCCAGATCACTGTGCCATCGCGTGCGTTAATGCAATAGACATGATGGTCCAGTCCGCTGGCTATGATCCGGTCCCCTACGACTGTCGGCGTTGCTTTGAAACTATCCTTGGCTTTGAACTTCCAGACGACGCTGCCGTCTTGAATGTTGAGGCAATACACGTTGCCATCGGCTGAAGGAAAGTAGACACGATTGCCATCAACGGAGGGCTGTCCCGGCCATGATGTGCCACCCCACGGATCCGGATGCAGTCCGCCGCTGATGGAACTGGTTTCGAACTCCCAAACGATTTCGAGTGGACCTGGTTCCCAGGGACCGGAGCCATAAAAGTTGCGCTCGGAATTGCCCAGCCAAAAAGGAAGACCCGCAGGGATCTCTTTTTCGGCATGCTTTGGTCCAGGATCGACTTCCGGTTTGGAAACCACACTACCCCCGCACGCCGCTAGCAGCAGCGCTGACGCCAAAGCCACCGGTATCAGGTGACGACGGGAACAACGTCGAGAATAATCATCGGGGTTAATCATCGGGGGAGTTTTGATGTCCGATGAGCTTTAGCTTGTCGTTGTCGCAGCCAATCGACAAGCTGAAGTTTATCGGCCAAGCCAATCGCCTTCATAAACTACTTCAGCGGTGCCGGTAATCACAACCTCGCCATCGTCTTCATACCCACGCCAGTTAATCCGTGCACGGCCACCCGGCATCAGCACGTCCACCAGTCTTTCGGTTTCATCGTTGATCATCGCTGCGACCGCTGCGGCACAGGAACACGTACCTGAAGCTTCCGTTTCGCCCACGCCGCGTTCCCAGATTCGTAACTCAATCGTCTTGCGATCAATGACCCGCACGAAGACGACGTTTGTTCGATCCGGAAACTGTTTGTGGTTCTCAATCGCCTTGCCGATGTGGCGCCAGTCGAGCGCGTCGAAGTCGTCAACGAAGATGCAGCAGTTTGGATTTCCCATCTGCAATGCAGTTACAGGGAACAGCTCGCCATTAACGTCGAGTTCATAGTCGATGACTTTCCGGAGCGGCTCGCGCGTAGTCATGGGAATCGAGTTCGAGTCAAACTTTGGCTGGCCTAGTTCGGAGTCGAACACGTAGCGGCCTCCGCCCGTTTGTTCGCGAAGAGTGTAGAGCTTAATTCCAGCGCGCGTATTCAGGCGAAGCTCTTGAGCCGTCCAAAGTTTCTTGTAATACAGATACGCTGCAGCGCATCTGGTCCCATTGCCGGACAGCGACGCTTCGCTGCCATCGGGATTGAAGACACGAACATGAAAATCAGCGGCCTGCACTTCGGATGGGCTGACGACCGCGATGCCGTCGGCGCCGGCGCCATAGTGGCGATTGCAAATGCGCCGCGCGAAGTTGCCCAGTTCGGCGGTTGCGGTAATTTCAGCGAGCGCGAGATCTTTCGCTTCGATAACGATGTAGTCGTTGCCAAAGCCGTGGAATTTGATAAAGCGAGGAGGCATGCTAGTCAGTTGGCGCGGCGGCCGTCAGGAAGCGCTTGTTGAAATACTGCGTGAGCGCGGGTTCGACTCCCAGCAAGCGCTCGTACACTGTTAGCTGGCCACGATGATACATCTCATGGGCGACGGCAAAGTTTAGAAAGTCAAACTTCGATACTTCCTTGCCATCGAAGCGCCGCATTTTCTGCTGCAAGCCGTCACCGCAACCACGAATCGCAGCCTCTGACGGTTCCATGCTGCTGCGCAAGAGCTCGAGCAAACCATTCTTGTCACTGACGCCGGCAACGTCGGGAGCATATTCCTTGATGTGATCGGCGAAGGACTGTCGCATCAGGTTCGTATCGTCGCGGCACACCTCGCCAACCAGCATCTTTTGCGTTTGGACAATATGCTGGAGCAGCTCGGCGACGCTGCGAGTTTCTGGCGTAGCGCGAAATGAAAACTGCTGTTCAGGAATCTGCGAAGCTTCGTTGATCAATCCAGTCCTAACTTCGCCCCAACTTTCAATAAGTCGATCAATAGACATGGGGGGTTCTCCTTTTTAGTTACTCCGACTTCCCGGCGAACGACGCCAGCAGGATAGCAATTGGCTCAATGCAGCTCGCTCTCACGTCAGCATCTTGAGGATAGTTGTTCACCATGATTGAAAACGCCAACTCTTCGCCGGCAGCGTCGCGGACGTAACCCGAAAGACTCGACGCTGAGCTAAGGGTTCCGGTCTTGGCGCGAAGGTTGTTTTCCGCCGGCGTTCCCTTGAAACGATTTCTGAGTGTGCCGTCAACGCCCGCGATGGGCAACGCGTCGCGAAAGACGGAGGCGTAACGATGACGGTGCATGTAGGTCAGCAACTGAATCGTCGCCTCCGCCGTGACCATGTCGTTGCGCGAAAGGCCAGAGCCGTCGCTGAACACCAGCGATGAAGTATTCAGACCAGCCTCCCGCAGAAACGTTTTGACAACCTCGATGCCGTCGGTTTCACTGGTGCGATCGATATTCGGCGAATTCACTTGCGGCAGAACTACCGTCCCGAGCGTGCGCAAGATGAGCTCCGTGTAAAGGTTCTGGCTCGGCTTCAGAGTCTGCGCCGCGATTACGCTAAACGGAACCGAGGGCATGCTCGCAATCTCTACCCGCTCCGGCCGAGGACTGACAGCCGACAGATTGAGCGGTGGTTGCAGAACAAAGCCGGCACTCAAACGAGCAGCGACCGTGCGCGTCTTACCTTTGATGGTCACGCCACGCTGGGCCAGCGACGCGCGCAGCAGGTAAGCAAACAAAAGCGCGGGATGAGAGATGCCGATGCCGCCGGTGTAACCTTTGTCGTCAAGCGCAATCGATCCGGTGATCTCCAACTCATCGCCGGCCAGTCCTCGATAAGCATTCAGATCTCGCTTAGTTCCCTTGGCCCCGGTAACAACCTTATTGTTAATCCTGAGCAACGGATCCGGTGGGCCGGTTGTTATCACCGCCGCATCGCCAACTTTCGCTCCGGGCTTAACCGACAAATCCAGCGCATTGTCGTTGACCGTCAGCGCGCTCACTTCCGCGCCATACCACCACTGTAGATCCTCCCATTCCCATCCAGCGCCATATTGCGGACCGATGAAATAACTTTGATCGCCGACCAGATCGCCTTCAACGCGCTTCACGCCCGCTGCCGCGATGCGCGCAGCGAGGTCGTCAATGCCTTTGAAGTAATCGCCGCTCCGGAAGCGCGCGCCGATCGAAGGATCGCCACGGCCGTAGATTGTGAGATCGCCTTTGACTACTCCTTCCCCGTTCGGCTTTGCAGGCGCATATACGGAGGTGACAAAACGAAACTCGGGTGACAATCGATCGAGTGCCGCCGCCACAGTATAGAGTTTCATGTTCGAGGCTGGACGCAGCAGCTTGTTTGCGTTCGCCTCGAAAAGCACTCGACCTGTTTCCAGCGAGGTAACTTTGATCCCAACCATTGCCGGCGCCAACTCCGGCTTTCGCAATATCTCGGAGACGCGGGATTGCAACTCAGCGAGCGTTCGCGTAGTTGCGGCTCTCCTGATCTGGGCAACGTCCGCGGAGGGCGAGGGCGAAGGCGAAGGGGAAGTTTGGGGAGTCTCAGCCGTAGTAGCAGCCGGACTCGGGCGCGGAGACATCGTTGGCCCCGGACTCGGCGTTGGCGTTGCTCTTACGCTTGCCGCCGGTGTGACGCGTCGTTCGCGTTGCGGCGTTTGCTGCGCGCCGATCGGTGTGGCCAGGGAGAAAAGCAGAAGGGAGCTGAGATAAGGGTGTACTCGAAACTTTTTAGCCATTATTCTGATTGAATCCCGATGCTAGTTTGGATTGCCAAAAAGCCTTGAATACGTGAGTCCGCTACGCGGACTGTATGACACTACGCCAAGGTCAGACATTCTCCCCTAGCCAGCCACCGGCTTGGCTCCGTGCGTCACATGAGCAGCTCGTACTTTCGCCATTAGCTTTTGAAACTGCTCATCGTTTCTCAGTGAAGACCAGTTTGGATCGCTTTCAAAACAGAGTTGGTTTTCATTCCCCAGCGCGATGGCGCGTGCCAGCCACTCCAGCGCCTCAGTCCGCATTCCTTCCAGTGCATAGACTGACGCTACGGAATAGGCGATGTCCGGATCAACTTCCGCGTTTCTTATGACGGAACTGTTTAGTTGCGCGCGCGCCTCTTCATGTTTACCCTGGGCGCTCAAAAACATTGCCATGAACGGGCGAATGCCATGCATGTTGGGATGTTGCGCAACGTTTCCTTGCATCAGCTCGGCAGCAGCGTCAGTTCGACCGGTGTAATACAACGCGAGCGCCCGAAAAGTTTTCACCAACGGATTATCCGGATCGCCCGCCTGATCCAATTGCCGATTCGTCTCCTCGAAGTTTCCCATGTACATGTAAACCAGCGCGCGATTGTAGCTGGCTACAACGTGTGCGGCTGGATCGAGACGCATCAAGCGATCATAACTGCGCAGCGCGCGCCCATACTCACCGTCAAGCCGGTGCAGGGTTGCTTTAACAAAGTGAACTACGGGCTCGTCTGGGGATTCGCGACGCGCGCGCGCCACCTCCTCGCGCGCCTTCTGCTTTTCGCCGCGCCAGAGGTAGACGAAGACCATCAGCATGCTCGCTTCAGTCAACTTCGGATCGATCGCGAGGGCCCTGGCAAAAGCGACTTCGGCACGTTCGTAATCTTCCGCGCCACCAAAGCCCTTGAAAACTCGATTGACGTAGGAAGCTCCCAGACCGTCAAGCGCCAGCGCGAAGTTGGGATCGAGTTCGATCGCACGCTGAAAATGTTCGATAGCAGCGTCGCAGTCTTCCTGAGCGATGGTGCGGAAAATGAAACGCGCGAAAAGATCGCGTCCGCGCAGGTATTGCTCGTAAGCAGCCGGGTTTTGTGTTGCAGGTTTGGCGATGCCGTCCTGCTCTGCGGGGCTCAGTTCAAGTCGCAAGCCCTCCACTATTCGCTGCGCGATCTCGTCCTGCACCGCGATGATGTCTTCAGTCGAAGTGTCTATGCGATCGCTCCAGATTATGTCGCCCGAGCCGACGTCCAGCAGTTGCACCGTGACCCGGAAGCGGCCGCCGGCGTGAATAAAGCCCGCCGTTAGCACCGCGTTGACGCGCAACTCGTGACCGATGTCACGTGGGTCCATCTGGCCGCCCTGATATTTCGCAATTACGGATGAAGGTCGCACCACGAGCGAACGCACGCGCGCGAGTTCTGTTATCACAGCATCGGCGAGTGAAAACTCGTAAAAGCTCGAGGCCGGATCGTTACTCAAGTTGCGGAAACAGAGGATGGCCAAACTCTTCTTCTCAGGATCGGCGATGGTTGTAAAGGGCGTTTCGTGAATGGTTGGCTTGGTGGGTGTTACCGCGCCCGGCGCGGAAGTCGACTCCGATTTGCCCTTGCCCTTGAGCCATCTCATGGCTCTCGATACCGTGCTTTCGCCGGTCAGGTGGCGCGCCGGTTCCGGCATGACGCTCGTAAACGCCTGGCCGGTGCTTTCGGAAGACGAAACCTCCTGCAACACGCCGCGCAGATCATCGCGCAGCTCCGCCATCTTCTGATAACGATCGCGCGGTTCCTTTGCCAGACAGCGATCCAGAATCTGTTGCAGACTCGCGGGAATGGGTTCTTTACGGAGTTCCGCAACCGGCGCGGGTGCATCGTGAAGCACAGCGTGTCGCACATCGATGGTCGTCTTGCCGCGAAACGGCCACGTGCCGGTAAGCATCTCGTAGAGCAATACGCCGGTCGAAAAGATGTCGGCGCGTTTATCAACCCGATCGCCGCGCGCTTGCTCCGGCGCAGCGTAAGTGGCCGTACCATAAGGAACGCCAACTTCCGTTAAGTCGGTGCGATGAATTGTAGACTTCGAGCTGTCGTCCGTGTCGTCCAGCAACTTTGCCAGACCGAAATCCAATATCTTTACCTGGCCCGAGGGCGTGACCATCACATTTCCCGACTTAATGTCCCGATGAATTATTTCCCGAGCATGCGCCGCCGCCAGCGCGTCGGTGACCTGGATGGCGATTAGCAGCGTGCTCTTCAAGTCCAGCGGATGCCCATTCACCAGTTGCCGCACGTTGCGTCCTTCAACGTATTGCATGGCGATGAAGTGGTGACCTTCAGCTTCGTCGAGATCAAAGATGGTGCAAATGTTGGGATGATCGAGAGATGAGGCCAGGCGCGCTTCGCGTTCAAAACGGCGGAGGTTTGCTTCTCTTGCAGTCAGCTCGGCCGGCAAAACTTTCACCACTACCGTGCGACCAAGTTTCCCATCCGTAGCCTTGTAGACCGTGCCCTGCCCGCCGACGCCGAGCTTTTCGAGAATCTTGTAATTGTGTAGATACTTTCCAATCATGTTTCTTTGTAGCGCAAACTGTTAGTTTGCGTTGGCTGGTCCGGAGTTTAGCTAATAGGCAAACTCCGAACAATTCCACGTTCACTTGATCAGAGATTTCTACAGAGATGCGCGAATTAACATTTCTGCGTCACGCAAACGTTGCCAATAATTCATCGGCGCTTGCCGTTGCCGTTCCCACCTTGCCTACGACAATGCCCGCGGCGTGATTCGCCAAATTCGCCGCTTCCAGCATTGTCGCCCCGGCTGACAGCGCTGCCGCCAGCGTGGCGATCACGGTATCGCCGGCGCCGGTGACATCATAAACTTCGCGAGCCGCCGTTTCCACGAATACCGGATCGTGGTCGCCCTCCAACAGCATTATGCCGCGATCGCCGCGGGTGATCAGCACCGCATCGCAACTGAGTTTCTCCCGTATCACCCGGGCCGCCTGATGCAGGCCTTCGTCTGAGTCCATTTCGAGATTCGTCATTCTCAGCGCCTCGTGATGGTTTGGCGTGATCAGAGACGCAGGCCGGTAGTGGGAGAAGTTGCGAATCTTGGGATCAATCAGCACGGGCAAGCGCCCGTAAGCCGCGGGCAGGATTTCGCCAAGAATGTGCGGCGTGACCACTCCTTTGTCATAATCGGAAACTACAAACGCATCCGCATCCTGAATAGCTTGTTTCAGTGAATCGAGAATGCGCTCCTCCGTGTTTCCGTTTACCGGCCGTCGCTGCTCGCGATCGGCGCGCACCACGAGTTGATTGTGGGCGATGATGCGCGTCTTGGTTGTTGACGGGCGGTCTTCATCAACTACCAGGTAGTTATTTGTCTGAAGCGGACTGGCCTCCTGCAGGCTCGCGCGCAAGCGTTCGCCGGCGGAATCATTTCCGATAACGCCAACAACACATGCTTGCGCGCCGAGCGCTACAACGTTGGCGAGCACATTCGCCGCGCCGCCCAGATGTACCGACTCGCGGCGAATATCGACAACCGGCACCGGCGCCTCGGGAGAAATCCGGGTGACGTCGCCCCAAACAAACTCATCGAGCATTACATCGCCGAGCACCACGATCTTCCGATCGCGCATCGCGCGAAGCAACTCCTGAGCACGCTGTTTGGTTAAGTGTGTCACAGTGAATTGATCTAACAACCTGGAGGTTGAGGCGTGGCCTCCTAAACAATTTGAACAGTGGGCCGGAAAGGCAAGCCTTTCCGCACGGAAGGCGGCCAAGCCGCTAACGTCCGTCGCTTTCCCTCAACACCCGTTCAGTAGCGGCGATAACACGCTCCACCGGAACGCGCTTGATGCATTCCGGCTCCTCAAATTTTTCACAGAAGTAGCCATGACAGGGCTGGCATGCCATCTCTTCCAGAACAACTTCGGCGGGAGCCTTTGCCCAGGGCTGCCAATGGGCTGTATTCGATGACCCAAAAATGACGACGGATGGGGTTGCCACCGCGGCGGCAATGTGTGCGATGCCACTATCGTTGCCGACAAACAAGCGTGCGCGCGCCAGCAAGGCAGTTATCTCCGGCAAAGATAAATCCGTGAAAGCCTCCACCGGAGCCGCAGTGTTTTTGCTCATCTCGTCGATAATTGGTTTTTCATTTAGCGTTGTAATAGCAACAACTGCAAGACCCCGGCTGGTAAGATCCTCAGCGACACGCCCAAACTTGTCCGCCGCCCACTGCTTTGTCGCAAACGCCGCCGCCGGATGAATCACCGCAAACGGCCCAACTACTAATTCCGTGGCTCGCAGCCGCGCCGCTATGGTTGCGGATGCTTCAGGAGTGACAGCGAGTTCGGTTGGCGGTCGATCGCTGACAGGGACGCCCGTCCATCCGAGCAGCGCAAGTTGTTGCTCAACGGAATGCGTCTTGTCTCGTCCCCATAGCAGAGACGAGGAGGGTGACAGATGGTTATGTAAGCGCGCGTATCGATAGGCCTTGTAACCGACACGATGCTCTGCGCCGGTGGCGCGCGTCAGCAGCGTCGCCGTTGTACCGCCGTGCAAGTTGTAAACAACGTCGTAATGATTTGCGCGCAGTTGGCGCGCAACCTGCGCTCTCCCGGCGAGGCTGCCTCGCTCCATTGTGATTACATTATCCACGTGCGGCGATCCTTCAAGCACCGGCGCAACCCAATCTTCCAACAAGATATCAATCTCGGCGTGTGGCAGGAATCGTTTTAGTGCTGACAACGATGGAGTCGACAACACGGTGTCGCCAATCGAGCGCAGCCTGACCACCAGCACACGCTCGACCTTTTGCCAGTCCCAGCGCGCGGGCGCTAGCGGCTGGGGACCCCGGTCTTCGCCGCGCAAACTGTGCATAGCCAAATACCGCATTTGCGGAGACCGTTCAACTATTTCACGTAAACTATCCAAGGAGTCTCTTCAAAAGGCGCCGTTTAACTTTGCTCGGGCGGTTGGTCTTCTATCGTTGCTTCGTCAATCAACATCACCGGAATATCGTCGCGAATGGGATAGACGCGATTGCACTCTGCACACTTCAAACCGCTGCCATCCGCTTTCAACTCAACCTTCGCTTTACACGCGGGGCAGGCAAGTATTTCCAATAAATCTTCACTAATTGCCATTGGCAGACCTTTCAAATTGCAGTTTCGCTTTTGCTGGAAGGACGCGTCGCTCGGAAGGGCAAAGCTTATCACAAAGACGCAACCCGTCAGCAGCACGCGGGAGCGCCGCGCTTGCTTACGGGAACAAATTCACTTCGCACCAAGGTTACCAACTTCCGTGGCAGGGCGGAGAGGATGGAGCTTGATAATGGAAAGCGATTCCTTCATAACGAGGAGCCAATTGTATGCCGGGCCACTTAGGCTGTCTAATAAGGGCGGAAAAGGCAGCGCTAGGTTAAGGCCAGCATTTCGAAGCTTTCGGTTGACGCACTAACGGGGTCCTTCTATGCTCGTGCGGTCTCGCATGGATAAGCGCAAAATTTCAGCCTGCATCATCACGCTCAACGAAGAAGACAACATCCGTGAGGCGTGTGAGTCTGTTTCGTGGGCCGATGAAATTGTCGTTGTCGATTCCGGGTCAACCGACCGTACGTTAGAGATTGCCAGAGAATGCGGCGCGCGCGTGTTAGAAAATCCCTGGCCGGGATTTGCAGCCCAGAAACAGTTTGCCGCCGGGCAGGCTGTCCACGAATGGATCTTCAGCCTCGATGCCGACGAGCGTGTTTCGGAAGAGCTGCGTGCCTCCATTGCCAGTCTCTTGTCAAAACCAGATAGCGAGGCCGATGGATATTTGATTCCGCGTCGGGCCTTTTACATGGGCCGCTGGATATGCGGCGGCGGCTGGTATCCCGATCGGCAACTGCGGCTGTACCGAAAAACAATGGGACGGTGGGAAGGGTCTCACATTCATGAGTCCGTCAGAATGGACCGGACGGCCTGCATCGGAATGCTCGAAGGCGATCTGCTGCATTACACAATTCGCAATGCTGCCGAGCATCACCGCATGATCGGCGAACGCTACGCGCCCCTGGGCGCTCGCAAGATGCTGGCACAGGGACGACGCACTTCGCCCTTGAAGATCGCGACGATTGGTCCCGCCACATTCATCCGTAATTACATTTTGAAAGGAGGCTTTCGCGACGGGCTCGCCGGTCTCAGCATCGCTACCTTCGCCGCGCACCACGCTTTTCTGAAGCACCTGCAATTGTGGGAACTGCAAAATAGCGAAACGTCGCACAACTCGACCGAGTAAGCTTCTGAAGTGCGGCACTGGATAAGGACCACGAAGCTGCCCTGCCTACTGCCTCTTAGTCACCGCCATCCGCATTCCATGTTTTGGTCGCAGCGTGATCACCGGCTTGAGTGCCACCGGATGATTCGGCACCAGCCGCATTTGCCACAGCTGAGCGATGGTCGCAATCAGAAGAATACCTTCCATCCACGCGAAGCCTTCGCCGATGCAGCGGCGTGGTCCCCCGCCAAAAGGAAAGTAGGAAAACTGCGGTCGCGATTCGCGCGCTTCCGGAGTCCAACGTTCGGGGTCAAATCGCAGCGGGTCCGCGAAGTAGCGCGGATCGCGGTGCATCACGTACTGGCTCATCAGCACGAGCGATTTTTTCTGCACCACGTAACCGCCGATTTCGAAATCATCCAACGCCAGGCGGCCGAGAGCCCACGCCGGCGGGTAGAGTCGCATCGATTCAGCCAGCACCATCTCGGTGTATTTCAGTTGCGCTACATCTTCGAAGTCGGGCAATCGTCCTCCAAGCACCCGATCAATCTCTTCATGCAGGCCGGCCTCGGCCTCAGGATTCTGTGACAACAAATACCAGGTCCAGGTCAACGCGTTTGCCGTTGTCTCGTGGCCGGCAAGAAAAATTGTCATCACTTCGTCGCGCAATTGCTCGTCAGTCATCGCGCCGCCGTCGCCTTCAGTGTCCTGAGCGAGCAGCAACATCGAAAGCAGATCGCCACGGTCTGCACCGCTGCGCCGCCGCTCCTCGATCAAGCGATAGATGATCGCGTCGAGCTTCGCCTTGGCAGTATCGAAGCGGCGCAACTGAGGCAGCGGAAGTTTCTGTAGTAACTCAAAGAACGGCATGGTAATGATGTTGAAGAGATCCATCACCACGGTCATTGCTTCGCCGACCTCCTGCGCGTCGGAAACTACATCCGCGTCGAAAAGCGTCTTGCCCACGATTCCCAGCGTGAGTCGCATCATCTCTTCAGACATGTCCAGCGTGTCGCCATCTCGCCAGCGTTCGCGTGTTTGCGACGCGTAATCAGTCATCACGCCTGCGTAAGAAGCAACGCGAGCGCGATGAAAGGCGGGCTGCGCCAAACGCCTCTGGCGACGATGAAATTCGTCTTCGCTGGTTAAGAGTCCCTCGCCCAGCAAACGCTTTGCGCGTTGCAGCGCCAGACCCTTATGAAAGCTCTGGTGGTTGGTGACCAGAACGTCCTTGATGTAGTCAGGATGATTTAAGAAAAACGCTTCCTGGGGACCGAGGCGAAAATAGGAAATGTCGCCGTACTGCGCCGCGAGGTTTTGAAAAAATGGCAGCGGGCCTTTGCGGTAAGCGAGCAAGCCTGATAGCGGAATAATCCGGCGCGGGCCAGGAGGATAAACGGAACCTTGCATCGATCCATTCTACCAGTGTTGGCTAAGGAGCGGGGGCAAGCCCGCCT
>JANMQG010000175.1:0-1779 GCA_031370285.1 Chloracidobacterium sp. | reverse complement strand
TCTCTTCGCATTCTGCGAGTTCTCGCACGCTGACCGGAAGCACGCTGGGTGTACTGAGTTCCGTGAGCGCGGTGTCCCGATTCTGTTCAACCGAAGCTTCCTCTTCAGCAGCAGCGTCGGAAATGTGAAGCAGACGCAATAACTGGCTTAGACGCTCGCTTGATTGGGCCTCCTGATTGAGTTCTGCCATCTGCAACTCACTCAACAGCTCTGATATGGGACCCTTGGAAGATGTGTCGCTAAGGAGGTCACTTAAGTCCCTGCATCCGGCCGGGGCCTCGCGGATTTGCTCTCCTTCGCCGGCCAATAAGCCAGAAAACTTGTTGGCCAGCGCTACGTTGCATTCAATGGCGGCCGCTGTTACTTCTGCTGCATAGAATGTTTTCCCGAGGTCCCCTTTGAATTCGCGTACTCGGTTGAAAAAATTCAGCGAAATTAGGTCTTCGAATTGATCGATTGCTTCAGCCTCCGACACGAATGCACGAAATCCTTTAGCCGCAAGCTCTGCTTCGCGCTCAGTTGTTTGTCCTACTCGATCCGTCTGTCCCCAGGATTGGAACATTTCAGTTAAACCTTGAACCAGTCGATCACCGTCGAGACGTAGTACGCGTCCTTTGCTTTCGGTCACACTGGCAAATAATCGCGTTACAGCAAAGTCATACTTGCTCTGGACTGATTCTGTAGTTGGAAGACTGCGATAAAACCTGGCCAGGGCGGCAAATGCAGCCAGATCGAGATGCTCTTCTGTTCGCTCACAAAAGCGACGCAGGCTATAGGGTGGTATGGCTTCGTCTCGTTGAGAAAGAGACACGCGCCACAGATACAGCTCATTTGTAAGAAGATCTTCCGCCTCTTCTCCAGCCGCAATAAGGTTGTCTTTTACCGACTGGTCGAAATTGCGCGCCGCGTTTATCGCGGAAGCAGTGTCATACGTTTCAGGCACTCTTCCCATGATGGCACGCTCAATGCCCCCAAAGATTCGCTGAATCGTCTCAAGAGTTTTTGCCTCGCCAATGGCCCGGCTCAAACGCGCAGTTGCTTCACCTAATGCTCGTTGTTCGATTGTTTCTATTTGGCTGGGCAATTCTTAAACCTCCAATTTGAAAGTTAGCTGTTTAGCGAGGGACCGAAAGATCTACGCCTCGTTTTATTGAGGGTTCGGGGTCGAGATTAATAGCGACGGCTGCACTCTTGCCCCCCCAGGGTGCAAGCGCAACAATTTCGAGATTGCCGGCTGGGAGCCCTCTCAAGAGATATGCCCCATCGGGTCCAGTAACGACATCCACGCGCCCGGCAACCACGTGAGCGCCGGCCACCGCTTCATCGATCTGAGAATCAAACTTGCCATCGTTGTTCTTATCAACGAAGACAACGCCGGAAACTCTTCGTTGCGCCACTAACGGGATATCCAGATAAGAACCGGTTATGGGTTCCACTGTGAGCTGCCAGGACGTCTGCACAGGCGCTCGGAAGTTCGGAGGTAAGGTATCGGGATCAAGTTGGATGGTGTATTTACCCGGAGCCAGGCTACGGAATTCATAGATTCCGCTTCCGTCAGTAACACGGGTAACGGCTGAATTCGTCGTCGTCGAATTTTCGGGTAGCAGGCGTACGCTAACTCCACTGATACCAGGAGGGTCATTTGATTCTGGTTTTCCGGATAGCTGAAGATCGTTGAATATTCGGCCGGCAATGAATCCGAAATTAAAGAAACCAAAACTCAGGTTGACTGTCTCTCGCGGCGCGACGGAAACGGTCTGTTGATTGGTTGTGCTGGCG
>JANMQG010000133.1:0-14112 GCA_031370285.1 Chloracidobacterium sp. | reverse complement strand
ATGGTTGGTTGACAGTCGACTTGCTAATAACGCAGTTGTGTTTGTTGCGACTCACCCGGTCGCTACCGCTCCCGGTTCCGTATTTGTGCAGCGCTACTTGCGCTTATACCAAACCGAACCAGTACCGTTATCCGGTACTTATGCAAAATCAAGTCCCATGAAACACTTCGACGTTTCGCAAGCCGATCTCAATTTCTGGCGGCCTGGAAGATTGACTACTGGCAGATTTCAAGAGGCGACTCTTCGGAAAGCGAATGACTAAGAGCAAAAACTTATGGGGTGGGCGGTTTGCGCAGGAAGCGGACCCGTCGTTTGCGGCGTTTAATAATTCCTTCGCGTTTGATCGAAGATTGTTTGCGGTCGATGTGCGTGCGAGCGTCGCGCACTGCAACGGACTTGCCGCCGCCGGTGTGATTAGTGATGAAGAAGCCGGCAAGATCAAACAGGGATTGCAAACTGTTCTTGAGCGAGCGCAAGCCGACGACAGTTACTTCGGCGAAGTGGCCTTCGAAGATGTTCACTCGTTCGTCGAAGCGCGGCTGGTGGAAATCGTCGGCGAGGCCGGACGCAAGTTGCACACGGGCCGCAGCCGCAACGATCAGGTGGCCACTGACCTGCGTTTGTGGCTAAGAGATGCGATGGATCAACTCCTGGCGCGGGTGCGTGCAACTCAGGCAGCGCTGCTGGAATTTGCTGAACAGAATTCCAGCGCGGTGCTGCCGGGCTATACACATCTGCAACGCGCGCAGCCCATTCTCTTGGCCCACTGGTGTCTCGCATACTTTGAAATGCTGGCTCGTGATCGGGAGCGGCTCGGAGAAGTTCGTAAACGGGTGAACGTGTTGCCGCTCGGTTCGGCGGCGCTGGCGGGTGCCTCTTTTGCGATTGATAGACAGAGAGTCGCCAACGAACTGGGCTTTGAAACCGTCTCGCGGAATAGCGTGGACGCAGTCAGCGATCGCGATTTCTGTGTTGAATTTGTGAGTGCCTGCTCCTTGGTCATGGTTCATTTATCGCGGCTCGCTGAAGAAGTCATACTTTATTCAACCAGCGAGTTTGGCTTTTTCGAATTGAGTGATGCAGTGGCGACGGGATCGAGCTTGATGCCGCAGAAGAAGAACCCCGACTCGATGGAACTGGTGCGTGGCAAGGCGGGTCGCGTTTTTGGTCACACGGTCTCGCTGCTGACGATGCTGAAGGGGTTGCCGCTTGCTTACAACAAAGACATGCAGGAGGATAAGGAAGCGGTCTTCGACGCGTTTGATACTACGCAGGCCTGTCTCGAAGTGTCGGCCCTGGTGCTTCGAAACGTGAAACTGAATGTGGAGCGAATGAGGGCAGCCGCGTCCAAAGGCATGATGAATGCTACCGAACTCGCGGACTATTTGGTACGCAAAGGCATTCCATTTCGCGAAGCGCATGAGACGGTGGGAAGAATCGTGGTCAGCGCGATGGAGAAAGAGATCGAATTGGGCGAGTTGTCGCTAGACGAACTGCGCTCATTCTCCAGCGAGATTGAAAGCGATGTGTTTGATTCGCTCACGCTGGAGCGGACACTTGGCACAAAATCACTAACCGGCGGCACTGCGCCGGCGAGAGTTGCGGAGGCGCTGGCAAACGCCCGCCGATTACTCTAGAGAAGATCTTTGGCGTGTTCGGGGCGACAGGCGTAAAATCCTGAAATGCCCGAACTAAGTAGGTTTTTTGGGATTATAGTCCGAATGTTTTCTGAGATTGGCGCATCGCATCATCGCGCACACTTTCATGCTTATTATCAGGAGCACACCGTGGTTTTGGGGATTGAGCCTGTGGAAGTGATTTCCGGGTCGTTACCAAGGAGGCAGCAGCGGTTGGTTGAAGCATGGGCGGAATTGCATCAAACTGAACTAATTGGTGATTGGGAGAGACTGCAGGCAGGGCAGACGCCTCTTCCCATTGAGCCGTTGCGGTAAGGAGTTAATTATGAGTCACGCGATTTACCGAGTTACTTCTTTTAATATAGTGGGGCCATATAAGCTTCAAATCACCTTTGACGATCGGACTGACCAAACGATTGATTTCCAGCCAATTCTCGCGGGTGAGTTATACAGGCCGCTACGGGACCTTCACATTTTCAATCAGGTTCGAATCGACCCGGAAGTTCACACGCTTGTATGGCCAAATGGGGCCGACTTCGATCCGGCTACCTTGCACGACTGGCCTCAACTCGAAGAAGCAATGATCGAGCGTGCGAAGCGTTGGGAACTGGTTCCTGCCGGTAATTGATGAGTTTAGTGTTTCTGCGCAGATCTTTCGAGGTACCAGCCACAATGAACCTCGGGCAACCCGAATTTCAAAGCAACGCTTTTATGACCCCTCACTTGCCGATACTCAAACTAGCCTTGGTCATCACAACGCTTTTGGCGGTCGCTGTGCTTTCGTCCGGGCAGGATGCGGGAGTCTTAACCGCGAAGAAGCCCTATGTTCGAACCGGTCACGAAGCTACGCTTTCGGGAGCCATAACCTTCACCGGCAAGCGACCAAAGACTTTGCGTATCGACACGTCGGCCGATCCGGTTTGCGATGAGGTTAACCCGAGTCTCACGACCGAGGGGGTGGTAGCCAATAAACGACAGCTTGCTAATGTTTTCATTTACGTCAAGAGCGATACCCTGAGTGCCTATACGTTCGAGCAACCGGCTACACCGGCGGCGCTTGAGCATAAGGGCTGCCGTTATGTACCTCATGTGCTTGGTATGCGGGTGGGCCAGCCCCTAACGATCTTCAACAGCGATCCTACTGTCCACAACACCCATCCCACCCCCAGGATCAATAAGGAGTGGAATCAGTCGCAACCGCCTGACTCAACTGCTATACGCGTCGCATTTGATCATGCCGAGTTTTATGTACCCTTCAAAGACAATCAGCATCCCTGGGAGAAGGCGTATGTTGGTGTCTTCGATCATCCGTTCTTTGCTGTGAGCGATGAGTTGGGTAACTACCGAATAGAAGGATTGCCGCCGGGGCAGTACACGGTAGTTGCGTGGCATGAACGCTTCGGGGAGAAGACTGTGGAAATCACTTTTGTTCCCGGGGAGGCGAGGGATCTAAGTTTCACGTTTGACGCGAAGTAGTGAGCCTCATGGATCGACCAGTCGACTTAGACTCGTGAGAGGACAGGCAGGAATGCCTGTCCTCCTGCTTATTGCTTGGGCGGGGCTTCCGGTTGAATTGTCGCCTGGTAGATATACTTGAGGTCTTCAAGTTTTAAGACGACAGCTGACTTCACCGCGTTTCGTTCCTTGTCCATACTGATTATTCCCGTCACGCCGGCAAAGTTTTTAGTTTCAGCCAGCGCGTCGCGCAACTTTGGACCTTCCGTTGTTCCCGCCCTCTGAATCGCTTCCGCGAGAAATCTCAGCGCGTCGTAGGCAAGCGCAGCATGCGCGTCCGGCGTGAGATTGCCGTAACGCTGACGATAGGCGTGCACAAACTTCTGAATCGTTTCGGAAGGGTCTTCGGCTGAATAGTGATTGGAAATGTAGCTGCCGTTCAAGGCGTCGCCGCCGAGTTCCCAAAGCTCAGGCGCATCCCAACCATCAGCGCCCAGCAAGGGCACCGTCAGACCGAGTTGGCGCGCTTGCTTCGCGATGATGGCGACATCACCGTAATAGCCGGGAATGTAAATCACTTCCGGGTTCGCTGCTTTGATAGCGCTCAACTGCCCGCGGTAATCAGCATCGCCTTGAGAGTAAGACTGCTTGCCGACAATCTCACCGTCGAGTTTGGCAAAACTAAACTCAAAAAACTGGGTCAAGCCGCGACTGTAGGGCGAATTGAAGTCGAGCATGATGGCTGCCTTCTTCGCCTTCAAAGTGTTAGCGGCAAACTTCGCCATCACCTCGCCCTGAAAGCCGTCGATGAAGCAGGCCCGAAAAATGTAGTCACCCGTCTGTGTGACCGCCGGGTTGGTTGAAGACGGAGCAATCAACGGTACTCGCGCTGACTGCGCTTTCGGAGCCGCGGCCAGGCTGTTTCCCGAGGCGCCGGCGCCAATGATGGCTATTACCTTGTAGCGATCAATTAGTTTGCCGGTAGCCTGGGCGGCTTCTTCGGGACTTCCTTTATCGTCCTCCATGACGATGTCGATCTGGTGACCATTGATGCCGCCGGCCTGATTGATTTCGTCGGCAGCCATTAGTACGCCATTTTTTGCTGACAGACCGAAGTTGAAAGTAGGTCCGGTAAGGTCGCCGAAGAATCCGATCGCGATCGTTCGGTGCTCAGTGTTCTTTTGCGATGACGCGCAAGAAAGCGAAAGCGCTGTAAACGAGAGCAGCGCCAGAAGAAACAGCCCGATTCTTAGTTGTGGACTAGCTTGTCGTGGCGCAAACAAGGCAGAAATTGAGCAACTGAAGATTCGTGATCTACTCACCAAGATAGGCTTCTTTGATTCTTGGATCGGCGGCGAGGTCCTTCGAGGATCCTTCCATGACGATGCGGCCAGTCTCCAGGACGTAGGCGCGATCAGAATGTTTCAACGCGGCGTGCGCGTTCTGTTCTACCAGCAGGATGGTTGTTCCCTTACTCTTGATTTCATCGATCGCTTCGAAGATCGTGTGGACAACCAGAGGCGCCAGTCCCAAAGACGGTTCGTCCAATAGGAGCAAACGGGGCTGCGACATCAGCGCGCGGCCGATGGCCAACATCTGCTGTTCTCCGCCCGAAAGGGTCCCGGCCTTTTGCGACTCGCGTTCCTTCAAACGGGGAAACATCAGGAACGCGCGCTCCATGTCCGCGGCAATGGCCCGCTTGTCCTTCTTGAGATAGGCGCCCATCTGCAGGTTTTCTCTCACTGATAGATTCGCGAAGACGCCGCGCCCTTCCGGCGACATGGAGATGCCCTTGGCGACAAGCCTATGGGTTGCGCGGCCGCTTATGTCTTCACCTTCAAAAGTAATCTTGCCTTCGCGCGGGCTCAGTAATCCCGTGATGGTTCTGAGCGTAGTGGTTTTGCCGGCGCCATTTGCGCCGATGAGCGTGACTACCTCGCCCGTTTCCACGTGCATCGAAATTCCAGTCAAAGCTTCGATGGCGCCGTAGTTAACAGAGACGTTGTCTAAGGTAAGCATTGTTTTTAGTTTTGAGTTCTCAGTTTTGAGTTTTCAGTTTCCAATCAGTTCCGTGGTTCACCAAACTAAAAACTCAAAACTTAAAACTCATAACTAGTCTCCCAAGTAGGCTTCGATCACCTTCGGATCGTTTCTAATCGCCTCGGGAATTCCGAGAGCGATAGACTTGCCATAATCTAAAACCTGGATTTGCTCGCAGACGCCCATCACCACTTTCATGTTGTGTTCGACGAGCAGAATAGTCAGCGAGAATCGATCTCTTATGCGCTGAATCAATTTCATCAAGTCTTCCTGTTCGGAAGGATTCATACCAGCCGCCGGTTCGTCGAGCAGTAGCAGCTGTGGACGCGTCGCCAGCGCGCGAACAATCTCCAGGCGCCGCTGACTCCCGTAGGGTAAGCTCGTTCCGCCTTCATCCCTCATCCGCGCCAGATCAAATATCTCAAGCAACTCCAAAGCAAACTCGCGATGCTCGCGTTCGTCGCGCTCGAAGCGCGGCAGACGAAACACTGCATCGACCAAAGACTGTTTTGCGTGTCGGTGACAGGCAGTCATGACGTTTTCCAAAACAGACATGCTGGGAAACAGGCGAATGTTCTGGAACGTGCGCGACACGCCACGACGCGAAATCTCATAAGACCGCAAACCGTCAATGCGTTTGCCTTGAAAATAGATCTCGCCGGCAGTTGGCTTGTAGACGCCGGTCAGGAGATTGAAGACGGTGGTCTTGCCGGCGCCGTTTGGCCCAATGAGGCCGTAGATTTGGCCGCGCTCCACGCTCATGTCCAGCGCGTTGACTGCCACCAGTCCGCCAAACTGAATGGTGCACTTGACTGTCTTTAGTGGCGGATCTTCCGCCAGCGGACGAGCCTGGTGCCGGCCAATCACCCGCGCCGCTTCAGTAATAACCGCGTCCTCTTTAGTCGCCTTGACGGCATCTTGTTCCGGCGTGCCGCTCATCCGTTGTCCATCTCTTTCTTTCGCGAGCGCTTTAACCAGCCGAGACTAAACTCGCGGGTGCCTAAAATACCCTGTGGGCGCGTCAGGATGATCACAATTAAGAGCGCGGAATAGACGACCAAACGATAACGTGAAAAGTCGCCAGGCATTTGGCGCAGCAGCTCTGGCATTATCGTAATGACGATGGCGCCGAGAACTGCTCCCGTCAACGAGCCCATGCCGCCAAGTACAATCATGATGATGATCTCAAACGAGCGAATAAACTGAAAGTCGTTTGTGCTCAAAAACTGTCTGTAATGCCCGAAAAGAACTCCGGCCAATCCGGCGAGGGCTGAGCTGATCACAAAGGCGAGAACTTTGTAGCGAGTGGTGTTGATACCCATGGCTTCCGCAGCCAACTCGTCCTCACGGATCGAAACAAGAGCACGGCCGATGTCCGAATGAACGATGTTGTGAACTATTACGATTGAAATAATTGCGAAACCGCCGACCCAAATAAAGTTACTGTAACCGGGCACCGAGAAACCTGTTGCACCGCCAACCTTGTCGATGTTCAAAATCACTATGCGAATAATCTCCGCAAAACCAAGCGTGACAATAGCCAGATAGTCGCCTCGCAGGCGAAGAGAGGGAATGCCTACGAGTAAACCTGCAAGACCCGCGACCAGAGATCCGAACGCAATCGCGATTATGAAGATCAGCGCGTGCGCCAGAGTGAACCCGACAGCTCCGGCCAGATCGCGTTCCCAAAATTGCGCATGATATACAACAAGATAAGCGGAAGAATAGGCGCCGATAGCCATGAAGCCCGCATGGCCGATCGAGAATTGCCCGGTGAAGCCGGTAATCAAGTTCAAAGACACAGCGAGGATAATGTTGATGGTGAGAGTCATCAAAACGTCGGCGGGGTAAGCACCAAACCCAAAACCAAAAAGGCCCTCCCGGCTCATGAACGCGTTCACGACGTAGAGGGCTATGATGATGACAATGGTAGTTAGGACTCTCTTAAGCGTTGGCATCCTGTTAGCTCATGACCCGAACGAAAAGCCTTTGAATGTCTAAGACTAAGACTAAACCTTTTCCTGGACAGTCGACCCCAGCAAGCCCGCCGGCCGTATAAGCAACACCAGGATTAGAATCGCGAAGGCGACCGCATCGCGAAACGTCGAGGGAATGCCCACGTTTTGTCCGTAGCCGACCACGAAAGTCTCGGCAATGCCGATGAGCAGACCGCCCAGCACGGCGCCAGGGATGTTACCGATGCCGCCGAGCACCGCGGCCACGAAGGCTTTCAGGCCCGTCAGAATCCCCATCAAAGGATCAATCTGCGGATTGTACTGAGCGGTCAGCACGCCCGCGGCGGCAGCCAACGCCGACCCCAGCGCGAACGTGAACGAGATAATAAAGTCGGTGTTGATACCCATCAACTTTGCGGAGTTGAGATTGAAAGAGACGGCGCGCATTGCTGTGCCAACTTTGGTCTTGAAAATAACCCATTGCAGCAGAAGCATGAGGGCCACGGAAACTGCAAAGATTAGGATTTGGGATTTGGATATGGCGGCATTGCCAAACAGCGTATAGCTTTGCTCGCTGAGTAGCTGCGGGAAAGCTCGCGGAGCAGCGCCAAGCTTCGCTACGAAAAGATTCTCAATCAGCAGCGAAACACCGATAGCCGCAATCAAGGTGGTCATGCGCGCGTATTTTCTAAGGGGACGATACGCAAACCGCTCAATTGCCATCCCTACAAGCGCCGCAGCAATCATCGATCCGACCAGCACAACGCTGAGACCCAACAGCGAGGGGCCCGTCGCAAAACCAAGTTGGAACGCCATGAAATAACCCACGAAGGCGCCTACCATGTAGATGTCGCCGTGGGCAAAGTTGATCAGGCGAAGAATGCCATAGACCATCGTGTAGCCCAGGGCGATAAGCGCGTAGATCGCGCCAATCGTCAGGCCGTTAATCAGTTGCTGAACGAAAGTGTCCATTGAAAAATTTCGCCGGAGTTATTTGGGAGATGCTGCGGGCTTCTCAGGTTTAGCGGGTGCCGGAGCCGCTTTCGCTGGAGACGAAGCGGGCGCAGCGGCCGACGAAGCTGCCGGGGCGGCTGGAGCTGCTGGTGGGGTCATGCCCTCGGGATAAATCGTTTCCACGTAGATGTATTTCTTGTCCTGTAGTTTGAGCACCACCGCAGGCTTGACGGCGTTTCGATCCTTATCGAGAGTGATAGTGCCGGTTACGCCTACGAAATCTTTCGTTGCGGCGATGGCATCCTTCAGTTGTGGACCTTCGGTGGTGCCGGCGCGTTTGATGGCATCGGCCAGCACTTTCATTGCGTCATAACCCAGGGCCGCGAGGGCGTCAGGGACGTTACCATTGCGGGCCTTGTAAGCAGCTACAAACTTCTGGATTTCCGGCGACGGATCGTCGACCGAGTAGTGGTTGGAAATGAAATCGCCATTCAACGCGTCGCCGCCCAAATCCCAGAGCTGGGTGGAGTCCCAACCGTCGCCGCCCAACATCGGAGCTTTGATGCCCAGTTGCTTTGCCTGTTTGGCGATTACGCCAACTTCGCCGTAGTAGCCCGGGACGTAGATCACGTCCGGATTCTTTGAGCGAATGGCGGTGAGCTGTCCTTTGTAGTCGCGGTCGCCCTGCGTGTACGACTGCTTATCAACAATCTCTCCGCCCAGCTTCTTAAAGCTTGCTTCGAAAAACTCCGTCAGGCCGCGACTGTAAGGCGAATTGAAGTCGAGCATGATTGCCGCCTTCTTAGCCTTTAGCGTGTTGGCTGCAAACTTTGCCATGACCGCGCCTTGAAACGGATCGATAAAGCAGACGCGCGAGATGTAGTCGCCGACCTGCGTCACTGCCGGATTTGTCGACGATGGCGAAATCATCGGAACCTTTGCCGCTTGAGCCTTGGGCGCGGCGGCCAGTGTGTTTCCCGACGCTACTTCGCCGAGCAGCGCAACGACGCGATCCTGATCGATAAGCTTCGTTACTACTGTCGCCGCCTTTTCCGGACGACCCTCGTCGTCTTCGGAAAGAATTGTAATCTGCCGGCCGTTGATTCCGCCTGCTTTGTTGATTTCGTCAGCGGCCATCTCGACGCCATTCTTGGTTGACTGGCCGAAGTTTGAGGTGCGCCCCGTAAGGTCTCCGTAGTAACCAACGACGATTGGACCGGTTTGGCCACCGGCCCCTGGACCGCCTTTACGTTCACATGCAAATGTAAAAAGGAGAGATGCAATCAGTCCGAGCGAAAGCAGAGTACGTTTCATAGTTTCCTCACGTTTCCTCAAAGCGAAATTTGTTTTTAGTGGCGTTAGGTGATGCGAAGCTCCGGTGTCGGCGCTTCCGTCCCATCGATCAGGAGATAAATTACTATATGCTCAGAATCGAGGCTGAATAATACTTTGAGACGGTTGTTGACGCAAACTTTAAGTGGCTTTGGCCAGCGATGCCGCTACGAACTAAACGCCAAGGCGCCAAGAACCTCAAGGTAGAAACGAAAAAATGGAAACCAAATGGCTGACAGCTGTTCCAGAGGGAAGTTGGTGGATTGCCAGGCCGTGCCACTGTTGGTCCGGATCTTCCTGGCGTTCCTGGCGCCTTGTCGGCTAATTCGCTGAGTAGCCGAGCAAACGGAAAAACATGGAATTTAGTCTCCCGCTAATCTAGACTGCGCCCCATGACCGAGCCGCAACCAAAGCTGGCGCCCGCCTTGGGCGACATGAGCAAGGAAGACTTCCGCCGCTTTGGCCACGAGCTGGTCGACTGGGTCGCCGAATACCTGGAGCACGTTGAAGACTTGCCGGTGTTGGCGCGGATCGAGCCTGGAGATCTCAAGGCGCAACTGCCAACCGCGCCTCCCGAAACAGGCGAGCCGATGGAGCAGATCATCGCCGACGTAGATCGCCTGATCGTGCCGGCGCTGACCCACTGGAGCCATCCTTCATTCTTTGCTTACTTCGCCACCTCCACCTCTGCGCCGGGAATTTTTGGCGAACTCCTGAGCGCCGCCTTCGACAACAAAGCAATGCTGTGGCGCACGTCACCGGCGTCGACGGAGTTGGAAGAGGTCACCCTCGATTGGTTGCGTCAGATGATGGGCCTGGATGCGGGCATGACCGGAATCATCTACGACACGGCATCAGTTTCCAGCCTGCATGCAATCGCTGCCGCGCGCGAGGGCGTGGAGTTGCGCATTCGCGAAGAGGGAATGAGTGGTCGCCAAGACCTGCCGCTGCTGCGCGTTTACGTTTCCGAACAATCGCATTCATCAATTGAGAAGGGCGTGATAACCCTCGGTCTGGGCCAGCGCGGGTTGCGCAAGATTCCCACCGACAGAGAGTTTCGCATGGATGCCAAGGCGCTGGCTGCAGCGATCGAGGAAGACAAGCGGAACGGCATCATCCCGTTCTGCGTAGTGGCGACCGTGGGAACGACGTCAACGTCAAGCATCGATCCGGTGCCGGAGATTGTTCCGATCTGCGAGCAGCACGCGTTGTGGCTCCACGTTGATGCGGCTTACGCGGGCTCGGCGGCCATCGTGCCGGAGTTGCGGCACATTCTCAAAGGCTGTGAGCGGGCGGATTCCCTGGTAGTCAATCCGCACAAGTGGTTGTTCACGCCATTTGATCTTTCGGTGCTCTATTGCCGTCACCTGGATCTGCTGCGACGCGCGTTCTCACTGGTCCCAGAATACCTGCGCACGCCCGAGCAGGAGCAAGTGCGCAGCGGCTCAGACTACGGCGTGCAACTGGGTCGTCGCTTTCGCGCGTTGAAGTTGTGGATGATCATCCGCTACTTCGGCCACGAGGGGCTGGCCGCGCGCATACGCGAGCACTGTCGACTGGCAAAGCTGTTCGCCTCATGGGTCGAAGCTGATCCAAATTGGGAGTTGCTGGCGCCGTTGCCGCTGGCCTTGGTTTGCTTCCGTGCCTGTCCGCGTATGGATGGCGTAGATGAAACTGCACTTAACGGTCGCCTTGACGTTTTGAACGAAGCAATCATGCACGGAGTGACCGCGACCGGGAAAGCGCTACTTTCGCATACGAAGCTCAACGACAAGCTTACGCTGCGGCTATCCATCGGCAACATCCGCACCACTGAAAAACACGTGCGGCAGGCTTGGGAATTATTGAATGAGCAACTAAAGTTGCTTACGCGTCAATCTTAGTGGTCCGACAGACTTCAGGAGTTTTTGAACAAAGCAATTGGTGATCTGGCACTCAGATTGGGGCGACGCTGAATCTCATACCGCGAAGCGGTTACAGCCTCCAGCCCAACGTTGCCGCTCGGCGGCTACGTTGGGTACGAGAGTGGACGCAACCCCGATGGGGTTGCGTCTCCATCGGGGTTGAGGCGGATTCGAATTCGATACCCAGGGTAGCCGCGACGGCAACCCTGCGCTGGTGGTCGCAACCGCTTCGCGGTATCTGATCACATAGCTCGATACAGTGAAGTTTTGCAGGACAATCTTCCCGGAGGACAACATGAAATCATCGCGCAATCTTTTGGTGCTAACCGCTTTTTTGTTGCTCGGCGGCTTGTCTGCTTCAGCGCAGACACCTGCGAGCGAGTTCAAGAAAGACGGCCTGAGCTTTAGCTATCCTGCAGGCTGGACGTTCAATGACACCAGCAACACAGACGCGCAGCAGATGACCTTCGGTCGTGCTGACAGCGACGCCCAGATCACAGTTTTTGTATTCCGCACACTGCTGACCACACCGGAAAGATTGGCAGAGGCGAAACGCGTCCTGGTTGATAAGTATGTTGCTTCCACAACCAAATCTTTTGAGCAGGCAGGCGCTCATCCCGAAAGTTCGCCGGCGTCGACCGATATTGGGACCGTTAAGTCGGAAGGCGTAAAAATTCGCGCCTCGTTGGATGGGGTGCCGGGGTCAGCTGAAATTCACTGGGCGGTAGTGGGACAGCGTTTGGTAGTTCTAACATTTCTCGGTCCGGATAAAGCGTTGATTAAAGCGACGCCGGCATGGGACCTGATGCGCACCTCCATTAAGGTCGAGGAGCCGCAGCCGAAGACGCCGCAACCGGCAGGTAGCCCGAAGCCGTAAGCCGAAAGAAGTAAACAGTAGACAGTAGACAGTAAACAGTAGGCAGTCAGGTATGGAGGCATCCGAGTCGGAGCCGCCGAGGCGTTGTAGAAGTCTCGCAGGTTGGGAAGGGACTTGCCCCCGCTGCCTTGTTAAGCGTGCCGAATGACTTGTCCTATGCATAAGAGCTTAACGAAAACTTTTTCGTTTATCGCAACCGCGTTGCTTGTCGGGACATCGTGCTGCGTTGCTCTGGCTCAGCCGCGCCGCGCCACAACCTCAATGGCGCCGGCGGATATCCTGCGCATCGGCAACGTCAGCGACGCGCAAATTTCTCCCAACGGTCAGTGGGTGGTTTATGCGATCTCGACTGTCGCAGGCGACGAGACGATTAGCACGCTTTGGCTCGTGCGGGTCGGCGCAAACCTGGTAAATGTTCCGACCAGCACTGTGCCGCCGACATCCCAACGTCGCCCGACGACGGATTGGCCAGACGAGAGATCTACATCCGCACCGCTGCTCGCTGCCGGTTGGAATGCCTCCAACCCGCGCTGGTCGCCGGACAGTTCAAAGATCGCATTTCTTAGCGATCGCAACGCTCAGCGCAACCTTTGGGTGGTGAATCTGGAGAACCGGGAGCCGCGCTTCATCGCTGAGATTCAAAGTACGAACTTCTTCATAACTTACGCCGGAGAGTCGCTCGCCTGGGCGCCTGACTCGAAACGCATCGCTTATGTCTCCGCCACCGAAGAGCCAGCTGAAACGACCGAGTCTGTCACGGCTTACGACGACCCGCGCGTAATCGATCGCATTCAATACAAGTCGCGCACGTCGTTCTCCGATAATCGTCGCACGCATGTTTGGATCACCGCGATCGACAAGCCGGAGCCACAGCAACTTACATCCGGTTACTACTACGATCACGCGATCACCTTTAGCCCGAGTGGAGATGAAATCGCGTTTATCTCCAATCACGAAGCCGATCCGGATGTGAATAACAATTCGGACATTTTTGCCGTGGACCTGCATGGAGAAGTGCGTCAGATCACGGCGACGAGAGGATGCGAATACGAACCGGCGTGGTCACCGGACGGAAAATGGATTGCGTACACGGCGACGAAGCGGGACGTGACAACGATTGACAGCGTCGCAGAAGACACGCATGTTTGGGTAATTTCCGCGGCAGGCGGTTCTGCTCGTGAACTGACTGCGGCGCTGGATCGTCGCGCGCGCAGCCCGCGATGGTTACCGTCAGGAGGCGCAGTCCTGTTCCTGGCAGGGCAGGCCGGCAAAACTGTGCTATACAGCGTTAACGTTACCGGTGACAGTTACTCGAAGCGCCTTTTCGACGACTACTTCTTTCCTCAATTTCCGGTGGAACCACTCGAACTGCCTGAACCACGACGCGGTCAAATACAGATCAGCAGCTTCAGCATGTTCGTCAGTCGTACGCGAACCGTTTTTTTTGCGCTGACCCTGAGCGATTCCGATTCGCCAGCGGAAGTCTGGCTCGGGAGAATTGCGGAGGGACTGGGAAATGAGCGGTTGCGCCGACTTAGTAATCACAACGACGCCGTGGTTCGTAATTGGACGATCAACGAGCCGCAGCGTTTGACCTTCAAGAGTTTTGACGGCACATCCGTTGGAGGCTGGCTGATAAAACCCATCGGCTGGCGCGAGGACCGCAAGTATCCCTTAATCCTCAGCATTCACGGTGGACCACATGGCATGTCAGGCTGGGCTTTCAATCCGACCTTTCAGGTTTATGCGGCGCGCGGTTACGCCGTCCTTTATCTTAATCCGCGTGGATCGAGCGGCTACGGACAGAAGTTTAGCGATGGCACGTTGAACGAGTGGGGCGGCGGCGACTACAGAGATTTGATGGCTGGAGTCGACGAGGCGCTGCGCAAGTATCCCTGGATCGACAAGGATCGAATGGGAGTAACAGGCGGATCGTATGGCGGGTTCATGACCAACTG
>JANMQG010000126.1:0-10859 GCA_031370285.1 Chloracidobacterium sp. | reverse complement strand
GTGAAGGGAGCAAAGAGATGCAGGGCTTTTGGAGTTTGACCTCGATATTCAGAATCGTAGCTACGAGCTGTTTTATTGCATCAGGCGTGTGCGGATTCTCTGCTTATGCCCAGCAGCCAACTCCAAGCCGCAGTCCTTTTGCCGGTGCTCAACAGAGTTCACAATCTGATCAGATGGGAATGAATGATGAAGAAGAGGAGGTGGCGCATCCGTTCTTCACACATATGGGAGTGCCTGAGGCCGTGGGAGTCTTTAACCTTCGTCTTGAGGGGTTAGCCACGCGCGCCGATGGTCGGACGAAGGGGGATTTCGGCTTTCACTTCGAGACCGGACTGACGAAGTACATCGGGTTACATGTCCGAAACGATAGTTTCCTGGACAGGACGCGCTCGGAGGTCATGTTTCAGTTCGCTGCCATAAGAAGTAAGAACGGGATGAGCGGGTTCTCGCCAATCATTGAGTTCGAAATTCCGACGCGAACGGGCGGCGGCTCACGGGTTAACACACTGGTCGGCTTCTCGACGGCGCTCGCCAACTCGCGAGCTGCTTTCAATCAGGTTGTCCACTACAACCCGCGCGAAGACTCTGCAGACGCCAGCGCTGCGTTGGTCGTGAAGGTCGGCAAACGGTTCTTCCCGGTCATCGAAATTTTAGGAGAAGGAATGCGTGGCGAGAAGCCCATTGTCAACCTGCTCGGCGGGTTGAAGGTGCGCATGAGTAAGGAACTAGTGATCGGCTTCGCTGTCCAGGTGCCGGTCACCAAACGAAAAGATTTCTCGTACCAGTTAGCGTTTCAACCGGACATTGAATGGAAAAAATAACAATGAAGCGAACAGAACAAGCATGACTCGAAAGGAGACAAACAATGGGAACACATACTGACCCTGTCTGTGGGATGAAGGTCGAAGAACGGGACGCCGCAGGAGAATCCACTTACCAGGAAAATACCTACTACTTCTGCAGTCGGGGCTGCAAGAAGAAGTTTGATGAAAATCCGGAAGAATACGCGAGTAAAGGGGCAGGCCGCTGAATTTAGCACGGTAGTCTGGTCTTGGACCGGCGAGGAGTTAAATCATGAGCTGGGGATGCGCTCAGGTAGAGGGCCAACCCTGCAATTGTTTCTCGCGTACGTTTGCACAAACGGAATTCTTTTCAGGATTGCGAAGAGGGAGGCACATCTATGAAACCAGAAAAGGGTATCGTTCTTGTTACTGGGGCCAGCGGATCGATCGGCAGCGTTGTGATGCGACGGATGGCCGGACACTTCGAGAGCGTCGTCGGCTTCGACCGTGAAGCGCCCAAACCGCTGCCGCCCGGCTGCGTGTACATACCGGTTGACGTTACCTCGGACGAAAGCGTGCGGGAAGGACTCCGCGTTCTCCATGAACACCACGGGGCACACATCGCCTCGGTGATTCATCTCGCCGCCTATTACGATTTCTTCGGCGCGCCGAGTTCGAAGTACGACGAGATCACGGTGCGCGGCACCGGACGCCTGCTCCGCGAACTGCGCGACCAAGACTTCCGTGTCGAGCAATTCGTCTTCTCCAGCACGATGCTCGTGCACCGCCCGGCTGACCCGGGACAGTTCATCAACGAAGACTGGCCGCTGGAGCCGACGTGGGCGTACCCGGAATCGAAGGTGCGTACTGAGCAGCTCATTCGGGAGGAACGCGGCGACATCCCGGCAGTGCTGCTGCGCATCGCCGGCGTCTATGGCGACCGCTGCCATTCGATTCCGTTGGCGCACCAGATTCAGCGCATCTACGAGCGGCAGTTCACGAGCCGAATCTACTCCGGCAGCACCTCGCACGGGCAGTCCTTTATGCACATGGATGACTTGGTGGACGCCATCGCGCTAGTCGTGGAGCGACGTGCTCAACTTCCGCCCGAAGTGCCGATACTGCTGGGCGAGCCAGAACCGCTCAGCTACGACGAGGTTCAGCACACGCTCGCCCGCCTCATTCACGGCGACGACTGGGAGACTCTCGAAGTGCCGGGGCCGCTTGCGCCGTTGGCGAAAGCGGGCGCGTGGGTGATGGAGAAACTCCCCGGCGCCGATCCGTTCATCAAGCCGTGGATGATTGACCGGGCCAACGACCATTACGCGCTCGACATCACGCGCGCCCACAAGCTACTCGACTGGAAACCGAAGCGTACGTTACGCGAGACCCTTCCGAAAATGGTAGCGGCGCTCAAGGCCGACCCGCTCGGCTGGTATCGCGAGAACAATCTGGAACCAACGTCAGAGATGCAAGAGGGCGCTGAAACACCACAAGGGACTAAAGCCGATGCCGCCCGATGAGATGAAGCACTCAGGCCATGAGCCGCCACCCAAGCCTCCGGCGCCAACGCCTGCAGGCGACGCAAAGCAAACGCACGAAGGCATGGGGCACGCGGGAATGGCGGACGCGCCCGGCGCGAAGATGGAACACCCCGGAGCGGTCTGGCCCCACTTCGCCAACATGGTGCTCGGCCTGTGGCTGATGACGGGCGTCTTTGCGCTCGGATACCGCAGCACAGCGCTTCAGGCGAGCGATTTCGTAACCGGCGCGCTGGTCCTCGTTCTCGCGATTCTCTCGGTGTCGCGTTGGGAGTGGTTCAAGTTCTGGGCTCCGTGGGCGAACTCGCTGGTCGGCGTCTGGCTTCTGTTTGCGCCGCTAGTCTTTTGGGCGCCCACGGCCGCCGTCTACAACAATGACACGCTGGTCGGCATGCTCGTTGTGGCCTTCGCCATCCTGGCACCGGGGATGCCGATGGCACCTGGAATGAGCATGGAGCCCGGTCCGGACGTGCCGCACGGCTGGTCGTACAACCCTTCGAGTTGGACGCAACGGGCGCCCATGATCGCGCTGGCGCTGCTCGGGTTCCTGTTGTCGCGGCAGATGACTTCATTCCAGCTTCAGTACATCGTGTCCCTCGCCGACCCGTTCTTCGGACTCGGCACGCAACGCGTCCTCACCTCCGACGTTTCGCGCGCGTTTCCAATTCCCGACGCCGGTCTGGGTGCGGTCGCGTACACGATCGAATTCCTGATGGGTTTCATGGGCGACAAAGCCCGGTGGCGGACGATGCCGTGGATGGTCACGTTCTTTGGGATCCTCGTGGTGCCGCTTGGCGTCGTCAGCATCGCGCTCATCATCCTGCAACCGCTCGCCGTCGGCGCGTGGTGCACGCCGTGTCTCATCGCCGCCGCAGCGATGCTGATTATGATCTCGCTCACGCTGGACGAGGTCGTGGCGATGTTGCAATTCCTCGTGCAGGCGCGCCGGGAGGGACAAGCGCTTTGGCAGGTATTCTGGATGGGTGGTGCGCTGCGCAAACCGCCTGAAGTGACGGCCGTTTCTGTTCATCCCGACGTGGTGAGTCCAGCGGCGATGGTCTGGGGAGTGACGCTGCCGTGGAACCTGCTCGTCAGCGTGGCGCTGGGACTCTGGCTGATGTTCGCACCTTCGACACTTGGCAGCACTGGCACGGCGGCCCACAGCGATCACCTAATCGGCGCGCTGATTGTTACTGCCGCCGTCATCGCGCTCGCCGACGTTGGTCGGGCAGCGCGCTTTATCAACGTACTCTTCGGCGCATGGGTGATCGTGACGCCGTGGCTGCTCGGCGGCGCGACGACCGGCTCGAAGTGGAACGACATGATCGCCGGTGCGCTTGTGATTCTAGTCAGTTTCCCGCGCGGCAAAATCGGCGAGCGATACGGTAGCTACCAAAGGTTCATCCGATGAAAGCAAATCCAGACAGTTCTGCGGATCGAGGATGTCCGATGATGAACCACATAACAATAGTCATGACAACATTTCAAAAGGAGGAGAGCAATGGCGAGCCACAAAGATCCCGTTTGCGGTATGAAAATAGAGGAAAAGGATGCCGCTGGGAAGGACGAGTACCAAGGCAAGACCTATTTCTTCGACAGTGAGGACTGCATGAGCAAGTTCCATCAGGATCCGGAGAAATATGCCAAGAAAAAGGAGGCATAGCGGCCGCGAGTTAAGGGCAATGAAAACGGAACGCAAATGGGCTCTGCTCGGTGGGGGACTTTTGCTTTCAAACAATTTAAGGAGGGAAAGAGAATGAGTTGTTGTAGTGATGTAATGAAACCAATCGAAGAGTCTTCGTGCTGTACGCCGCAAGAAACAACGCAGCGCGCCGCACAAGTGATGCGCGATACGGAATGCGGTTGCGCGCCCGTCGTTGAAGATAAACAAAGCCGTCGTTTGGTCGGCGTCGTGACCGAGCGCGACGTGTGCCACAGTGTGGCGGCTGATGACCGACGCGCGTCGGAGGTTCCGGTGAAAGAAATTATGCGTGCCGCGTCGGCATGTTGCGGCGCGGATGAGTCGGTTGAAGAAGCGCGCCGGAAACTTCACGAGCATCGCGCGACTAGCTTGCCCGTCGTGGACAAGGCAGGTGGTTGCTGCGGCACGGTCAGTGTGCACCATTTGGAGAAATCGTAGAGCACCGAACGAAGGCATCGATAAATTCGACGAGCCATTCGAGATCTACCGAACTCACTCGCGAGTTCGGTGATCCTGTTTACGACCGCGTTTAGGCGCCGGCCACTTGGGAGCAAAAGGAAATGCTGGCGAACCTCTCGCCACAGCAGATCCGGCTTACAGAACTGGCCGGCGAAAAAATCCAGCCTATCCTCAGCAACGCGCCCGGCAACGGCGCTCCCATCGGCCGATTGAAGGTGATAGCGGAGAACGGATGGTTCGGCGCGCGTCCCTCAGGCACGGAGAACATTTACAAGATCTATGCGGAGAGCCTTCGCGGGCAGGATCATCTGCGCCGCATCCTTGATGAGGCGCAGATGATCGTCAACGAGGCATTTACGATCCAGTTTACCCCAGGGCGGGCAAACCGGGTGAACTTATGAGCAGTAAGAAGCTAACTGTCGATGCCGGGCTGGAAGCTTGAGAAGGATTATGAGGAGAGATGACTACAGTTGAAATGAAAGAAACAATCACTAGCAGCGGAAGAATTGAGTGCTGCGCGTGGCCCCGAAGGTACTGTTGCGGCGGCTTCTTCTGGGGGCCATCGATGGTAATAGGACGATGCGGGCCGCCCCGCGCGCGCTGACACCGATCATAGTTAAAACGCATAGAAGCCTTAAGAGGCAGAACCTGCCGCGAAAATGACTGGCCAAACTGGAGGGTTGACAAGGATTCAACGTTTTCTCTAGAGTAGTTGATGGTTATGAGGATACGGCTCACATCCCTGATGCTTTTGCTGGTGCTTGGCGGCAGTGCTCTTGCGGGCGCGCCTATGCATGCCAGCGAGCAGTCGTGCCCGATTGGCGGCGCGATGGGCGACATGGATTGCTGCAAAGCCGCCTTGATGAAGAACCAAACGCCGCAGGTAACCTCGGCTCGACTTTGCTGCGCCTTGAATTGCTCTCAGGATGGAACGACGCCTTCTCAAGGTACGCGTGTCTCACCCCCGTTGCAGATCACGCTGGCAGCGTATCCGGTAAACATTCAGCCGATTCTGCCTTCGATATCGCCGCTCCGGCACGCCGCTAATTCACACGGCCCACCCACTGATTCACAACCCGCATACATTCGTAATCTCTCGCTTCTGATCTAGTTCCAACAAGGCCGAAGTGTGTCTTCTTGCAGCTTTTGTTGAAGCGGCGAGTATGTACTTGTGTATTCGCGTGTTCGAAACCGAGAAGCTATTGTGGTCATAACCGATGGAGGATTAAGCAATGAAGAAGTTCGCAATTCTATTCAGCCTGATTGGCTTGGCAGTGTTGCTCGCAGCTTGTGGTTCACAACCAGGGTCTTCAAGCGGAAAAGTAATTAAGAGCGCGCCCGCCGGAAACAACCTAACGGTTTCGCTTGCAACTTCTGACGGCGTACTGAAGCACGGAAACACTGAATTCAACATTACGTTTGCCGATGCTTCCACAAAACCCGTCGATGTCGGCGCAGTAGCCTTGACGTTTCATATGCCGCAGATGGGAACGATGGCTGAAATGAATAAAGCGGCCACGTTTACTACCACCGATACACCCGGCGTCTATCAGGGAAAGGCAGACATCGAAAGCGCGGGTGAATGGCAGGTAAAGATCACCTACGAGGGACCAAAGGGCCGCGGTCAAGCTTCGTTTCCAGTTACCGCTCAGTAATTAATCGGAATGATTAATCGTCTCATAGAGTTTAGCTTGCGTAACCGCGGCCTAATCATCGCGTTGTATCTCGGACTGGCCGTCTGGGGTTACTGGGCCCTTTTGCATACCCCGATAGATGCCATTCCCGATCTTTCGGACAACCAGGTAATTGTCTTCACTGACTGGACGGGACGTTCGCCGCAGGAAGTTGAGGACCAGGTCACTTATCCGCTGGTGACGAATTTACAAGGTCTTCCAGGTGTGCGAGTGGTGCGCGCAAGTTCTGCATTCAGCTTCTCGATGATCAACGTCATCTTTGAAGATAACGTCGATCTCTACTGGGCTCGGACCAGAGTACTTGAGCGGCTGAATCTCGTGAGCGCGCAGCTTCCTGAGGGCGTCGCACCCACTTTAGGACCCGACGCTACGGGGGTGGGCCAGATTTTTTGGTACACGCTCGAAAGCGATCAGATAAATCTTCGCGATCTGCGGACGCTACAGGATTGGTTCGTCCGCTACCAATTGAACTCAGTGCCTGGCGTTGCCGAGGTCGCGTCGGTTGGTGGATATGTTCAGCAATACCAGGTGGACGTTGATCCCAATAAGCTGCGGGCCTATTCGCTTCCTCTATCCACTGTGGTTGAAGCAGTACAGCGCTCAAACAACAATGTCGGCGGCAATGTGGTCGAACAATCAGGGCAGTGGGCGGTCGTTCGCGGTGTAGGTCTAATCGAATCAGTAGCGGATGTCGAGGACGTTGTTATCGGCGCGCCGAACGGCACGCCGATCTACGTGCGCAACGTTGCGGACGTGAAACTCGGCAACGCCTTTCGCACCGGCGCGCTCGATAAGAATGGGAAGGAAGCTGTAGGTGGCGTGGTGATTGCTCGATATGGCGTCAACACGCTCGAAGTGATCGATGCTGTAAAGCAAAAGATCGCGGCGCTTCAGTCGGGGTTGCCCCAGGGCGTCAAGGTCGTTCCTTTCTACGATCGAACTCAGTTGATCAATCGCGCCACGCAGACCCTGAAGCGGGCGTTAATCGAAGAGCTGTTGCTGGTAACGCTGGCGCACATTCTCTTCCTGCTACACTTCCGGTCAATTCTGATCGTTACGATTCCGCTGCCGCTGGCAGTGCTCACCTCGTTTCTCTTTATGAAGTACGCGGGCATCAGTTCCAACCTGATGTCTCTGTCGGGAATTGCCATCGCCATTGGCGTACTCGTCGATGCCGGGATTGTGGTGACGGAGAATGCTTTTCGCTTTCTGGAAAAGCGGAAGGTCGATCCGAAAGACAGACCACTCGTTTGGCAAACCGTGTTGGATTCTACCAAGCTCGTAGCCCGACCCGTTTTCTTCTCCATGCTGATTATCGTGCTTGCGTTCATTCCTGTCTTCGCTCTGACAGGACAGGAGGGAAAGCTCTTTCACCCGTTAGCTTTCACCAAAACTTTTGCGATGCTGGGGGCGACGATCATCGCAGTCACACTGGTACCGGTGCTCTGCACGCTTTTACTCGGAGGTAAGTTTCATGCTGAGAGTGCGAACCCGGTGATGCGTGTTCTGCAAGCCATCTATCGTCCGGTACTCAGTCTCGCATTGCGTCACCGGCTGATAACCGTTTTGATCGCCGTGATTCTTTTTTCCGGCGCCGTGCTGCTTTCCCTGGGCATTGGCAAAGAGTTCATGCCGCCACTGAATGAAGGCGACCTGATGTTCATGCCGGTAACGGACCCGGCGATTTCAATTGACGAGGCGCTCCGGTTGACGTCGCGACAGGACGAAATCTTGAAGAGTTTTCCGGAGGTCGAATGGGCCGTCGGCAAATCTGGCCGCGCTGAAAGTTCTACCGATCCATCTCCAATTAACATGACCGAGACGATCGTGCATTTGAAATCACCAGACCAGTGGCCGGCCGGTATGACGCGCGAGCGACTGATTGCGGAGTTGGACGAAAAGCTCCGGATGCCTGGTGTCACGAATATCTGGACGCAGCCGATTATTAACCGCATTGACATGCTTACCACGGGGATTCGTTCGCAGGTCGGGGTGAAGATCTTCGGCAACGATCTTAAGGCCCTCGAAGATGTTTCGCGGCGGGTCGCACAGGTGTTGAAAACTGTGCCTGGCGCGGTTGATGTGTATCCCGAGCAAATCAGTGGCGCGCCATATATCGACATCAAGATCAAGCGCACGGCCGCCGCGCGCTACGGCATCGATGTCGGCACAATCCAGGATGCGATTGAAAAGGGAATTGGTGAAACTAATCTGACCATCACGATTGAGGGGCGCAAACGTTTCCCGGTGCGGGTGCGCTATGCGCCGGAGTTTCGCAGCAGTCTCGAAGGCCTGGGTCAGATTCCGGTGACGTCTCCCACGAGTGCGCCGATACCCTTAGCACAACTAGCCGAGATCCGAACTGTCGAAGGACCGACAATGATTTCCAGTGAGAATGGCTTGTTGAGGGGCACGGTACTGCTCAATGTGCGCGGGCGCGACGTGGGTAGTTTCGTCGATGAAGCGAAAATTGCAATTGAGCGACAAGTGCAACTTCCGACTGGCTACTACGTCTCCTGGAGCGGTCAGTACGAGAACCAGCAGCGTGCCCGGCAGCGACTGATGATGGTCGTCCCTATCGTATTGATCGTTATCTTTGGCTTGCTCTACATCACTTACCACTCGGCATTGGAGGCAGCGCACGTTTTATTGGCCGTGCCGTTCGCTTTGACCGGCGGCATCTATTTGCTTTGGGCTCTTAATTACAACTTCTCGGTTGCTGTTTGGGTTGGCTTTATTGCCCTGTTCGGCACGGCCGTGCAAACCGGCGTGGTGATGGTGATCTATTTGGAAGAGGCGGTCGCCAGGAAGATTGAAGAAGTCGGCACGCTCACGCCAATTACTTTGCTGGATGCAGTCAAGGAGGGCGCACTACTCAGGCTGCGACCAAAAGTGATGACGGTGTCCACGGTCGTTGCCGGTCTATTGCCAATAATGTGGAGCACGAGTGCCGGCGCGGAAGTTATGAAGCCATTGGCGACGCCGGTCCTCGGTGGCATGGTGTCAAGCCTCTTACACGTTCTTATTGTTACGCCAGTGATCTTTTATTCCCTGCGCGTGTGGAAACTAAAAAGAGGACCAGCGGCGGCAGCTGTTAAGTCTGAAGGGTTGGACGCATGATCAATCGAAATGCTTCACGTAAAGACGCCAAGAAGGGCAGTTGTAAATTGCTAACGAGAACTGAGCCCAAGCCGCTTCGAAGCCTGTCGGAAAAACAGACTCTGTGCACCCGCTGTGTTCTCAGTGCCTCCGTGGTGGGTACTTTTCATTGGCATTTTCACCACCGAGACACAGAGAACACAGAGGGTGCACAGAGGAATTCCCTCTTTCCCGACAGACTCCTTCGCGGACTCGTTGTCGCGATTCTGTTGACGGCATTCTTTGCCCAGGTAAACACGACGGGCGAAGCTCAAGTTAATACTCCGTCACCGAGCGCGCCCGCGCATACAACTCAGAATCAGTCTCTGGTTCGTTATTTCGATCCCGCAAATGGCATGACTGCGGATCAAGCTGTCGCCTATGCACTGGCTCACAATGGTGAGCTGCTTGCGGCTCACAGTGAGATCGAGGCCGCCCGGGCCATGGTGAGGCAAGCATCGTTACGCTCCAATCCCAGCGTCGAATTCGAGCGCAAAGAACAACTTGGTGGTGCCGACAACACCTCAATGATCTCTGGAATGTTGCCACTGGAGTTGGGTGGGCGACGCGCGGCGCGTGTGCTCGTAGCGCAAAAGGAGTTGGAAGTAAAAGAGCAACTCCTCGCCGATCGCGAGCGAATGTTGGCAGCAGACGTGCGCGCAAAGTTCGGCATTGCTTTGGCGGAGATGTTGAAGCTCGGTTTTACTGAAGATCTGCTGGCCAGCACTGATCGCGGCTTCAGGTTAGTGTCTGCAAAAGTGAAGGAAGGTCGTACGCCTCCGCTGGAAGAAAATATGGTCCTGGTCGAAGTGAACCGCATACGTTCGGTGCGCGAAACCAATGAAGGGAAAGTGGAGATTGCTCTCCTGGATCTGCGAAACATCATGGGCATGAAGCCGGAAGAGCCGCTGCGTCTGCGAGGCGACTTCGACCACTTGACCGAGCCGCTACCGGCGCTGGCAATCACCACGGAAGAGGCTTTGCACAGCAGACCGGACGTTCAGGCAGCGCGCGCGACCGAAGAGCTGGCGTCAGCCCAGATCAATCAGGCCCGGGCGCAGGGTCGGCTCGATGCCAGCCTGACGGGGAAGTACGAGCGAATGGATTTCAGCTTTCCTCAGCAGGGCATCAACCGGACGGGTCAGTTTGTGCCTATCCAGGGAGTTTTTAATTCTGTCTCGGCAGGTATACGACTCGAAATACCGGTGCGCAACAAAAACCAGGGCGCGATCGCCGCAGCGGTCGCCGGGACGGAAGCTGCGAAACGACGGCGCGAGTTCATGGAGTTAACAGTGCGGAGCGAAGTTGCTACGGCCTTGGCGCGCTACCAGCGGGCGGCGCGCGCGATGGAAATCTATCGCGTGGGCGTCAGAGAACAGGCGAGCAGCAATCTGAATGTGATTTGGCAAACTTACGAACTCGGATCCAGGACGTTGCTGGATTACATCGCCGAACAACGCCGTTTCATTGAAATTGAGAACGGATACATTGATACGTTGCTGGAAACTTATCTCGCACGTGTCGAGATGTTGCGCGCGGCCGC
>JANMQG010000109.1:0-1902 GCA_031370285.1 Chloracidobacterium sp. | reverse complement strand
ACGTGTTCGAGGGGAAGGAGATCGACATGTGGAAGTTCCCGACGCCGAAATGGCACGAGCTCGACGGCGGGCGCTACATCGGCACCGGGTCGGTTGACATCACGCGCGATCCAGACGAAGGCTGGGTCAACCTCGGCACCTACCGCGTAATGATTCACAACGAAGACACGCTGGGTTTCTATATTTCGCCTGGGAAGCAAGGCCGCATCATGCGCGAGAAGCACTTCGCCAAAGGAGAGCCTTGCAAAGTCGCCGTCTCTTTCGGCCAACACCCGCTGATTTACCTCGCTGGCGGGATGGAAGTGCCGCATGGTGTCTCCGAGTATGATTGGGTCGCTGGTTTGCAGGGCGAGCCCGTTCGGGTCATCGAAGGTGAATATACAGGACTGCCATTTCCAGCCGCCGCCGAGATCGTCATTGAGGGCGAAGCGATTCCCGGCCAGGATATGGACGAAGGGCCGTTTGGGGAGTGGACCGGCTATTACGCGAGTTCGATGCGTGCTGAACCGATTATGAAGGTGAAGCGCCTCTACCACCGCAACAATCCGATTATCCTCGGCGCGCCCCCGACGCGGCCTCCCTGCGAATTCAACTACATGCGTTGCTTCATGCGCTCGGCCATGATCTGGCAGGAACTGGAAGCCGCCGGCATTCCAGACGTGCGTGGTGTGTGGTGCCATGAAGCTGGTGGCAGCCGGCTCTTGAACATCGTCGCCATCAAGCAGCGTTACCCGGGCCACGCTCGCCAGGCGGGTATGGTTGCCGCCTATTGTCACGCCGGCGGTTATCTTGGTCGCTATGTGATTGTGGTTGATGAAGACATTGATGTGACCAATACGAATGACGTGCTCTGGGCGCTGACGACGCGGTCGAATCCCGAAATCGATATCGAGATTATCCGCCGTAGTTGGAGCGGTGCGCTCGACCCGATCATTCCGAAAGGCCAGAAGGGACATAGCTCGCGGGGGATCATTGATGCCTGCCGGCCTTACGAGTGGATTAACGACTTTCCGCCCGTGGCAGAATCAAGTCCCGAAGTGCGTCGTGCTGCCGAAGAGAAGTGGGGCAAGATTCTTGATGAGTAGCACGGGGTTATGTGGAGTGCGCCGGCAAAGCGCAGCGGCGACGGCGCTTTGGATGAAAACGGGCTTTCACAAATCAATCCAAAGCGGTGTCGCGCTCCGCTTGCCACCGCGCTCCAAAAAAGCCCGCAGTTCTAAATAGGAGACAGCGATGATTACCAGAATGATCTTCGTCAAAGTCGCGCCCGAACAAGTGAAAGAGGCTATTGACGATTGGAAGAAGGTTTGCGCCCCACTCATGATTTCGCAACCGGGTTGCATTTCAGAGGAACTGCTCGAGTGCCGCGAGCAGCCTGACGAATTCATTTCCCTGTCAAACTGGGAAAGCCAGGAAGCAATTGACACGTACCGCTCGAGTGAAGCTCACGAACGCGTTAAGCACGGCACGCGAGGCATCAAGGCTGAGGTGATGGTCAGGACATATAACGTGGTGGGATAGCGAAAAAAGGCGCTCAGTTAAACCAACAGTACAAAACGGGCATGGTCGAACAAGCACAAGCACTACCGCCGCAAGCGAGCCAGTTGGCTGATGATGTCGTCGCCGAGCGCGATGAGAATGCCGGCACGATGAGTGCTCCGTCTGCCCCGGCCCGAACTTCCTGGCGCACTTTCATAGGCCGATTCTTGTGCGTCATCGTTCCGGTTGTCATATGGTTTGCCCCGCTGAATCTGGATCCTACAATAAAACATGCGTTGGCCATCACCTCGTTCATGATCATCGCCTGGATCACCGAGGCGCTCGCTCACGCGCTCACCGGACTTATCGGATGTTACTTGTACTGGGCGCTCGGCGTGGTGAAATTTGAGACGGCCTTTAGCG
>JANMQG010000010.1:0-41248 GCA_031370285.1 Chloracidobacterium sp. | reverse complement strand
GCTGGGAAGAGAACGCGCGCACGCCGCCCGATCGGCTGGTCAAGACGCACTGCTGTTTCTGCGGGCAGCAATGCGGCATTCAACTCAAGGTCAAAGACAACGAAGTGATCGGCTTCGAGCCGTGGGAGGATTTTCCGTTCAATCGCGGGATGCTCTGTCCGAAAGGCGTGAAGCGTTACCTGCAAGGCTCTCATCCCGATCGTTTGCTTCACGCTTATCAACGCAACGCGTCTACTGCAGGCGGCTTTCGCGAGATGAAGTATGAAGAAGCCATCAAGCGCGTGGCCTCGGAGATTCAACGAATTCAATCAACTCACGGTAACGACTCGTTTGGCGTTCTCACTGGCGCAAGTTTGACGACGGAGAAAGCGTATCTAATGGGCAAGTTCGCGCGCATGTGTCTGAAGACCGCGAACATCGACTACAACGGCAGGCTTTGCATGGTCAGCGCAGCCGCAGCGAACAAGAAAGCCTTCGGCATCGACCGCGCCGCGAATCCCTGGTCAGACATTCTTAAAGCGGAAGTGGTTTGGATCAGCGGCGCAAACATCGCTGAGTGTGCGCCGATAACCACGAACTACGTCTGGCAAGCGCGCGAGTATGGCGCGAAGATCATCGTTGTCGATCCGCGCATTACGCCTATCGCTCGCACCTGCGATCTCTTTCTGCCGATAAAGCCTGGCCGCGACATCGCGCTCTTCAACGGCATCCTCCACTTGATGATCGAAAACGATTGGCTGGATCACGACTACATAAGCAGGCATACCGTGGGATTCGAAGCAGTGGCTGAACACGTTCGTATTTGGAATCCGAAGCAGACCGCTGAAGTGACAGGGATTTCTGAACGCTCAGTGCGCCAGGCGGCTGAGTGGTGGGGACAGGCGAAGTCGAGCTTCCTGCTGCATGCGCGTGGCATCGAGCATCACAGCCACGGCGTTCAAAATTGTCTGGGCGCGATCAACATGGTCCTCGCTTCGGGTCGCATCGGCCGCGAAGGTTGTGGCTATGCCACGATCACCGGTCAGGCGAACGGACAAGGCGGACGCGAGCACGGACAGAAATGTGATCAGCTTCCCGGCGCCCGTGATATCAGCAATCCCGAACATCGCGCTTACATTGCCGGCGTTTGGGGCATCACTCCCGACGAACTGCCACAGGCGGGTGTTGATGCATACGAGATGTTTCGTCGCATTGACCGCGGCGAGATACGTGGCTTGCTCAGCATCTGCTTCAATCCGAAAGTCTCGCTTCCCGATAATAGTTTCATCACGCGCTGTCTCGAAAAGCTCGACTTCTATGTCGCCATCGATTTTTTTCTCAACGAGACCGCGCAACATGCGGACGTCGTGCTGCCCGGATCATTGCATGAAGAGGACGAAGGAACAGTCACGCAAATCGAAGGGCGGGTAATCAAGATCAACAAAGCCGTCGATCCACCCGGAGAAGCGAAGCAGGACTGGCGCATCATTCAGGACATCGCCAGAGCACTTGGTCGGTCACGGGGTTTTACCTTTAGTCGGCCGCGCGAGATTTTCGATGAGCTGCGGTTGGCTTCAAAGGGCGGGATTGCCGACTACTCGGGCATCACCTACGAGAAGATTGAAAAGCAGTACGGCGTCTTTTGGCCGTGTCCCAGCGAAGATCATCCGGGAACGCCGCGGCTGTTTGAGGAAGGATCGTCGAATCCAGTGGCGAACGGAACCGGGCCATACTATTTTCCTGACGGCAAGGCGCGCTTTAACGTTGCTCCTTACTCTCCGCCGGCTGAAGACACCGACGAAGAGTATCCGCTGATGCTGACCACCGGACGGGTTGTCAGTCAGTTTCTGTCCGGCACACAAACACGCCGCATTGGCCCGCTGGTCGATCAGTATCCCGAGCCGCTGGTCGAGATGCATCCGCAACTGGCAACGAAACTCGGCATCGCGGACGGCGAGTCGGTCACAGTCGAATCAAGACGCGGTGAGATAACTTTGCCGGCGATGGTGGTCACCACGATCCGGCCCGATACAGTTTTCATTCCCTATCACTGGCCGGGACGAAAGAGTGCGAACCAGTTAACGATCTCCGCTCAGGATCCGATTTCCAAGATTCCCGAGTACAAGGTTTGTGCGGTAAGGATAAAGAAAGTGATGAGTGATGAGTGATGAGTGATGAGTAGTGAGTGAAAGAAATTGCTGAGTCCTGAGTGCTGGGAAGCAAACAGACTTATCACTCATAACTCATTACTCATCACTTTGTCTTGACTATGCCGGTTCCTGAACAAAACGAATTCTTCATCGATCCCAATCGCTGCATTGGCTGTCAGGCCTGTGTCCAGGCCTGCAGCGAGTGTGAAACGCACAAGGGTTATTCGATGATTCATCTCGATTACATCGACCGGGCACATTCAGTTCAGACGGCCCCAGTGGTATGCATGCACTGCGACTCACCGACGTGCGCTGAAGTATGTCCCGCCGACGCCATCAAGAAAACTGCTGACGGAGTGGTGCAGACAGCGCGCAAGCCGCGCTGCATTGCGTGTAACAACTGCGTGCTCGCCTGTCCGTTTGGCGTGCCGAAGATGAAGACAGAATTCAAACTGATGATGAAGTGTGACATGTGCTACGACCGCACGTCAGAAGGTCTCAAGCCGATGTGCGCGACGGTTTGTCCGAGCCAGGCCCTTTTCTTCGGCACGCGCGCAGAAATTGAAACGCTGCGGCCACGCTCAGTTCCGACCAATCAATTTCAATTTGGTGAGCAGACTGTAACCACGAAGGTACACATGTTGTTACCCCGGGCCGGCAAGGCCGAATACATTGACGTGACCGCGACGATGAGCGAAGGCGGCACAGGAAAGACGATTTCACTGAACATTCTGGATGGAATGTACAACGAAGGGGATCAATTATGAGGCGTGAGCGTGAGGAACTGACTATTCCGCCTGATGGTGGATCGCTGGACGCACAGCCGAAATGGCGCCAGGATTTTCCCATCGATTGGCCGCAGGACCACTACGTCTCGCGCCGCGACTTCACGAAATTCATGGTCCTAATCAGTCTGGCATTTACAGCCGGCCAGTTCTGGATTGCGGCGCGAAATTATATGCGGAAACGACGTGGAGAGCTTCCTTTACAGCAGATTGCCAATGTCGATCAGGTTGCTATCGGCGGGGCGTTAACGTTCACCTATCCCGAAGCTCACGACACGTGTGTCTTAGTGCGAACGGACGAAAAGGTTTTTGTTGCCTTCAGTCAGAAGTGCACGCATCTGTCCTGCGCCGTTGTGCCGCAACCGCACCAGGGCCGATTTCATTGTCCCTGTCACGAAGGCGCTTTTGATTTAGTTACTGGTGCACCGATCGCCGGACCGCCGCGGCGGCCGCTGCCTAAGATCAATCTGGAGATCCGCGGCGGAGTAGTTTATGCAACCGGTGTGGAATTGAGAACGACATGAGAAGACGCTTCGCACGCGAGCAGCGGATGACGATAGTCTACGGCATCCTGTGTATCGTGCTGATCATCGTGATGCTCCAGCTGTGGTTGCTGATGGCCACAATGAATGCTTACCTCGGCGGCGATCACTCAGTCATCTGGCCGGGGGCACTGGCCAGTCTCGTCTGCTTCGGTCTGAACGCCGGACTGCTTTGGTATGTTTACAGAATGGAACGACGGAAGTGAAACCTTAAACCGTTGGGCAAACCGCCTGCCTGGCCAATGCTCCCTTTTGTTTCCTCACAACCTCAGATATGTGTCCTACCGCATAGACAACCGGTTTTTTGGGTCTATCCTCTAGCTTTGAGTCGTTCTTTAGACAAAGACAAATCACCTATCGACCCCGGTCGAATAGGCCAGCAATCTCTTCTTGTCCGTCGGATGCATTCCCGAGACGACTAGAGAATTAGGTTGAGGAGGATACGTTTCATGAATAACGCAGCGAACCTGACCCATCCCGGCGACGGGCTGAAGACGGAGAAGATGCCGGGTCATTGGGTGTTAGCCCGCTTGGGTAAGCGCGTGCTCCGACCGGGCGGCATGGAGCTCACTCGCCGCATGCTGGAGGCGCTGCGAATCCAACCCGCGGATGATGTGGTGGAGTTCGCGCCCGGCATGGGCATTACGGCCACGCTCACGCTTCAGTCAAGCCCGGCATCTTACACAGCAGTCGAGAGAGACGAGGCGGCGGCGAAGATCGTCGGCAGCTACCTGAGTGGAGACCGGCAACGGTGCGTGATCGGAAGCGCCTCGGACACTGGTCTACCTGGCGAGTCCGCCACAGTCGTCTACGGCGAGGCTATGCTCACGATGCAGACCGAGGAAACGAAGCGAGACATCGTGCGAGAAGCTCATCGTCTGCTCAAGAGCGGAGGCCGCTACGGCATTCATGAGATGTGTCTCCTATCTGACAATCTGGACGAGGTGGCAAGAAAAAAGACGGAGAGAGAGCTGACTGGCGTTGTCCATCATGGCGTCAGGCCCTTAGCCGTTTCTGAGTGGCGTTCGCTCCTGGAGTCGGAGGGATTTGCGGTTCAATCGGTTGACATGGCGCCGATGAGTTTGCTGGAGCCGGGTCGACTGATTCGTGACGAAGGCCTCGCGGGAGCGCTTCGTTTTGTCTGGAATCTCCTCCGCGATACCGAGGCTCGCCACAGAGTGCTGGAGATGAGGTCAACGTTCCGGCGCAACCGCAAGCAACTTGGGGCGGTTGCAATTACCGTTAGCAAACGCTGAGCAAGTTACCCGCAACGCCTCTAACAGCTTACTGCTCTCTGAAGACTTACCACTTGGAGTTTGGGAAGGGAATTGAAGATGAGTGATCAGAATCAAGACGCGGCTAAACCTGCTGAGGTAAAGCGACTCGTCGATGTGCTGCAGTATCAGGCGGGCTCCGTCGTCAGCCAGGTGTTATTGAAAAATAAGGGAGGCACGATCACTCTGTTCGCTTTCGGCGAGGGTGAAGGCTTGAGTGAACATACCGCACCGTTTGATGCGCTTGTCGTTGTCATCGAGGGCGAGGCGGACATCGAGATAGCCGGAGAGAGCTTTCGTCTTCATCAAGGCGAGACCATTACGCTACCTGCGAATCGCCCTCATGCCGTGAGGGCGGCCGCCAACTTCAAAATGCTGCTCATTATGCTCCGAGCCTAATGCATGACTGACAAGAGACGGCCAAGCCTGCGCGACGGTAGCAGTATGTGGAAGGGACTGGCAGCCGGTCTTGTTGGGGGACTGATAGCATCGTGGACCATGAACCGATTTCAGGATGTGTGGAGCAGACTCGCCGAAGGCAACGAGAAGTCGCCGCACGCTCGAAGTCCGGGACAAGGCTCGACGCCAGAAGCACGGGCGAAGCAAGCGAGTAGCGAAGAGGCGGATGACACGACGGTCAAGACCGCCTCCGCCATCTCGAGGGTCTCTTTCTCCACAAGTTGACGAAGAACGAGAAGCAGCTGGCCGGCACGGCCGTGCACTACAGTCTCGGCACCGGTGTAGGCGGCTTGTATGGCGCGGTGGCGGAATTCGCGCCGGAGGTCACGACCGGGGCGGGGCTGCCCTTCGGCGCAGTCTTTTGGTTAGTCGTTGATGAGGGCGCAGTACCATTGCTTGGCCTCGCGAAAGGACCCACGGAGTATCCGCTCTCGGCGCATGTTTATGCGCTGGCTTCACATCTTGTCTTTGGACTAACGGCGGAAGTAGTACGCGGCGCCGTGCGCCGAGCATTGTGATAGTGTGAAAATTTGGGGTCCAATCCTTAGAGCTGATGTAATGCTTCCGGCGAACCGCGTGGCGTTAATCGAATTTGGGTTTCCGCCTGACTACGAATTCCGAGGTTTGCGTTGACTCAGAGACAAGGCCCTTATCCTGACCAGAAGCTCGAGGCACTCCAGCGCCTCACTCTGGACTATTTCCTTAAAGAAGCAAATCCAGAGAATGGGCTGGTGCCGGACAGTACACGCCGGGGTGCTGCGTGCAGCATCGCTGCAACGGGTTTTGCGCTTGCCGCTTACATTGTTGGGGTCGAGCGAGGATTCATTTCCCGCCAGGATGCTATCAAGCGAACTATAACGACCCTCCGCTTCTTCTGGAATAGCCCGCAGAGCCGGGGAACCGGACGCCACCGGATACAAAGGTTTCTACTATCACTTCCTGGACATGAAGACCGGCCGGCGGGCGGGGAATTGTGAACTGTCAACCATCGATTCGACCTACCTGCTGGCTGGAGCGCTTGCAGCGGCTGAGTATTTCAACGGCGATGCTGAAGATGAGTGCGAGATTCGCACACTGGCCGAGACTCTCTACGCCCGGGCCAATTGGCATTGGGCGCAGAATCGTGCAGTCACGGTCACGCACGGCTGGAGACCTGAACGCGGGTTCCTCAAGTATCGTTGGCAGGGCTACAGCGAAGCCCTGCTTCTTTACGTCCTCGGACTCGCTTCGCCCGCCTATCCGTTACCTCAAAAGAGCTACCAGGCTTGGACCAGGACTTATGAATGGAGATGTCTTTATGGTCACGAGTTTCTCTACGCCGGCCCCCTCTTCATCCATCAGCTTTCGCACATGTGGATCGATTTTCGAGGCATTCAGGACGAGTATATGCGCGGCAAAGCCAGCGATTACTTTGAGAACAGTCGGAGCGCCACCTACATTCAGCAGCAATACGCGATTCACAATCCGAGAGGTTTCAAAGGATATGGCGAGCATATTTGGGGTATCACCGCGAGTGATGGTCCTGGACCGGTCACTAAGAAGATCGGTGGCAAGTTGCGACGATTCTATGATTACAAGGCGCGCGGCATTCCGAAGGGACCGGATGACGGTACGCTGGCACCATGGGCCGTGATCGCTTCGCTTCCGTTCGCTCCGGAAATTGTGTTGCCGGCGCTCAGCTATTTTGACGAGGCCTTTCCTGAAATGACGAGCAAGTATGGATTCAAGTGTAGCTTCAATCCGACGTTTTCGACGGCTTCAGAGAAGGAATGGATCTCCGAGGGCTATTACGGCCTCGACCAAGGACCAATCGTCGCGATGATCGAAAACTATCGCACGGAATTTCTGTGGCGTTTGATGAAAAACTGTCCTTACATCGTCGCAGGATTGCGCCGCGCGGGATTTCGCGGTGGTTGGCTCGGTTGAGAGGGAGCGCACATCGGAGTCAGTGGACGTTGTTTCTTTCTCAGGCTGCATTCGAAACAGAGAAAGAGCGCGCATTGTCATCTGCGCTCCCTCGCCATTAGTTCTCTGGGATTAGAAAACCTCCTATCGCGGCTATTCCTCACTGGACAGGCAGTCATTAATCCAGGTCAGCGCGCGCACCGTTGCCGGAAGTCCGAGAGTTGTAGTGCCCAACACGGCGACGTGCTGAATCTCCTCGGGCTTGACTCCCGATGCCAAGGCATTGCGTACCGCTGAGTGGGTCCCGCCCTCAAGCCCAGCGCCAATCGACAGGGCAACTTTCACGAGTCGTCGTGTCTTTTCATCCAGCGGCCCGGCTTGGTGGCACTGATCACCGAGCTCGGTAAACGCTTTCCAGACTGCGGCGTATTCGGTCCTGAAATCTTCGACCGGCTGTGGCAAGTTCTTGGGCATTGCGACGTCCTCCTCACCAATAGTTGGTATGAATTGAGAGCATCGTAGATTATCACTCGCATTACATTCTGCTGAAGCTCATTTTCTATCCGCCGCCAACCTGATCACGTGTCTGCCCTGCGAGATTCTTCCCAGCTTCTCGATGATATTCCGCACATAGCTTCCTCTTGATACCAGAAAATCGGCGTTTCCCTCCCGGCACAACCGTTGCTCTTAAGCAATCTTCGGGATTACTGCGTGTGAAGGCAGGACGGATTCAACTGGCGAAACAATTGGAGGCAAATATGACACTTAGCTCAACCATGACCGTGCGGGAGGTGGCTCTTGAACTGCCACAGGCGACAAGAGTGTTCGAGAGTATGAAGATCGATTACTGCTGCGGCGGCGACAAACCCCTGGGGGAAGCTTGCGCCAGCGCCGGAGTGGACGTCGAGAAGCTGGTGCGAATGCTGGAAGAGGCTGGGCAAGTCGAGGCACAGGAAAGCGGCTCTGTCGATTTTCAGAAGGCTTCCCTGGCCGATTTGATCACGCACATCCTCGATAAGCACCATGTTTACACCAAACAGGAAATGCCACGACTGGAAGCCTTGATCTTGAAGGTCATCGGCGCACACGGCGCAAACCATCCGGAACTGAATGGTATCGGCGAGCTGTTCCAACAAGCCTGCGCCGATCTGACACCGCACATGTTCAAGGAAGAGCAGGTCCTTTTTCCGTATATCCTCGAGATGGAAAAGGCGCAGACCCAAAAGAGGCCGGCGCCATTCGCACCCTTCGGCACGGTCAAGAATCCCGTGCGGATGATGATGACGGAACACGACACGGTTGGAGATATTTTGCGAGAGTTGCGCGCCTTGAGTTCCGATTACACGGTGCCGGCGGATGGCTGCATTAGTTACCAGACCCTCTATCAGGCGCTTGAAGCATTCGAAAAGGATCTGCATCAGCATATCCATCTTGAGAACAACATCCTGTTTCCGCGGGCGATTGAGATGGAAGGAAGCTTCTGATGCCGATAGCAATTGGTCAAAAGCTGGAAAGTGATTTTCGGAACCCGTTGGGCTTGCTGAGCGATTGTCACCGGCGCATCGAACGTTTCCTCGACGGACTCATCACTATCTCGGAACAGGCCCAGGGAAACAGACTTGACGAAGATTCCCGTCAGCAGTTCGAAGTGGCGCTGCGATATTTCCGTGAAGCTGCTCCCAAGCATACGCTCGACGAGGAAGAATCGCTCTTTCCGCGTCTCCGCATACACAAGGATGGAGAGACGGACACCGCCTTCGCACTGCTCGACACGCTGCACCTTGAACACCTCGACGCCGAGATAGTCCACCGCAAGGTGGATGAACTCGGGTGTAATTGGCTGACGGAAGAAAGTCTATCGCGCGACGACGCCCGGTTACTTATCAGCCTTTTGAAGGATCTGCGTACAACTTACGAAACGCATATCAAAGTTGAAGATACCGAGTTGTTTCCGCTGGCAGAAAAAACCCTGGACCACGCGGAGTTGGAGGCTATCGCGCAGGAAATGGCCGCCCGCCGCGGTCTCGTGGCCAGCGCCGGTGCCCTTGGACGATGAAGAACTTCAGCGACTTACTCAGGCTGCACCAGCAGCTCGATGAACTATTTTACGATCATCAGCGCGCGCTGTTGCGACTGGATCTCAAAGCCGCCACCGTAGCGCTGGAAGCTTATGAGACAGAACTCCTCGCCCACATGCGAGATGAAGAGGGGTTGATGATTCCGCTCTATCGTGAGCGGGTCGAGGCTCCAGTGGGCGGCGCTGCCGACATTTTTCTTGGCGAGCACGACAAGCTGCGCCAGTACCTCGTCTTGTTCAAGGAAGAACTGGGCAAACTGGGATCCGCAGAGGATCTGGAACGCGGAGTTCTTTTCCTGATCGATTCGCAACACATCTTCAAACGTCTGCTGGTGCATCACGACAGTCGCGAAAAAAAGATGCTGTATCCGCTGCTTGATCAAGCCACGACCGAGCTGGAGAGGGAGAGTCTGTTTGGCCAACTCGAGTTGGGCGCGGACGTGACGAGCCAAACGTGAAGAGTTTCGATCCAATCATCATGAATGAAGTTGTACAGATTACCGCAGACATGTTTTTACCCGAGATCGTCGCCCGCTATCCATCGACGCGGGCGGTGCTCGACCGCTACGGTCTGCATGGTTGTGGCGGCCCGCAGGGACCTCGCGAACAACTCGGTTGGTTTGCTCGGTTGCACGGAGTGGAAACAGAAAAGCTGCTGCGCGAGTTAAACGAAGCTGCGGTTCAACCATCGCAATCTGCGGAATTTGCACCTTCATTGGGCGACACCATCTATCGCCCGTTCTTTCTCGCCGGGATCGCGACGGTTTTGACGCTTGGCTGTGTCTGGGGCGCAATTAATCTACTGACCATTGGCTTGCGTCAGAGTTTCAATGCGGTCGCTTATTCGTGGGTGCTGGCGCACGGACACGCGATGGTCTTTGGCTTCGTTGGCTTCTTCATTATGGGCTTTGCTTATCAGGCCTTCCCGCGATTCAAACACACGACATTGTGGCGGCCGACGCTGGCGTTCACTGCGCTGCCGCTAATGATCTCTGGAATCCTGATGCAAACCGTCGCGCACCTGCTGAGTCCTCCATCTTTGCGATTGGAGGTTCTGGCCGCCCTTATTCAGTTTGCAGCGGTCGTCGTTTTTGCCACGGTCCTCGTTAAGACCGCCCGCCAGGCAAAGAAACCCGAAGTCTATGATCGATTTGTTTATGCCGCGCTGGGTTGGTTTGTGCTAGGGGCGTTAGCGAACCCGGTGATCTTCAAGCTGTTCGAACTCGCGGGCAGCCGCGAGCAACTACTATTCAATCTCGCCACGTTCAATATTCCCTATCGCGACGTGCAATTGCTGGGGCTGGCGGTAGTCATGATCCTCGGTGTTTCGTTGCGACTCCTGCCGCATGCTTATGGATTGCGGGAGCCGTCGCGCGCCTGGCGAGCCTTTCTCTTTTGGGGCGTGAACGGATCGATCCTCGCGGGCATCGTGCTTTTCATAGTGGGTATGGCCACGGGCAATCACTGGCTCTTAACGATCCAATGGTTAACTACAATTGTGCTTCTCGTTGTGGCTATTGGCACGCCATGTCAGTACCGGATGTTCGGTCCGGTGCCTGAGAACGAACGCGATCGCGGCTTGAAATTCATTCGCGCGGCTTACGTTTGGTTCATCATCGGGACGGCCATGCTGGTGTTCACGCCCGTCTACAACTTTGGAATCTACATGCCGCTGACGGGCTCGCGCGTGCCGTTCTCGCACGCGTTCTTTGGCGCTTACCGTCATGCGCTTACGGTCGGGTTCATCATGATGATGATCGTCGGCGTGTCGAGCAAAGTCGTGCCCACGCTGTCAGGTGTTGACCTACGGCGCGCGCGGACACTCTGGCCAACCTTCCTGCTCCTGAATCTCGGCAACCTGACGCGCGTTTCCTCTCAGATTGCCACTGACTTTTTCCCTTCAGCGTTTTCGGTGATGGGATTCTCGGGCTTCATCGAGGTCATCGGACTGACACTATGGGGCTATGAGCTCTTTGCGAACATGCGCGCGGGAAAGAAACTGGAAAAAGAGACAACAGGTTGGACGGCGAAGCTTGGCGGGCGATTTGAAATCACGCCGCAAACCAGAGTCGCTGAGGTATTGTCTCGTTACCCACAATCACTCGAGATCTTTCTGCGTAATGGTTTCGGGCCACTGAGCAATCCGGTGTTACGCCGGACGATGGCGCGCGTGGTCACAATTGAGCAGGCTTGCAGGCGTGAAGGAGTGAACCTAAGCGAATTACTCACCGAACTGAGAGAGATCGCGGTCTCAGACAGGCTGCCGAACTCAGAGATCGTTGTCCCGATCACGAGAACCGCAATTTAGCATCGATTCGGGAGAGACTTAAATCAACCCCGCGTGTTCCGCCCGACGAATAGCCTCGAGTCGCGTGTGGGCGTCGAGTTTGCGCAAGATATGCTGCACGTGATTGTTCACGGTAGTGCGGCTGATGTGCAGAAGATCGGCGACGCCGGCCGTGGTGCTGCCTTTTCCCAACGAGCGAAGGATTTCAAGTTCACGATCGGTCAACTCTGCTTCTCTTGCCGCGGCCCGCGTCGAAGATATCAACGCAAGCGCCGCCTCGGCCGGCACGTTGGTGTTGCAGACAACAAAGTCTCGCACCAGGATTTCCAGTCGCTTACGCAAGTCAATCGGCCGAATAATGTGTACCGCGAAGGGATTGGTTGAACTGCCGTTCTCAGCAACCAGAACGGAGGTGTTGCACCACTGTTTTCCGTTTGCTGTCTCGACCTGGAGATCAAAACTACTGACCGGGTGCCGTTTTGCCACCGCCTGACGCACGGTGCAATCCTGAGAACACACTGATCCACACTCGTCGGTCCCTTCCACTATCTCTCCACAGGGACGGCCAATCGCCTCGCTGGCTGGCAGTGCAAACAAAGCTTCTGCCGCGCGATTCCAAGCCACAATCAAGCCCTCACCATCGATAACAAAGGCCGGGTCCGAAGTGCTCTCCGCCATCTTCTTTATCTCTTCGGGTCTCATCTGCACTCCTTCATCAGATAAATGATGGGAACTAACTATTGTCCGCTACGCCGTGATTAGCAATCATCATACCGGACAAAGAGGTAACTTAGTTTTCTTGACTGGAAATGATCTTCTCGAAGGCAACAGGCTACGGAATTCGGGCACTGGCCTACATCGCCAGCCAGCCGGAGCACCGCTTGTGTGGGCTCCAGGAAATTGCTGAGCACGAAGACATCCCGCCGGCTTATCTGCGAAAAGTCCTGGGCGAGCTTCGTCGCCACCGGTTTCTTCGCTCCGTGAAAGGGATTCACGGGGGATATGAACTGAGCCGCGCCCCTGAGGCAATCACATTGTGGGACGTGTTCAGTGTGGTGGAGCCCGATCCGTACATGGACATGTGCCTGCTGGGGAACAAGGTTTGCGCGCCGGAATCTTCCTGCGCATTTCACGATGACTGGCAAAGGGTTCAAAAAGAGATCGTGGCCCTTTTACAGCAAAGGACAATTGCTGAAGCCGCAGCCGAGATTTCGAAGCCAAGAATGGGGAATAGTCCGCAAGTCGGAGCTGATGCTGGGGAAATTCACAACCGTCGGAAGGACGAAGATTAATGTTATTGCGGGCCCCGCATGATCGATTGTCTCTGTGTTGCCCCGGTGTCCGATGTGTCTCTGTGGTTGACGTTTCGTCCAGTTCATTCACCACAGAGACACATCAGAGAACACAGAGGTCTCACAGAGGTTTTGCTTTGGGTTTGGTGCTGTCGCTGCTGCTGGTCGCAGGATCAGTTAGAGCCCAGTCAATTCCGGAAGGCCAGGCTCTGTTCGGCGCAAGATGTTTCAGTTGTCACAACATCGGTGGTGGCGACAAGACGGGCCCAGACTTGAAAAGCGTGACCACACGTCGCAACACAGAGTGGCTGCATGAATACATTCAGACTCCCACTGCTGTTAAAGACAAAGGCGATCCGGTGGCCGCCGATCTCTTCAGAAAGTTTCCGGCGACCATCATGCCGGACCAACCACTTACGTCACAGCAGATCGATTCAATTCTCGCGCTGATCACTGAGCTGACCAGCAAGAACCAACCCTTCATCCCGGCGGGCGCGAAACTCAGTCGCGCAATCGCTTCCGGCGATGTCGCTGCTGGCTGGCAGTTCTTCACCGGAAGGGCACGGCTACAGAACGGCGGCGCAGCGTGCATTTCCTGCCACTCGCTCAAAGGCGTTGGAATGCTCGGTGGTGGAACTTTGGGTCCGGATCTGACCGGAGTGAACATCAAGTATCGCGATCCGGAACTGATCTCGATCCTGCAAAACCCAAACTTCCCGACAATGTCCACAGTCTTTGCCACGCATGGCTTGAACGACGAAGAGATCGTTCAACTCTTCGCTCTCTTTCAAAACGCCAAGCTGACGAATCCGGTGCCGGCCTCGCAAGCGGGAGTCACGACGCTCGATCCGCGCTTCTTCATCATGGGTGTTGCGGCGATGTTGCTGGTGCTGGCGCTCTTGAATCTAACCTGGAGAAATCGCCTGCGTGGCGTGCGTGAGGAACTGGTGAGGAGGGCAACAACGTGAACTGCTTGAGAACCGGGAGCTTAGCGACCGGGTCCTACGGTCAAGAGTTAGTCAGGAGGGCAACAGCGTGAACTGGATCAAAGACCTGATCAGTCCTGAGACGCGGTCGTGGGAAGAGTTCTATCGCAACCGCTGGCAACACGACAAAGTGGTTCGCTCGACGCACGGCGTGAACTGTACCGGTGGCTGTAGTTGGAACATTTACGTCAAACAAGGAATCGTCACCTGGGAGATGCAGGCGCTCGATTACCCGCTGCTCGAAGATGGTCTGCCGCCTTACGAGCCGCGCGGTTGCCAGCGCGGCATTTCTTACTCCTGGTATCTCTACAGTCCGATCCGGGTGAAGTATCCCTACATTCGCGGCGCGCTGCTCGATCTCTGGCGCCAAGCAAAGGCGCAGCACGCGGATCCCGTCGAAGCCTGGGCATCGATCGTCGCCAACAAAGAATCCAGAGCGCGCTATCAACGGGCGCGTGGCAAAGGTGGATTCCGGCGTGGCAACTGGGAAGAGATGCTGGAACTAATCTCCGCTTCGACGATCTACACGATCAAGAAGCATGGCTCAGATCGCGTTGTTGGGTTCTCTCCAATTCCGGCGATGTCGTTTCTGAGCTACGGCGCCGGTTCGCGTTTCCTGCAACTCCTGGGTGGCGTCAATCTCAGTTTCTACGACTGGTACTGCGATTTGCCGCCTGCCTCTCCGGAGGTCTGGGGCGAGCAAACCGACGTTGGCGAAAGCGCTGACTGGTACAACTCAAAGTTTCTCGCCGTGATGGGCTCAAACCTGAACATGACGCGCACGCCGGATTGTCACTTCGCTGCTGAGTCACGCCACAACGGCACGAAGATGGTCGTGCTTGCGCCCGACTTCAGTCAGGTTTCGAAATACGCCGACCAGTGGATTCCGCTGAACGCAGGACAAGATGGCGCCTACTGGATGGCCGTCAATCACGTCATCCTCAAAGAATTCCATCACGAAAAACAGACACCATACTTCTTGAACTATCTGAAGCGTTACACGGATTCGCCCTTCCTGGTGAAACTCGATGTCAGAACCGAGAGCGGACCGGGGTCCCCAAGCGGGCAGCCCGCTTGGGGTGGTGGTAGCGACCGGGTGTACTCAGCCGGCCGCTTGCTTCGTGCAAACAAACTTGCTCGCTACAGCGATGAAGAGAACGGCGACTGGAAGTTCCTGGTCTTCGATTCGCTATCGAACGAGCCGCGCATGCCAGGCGGCACGGTTGGGCATCGCTGGGGCAAGACCGAAGGCAAATGGAACCTTGAACCGAAGGACGCGCGCGATGGCTCACTGATCTCTCCACAACTCAGTTTCATCGACAGCCACTCGCAATACGTTAACGTCGCCGTTGAAGAGTTCGGTTCCGAGAAGGTGTTTACGCGAGGCGTGCCCGCGAAATGGATCGAGACGGAAGAAGGCGAGGTACTCGTCACCACCATTTACGATCTGATGATGGCCCAGTTCGGGGTCAACCGCGGACTCGGTGGGGATTATCCACTGGACTACAACGATGAGCAGCAGTCCTACACTCCTGCCTGGCAGGAAAAGTGGACTGGGGTGGGCCGAGAAACAGTGATCAAGTTTGCGCGTGAGTGGGCTTCGACTGCTGAGAAGACTGAAGGTAAGTGCATGGTGATCATCGGGGCGGGGGTTAACCACTGGTATCACAACAATCTTATGTATCGTTCGGCGATCACTGCCCTGATGCTTTGCGGCTGCGTGGGGAAAAATGGTGGTGGACTGAACCACTATGTGGGCCAGGAAAAGCTGGCGCCGGTGGCTTCGTGGTCAACGATCGCGTTTGCGAAAGACTGGATTGCACCGTCTCGGCTCCAGAATGCACCGTCTTGGCACTACGTGAACAGCGAACAGTGGCGTTACGAGCGCGAGTTTTCCGCTTATCACACGATGCCCCAGAATGGCGCGTCTGCGAACGGCGGCGCGAGCATTGCCGGCGGACACACCGTCGATGTGCAAGCGAAGGCCGTGCGTTGTGGCTGGCTGCCGTTCTATCCGCAATTCAACAAACCAAACCCACAGGTCATCCAGGATGCGACTGCTGCCGGGGCGAAGACCAACGAAGAGATCGTCAACTACGTCGTCGATCAACTAAAGGAAAAGAAGCTTCAATTCTCGGTTGAGGACCCGAGCGCCGAGGAGAACTGGCCGCGTGTCTGGTTTATCTGGCGCGGCAACGCACTGATGGCCAGCGCCAAGGGACACGAGTTCTTCCTGAAACACTATCTCGGCACTCATCACAACGACATCGCCGAGGAATGCGCCGAAGGCTCGGTCAAAGACGTAGCTATGAACGGGAAAGGACCGGAAGGCAAGTTCGATCTGATCGTCGATCTCAACTTCCGTATGGATACGTCGGCGCTTTATTCCGACATCGTTTTGCCAGCGGCGACCTGGTACGAGAAGGCTGATCTGAACTCGACCGACATGCACTCGTTCATTCACCCGCTGGCGGAAGCCGTACCGCCCTGTTGGGAATCGCGCAGCGATTGGGACATCTTTCGCTCGCTCGCAAAGAAAGTCAGCGAGCTTTCAGAGAAGCATTTGCCGGCTCCAGTGCGCGACCTGGTTACCTTGCCGCTGTCGCACGATACACCAGACGAGATGGCGCAAAGCGAAATCAAAGATTGGACCAAAGGCGAATGCGAAGCGATTCCCGGCAAGACCATGCCGCATCTCGCACTAGTCGAGCGGGATTACGTCAACCTTTACAACCGCTTCATCTCGCTTGGCCCGTTGGCAAAGAACGGCATGGGCGCGCATGGAGTTAAGTACGCCGTCAAAGACTTTTATGACGAGGTAGTTAGCTCGCGCTCGCACGCGGTCGTTGAGTGGAACGGTCAGAAGTATCCGTCACTCAAACGCGCGGAAGAAGCAGCCGATATGGTCCTGCTCTTCGCGCCGGAAACCAATGGCGAGCTGGCCTATCGCGCCTACAAACACGTTGAGAAAAGTGTCGGCCTGCCGCTCGCTGATCTCGCCGCAGAGAGTCGTGATGTGCGCCTGAGTTATAAAGATCTGCAAGCGCAACCGCGACGTCTGCTCAATAGTCCGATCTGGTCCGGTTTGATGGACGATGGCCGCGCCTACGCGCCTTTCACTTACAACTACGAGAAGCTGGTGCCGTGGCGCACGTTAACCGGTCGGCAGCAGTTTTATATGGACCACGAAGGCTACATCGCTTACGGGGAGAATTTGCCGACATACAAACCTTCGCCGAAACCGGTCGACTATGGCGATCTCAAGCACAGCAGCACCGAAGGCAAAGTGAAGGCGCTTAACTACCTGACGCCGCACGGCAAGTGGCACATCCACTCAACCTATTCCGACAACCACCGGATGATGACGCTGTCACGCGGTTGTGAACCGTTGTGGCTGAACGATGAAGACGCAGACGAACTGGGAATCAAGGACAACGATTGGGTCGAGACTTACAACGATAACGGTGTGGTTTGCACTCGCGCCGTCGTAAGCCATCGCATTCCGAAGGGTGTCTGCATTCAGTATCACTCGCCGGAACGCACCCTGTCCGTCCCTAAATCACCGATGCGCGGCAACCGACGCGCGGGCGGGCACAACAGTCTGACGCGCATCCGTCTGAAGCCGCTGCTGATGGTCGGAGGCTACGGGCAGTTTACTTATCACTTCAATTACTGGGGTCCGACAGGTGTCAATCGCGACACGTTTGTGATGGTGAAGAAGCTGGAGAAGGTCAACTGGTAATGAAGTCTGGAGTCGAGAGTCTGCAGTCTGAAGTCAAGGACGAACTGGTCGGTTCTTGACCCCAGACTAACGACTCCCAGACTCTGGACTCTCCGAAGGAGAATCGATGGACGTTCGCTTACAAGTCTCAATGGTCTTTCACCTCGACAAGTGCATCGGGTGTCACACGTGTTCCGTCGCCTGCAAGAACGTCTGGACCGATCGCAAAGGCGCCGAGTACATGTGGTGGAACAACGTCGAGACCAAACCCGGCACCGGCTATCCGACCGCATGGGAAGATCAGAGCAAGTACAAAGGCGGTTGGGAGCAAGAGAATGGTAAGACTGAGTTGAAGATGGGCAGTCGCAGTTTGCGCGTGCTGAACCTCTTTCATAATCCGAATCTCCCGCGGATGGATGACTACTACGAGCCGTGGACTTACAAATATGAAGACCTCTTCAACGCACCGGAAGGCGCTGACCAGCCGACTGCTCGGCCGATTTCGATGGTCACTAATAAGCCGATCGACATTAAGGCTGGGCCGAACTGGGACGATGATCTGGGCGGCTCGCCGGTTTACGCCGCCAACGATCCCAACCTCGAAGCGTTAACGCCGGCACAGCGTCAAGAGCTTTTTGATATCGAACGGCTCGTCTTCTTTTATCTACCGCGCATCTGTAATCACTGCTTGAACGCTTGCTGCGTTGCCGCGTGTCCGTCGGGCGCAATCTACAAGCGCGGTGAAGACGGCATCGTGCTCATCAACCAGGAACGCTGCCGCGGCTGGCGCATGTGCGTGACAGCGTGTCCCTACAAAAAAACTTTCTACAACTGGTCAACCGGCAAATCCGAAAAGTGCATTCTGTGCTTCCCGCGCTTGGAGACCGGCGAGGCGCCCGCCTGTTTCCACTCCTGCGTCGGGCGCATTCGTTATCTCGGCGGTTTGCTTTACGACGCGGACCGAATTACCGAGGCCATGAGTGTGCCGGATGACCAGCTCGTTGATGCGCAACGGGACATGATTCTTGATCCGTCAGATCCGAAAGTCCGAGCCAATGCGATCGCCAATGGGATCGACGAACGCACACTCGAAGCCTGTGAACGCTCGCCGGTTTACCAGTACGTCAAGAAATGGAAGCTGGCGTTGCCGCTTCACGCGGAGTTTCGCACGCTGCCAATGCTCTTCTACGTACCACCGTTGTTGCCGGTGATGGCTAAAACCGATGACGGGATCTACGACACAGCAAATGAAGAGCTGTTCAGCCCAATCGAGAAGGCGCGCCTGCCGATGGAATACATGGCGAGGTTGTTTTCGGCCGGCAATGTCGAGCACGTGCGCATCGCCCTGAAGAAACAGTACGCCGTGCGTTTGTTCAAGAGGCTGGAGACGGTCGGTGATATGGACGCCGAAGTTGTCAGGCAGGCGCTGGCCGAAGTTGGCTCCAGTGAAGCGGAGGCTGAGGCGATCTACCGGCTAACGTCGCTGCCGACCGCCGAAGAGCGCTATGTGATACCGCCGATGCATCGCGAAGAAGCGATGCAAATGTTGAATGACGATATGTGTGAAGGAAAAGGCGCCGCAGGTTTCGGTTTCCGCGAAGCGCCCGCACGTGGCGCATAGCAAGGCAGAAGGCAGTAAGCAGAAAGCAGTAGGCAGAAAGCAGAGGGCGGTTATCACAAGCGGTCGGGTTTTAGCTCCGGAGGAGCGAGATGTTAATGGCATGCAACCGAAAGGACCCAGAGCCCTGAAGGGGCGACAGAAGGAAACAGATGAACAAAGTACTGCCAGATGAAAAGACGGCAATGAAATTGAGCTACGCGAATCTCGCCGATCTGCTCGATTATCCCGGCGCGGATTCGCGCGCGCTAATCGAAACGTGCGGTGAAATCGTGTCCGGCGAAACGCCTGAAATCGCCAACGCATTCACTGATTTCCGTGAAGGGGTACTAACGCTTTCACTTTCCGACCTCCAGGAACTCTACACGCGGACCTTCGATCTCAATCCAGTATGCGCCCTGGAGATTGGCTATCACCTGTTTGGCGAGAACTACAAGCGTGGTCTCTTCCTGGCGAATCTACGCGAGACGGAATCGCCGTTTAATTTAGGTCAGGAGCACCAATTGCCCGATTACCTGCCCGTGTTGCTGCGTCTGCTTACGAAACTGGATGACGAGGAACTGCGCGGGTCGTTGATGAGCGAATGCCTGTTGCCCGCGCTCTCAAAAATGCTAAAGGCATTTGGCGATAGCGAGAATCCCTACCGTCATTTGATCGAAATGACGCGCGGCGCTTTGCGATTGGAGGTTGGCGTGAGTTCGTGCGAAGCCGCAGATCGCACGCCTGTTTCCAGACCGAGTTTACCGGTGCTACCAAACGACGGGCGTTCGTTCGGGGTGAAGCCTGTTCCTGACTTGTATTGATGGAGTAACCATGATGTTCGACAATCTTTTCTTCATCATTCTGCCTTATGCCGCGGCCACGCTCGCCGTAGTGGTGACCGTGCAACGTTATTTCAAACGTGGCTTCACCTATTCCAGTCTCTCGTCGCAGTTCCTCGAAGGCGATGAACTCTTCTACGGTTCGGTGCCTTGGCACATCGGGATTCTAATCGTCTTAACTGGACACGTAATCGGCTTCGCGATTCCCCGCCAGGTGCTCTGGTTCAACGGCGTCCCGGCGCGCCTCTATGTTCTGGAAACGACCGGGCTCTTATTTGGTTTGTTGGCATTCGTCGGGATTGTGAGCCTGATCGTGCGTCGCATCACCAGCGCACGCATCCGCGCCGTCACTTCCTGGATGGATGTCGTCGTGCTCCTCGTGTTGTTGGTCCAGGTAGCGCTTGGCGTCTACACCGCCTTGTTCTATCGCTGGGGCTCTTCGTGGTACGCAACCTCAGCGGTGCCTTATCTGCGTTCGCTGTTCGTGCTGCAACCGGACCTGAAGATGATCGCCCCGCTTCCAATGGCGGTGAAGGCGCACATCATAAATGCCTACATCTTCCTGGCAATCCTTCCGTTCTCGCGGCTGGTTCACATGCTGGTGGTGCCGATTCATTACCTCTGGCGACCGTACCAGGTCGTGATTTGGAACTGGGATCGCCGGCGCAATCGCCGCCATGCTCCAAAGCCAGCCAAAGAACCCGCGCCGGTGGCGAAGCCGGCGACGGCGAGGTAAGTAAGTTCGATGAGTCTACGAACCGCAAAAATCATTTCGCTCCTGGTGACGCTGATCGGCGTCGTGGTGGTTTACCAGGGCTCGATGTTTCGCGGCCTCGGGAACCAGCAGGGCTATCAGCCTGCGCAACCGATAAATTTTTCGCACAAGGTTCACGCCGGTGATAACCAGATCCAATGTCTCTACTGTCATTCGGCGGCGGACAAGTCGAGAGTGGCCGGCATCCCGGCGGCGAGCACCTGCATGAACTGTCACACGAAGATTCTTAAAGACTCGCCCGAGATTCAAAAGATTGTGGCGGCTTTGGCGCAGAACGAACCTATCGAATGGGTGAAAGTAAACGACCTGCCCGACCACGTCGCCTTCAATCACAGTCGACATGTAACCGCCGGTGTGAAATGCCAGACGTGTCACGGCCCGATTGAAACTGAAGATCGCGTTTCGCAAGCGGACGTGCTCTCAATGGGCTCATGCGTGACCTGCCATCGCACGCATCGCGAGGTGACGCTTGATGAAAACGGGCGTCCGACTGTTTCCAAGGAAGCGACGCCGAAGAGGTTGATGGCCTCGACGGATTGTTCAGTGTGTCATCACTAAATACAGGTGAAGAGTGAAGAGTGAAGAGTGAAAAGTGAAGAGTGAAGAGTGAAGAGTGATGAGTGATGAGTGATGAGTGAAAAGCTTTGGAAGCAGTTTTTGGATCAGGATACCGCCGGCAAGCCCGTTGGTCTGTCGGCGAAGAGTCCGATTGCGGGCGTTTCGCGACGGACATTTCTCGAAGTGCTTGGCTATTCGACGGTGGCGTTGACTCTGAGTGGTTGTCGGGCGCCTGAGCAGAAGATTGTTCCCTACCTCCGGCAGCCGGTTGAATTCACACCGGGCGTCGCCAGTTGGTTTGCTTCTGTCTGCGGCGGTTGCAGTGCTGCGTGTGGCGTGCTCGTGAAAGTGCGCGATGGCCGGCCGATCAAGCTCGAAGGCAACCCGGATCATCCGCTTTCAGATGGAGGCCTGTGCGCGCTCGCGCACGGAATGGTCTTCGGCCTCTACGATCCGGATCGTCTGCGCCAGCCGTTGATTTCGTCCCAAGCGGCAAACTGGGAACAGATCGATCAGCAAGTAATCGAGAAACTTAACGCGATCAAACAGTCCGGCGGCAAAGTCCGAATGTTGACCGGGCCAATCAGCGGCCCAACCTCGCTGGAGACAATTCAGAAATTCCTGGCTCAGTTCAGTGACGCGAAGCACATCACCTACCAGCCTGTGTCAACGGACGCGATTCGGCAGGCGCATCTGCGATCTCACGGCGTGGCCGCGATTCCCCAATATCGATTCGACAAATCCAAGCTCGTCGTCAGCTTTGACGCCGACTTTCTCGGCACCTGGATCGCGCCAGTACAGTTCACGCGTGGTTACGCGAAAGCACGCAACCTGCAGAGGGGACAGCGCGAGATGCTGCGACACGTGCAGTTCGAGTCGCGGATGTCTCTGACTGGTAGCAACGCGGATACACGCGTCAAGGTTTCGCCCGCCGAGGAAACGCAAGCGCTGATTTATTTGGCCAAGCTCGTAGCGGTCGCGGGTGGAGAGTTTGCGGCGCCGATAGCTCAACTCCTCGCATCTTTTCAGCCGGCGCGCTTGAACCAAAAGACTCGCGACGCAATCGAGAGCGCAGCCAAAGACCTGACAGACAAGCAAGCTGAGGCGTTGGTTATCAGTGGATCGGCTGAGGTGGACGTGCAGTATCTCGTAAATTTCATCAACTACGCCGCGGGCAGTTACGGTAATACCGTTAACCTTACAGCGAGTTCTGCAAATAATCAGAGTAGCGACCAGGATGTGATCGATCTCGTCCGCCAGATGAACGCTGGCGAGATCGCGGCGCTCATCGTCTCGGGGGTCAATCCGGCTTACGACTATTTCGACAATCAGTCGTTTACCAACGGCTTGCAGAAAGTGCCGCTGAAGGTCTCGCTCAATTCGTCGCTGGATGAGACATCTTCAATGGCCGATTACGTTTGTCCGCAAAGTCATTTCCTCGAAGCCTGGGACGATGTTGAACCGGCGCGCGGAACCTTCAGCGTTAATCAGCCCACGATCGCACCGCTATTTCAAACACGCGCTTACCAGGACAGTCTGCTCAGTTGGAGTGGTGAGAGCCGGAGCTTCTACGACCTGCTAAAACAAACGTGGCGCGACAAGCTTTTCCCGCAGCAGAAGCAGTACGCGAACTTCGACGAGTTCTGGGATCAGACACTACAGCAGGGAGTTTTCACCCCCGATTCAACGCGAGTCGAAACGCCCACGTTCAAAGCAGACGGACTAAACGAATCAATCACGCGGCTAACTTCTTCGGCCGACACTCAAAGGGCCCCGTATCTCGTGCTCTACGAGAAGGTTTCCATGCGCGACGGTCGTCACGCGAACAACCCCTGGCTGCAAGAGCTGCCTGATCCGGTAACGAAGATCACCTGGGACAATTATGCGAGCGTCTCGTCTCGTTATGCGGCGGCGGCCGGACTTGAAGAGGGCCGCGTCGTGCGGCTTACCAGGGGCGGAGTCACGATTGAACTGCCGGTGCAGATTCAGCCGGGTCAACATGACGACGTGGTCGCGGTCGCTCTTGGATATGGAAGAACGCAAGCGGGCCGAGCCGGCAGCAACGTCGGTGCGAATGCTTACAGGTTTGTTGCTGCCGCTGATGGCTTGTTCCGTTACTACTCGGCAGCGATCACGCTGGAAAAGACCGCGACCACAATTGAGTTTGCTCAGACTCAAATTAAGGACTCGATGGAAGATCGTCCGCTGGCAAGGGAACTCACGCTGGCGGAATATGCCAAAGGCAACGGCGAAACCGAAACTGAGTACGCCAGTTTGTGGTCACCCCACGACTATCCCGAGCACAAATGGGGGATGGCCGTGGACCTCAGCGCGTGTGTCGGCTGTAATGCCTGCGTTATCAGTTGTCAGGGGGAAAACAACATTCCCGTAGTCGGCAAAGACGAAATGCGCCGGCAACGCGAGATGCATTGGATCAGAATCGACCGTTACTTCGAAGGCGACCGTGAAAATCCGAAAGTCTTCTATCAACCGGTGATGTGTCAGCAGTGTGACAACGCTTCGTGTGAGAGCGTTTGTCCCGTGCTGGCGACGGTGCACAGCAGCGAAGGTCTGAACATGCAGGTCTACAACCGCTGCGTCGGCACGCGCTATTGCGAAAACAATTGCCCATACAAGGTGCGGCGATTCAATTGGTTTGAGTACTCGCATGCCGATCCGGTGGCGAACCTTGCGCTCAATCCGGACGTGACCGTGCGCAGTCGCGGCGTGATGGAGAAGTGCACCTTCTGTGTGCAGCGAATCGAAGAGGTCAAGATCAAAGCGCGCAACGAGGGCCGCGCGATTGCTGATAACGAGATCCAGCCGGCGTGTCAGCAGAGCTGTCCAGCGAACGCAATCATCTTCGGTGATTTGACTGACCTGAAAAGTCGCGTAGCTCAAATCAAAAAGAGTGGGCGCAATTACACGTTGCTGGATGAACTGAACCTGCAGCCGCCGTTGAGCTATCTGGCGAAGGTGCGAAATGAGGAAGTATGAGGATCTCTGTGAAACTCTGTGAGTCCTCTGTGTCTCTGTGGTGAATCAGTGGAATAAAGAACACGAACCACAGAGACACAGAGCGCCAATTAGGAAGCACAGAGAGTTGAAGGATGGCAATGGTCGCATCACCAAAACAAGCAGAGATCGAAACCGAGGGAGCGTTGCAGCCACCCGTTCAATTCGAACTAGCTCATCCCGTCTATTCGAAGCTGCGGAGCCCGCTCATTCTGGGGCACAAGTCTTACGCCGAAGTGACGGGCGACATCTGCCAATTGCTGGATCCCAGGCCGGGACGCGGCTGGTGGATCAGCCTTGGGGTTTCGCTGGTCTTGCTGGCAATCGGAGTCGTGGCCACGGTTCATACCGTGAAAACCGGCATTGGCACCTGGGGCTTGAACCGCACCGTCGGCTGGGCTTTCGACATCACCAACTTTGTTTTCTGGATCGGCATTGGTCACGCCGGCACGTTCATCTCAGCCATCCTTTTTCTCTTCAACCAGAAGTGGCGCACGTCAGTCAATCGTTCGGCAGAAGCGATGACCTTAATCGCAGTAATGTGCGCGGGCCTGTTTCCGATCATTCACATGGGACGTCCGTGGTTGTTCTATTGGGTGCTGCCCTATCCGAATACGCGGGGGACGTTGTGGGTGAATTTCCGTTCGCCGCTGCTGTGGGACTTCTTCGCGATCTCGACGTACTTCACGATCTCGGCGGTCTTCTGGTATCTCGGCCTCGTGCCGGATCTCGCCACCGTGCGCGACCGCACCAAGTCAAAGTTGCGCAAGACCTTCTATCAAGTGCTGAGCCTGGGCTGGAACGGATCGAACCGCACCTGGTCACGCTACGAGACTGTTTACACGGTGCTCGCTGCACTCGCAACTCCACTTGTCATTTCAGTCCACAGCATCGTCAGTTTCGACTTTGCGACTTCGTTGATACCTGGCTGGCACTCGACGATCTTTCCGCCCTACTTCGTTGCGGGTGCGGTCTTCTCTGGTTTCGCGATGGTAATGACGCTGATGATTCTGGTGCGGAAGTTGATGCACCTGGAAGATTACATAACACCCCAGCATCTCGAAAACATGTGCAAGGTTGCGCTGCTTACCGGCTCGATTGTCGGGCTGGCGTATGTCACAGAAATTTTCACCGGACTCTACAGCGGCAACCCTAATGAGATCTTCGTGATCATTAATCGCGGCCTTGGTCCGTATGCCTGGGCTTACTGGATCATGTTCAGTTGCAATGCGCTCGTCTCGCAGCTTTTCTGGTTCAAGAAACTGCGCACCTGGATACCGGCGATCTTTGTGATCTCGATTTTAATTAATGTGGGCATGTGGTTTGAACGGTTCGTGATCATCGTAACGTCGCTTCATCGCGATTTCCTGCCATCGAGTTGGGCCATGTATACGCCGTCGCTTACAGAAGTCGGCCTGTTGGTTGGCAGCTTCGGCTTGTTCTTTACGGCGTTCCTGATTTTCCTGCGGCTGTTTCCAGCCATCTCGATCAATGAAGTTAAGGGAGTGCTCGGTTATGCGAAACATTGAGGGGGCAGGAGCTGTCAGATTCACCGCGGCCTTCTTCGAACGTGCCGACGATCTTATTGCCGGGGCTGCTGAAGCGCGGCTCGCAGGCTTTGAAGTTTATGACGTGTACACACCGTACCCCGTTCACGGCATGGATCGGGCCGTGGCTTTGCCGCCATCGCGTCTGACCTGGATTGCGTTGATCGCGGGCGCGCTGGGTTTGGTTTTCGGGTTGACGCTGCAGGTTTGGACCTCAGCTTACGATTGGCCACTGAACGTTGGTGGTAAGCCATTCAATTCCTTCCCACTGTTCATTCCGGTTACGTTCGAGTTGACGGTGCTGTTCTCAGGATTGATAGCGATTGGTGTACTGTTCGCGCGGAATCAGATGTGGTTGTTTAGTAAGCGCAAAGTCTTTGAGCGGGTTACCGACGATCGTTTTGTCCTGGTGCTCAAGCAATCTGATGCCTCGTTCGACATGGAGCAGGCCGTCAACTTATTTACTCGCCACAACGCGATCAAGGTGGTCGAAGGAGACCAGTTCGTATGAAAAGGGTGCTGACATGGATCGCTGTCATTTTCTTGCCGGTCGCCGTGGTCGGTGGCGTCGGCGTGATGAGCCGCGATGTTGCTGTCAGAAATCGCGAATGGCCCACTCAGATGGCTTACTCGCCTGCTTATCGTTCGCAAACTGCGAATCCGATCCTGCCCTATCACATGACTGAGCAGCCGCCAGTGTCAGGAACAGTGCCGCGCGGCTTTCAACCGTTTCATTACGGACCCGATCAGGCTGAGGCGGATCGCGCCGGCCGCGGGCTAACAAATCCTTTTACGGCGACATCAGAAAATCTCGCGCGCGGGCAATACGTCTTCACTAACTATTGTGTGGTTTGTCATGGCGCGACCGGCGCGGGCGATGGGCCGCTTATTCCGAAGTATCCGAATCCACCTTCGTACCAGATTGAAAAGTCGAAGGCTTTGCCAGACGGAACGATGTTTCATGTGATCACGCTGGGCCGCAATAACATGCCTGCGCATGCGGCGCAGGTTTCCGCGGATGATCGTTGGAAGGTGATTCTTTACATTCGGAAGTTGCAGGGGAAGAGCAATTAGCCACGGGGGTTGGGGAGGGTTATGGCGAGCGAAAGGTTCATCTCAGGCCGGGGGCAGCAAGTTCTTTTCATCATGCTCGGGATCGGCGTGATCGGATTCGCGTTTGGTCTTTACACAAACGATGCGCGGCTTTGGCCCAGCGTTCTGCTTAACGCGTTCTTCTTTCTTACGCTCGCCCTGGGCGCGGCCGTTTTTATCAGCATCAATCGGGTCGCGAATGCCGGCTGGGATGCAGCGATTCGCCGCGTTCCCGAAGCGATGATGAGTTACCTGCCGCTCGGCACGGTCACTATGCTCGCGCTTTTCTTTGGCCGGCACACTGTGTACGAAGGAACGCGCGAGATCTTCGAGTACAACGGCAAGCCGATGGTGTTCAAGAACGCCTGGCTCAGTACGCCGTTTTTCTTCACGCGTATGGCGGTGTTCCTCGGACTCTGGTTGCTGCTCACGTGGCTGATCAAAAGAGAATCGCGTCGGCAGGATCTTGACGGGGATGTGGGGCACACCGGCAGGGCCAGGAGGTATGCGGCGATCTTTCTCGCCGTTTTCGCGTTTACTTTCACCTTCGCGAGCTTTGATTGGCTGATGTCAATCGAGCCGCTCTTTTACAGCACGATCTATGCCTTCTACCTCATCTCGGGTTTGTTGCTCAGCGGGTTTGCCTCGATCACAGTTCTGGTGATCCTTTTGCGCCGCCGTGGCCTTCTTCCCGGAGTGAACGAGAACCACTTGCACAATCTCGGCAAGCTCGTCTTCGGATTCTCAACCTTCTGGGCCTACATCTGGCTGTGCCAGTACCTGCTGATCTATTACGCCAACTTGCCGGAAGAAACCATCTATTACCTTCGACGCATGCAGACGCCGGGATGGAAAGCGCTTTTCTTTCTGAACATCTTTCTCAACTGGCTGATACCCTTTGCCCTGTTGCTAGCGCGCGGCGCCAAGCGTAGCGAAGGTTGGCTGCTCACCGCGTGCGCGATCGTTTTGCTGGGCCACTGGGTGGATCTTTACGTGATGATCTTTCCCGCGTTCGAGCACGCGGCGCTGATCGGTTTGGTGGACGTGGCCTTGGTGATTGGATTCGCATCGCTATTCTTACAGACTTTCGCGAATGGAGTAAGAAAGGCCGCTTTGTTACCTGCGAACGATCCGTACCTGGCAGAAAGTTTGTGGCAGGAACCTCGTGAAGCACCGGGTGCCCTAGCCTGGACCGCCGACATGAAGCGAGCGCTGGCCCTTTCGAGCATTGGGTTAGCCGTCACGTTTGCAACATGGGGACTGATTGGCGCGCTGGCTCCGACGTTTCAAGAGATGTATCAGCTTTCAGCATTTCAAACCGCGCTCTTGATTGGGATACCCATCCTGGTCGGCTCACTGGGAAGACTCCCGGCCGGAATCCTCGGCGACAAATTCGGCGGTCGATTAGTACTAGGCTTTATTCTTGTGGCCTGTTGCATACCGGCGTTTGGGGCAAGTATTTCAAAATCATTTTCCACACTGATTGTGTGTGTAACGCTGATGGGCCTGGCCGCTGCCAGCTTCTCGGTCGGTGTCGGATTCACGTCGAAGTGGTTTCCTGAATCGCAGCAGGGGGCTGCGCTGGGCGTGTTCGGCCTGGGCAATGCCGGCCAGGTAATCGGGTTCTTTCTTGCCCTGGCGCTGGTTGCGGCCACTGGTGATTGGAGAGTGCCGTTCTGGATTTTCGGTTCTGCCTTGGCCGTATTCGGCGTCGTGTTCTTCCTGCTCGCCAGGGACGCCGGGATCAGTGCAAGCCAAAAGCCATTTACCGAGTACGTCAGATTTCTCAAGCGTGAACCAGTAGTCTGGGTCTTGTCGCTTTTCTACTTTCTGACCTTTGGTGGGTTCCTGGCGCTCACTATCTATCTGCCAACCCTGCTCAGAGACATTTTTGGCTTATCTGCCTCTGACGCTAACGGGAGGGTGGCCGGATTTGCAATCCTCGCCACGCTAATGGTTCCGGTCGGCGGTTGGCTGGCTGATCGTTATGGCGGCGCCTGGGTGCTGGGGTTTGTGTTCGCAACGATCGCGCTGCTGTCACTCGGGCTAACCTCGACCTCAATGCTCATTTTTTCGATCGGTGCGCTGGGCACAGCCGGCGCGCTGGGACTGGGGAATGGCGCAGTAACAAAATTGGTGCCTCAGTATTTCCCGGCAGAGACAGGCACGGCCGCGGGTCTGGTCGGCGCGTTCGGAGGACTCGGCGGGTTCTTCCCGGCGCTGGTGCTGGGACTGATAAGAAGCTCGACCGGATCGTATTCGCTGGGATTCGTCCTGCTGGCGCTCTTTGCTTTCGGCTGCATGATGACGAACTACCTGGTTTTTGTTGGACCCGTGGGCAGGCGGATTTCTTCTCGCGTGTAAGCGAGACCTGCATTCTCGATCAATCGAAACGAAGTCGATTATGGAAGAGCGAATCAGCAGCACGTCACATCGAATGCTTTTCTTCAATACGCTGGCGTTCACCGTCTGCTTTGCTGTCTGGGTTTTTAATGGCGTGATGGTGACATTTCTGGTTGACAGCGGCGTGTTCCAGTGGGGACCGACAGAAATCGGCTGGTTGCTGGGAATCCCAGTGCTAACGGGCTCCATCTTTCGCTTGCCAATCGGCGTTCTGACGGACAAGTTTGGCGGCAAGTGGATCTTTGGTTTGCTGCTGATGGTTTGCGCGGTTCCGATGTACCTGCTGGGCTCGGCAAACAGCTTTGCGAGCTACGCGATTCTGAGCGGCGGGTTTGGTTTGGCCGGAACAGGGTTCGCGGTGGGGATTGCCTACACTTCAGTTTGGTATCCGCGAAAGTGGCAGGGAACCGCGCTGGGGATTTTTGGGGCCGGCAATGCCGGCGCGGCTGTCACCACGTTCCTGGCTCCGACGCTGCTGAATTATCTGACCAGTAATGGCGCTAACATCGATGGCTGGCGCAAACTGCCCCATATTTATGCAGGGGTGTTGATCGCGATGGGTACCCTGTTTCTGCTGTTTACCAGGAACAAGAAGCCGAGCGTGCAAGCCGAAAGTATTGGGCATCTGCTGAGTCCACTGAAGAGCCTGCGAGTATGGAGATTCGGTCTGTATTACTTTCTGGTGTTCGGATGCTTCGTCGCGTTCTCGCAGTGGCTGGTCCCTTACTTTGTTAACGTCTATTCCGTTTCGCTGGTTACGGCGGGATTCCTGACCTCGTGTTTCAGTCTGCCTTCCGGCGTGATTCGCGCGTTGGGCGGATGGATCTCAGACACCTGGGGCCCGCGCAAGGTCATGTACCTGGTGTTGGGATCGTCAGTGGTGCTGGCGTTACTGTTGAGCGTCCCGCGAATGGAAATTACTTCACCGGGTAAAGGAATTGCGGCCCTGAAGAACGGGGTTGTGACCAGTGCCTCGGACTCGAGCATCAAGGTGGACCAGACTGAATACCCGGTGAAAAAGCGGTCGGCCGAATTTGAAACTGGCGATCAGCGCGCGCTGATACTCCCGACCAAAGATAATTGGCAAACGCCGGTGGTGGCGGTAGGCGATACGGTAAAGAGGAAACAGCTGTTGGCCAGGGGAACCACGCGAATCTACTTTCAAGCCAATGTCACCATTTTCGTAATTCTGGTTATCCTGATCGGAATCGTATGGGGAATCGGCAAGGCCGCAGTTTACAAGTTCATTCCCGAATACTTCCCAAACGAAGTTGGCGTGGTCGGCGGAACAGTTGGGGTAATCGGTGGGCTGGGAGGCTTTGTTTGCCCAATCATTTTTGGCTACATGCTGCAAGGCACCGGACTGTGGACTAGCTGCTGGATGCTGATGTTTGTGCTGTCGGCCGCGTGCATCTGGTGGCTGCACTCTGTTGTTACCCGCATCGTAAGCCGAGGCGCGCCGCACCTCGCGGAAGATTTCGAACACAAACATTGAGGAACTGCAGGAAATTACATGAAACAAATTGATGAGAGCAAGACCTGGTTGTCAGAGTGGGCCCCCGAAGATGCGCAGTTCTGGCAAAGCGCAGGTAGCCGCATTGCCTGGCGAACTCTGACCATAACGACGATCACGCTGACGCTCTCATTCGCGACCTGGTTCATGATGAGCGCAATAGTAGTCAAGCTGCCTGGCATTGGCTTCAAGTTCACCACCAATCAGTTGTTCTGGCTGGCGGCGATGCCGGGATTGGCCGGAGGCACGCTCCGCATCGTCCACACGTTCCTGCTTCCGATCTATGGCACTCGCAAAGTCATCACCGTGGCCACGCTCATCAAAGTACTTCCCTGCATAGGAATTGGCCTGGCGGTGATGAACCCGTCGACTCCGTTCTGGTTATTCATGGTACTGGCTTTCATGGCCGGGTTTGGTGGCGGCGATTTCTCATCGTACATGCCGAGCACCAGCATCTTTTTTCCCAAGCGACTGCAGGGGACGGCGCTGGGTATTCAAGCCGGAATCGGCAACTTTGGCGTAAGCCTGGCTCAGTTTATGACGCCGATCGTAATCACGATCGCGGGAGTTGGCGGCTATCAACTCTTCACCAGGATCGACCCAAAGACAAAGGCAGTCCTGGGTACTTCCGAACTCTATCTGCAAAATGCCGCGTTCTGGTACGTGCCGCTGCTACTGATCCTGACAATCATCGCGTGGAAGTATCTGCGCAGCGTGCCGGTGACTGCTTCGTTCAAAGAGCAACTCGACATCTTCAAAGACAAGCACACCTGGTTCTGCACCATCACCTACGTGATGACGTTCGGTAGCTTCTCTGGTTTGTCGGCAGCATTTCCATTGATGATCAGATCGATCTACGGAGGCTTTCCCGGCGCTCCGGATCCGCTGCGGTATGCGTTCTATGGTCCGCTGATCGGCTCGGCCAGTCGCGTCCTATTCGGATTTGTGGCCGACCGAGTCGGTGGCGCAATTCTGACAACGATCTGCGGCCTGGCGCTGATTGCCGGGGCGATCTTCATGGTAACGATGGGATTGCTCACTCCAACTTCGCTAACTGAATTTCCCATGTTCGTCGCGACGATGTTGTGGATGTTCTTTTTCACTGGAATGGGTAACGCCGCGACGTTTCGCCAATACCCAGTCATCTTTGGGCATAACCGCCGGCAAGCCGCGGGCGTGATCGGCTGGACCGCAGCGGTTGCGGCATACGGACCGTTTGTCTTTTCTATCTTGATTGCCGCAGTGATGACGCGCACCGGCAACGCCAACGCATTCTTCTATGGGTTGGCCGTGTTTTTCGCGTTCGCGACCGCCGTCAACTTCTGGTACTACACGCGACCCGGCTGCGAGCGTCCGAGCTAAACCGAGGATTTCAAGACTTCGAGAGGACTCAGTATGGCTTTACGAAAAATTCTGATCCAAACAACTCTGCTACTCCTGCTGGTTGGCTTGATGTTTTGGGTCCGTACCATCACGTTGGCATCTGCCGCAAAGCAGCAGGCAGCGCCTTCATTTTCCAAAGAGGGCCAGGAGTGTATCAACTGCCACCTGGAAACGACGCCGGGCATCGTCGATCAATGGAAGAACAGCGCGCACCACACCAAAGGCGTGGACTGTTTTGGCTGTCACAAGGCCAACCAGGGAGATCCCGCCACGTTCGAGCACTACGGTCAGAAGATCGCCGTCATTGTCACGCCCAACTACTGCAATCGCTGTCATGAAAAAGAGGTGAAGCAGTTCGAAGCTTCGCACCATGCGAACGCGGCCAGCTTTATCGGCTCGCTCGACAATGTATTGGGTGAAGTCGTCGAGGGCGGCGCCGCGGCTATCAATGGTTGCCAACAATGCCATGGCTCAACCGTCAAATACACCGGCGCAGGAAAGTTTGAGGCAAGCACGTGGCCCAACAGCGGCATCGGCCGGGTCAATCCCGATGGTTCGAAAGGTTCTTGCGCCGCCTGTCACGGACGACATTCATTTTCGTCAGCCCTGGCTCGGCAGCCGGAAAATTGTGGCAAGTGTCACATGGGTCCGGATCATCCGCAGATCGAAATCTACACCGAGTCAAAGCACGGCATTCAGTTCCGCGCGAACATCGCGCGCATGAATCTCGATAAGCAGACCTGGATAGTCGGCAAGGACTACACCGCGGCGCCGACCTGCGCCACCTGCCACATGAGCGCGACTTCGAACCAGCCAGTCACACATGACGTTGGCGATCGCATCAGTTGGACCCTGCGCCCGGCAGTGTCAATCAAGCTCGACAATTGGGAGAAACGGCGCCAGTCGATGCAGGACGTTTGCTCAAACTGTCATGCGACCAGTTGGGTCGAAAATTTCTACAAGCAGTATGACAACACAGTCGATCTCTACAACGAAAAGTTCGCCAAACCGGCGAAGGCGATCATGGACCAGCTTCACAAGGACGGCAAACTAACAAGTACTCCATTCGACGAAAAGCTCGAGTGGACTTACTACGAACTCTGGCATCACCAGGGGCGCCGCGCGCGCATGGGCACGGCGATGATGGGCCCGGACTATACGCAATGGCACGGCTTTTACGAAGTGGCCAAGAGTTTCTACAACGAGTTCTTGCCGGAAGCCGAAGCGGCCGAGCCAGGCATTACACAGAAAGTGCTGTCAAGCGATTTTCACAAATGGCGAAAGGGATTTAGCCCTGACGAACTGCAAAAGATTCTGCAGTTCTACAAGGACCGTTACAAGCAGTGACCGGCGGCTCGGCGCTAAGGCATTTTGGGAACAGAGGATCAAGCCATGAATTGTTTAAAAGCATTTACCTTCTCGATCGCTTTGACATTGAGCTACGCGGGCGTCGCGACATCAGCTTCCGCGCAAGCTCCGGATCCGGAACGTGAGAATTTGCAGCAGCGCGTCGAGCAACTCGAGTCGCAGATGGAAGCGATGCGCGCGGAGTTGACAAGGTTAAAGAACGAAGTCGCGGCGGACCAATCGACCAACGCAAGTAGTCCGGCGGCGGCGAACGCGGCTTCACCTTCAACCAGGACAAGTCCCGCAACTGCGCAAACGGAGACCAGGCCTGCACAAACAACTACGGCGGAGAAGCATCTACCTGGAATCGATCTCGGACCCGTGCGCGCTGTGCCTTACGGAACGATCTACATCAACGCTTTCGGCAACAGCGGCGGCACAAACAACGCTGACGATCCCCTTTTCGCCACGCCCACAAATCAGGGCAACGTCAGCATCAGCGTGCGTCAGACGCGCCTGGGTTTGAAGTTGGAAGGCCCGACGATCTGGAATGCGAAGAGCCGCGGCCAAATCGAAGCAGACTTCTTCGGCGGCTTTCCCGCCGTCGGAGTGGGCGACAACTTTGGCATCGTACGTTTGCGACTGGCATTCGCTCGACTCGATTGGGAAAAAACTTCGCTCGAAGCAGGACAGGATTGGATGGTCTTTGCGCCAAACAATCCGGTGTCGATCGCGGCGGCGGCAATTCCGCAAATGGCAGCGGCGGGAAACCCCTGGGCGCGTCTGCCGCAGATTCGTTTGGAAAGGCGTTGGGCCAGCGGCAAGGTTCTCTGGCAGGGCGCAGTGCTCGCGCCGAGCACCGGCGATTCACCAACTGCAACCACGTCGCCTTTCTTTCTGCAACCAACAACCGGCGCCGCTTCGCGCGTTCCGTTCTTCCAAAGTCGCGTCGCTTTCAATAATGCAAACTGGCTCGGCGCCAAGAAGAGCGGCAGCGTTGGCTTCTCTGGCCAGTATGGCCGCGCGCGCGTAGCGAACACCCTGGGCAATAACAAGATCGATTCGTCAGCCATCGCCGTCGACTGGAACTTTCCGATCGTCGCCAGACTAACGATCAATGGAGAGGCGTTCGTCGGCAGGAACCTCGCGGGCTTTCAGGCCGGAGCCTTTCAGGGCTTCAATCCCGACTTTGCTTATCGTCGCGGCCCAACCTTGATTAGCGGCGGGCCGAGAGCGATTGGCACACGCGGTGGTTGGACGCAGCTTGGCTTCACACCACCCGTTCTTTCGGATCGACTGGCTATTTACGGAACCTACGGACTCGATGATCCGCGCGACGCCGATCTCGTCAGCCTGAGCAAACGCGACTGGCGCCTGCGCAACCAGGCGTTCGCGTTCAGCTTTCTTTACAAGTTCTCGCCGCAGCTTTCCTGGGGCGTCGAGTTTCGGCGTTTCGATACCTTCTATCTGCAGAGCGGAAAGCAAACGACCAATCACGTCAACCTCGGCGCCGCTTTCAGTTTCTGACCCTTTTAGTATTCCCGACATCGAAAATCCGGTCAAAGACTGGGTCCAGGCGGCTCTTTTCATTGGGGCCATGACCTTTTGGCTATGGCAATCGCAACGCGCTTCTGGCAGATGATGGAGCCGGGAAGAACTGTAGGCACCTGAGTCGACGATTCAACCACCTCACCTAGTTGAAACTTGAGAACCTGCTCATCTATACTCACACTTCTCAATTTGCGGAAAGTCACGGACATTAGGCGTAATCCAAAAATTGCGCCCGCACGCGCTGAAGCGCACAGGTTTGAGTCCACGAATTGTATTAATACCTGAAACGTGATTACGAGGACTACATCAGCATTGAGCCGCCGCCACGCGAACTGTCGCCGCGCTCTGGGCTACTTGCTACTTCTCCTGATCGCTTACGGGGCGACGGTCGAGGCGGTCCATAGTCATGGTCGCTTTTCGCCGGACCGCTCCGGCGTAGCCGCGATAAGCGACGCGGACGGATCACAGCCTTCGCATACGGGCCGCTCTCGTCATACAGAGTGCTCGATGTGCCAGTTCCAACAGCAACTCTTCAATGGCCTTGTTAATGTGCCGTTGTTCGCGCTCATACCTTTGACGCAGAGTGTGTCTGTCTCCACGCCGACAGTTGTTTATTCCTCAACTTCAACCACGCGGCCATCGGGTCGGGCTCCGCCTCTCGGCTGAGGCTTAACTCGGTGGGCGCGGCTCATCAGATTGCCCGCTCCAAATACCACCGAAGCCAAATGGTCAGCCTGAGGCAGGTCTGCCTTGCCTGCCAATCATTGCTCTACTAGCGGGGCTGGGTCTTGCAACGCGCAACTAAGAACAATTCAACACGCGAGTGAATGCGAGGTGATCGGATGTATGAGCGCGCTAACAATTATCTGCGCAACTGTCTGCGCCGCTTCGGTGCGCGGTGCGATTCTGTGGTTTGGCGAGGCCGATGCGGCTTGACCCGATACTGCCTTCGGCAAAGGAATCGTCGTGCGAGTTACCTGGCCAGCTTGCTCTTAGTCATGCTTGCAACCCATCCGATCCTGGCGCAAGAAAAGTCGGCTGAACCTTTGCAAGGCATCAAATCCAAAATCGTGGCGATGTCCCTGGATCAGCAGCAGGTCCCGGTGACTCCTGCGAAACGGTCGGTTACGGTTACTGACGCCGTGTCGATTTTCTTGCAGCAAAACCTTCAGTTGGTAGCAGCCCGTTACGACATCGATTTGGCGGACGCTGAAAAACTGACTGCCCGGCTCCGTCCGAACCCGCAGTTAAGCGTCAGTTCCGAAAACCTCCCACTTGGTTTCAGCGGAAACTTTATCCAACAGCAGACCATCACCTACGGCATCAGTCAGACGTTCGAGTTAGGCGGCAAGCGACCCAAGCGAATCGCCGAGGCCAATGCAAACTCTAAACTGGCCAGGGCCGGGTTTCAAATCGTTCTGTGGCAACTGACCAACGATGTGAAGAAAAAATTCTACGCCGTGCTCCTGGCCGAGTCGTTGCTGAAGCTGGCAAAAGAGAACCAAAAAACATTTGCGGAAACCATCAAGCACACGACCGAAGTTTTCCAGCTTGGCGAGATTTCAGGGCTGGATCTGCAGCGGCTCGAAATTGAAAAATTCAAGTTCGATACAGACGTAGCCAACTCGGAAAGGGACTACGAACTAGCCGTGCGCGACTTGCGGGTCACGCTGGGCGGGGACTATCGGGCTATGGATATAGAGGTTGCCGGGACGATCGACTATTACCAGCCTTACGAGTTCTCACTTGCCGACCTGCGCGACAAAGCGCTGGCCGCTCGACCCGACTTGAGGGCCGCGCAAGTCAGCGAGCGCGCCGCCGACGCGTCCATCCGCTTGCAGGATGCTCAGCGCATCCCCGATCTCAATTTAGGGGCAGGCATCGCTCAGGTTCCATTGGGCACCAGCACCTACACTTTCAATGCCGCCATTACGCTTCCCTGGTTTGATCGGAATCAGGGCGAGCGAGCTAAGGCCCTCATTCAGAAAAAGAAGGCGCAAAACGAACAGCAACTTATTGCCAATCAGGTGCTGAGCGATGTGGACAAGGCACTGGTTGCCTTTGATATTCAGAAGCGGCGAGTTGAGCTTTACCGCACCGGCGTGCTTACAAAGGTCGATGAAATTCAGAGACTGACCGAGTTTTCTTTGAAGGCCGGTGAAAGTTCTACGATTGAATTACTGGATGCGATCCGCACGCGGCGGGAAACGCTGGCGGGTTTTTACCAGACGCTTTTTGATTACCAGATGTCGCTGCTTGACCTTGAGCTGGCGACCGCAACGCCTCTGCAAAAGTAAGTGCCTCCGCAAGAGGATGCCGAAAGGATGCCCCGTATGTTCAATCGAAGAGTGATTCATTCCCTCTTGATTCTGCCGCTTCTCATGGTGGTTGTAAATCAAGGCTGCCAGCGGGCTGCTGCTCCCTCGAATCCTTCCAGCCCACAGCCGGGCGCGGCGACATCTGAGTCAGCCCAAAGCCATGCAATAGAGACCGAAACGGTCGAGCCGCAATCCATCGCCGGGACCATAGGGGCCACCGGGAAGATTCTCGTCTCGGAGGACCGCATGGCAAACATCGGCCCCGTCCATGAAGGCAGGCTCGTGCGTCTTTATGCGGGCCAGGGTAGCAACGTGAAGAAAGGGCAGAAGCTGGCCGACCTTGAATCGGCAGACATCGATCAGGCCGAGGCCGATTATCTCAAAGCGCTCGCGGATTCTGAAAATGCTCGTCGCACGTCGCTGGCCGAGGTCAAGTTCGCGCAGGCCACTTACGATCGTACCAGGATGCTCTATGAGAAGAGCATCACCGCGGGAAAAAATGTAGAGGCGGCTGAGCACGACCTTGAACTCGCGAAGGCGTCGGCGGCAAGCTCTGTTGCAGGGACGAAAGCGGCGCTCACGTCGGCCCGCCGCCGTTTGCTCATACTCGGTCTGAAAGCGTCAGATATTGATAGGCTGGCAAGCAAATCGAGCCTGACCGCCGTCTTTTCCCTGACTTCTCCAATTTCAGGCATTGTCGTCGAGCGCAATGGCACGATCGGCGCCACCGTAGGTTCGGACGCAAACGTGTTCAAGATAATCGATATCTCGCGTGTCTGGATCGACGCGAACGTATTTGAAAAGGACCTCGAGCGGGTGCGGCGCGGTCAGGAGGTCAAGGTGTCGGTCCCGGCCTTTCCGGGAGTTACCTTCTCAGGCAGGGTCATTCTCGTTTCCAGCGTGGTAGATCCGGAAACTCGAAGTGTGAAGGTCCGCACGGAAGTGCCAAACCCGGACAGCAGGCTTAAGCCGGACATGTTTGCTAATGTCCAAATAGTCACCGACCTGCATCGCACCGCCATCTCCATTCCGCGGTCAGCCGTGCTCAACGATGCGGGGAAGACAGTTGTCTTCGTAAGCGAAGGCAGCGGCTTCAAGAAGCGCCAGGTAAACACAGGGATACAAAGCAACGATCGGGTAGAAATTATTGCAGGTCTGGCTGCCGGCGATAAGGTAGTCGTCAAGGGAAACTATCTGTTACTTCAACAAAGCAGGCCGTAACAACGTGGTGAAAATGATTGATGCAGGTTCCCTCTTTATTCCGGAAGGTTTGTGAAAGACGAACGACGAGGCCACGATCCACGAAATCACACGAACGTCACGAAATCACGCGACCGAATTTAGTATTTTTTAGCGTGGGTTCGTGGATCGGGTGTTGTCTTTCTCTTTCAGAAGCCTACGCTAACGTAACGCGACAGCGCCAAAGAGCAAAGGTCTCCGATTATTGATGACCGACAATCTCATTGCCTTCTTCTATCGTGAGCGATTGCTTGTGGCCGTCGTTTCCATGCTCATCGTGGCCGGTGGAATTCTGGCGCTGCGCAGGTTGAACGTCGACGCCTTTCCTGACGTGACACCCGTACAGGTAGAAATCGATACCGAAGCCCAGGGGCTGGCGCCACAGGAAGTCGAACAACTCATAAGCTTCCCGGTCGAAAATGTGATGAACGGGATTTCGGGAGTGGTGCGCGTACAATCGGAATCCAAGTTTGGTTTGTCGGTCGTCACGGTCTATTTCAGCGACGACATAGACATTTACTTCGCGCGCCAGCAGGTCTTCGAGCGCCTCTCTTCCGCAAAAGATCACATCCCCGCCGGGTTCGAGCCTCAAATGGGCCCAATCACCACCGGGACCGGCCAGATTTACCTTTATCAAATCGTCGGGCACGGAAAAAGCAATCAGGAGCTGCGCACCATTCAGGACTGGGTTGTCAAACTGCAACTGCGCACAGTGCCCGGCGTCGCCGATGTGCTCAGCTTTGGGGGCGACGTCAAACAGTATCAGGTCATCGCGGATCAGCAGGCGCTGGTCAATTACAACATTCCGATCAAGACGCTCTTCGAAGCCATTCAGGCGAACAATCAAAACACCGGGGCCAACTTCATCGAGCATGGCGACGAACAGTACGTCGTTCGCGGCCTGGGACTGGTCAAGGACATTGAAGACATCAAGAACATCGTCCTCGACTCGCGCACCGGAACGCCTATCCGCGTTAGCGACGTCGCCGCCGTTGAGATTGGCAGCGAGATAAGGCAGGGCGCAGTCACCAAAGACGGTCAGGGCGAAGTCGTAACCGGAATCGTCCTGAAAAGAATCAACGAAAACACCAAGCAGGTAATTGAGCGGATAAAGGAAAAAGTAGTAGAGATTAATAAGGCTTTGCCTGAAGGCGTAAGCATCGTTGACTACTACGATCAAGCAGAGCTGGTCGATAACAGCACACACACCGTGGTCGAGTCATTAATCGAAGGTGAAGCGCTGGTGTTATTGATCCTCGTGTTGCTGCTCGGCGCCTTCAGGAGTTCGCTCATCACCGCCGCAGCCATACCTTTCTGTATGCTGGTTGCTTTTATATTGATGTGGTATTCCGGGCTGTCGGCGAACCTCATGTCGCTCGGTGGACTTGCCATCAGCATCGGCATGATGGTGGATGCGACGGTGGTGATGGTGGAAAACATTTATCGCCATCTTGAGGAACACCGGGAACATTCCATGCGCGAAGCCATACTGGTTGCCGCTCAGGAAATCGGACGACCGTTGTTTTTCGCTATACTTATTATCATCGCCGTCTTCCTGCCGGTTTTCACTCTGCAGGGCATCGAAGGCAAGTTGTTCAAGCCGCTCGCATACGCTGTCACCTTCTCAATGATCGGCTCCATGTTAATGGCGCTATGCATAGCTCCAATGCTGTGCGCCTTGTGGTTGCGTCTCAAGCAAGGGAAGGTCCGCACAAATCCGATCATTGGATTCGTCAGAGGGATTTACGTTCCCGTCCTCAAGTGGGCCATCGCTCACCGCTATATCGCCGTCACGATCGCCGCGGCATTGATCGTGTGGAGCGTTGCTGTCGTCTTCATCATGGGCAGCGAGTTTCTGCCCACGATCGATGAGGGCAACATGCTGGTGCGGGCCACCATGCCTGCAAGCATCTCGCTTTCGCGGGCAATCGAAGTCTCGTCCCAGATCGAAAAGTCACTGCGGGAGTTTCCCGAAGTTGAAACCGTCGTCGCCAAGATCGGCCGCGCTGAACTGGGCGGCGATCCTGAAAGCGTCAGCAACGACGAACTGTACGTCCGCTTGAAGCCCAAAAAGCAGTGGACGACAGCAAAGACGAAGGATGAATTAGTTGATGCCATGCGCCGTCGAGTGGAAGGGTTCCCCGGCGTTGAGTTCAACTTTTCGCAGGTCATCCAAACGCGCAACGACGAACTCATATCGGGCATCAATGCGCAGATTGCCGTTAAGATTTTTGGCGAAGACCGGGATAGCTTGCGCCAGTTGGGCGAACAGGTTCGCGATGCCATTTCTCACGTTCGCGGCGTAGAAGACCTAGCGGTCCAGCAGGTTGCCGGCGAGGAGCATCTGGAGATTGAACTGGATCGCCACAAGATTGCGCGTTACGGTCTGAACATAGCCGATGTGCTCGAAGTCGCCAAGATCGCCATAGGCGGCGACGAAGCAACCGATGTCCTGGAGGGCCAGCGTCGCTTTGCGATCTTCGTGCGCCTGAAAGAAGACTATCGCAACCAGGTTGAAAAGCTGAACGACATCCTGATCTCCGCCCCAGTCGGCGGGCAAATAGATCACGCTCAGAAGGCCGATATCCGGCTCTAGAGTGGCAAAACACTC
>JANMQG010000196.1:0-3889 GCA_031370285.1 Chloracidobacterium sp. | reverse complement strand
GAGCTGTTGATATGCGTGGTGAGATCGGTGGCGTTGTAAGGCGTGCGCGTTAACAGAATTGGTGCGCCCTTGGCGCCGTGGGGAATAAGAATAACTGTGTGCAGCTTCACGCCGTCGCGCATCGGGATCATCACCTCGCGGCGCACATGGTCAAACCCGTAGTTCGTAGGTTCTAACTTGTCCGGCCTCTCGCTCGGTAACGTGGGGGTCTGGGCTGTTACGGGTCCGACCAACAGAACCAGGATGATGAACGCCAGCGATATCAAGGTTAACGAGGGAAGACTTCTTATTGTCATCGGTTATTTGCCTCCAGAAGATGCACAGATGGCTTGCTCAAGCACAGGCGGGACACTGTACTACCAGGAATTCCATTTCTCAACAATTCTGCAGTTACTTCCTTCTTGAGCAAATGCTCGCTAAGGCGCGATCCACGAAAGGACACTAACTAACACGAAATCTCGTTAGTGTATTTTCGTGTGATTCGTGGATCGGATTTCTATTGGGTAAGCCGCTCCAGCGCTGCGCGAATTGACGTTGGCATTGGCACTGGCTTTTGCGTCTCACGATCCACGAAGACGTGCACGAAGTAGCCGGCGGCCGCTGCAAACATTTCGCCCTGCTTGAATATCGCCAGCTCATAACGCACGCTCGAATTGCCAAGCTTGCCCACCCGCAACCCAATGTCGATCACTCCGGGAAATGCGAGCGGCCGCAAATATTGACACTGCGACTCTGCGGCAAACGCCACCACGGCGCCGGCTGTGATATCAAGACCTCCTTCAGCGATCAGGTATTCATTGATGGCCGTGTCGAAGAAGGCATAGTAGAGAGCGTTGTTGACGTGTCCGTAGACGTCGTTGTCCATCCAACGCGTCGGCAGTGCCAGGAAGTGCGCGTATTCCGCGCGGGTGATTTGTGGTTTCTCAGGCATCTATTTTAGGTTGCTAATGATTGCGCCGGTTTCGCTACACAAAGTCAGAACCGGGAGCGGTAGCGACCGGGTTAGGTCAAGCGACTCACCCCTTTTGTGAAACGCGCACCCGGTCGCTACCGCTCCCGGTTCTGACTTCCTCTAGCTAGCGAAGCTAATGATCTGTCTTACCGCCAGTCCCTGCGCCAGGCGATCGAAACCGAGGTTGATTTCGTCGAGCCGCAAGGTGTGCGTGTGTAACTTGTCCACCGGCAGCAGTCCCGCTTGATACATACTGATGTAGCGCGGGATGTCGCGACGCGGCACAGCCGATCCCATGTACGAGCCTTTGATGGTGCGTTCTTCCAAAGTAAGGCTGACAGCGGGAATCGAAAACATCTTGCCCGGAGCCGGCAGGCCGACGGTGATCGTCGTGCCGCCGCGCCTGGTCGCCTGATACGCTTGCATCAAAACCTGTTCATTGCCCACGCTTTCAAATGCGTAGTCCACGCCCCCCGCAGTCAGTTCCGTCACGGCCGCAACCGGATCGTCCTGCCCGGCATTGATTGTGTGCGTTGCGCCAACTTCGCTCGCGAGTTTTAGTTTGTCCTCAAGCTTGTCGACAGCGAGTATTGGATAGGCGCCGGCGGTTCGTGCGCCCATGATCGCGCTGAGACCAACGCCGCCCATTCCGAAAACCGCGACGGAGGTTCCCGGCATTACGCGCGCGGTGTTAACGACCGCACCCACGCCGGTCATCACCGCACAACCGAACAGAGCGGCGGTAGCCAGCGGCAGTGAAGCGTCAATCTTTACCAACGACTCCTGCGCGGCAACGGTGAATTGCGAGAACGCGGAAACGCCAAGGTGATGATTGCAGACGGTCGCTTTAGAATCGGCAAAATGACGCGCGCCCGAGAGCAGCGTGCCCGCGATGTTTGCCTTGGCGCCGGGTTCGCAAAGCGCTCCTCGTCCCGAAGCACAGAAGCGGCAGCGTCCGCACACGGGCACAAAACTAAAAACCACCGGGTCACCCGGCGCGAACTCGCTCACCTCGGCGCCGACCTCGCGTACGATCCCGCTCGCTTCGTGGCCCATCACCAGCGGCAGCGCGCGCGGACGCGAACCGTCGACCACCGAAAGATCCGAATGGCACAAACCGGCGCCGGCAATTTCAACCAACACCTCGCCCGCGCCCGGCCCAGCGAGCGTGATTTCATCAATCCGGAGCGGCAGACTTTCCGCGTAGGGTGGCGGCGCGCCCATTTCATAGAGCACCGCGGCTCGGGTCTTCATTTAGACGTACAAGGCTCTAGTTCTGATGTTAGACGTACAAATCCTGGGCGCTGTGCCACTCATGCGCCACATTTTTCATGATCAGCGCGTGATCAAATTCGATGCTGCCCGCCGGAAACACTGACTCGTCCGAAAAGTAACTCGAGTGAACCGCCCTGATCTCAAGCGGCTCCACTTGCCATTGTTTCGTTTTCAAGTTCAACCCATCCAGCCGATTTGGATCGTGAGTTACTGAATAACCCAGCGACCCTGCTTCAAAAAATGCGGACGCTTCAGCTAAGGATGAAAAGATTGAGTTTGGAGGCAACGCCTTTGCCGTCGATCCCTCCAGCCTCACCACCACCGCCGAATCCGTAGATTCAAGCGAGATGTTTATTTCCGAATCGGATTCTTCAACGCTGAATGATGACTGATGATGTTCGCCCGGAAAGAGGCGGCCGCCAAGCAGATGATTGAGTTGAGAGTTGGTGTCGCGCCGCGAAATAAAAACTCCTTCACGCGTCGCGCCGTCTTCTTCCCACAGGACCGCCACCCGATGAGCCGCATTTTCACTGTTCAGCCCGACACTCTCCGGAACAAACCTGGGGCGGATATGTTCAAGTCGAATCAGACAGATGCCGGCTACAGCGAAGCCGCGTTGCAGCTTCGGCCTGAAGCGTGAGGGCAACTGTTGTTGCATTACTTGCGGTTCAACGCGGAAGTTCGCCAGGATTCGCCTGCGGATTACACCTTGAATGACGGGCAGTTTCATGGCGTTCCGGATCGTGTCTCGTCCACATCACTCAGAGATCAATGCCGCTACACTCGACGCCGGTTCGAGTGCAGTGGTTGCAGGGCTTCTACGCGCGGCTAAGTCAGGCGGCGGTGTGTTCAGGTCCCAAACTATTCCCAGCCACGACAGCGCCTTGAGGGTGTAGTGAGACATGTCTATCTCCCACCAGTAGAAACCCTGTCGCTCAGATGACGCGTAGTGGTGATGATTGTTGTGCCAGCCTTCGCCGAGGGTTATCAGCGCCACGAACCAATTGTTGCGGCTATTGTCGTCGGTTGCGAAACGGCGCTTGCCAAAGATGTGCGCCAGCGAATTCACTGTGAAGGTGCCGTGATACAGGACCACCGTGCTGATGAAAAAGGCCCAGACCAGCATCTGGAATCCGGAGGTTCCCAGACCTGGCGAATATCTCTGGAGCACGGAACCCAGCAGGAATGCCGACGCCCCTAAAACGATCGGCGGCAACGAATAGTAACGATCCAGAAAGCGCAACTCGGGATACCTGCTCAGGTTGGCGATCAACTTCCACTGAGTTTCTTGACTATCGCGGGACAGAAACCAGCCAAAGTGTGCGCGCCAAAACCTGCGCGTCAGCGGCGAATGGAAATCTTCGTTCGTATCAGCGACAAGGTGATGGAGCCGGTGATGCGCCGACCACCACAGTGGCCCTTTCTGGTAAGACGCTGTTCCAGTGAACGCGATCAGAAACTGGAAAACTCTGCTGGTGCGATAAGTGCGGTGCGCCAGCAAACGATGAAAGCCGGCGGTAATCGCAAACATGCGCACCACGTACAAGGCCAGACAAGTAACGACTGCCACTGCACTCACGCCCGTCCAGATGACCAGGAAACATGCCAGGTGCATGAAAAGGAATTGAACGCAGATGAAGTAATCCAGTTTGTCGTGGTCGA
>JANMQG010000064.1:0-18384 GCA_031370285.1 Chloracidobacterium sp. | reverse complement strand
CCTTTTGATCATTAGCCCGCGAAGCGGGCGGCAGAAGATTCCACACAAACCCCTGTCGCCCGTTTCACGGGCTCAAATATTTTTTTGCGTTCATTACCCAGGGTTCCGCTGCGCTCCACCCTGGGCTTTATGCTACCGCCTGCTCCGCAGGCTCGTTGAGCTTTTTCACTGGGTAGCGCCACGATGGGAACGCCCAACACAGTTGCCCTAATACGAGCCCCGCGGTTACGCTAGCGCCGAACAGAATGAGTGGCGGTTCATTCAGTCCCAGAAATGCCCGTTCCGTCTGACGTCCTAGACGTGATCAAGAATGCCTGAAATCTGAAATGCGCTCAGCCCGTTCACTTAATTCCGATCGTCCCGTGATCACTGACAAGCGAGAAGCAATTCTGCGCGCGGCTATCCGCGTGTTTGCCCACAACGGTTATTTCAGCTCCAAGGTTGCTGATATTGCCAGCGAGGCCGGCGTGGCGGATGGCACGGTGTATCTCTACTTCAAGAGCAAGGAGGAGATCCTTCATTCCATCTTCGATCGGAGCATGGAGGAGGCGATTGCTGCCGGGCGCAAACAACTCGAGCAAACTAATGACCCGCGCGAGAAGTTGCGACGCATAGCCTGGTTGCATCTCGAGCGACTCGGCGATGATCGTGATCTCGCTGTTGTTTTCCAGGTCGAACTGCGCGGCTCCACAAAATTCATGGAAGAGTTCTCAGCGGCCGGTTTCGCCGAATATCTAAATCTTATTCGTGCAACTCTTGAAGAAGGTCAGCGCGCCGGCGTGTTTCGTCCGGAACTAAATGCCAAAGTAGTGGCGAAAATACTCTTTGGCGCCCTGGACGAAATGGCCACCAATTGGATTCTTTCAAAGCGCCGCTACAAGTTGGCGCCCATGGCCGATCAGGTGCTCGATATTTTCCTCAACGGGGTCAGCGCCAAGTGAATCAAATCACCGCAGCGTCGACGATCCCTTCACACTCCGACGAGGGCTAGGAAGTGGAAACGTCCAAACGCATTCCTCTGCTTGAGGGAGAGCCCGCCACGCTTGTCGAAGTCTTCGAGCACGTGGCTCGCGTTCATCCGCGGCCTGACACCCTTAACTACAAGCACGACGGTCGCTGGATTTCGATTTCTGCCGCTGAGATGCTGAAACGCGTGCGCTGCATTGCCGCCGGCCTTTATTCGCTAGGGGTGCGACGCGGCGACCGCGTGGCGATCCTTTCCGAGAGCCGGCCGGAATGGGTGTTGACGGACGCGGGTTGCATGTTTGCGACTGCGATTAATGTGCCGATTTATCCGACGCTAACCGCGCCTCAGGTGCGCTACATTTTGAAAGACTCAGGCGCGCGCGTGCTCGTAGTCCAAAATGAGGAGAAGTTTCTCCAGGTGCGCGAGGCAATCGCTGAGTGTAAGGCGATAGAGCACGTAGTCTTCTTTGAGAAACCTGCGGTCGGGGAAACCCGAGGAATTTCGTTAGCTGAACTCGAGGAACGGGGGCGAACAACTGAAGAGACGCAGCCCGACCTTATTAACGAAGCCGCGCGCCTGATCAAACCAGACGACCTGGCAACGCTCATCTATACCTCCGGCACAACCGGCGAGCCCAAGGGTGTGATGCTCACGCACGAAAATCTCGTCTCAAACCTAATCGACTCCTCAAGCCATCTCAAGTTTGCCCAGGACGACAGCGCGCTCTCTGTGTTGCCGCTATCGCATGTGCTGGAGCGAATGGCCATGTATATGTATCTCTACCACGGCATGGCTACCTATTTTGGCGAGTCGCTTGACGCCATTGGACCCAATCTGCGCGAAGTGAGACCGACAATTTTTGTCGGCGTGCCGCGGATCTTCGAGAAGATTTTCGCGCGTGTGAAAGAGAAGACGGCCGAGAAGGGCCGGCTCAATATTGCCATACTCAACTGGGCGGTTGCGCTGGGAAAAGAATACGCGCGACTGTCAACTCGGCATAAGAAAATCCCCGCGGTGCTCGAGTTTAAGCGGAAGATTGCCGACAAGCTTATCTTTTCAAAAATTCGTAACGCCCTCGGCGGACGGATTCGGCTATTGGTGTCAGGGGGGGCAGCTTTGCCCGAAGAACTCGCGCTTCTTTATATCGGCGCGGGACTGCCAATCGTGCAAGGCTACGGATTGACTGAAACTTCTCCGGTGATCACGGCGGGAGTGATGGAAGACAATCGCGTTGGCACCGTAGGCAAGCCGATAAGAAACGTTGCCGTCCGCATTGCCAGCGACGGTGAGATAGAAAGTCGCGGGCCCAACGTGATGCGCGGCTATTACAACAAGCCTGAAGAAACACGAGCCGTGTTTACGGAAGACGGTTGGTTCAAAACCGGCGACATTGGAAGGATTGACGAAGACGGATTCCTGCACATTACCGATCGCAAGAAAGAACTCTTCAAGACCTCGGGCGGCAAGTACATCGCACCACAGCCAATCGAGCAGATGATCAAAGGCTCGAGCTTTGTTAACCAGGTAGTACTCGTGGGCAACGGCCGCAAGTTTCCTGCGGCTCTGGTTGTGCCTGACTGGGAACGGGTCGAGTCCTACGCGCACCTGAAAGGCATCAAGGCTAAGAACCACGCCGAACTTTGCAAGCACCCGCGTATCATCGATCTCTTCGAGCGCCAGATTGCCGGACTCACAACAGAGCTCGCTAAGTATGAACGCGTAAAGAAGGTCGCGCTGCTGGAAAACGAGCTTACGATCGAGGAAGGGGAGTTAACCCCAACCTTGAAAGTTAAGCGGCGCGTAGTTGATGAGAAGTATCGCGATTTGATCGACGCGCTCTACGCCGAAGCGGGAAACTCGTCGGCGTAATACCGATCACGGCAGCGTGTTTGGCAGGCGCAGCTGGAAGTGGTCAAGAATTCTCTCCGCAGCTCCCCGCGCCGCCTGATTCAAGTAATAATCGCCCATAGTGGGTGAAGTCGGAACTTTGACTGGTGTCCTTCGGTATGCGTCGGGATAAGTGTGTCCGGAGGTTGCCTGCTTGGCAGTGATGGGAGTGAAGACTGTGTATTCAATATAGAGGTTGTCGGGATAGTCATACCCACCTGTGGGTGTGTTAGGACGTAGTTGGAGCCAAACTACATATGCCTCCTGCTCCGCTTTTGCTTGCCGGACGGCATCGGCCCGCGACAAATCGCGCGTCGATATGTCGGCCTTAACTGACCGGGCATCATTAAGCCGCTCGGCGCAACTGCGAAGCACGCCGCTGTAGTTATTGAGCGATACGCGCGAAAAGTCGTCATACCTATCCAATCCAATAATGAATTTGAAGGCGGGCTTTGCCTTTTCTGCTGGTTTGGGCGCGGGTGTCGCTTCAGGAGTGGGAACAGGCGCCGGCCCCGGCCTTCGCACGCGCCTTCCCGACTGTGCGACGATCAGCAGCGCGCACATTGCCACGAGTGCCGCACATAAAGCGACGTATATGAAGCTTGAGGTTGACGAGCGTTTCGGCATGGCAGTTCTGGCGGGGAGTCGGTTCGGAAGCATTGTAGCACCAGCACTCCAGTAATCGAGGCCTTGTTTGCTAAACTGAGCGCCGTTTCACTTTCGCTGCGATTTGGAAAGAACGGGAGCCGGTGCCTTTACTGATCATTACAAAAATCCGCGAGCAGGCGCGTGGCGTGCGTTCATTTGATCTGCTGCCTGAGGGAGCGGCCGGAACACATGGAGTTGAGTTTATTCCGGGGCAGGTTGCCGTGTTGTCAGTCGCCGGCGAAGCGCCCGTTTATTTTGCGTTTGCCAGCGCGCCTGAGGAACTGGAGTTGGAAGTGCTGGTGAAACAAAAACCGGGCGCCAGCAATTTGATCTTCGAGATGAAGGTTGGCGAACGGATTGAGTTGTTGGAGGTCGCGGGTCACGGCTTCGGGCTCGACGAGCAGAAAGGCAAGGACCTGGTGTTCGTGGCCATGGGCACCGGCGTTGCACCTTTGCGGTCCGCGCTGCGACACGTGCTAAAGCGGCCAGATGAGTTTGGCCAGTTAGTGGTGCTCTACGGTGCACGCACGCCCGACGACTTTTGTTATCGTGATGAAACGGATGGTTGGAAAGACGCAGGCGTGGAGTTGCGCCAGGTTATTTCACAACCTGACGGCCACGACTGGTCAGGCCCAACCGGCTACGTGCAATCGCTGCTCGATCATGTGCTGCCCAATCTGCATTCGCCGATCGCCCTCATCTGTGGCTCGCAGGAAATGATGGAACAAACTCGCGACCGCCTCGGCCAGATGGGGTTTAAGCCGGAGGAGATACTGACGAACTACTAAGAGCTCGTTATGTAAACCCGTCACAGACAATCTTGGTGCGCCAGTAATTCAGCGGCTTTAACGCAGTTCGTTTTGCAGTAACGTTGAATCGCTTTAAAGTCTTGCCAGTTCTCGGTGACTACAGTTGCTTTCCACCGTCGTGCTTAACTGCGATCGGGACATCCAGCACAACTCCCGTCGCCAACTGAAAGCTAAGGGCAGGTCGACGGGGAGGGGGAGCTGGGTTCCTGGCTGGTGACGCCGGCTTTTACCAGTCTCCAAAAGCTTGCTGAATGAATACTCATTCAGTATTATGTCCCACGCTGATCGGCAATTCTAATCGGGTTTGCAGAGAATGAGAAAAATGACAGGCAAGAATGCCTGTCCTACTTTACGAAACAACATGAGGATTGAAAAAGCTGCTGTTTTAGGCGCGGGAACCATGGGGGCGCAGATTGCCGCGCACCTGGCGAACGCTGGTGTGCCCACCCTACTGCTTGATATTGCCCCGCGCGAATTGACGGCGGAGGAACAGGCCAAGGGTCTGACCCTGGAAGCGAAGGGAGTGCGTAATCGCATTGCGCAAGCCGGACTCGAAGCGGCCAAAAAAGCAAAGCCCGCCGCATTCTTCACAGCTGACGATGCCAGGCTCGTGACCATCGGCAATTTTGAAGACGACCTTGCGAAACTAAAAGACGTTGACCTGATCATCGAAGCAGTTGTCGAGAACTTAGAAATAAAGCGGAGTCTGTACGAAAGAGTTGAGGAACATCGGCAGCCGGGTTCAATCATCGGTTCCAACACGAGCGGCATTCCGATCAGCCAGTTGGCTAACGGTCGTTCCGAAGATTTCCGCGCACACTTTCTCGGCGTCCACTTTTTCAATCCACCGCGCTACCTGCACCTCGTCGAAATAGTTCGCACCGAGTGGACCAAGCCGGAGGTGTCGTGCTTCCTCTATGGCTTTCTCGATCAGCGATTGGGCAAAGGTGTAGTTTCAGCTAAAGACCGGCCAAACTTTATCGCCAATCGCATTGGCACGTTTGGCGCGATGGTGACAATCAAGACGATGCTCGAGGATGGCTACTCAATTGAAGAGGTCGACAAGATTACCGGACAGACCGTGGGCCGGCCGAAGAGCGCCACTTTTCGCACGTTTGATTTAGTCGGCCTCGATGTCTTTGGTCATGTGGTGAAGAATCTTTACGAAGCATTGCCGGATGATGACGAGCGCGAAGTTTTCAAGGCCCCCGAGTTCCTGGGGGCGATGATTGGTCGCGGGATTCTGGGAAACAAAACGAAGGGCGGCTTCTATCGCAGACAGTCGGGCGAAGGCGGACGGAAAGAGATCTGGGTAATAGATCATGCAACCCTCGATTATCGACCAACGCAAAAAGTGAAACTGCCTGCGCTCGACATGGCCAAGAACATCGAAGACTTGCCGGAGCGCATCAAGGCCCTCGTCTGGGGCAAGGATCGTGTTGGCGCGTTTCTGTGGAAGACAATGTCGCGCACTTTCCGTTATGCCGCGAACCGGATTCCCGAGATTGCCGACACGATAGTCGAAATCGATCGCGCCATGCGTTGGGGCTTCAACTGGGAGTTGGGCGTGTTTGAGACCTGGGATGCCATTGGCGTGGAGAAGTCTGTGACGCGGATGAAGGAAGAGGGTCAACCGATTCCGGCGAATGTGGGGAAGTTGCTGGATGCGGGCGCGAAGTCCTTCTACAAGATGCACGATGGCCAACAGTTTTATTTCGACTTTGCTTCCGAGCAATACCTGCCGCTGGCTGACTCGCCGGGCGTGATCATTCTCAAGTCAGTCAAAGACCGCACCGGCGTGATTAAGAAGAACTCGGGCGCGTCGCTGATCGATATCGGCGACGGGGTCGCTTGCCTGGAGTTTCATTCCAAGATGAATGCCATCGGCGGCGACACTCTGCAGATGGTCAAGCAGTCGCTGGCCGAAGTTGAAAAGAACTTCGTTGGCCTGGTGGTTGGTAATCAGGGAACAAACTTCTGCGTGGGCGCCAACATCATGCTGATGTTGATGGAAGCTCAGGAAGAGAACTGGGAAGAACTCGACATGATGGGTCGCGCTTTCCAGGCCTCGACCATGAGCCTGCGGTATTCGCCGAAGCCGGTAGTTGTGGCTCCGTTCAATCTGGTTTTCGGCGGCGGCTGCGAAATGGTTTTGCATGGCGACCGGGTGCGTGCAGCGGCGGAAACTTACATTGGCCTGGTCGAAGTTGGCGTTGGGATTATTCCAGCGGGCGGAGGCACGAAGGAACTGTTGCTGCGCACGCTCGATTCCATTCCGAAGAATGTTGATGACGCGGATCCGTTTCCTTTCGTGAAGCGGGCTTTCGAAACCATTGCCCTGGCGAAGGTCGCAACGTCAGCTGAAGAGGCGCGCACGCTTGGCTTCCTGGCTGAAGACGACGCGATTTCGATGAATGGCGATCGCTTGATTGCCGACGCGAAGCAGGAAGTGCTGGCGCTGGCGGCGAGCGGTTACGTGCAGCCGCAGCAACGGACGGACATTCTGGCGTTGGGCAATGCAGCGCTGGCAACTTTGAAGCTTGGCATCCATCAGATGAAACGCGCCGGTTACATTTCGGATCACGACGCGCTGATTGGCGAGAAGCTCGCACGCATTCTGACGGGTGGAGATCTGAACCATACGACGCGAGTTTCGGAGCAGTACCTACTCGATCTTGAACGTGAAGCTTTTCTGTCATTGGCCGGAACGCGCAAGACGCAGGAGCGTCTCGCGGCAATGTTGAAAACCGGAAAGCCTTTAAGAAATTAGTTGAAGTGCAATATACGAGGCGTTCAAGTAGTTTAGAGTTCAACCTTTAGGTTGTGGCTTTCAGCAGGATCACGCAAGCTAAAGCTTGAACTCTGAACTACTTGAACGGTCGCTCACATTGGATATTAGGATGTTGGACCTTGGACTAAAACTATGAGAGATGCAGTAATTGTTTCAGCTGTCAGAACAGCCGTGGGTAAGGCGCCTAAAGGGACCTTGAGAAACACGCGCCCGGACGAAATGGGCGGGGCAGTGATCAGGGAAGCACTGGCGCGCGTGCCGGGACTTGAAGCATCCGAGATCGAGGATGTGATCATGGGCTGCGCGATGCCGGAGGCGGAACAGGGAATGAATGTCGCGCGCGCGGCGGCGATTCGCGCGGGGCTGCCGGTCGAAACCAGCGCCATGACAATCAATCGCTTCTGTTCGTCGGGCTTGCAGTCGATTGCTATTGCTGCCGATCGAATCAGAACCGGAAGCGCGGAGGTTGCTATCGGCGGTGGGCTCGAGACGATGTCGATGATTCCGATGGGCGGCCACATCATTCGTCCCAATCCGTACCTGGTCGAACATTATCCCGACTTCTATTTGAACATGGGCCTGGCCACTGAAAACGTTGCGCGCAAATACAACGTAAGCCGCGAGGAGCAGGATCAGTTTGCATTACGATCTCACCAAAAAGCCGGAGCGGCGATGGATGCGAATAGGTTTAAGGATGAAACTGTGGCCCTGACGGTGACCTTCGAAGAATTGGACGAGAAAGGTCGCAAGCAAGCGCGCGAAGTTATCTTTGACAGGGATGAGGGCGTGCGGCGCGACAGTACGATCGAAGGACTCGCGAAATTGAAGCCGGCATTCAATGTCAAAGGAACAATAACTGCAGGCAACGCTTCGCAAATGTCAGACGGCGCGGCAGCGGCGGTCTTGATGTCGGCTGAGAAAGCGGAGAGCCTTGGCGTGAAGCCGATGGCGCGTTTCGTTGCTTACGCGACCGCGGGATGTCCGCCCGAAGAGATGGGCATCGGGCCGGTGTTTGCGATTCCGAAAGCTCTGAAGTTGGCTGGTTTGACGCTTGACCAAATCGATGTGATCGAACTAAACGAAGCGTTCGCGGCGCAGTCGCTCGCTGTCATCAAGACGTTGGGTCTCGACATGGACAAGGTAAACGTAAACGGCGGCGCGATCGCGCTCGGTCACCCGCTGGGTTGTACTGGCGCGAAGTTAACTGCAAGCATTCTGCGCGAACTCGAACGCAGCAACGGGCGCTATGGAATGGTGACGATGTGCGTGGGCGGCGGCATGGGCGCCGCGGGAATATTCGAAAGACTGTGAGCAGTCAGTTGTGAGCAGCAAGCAGTAATCCTATGACGGCGTCTGAAGTATTCGAAGCTGTAACCGGAAGCGGCAGTAGCGACTTTGCTACGCTCGTCGCCATTTTGAATCGGCGCGGGTTGTGGTGCTTGATTGGTGGGCTGGCGGTCAACTGCTACGTAGAGCCCGTGTATACGCTCGACGCCGACATTGTCGTGATCGCCGGAGAATTAGCGGCGATCAAGGATGAATTGATCAAGGTAGGATTCTCAGTTGAAGAGTTTCCGCATTCGCTCAATGCAAAGATGGCGAAAAGCGATCTGCGCATTCAGTTTAGCCTCGATCCTCGATATCAGAGTTTCTTAAGTGACACGACAGTCCGTGATGTGCTAGGCCAGCAGGTGCCGGTAGCATCACTTACAAACATAGTTCGCGGAAAAGTTTGGGCCTGGAGCGACCAAAAGCGACGATTGAGCAAGCGCAAAAAAGATGAACTCGACTTGATCCGGATTTTGGAATCGTATCCGCAGTTATCCAACCTGATGCCTCCTGAGATCAGAAGCCAGGTGGAACAGGGTTGATTTAGTCTACTCATTAAGAAAGGAAGCAAACAATGTCAGCCGTAGTCGAACAGAAGCAGGTAGTTCAGGGGGGCGCATTCCTGATTGAAGACCGCACAACGAGTGAAGTTTTCACTCCTGAAGATTTCACTGAAGAGCACCGCATGATTGCCGAGACGACGCAGCAGTTTATTGATAACGAAGTCGTCCCGCACCTCGACGAGCTGGAGAAGCACGATTGGAAACTTGCGCGCGAGTTGGTCAAGAAAGCGGCCGACCTCGGCTTGATCGGCGCGAACATTCCCGAAGAGTACGGCGGGCTCGGCCTCGATCAGACGAGCGGTGCGCTGGTGGGCGAAAACATCGGACGCTGCGCTTCGTTTGCCACCACGCTCGGCGCTGAGAGCGGCATCGGCCTGCTGCCGATCATCTACTTCGGCACTGAAGCAGCGAAAGCGAAGTACCTGCCGAAGATCGCTTCCGGTGAACTAATCACAGCCTACGCACTGACTGAAGCCGGGTCAGGCTCCGACGCGATGGCGGCCAAGGCGACGGCGCGACTGAGCGACGACGGCACCCACTACGTTCTCAACGGCGAGAAGATGTGGATTACCAACGGGGGATTTGCCGACGTCTTTATCGTCTTTGCCAAGGTAGATGGCGACAAGTTTAGCGCTTTCATTGTAGAACGTCAGCCTGGACTGACTTCGGGAGCCGAAGAGCACAAGATGGGCATTAAGGGTTCAAGCACCACGGCGCTGGTGCTCGCGGATGCGAAAGCGCCGTTGGAGAATTTGCTGGGCGAGGTGGGCAAGGGCCACAAGATCGCCTTCAACACTCTCAACATCGGCCGCTTCAAACTCGGCGCCATGTGCATTGGCGGCATGAAACTGATGTTGCACGAGTCTATTCGTTACGCAAACGAGCGCCAACAGTTTGGCAAGTCGATCTCATCGTTTGGTGCGATCAAGTCCAAGCTCGCCGAAATGGCGATTCGCACCTGGGTCGGAGAAGCGATGACTTATCGCACGCTCGGGATGATTGAAGACGCGATCGGCGATACTACTGATCCCGATGCCAAGATGCGCGCGATTGAGGAATACTCGGCGGAGTGTTCGATCATCAAGGTAGCACTCTCTGAATACTGCGACTATCTCGCCGACGAAATGGTCCAAATCTACGGAGGCTACGGCTATTCCGCCGACTATCCCGCGGAACGCGCTTATCGCGACTCGCGCATCAATCGCATCTTTGAAGGTACAAACGAGATCAATCGCATGTTGATTCCCGGTCGTCTGATGAAGAGTGCGCTTAGCGGCAAGCTCGCTTTGTTGCCGGCAGCCCAGGCGTTGATGGATGAAATACTAACGCCGCAGATGGCCGGCTTCGACGACGACGAAGGGTTGCTGGCGGCCGAAACGAAGCTCGCCAAGAATGCGAAGAAGGTTGGGCTGATGACCCTTGGCACTGCCGCGCAAAAGTACATGATGACTCTTGGAGATCAGCAGGAAATTCTGACTGGCATCGCCGACATCATCATGGATGCTTACGCGATGGAGTCGGCAATCCTGCGTGCCAGGAAGTTGGCGGCCTCGCAAGGCGAAGAGGCGGCGGCGCGATATATCGACATGACGCGTGTTTTTTGCAACGATGCAGTTGAACGCATTGACGCGAGCGCCAAGAACACGCTGGCGGGAATGTCGGAGGGCGACGAGCTGCGCACGCTGTTGGCGGCGCTCAGGCGTTTCACCAAACTTTCGCCGGTGAACACGATCGTCGCTCGCCAACGCATCGCCGACGTGATGATCGCAGCGAATAAGTACGTCTACTAGGAACTGGGGAAAAGGGGAAGGGGTAAAGGGTAGATTCACATTGTTCCTTACCCGCTGTCTGGTTCCTTCTCGTTTCTTAGGGGCTCTTTTGAAGCGGATCTCAGATCGGAGATCTCAGATCTCAGAAAGAGGAAGGACCATGGATCAGTGTTTGCGACCGCGGATCTCCTCGAGTTCCTTCAGAAACTCTTCGCGCTCTTTGGCTTCTTTGTTTTGACTTCTAGTTTTGTTGGTCAGATATCGTTGTCCGCGAATGTCAGTATTTTGTAACGACTCGCACCATGCCCGCAGTTGGCGCGAAATCTTCTCAGCTCTTGTTTTGAGATCTGAGATCTCAGATCTGAGATCGGCGAGACCGGGTAAGCGCTCGCAGAGACACAAAACCGATCGCGTTTCGCCTGACGATCCACGCGCGATATACAGAAAAGTGAGCGTTTCCTGGGTGGTTCCTCTTTCAAAGCCTTCTGCGACATTGTTTGAGATCGACATCGACGCCCGCTCGATCTGATCGCGCACGCTCCGATAACGTCTGAAGGCAGGTAGCGCAGTCAACGTAAATACTCGGACCGCCAATTCGATCGCATCTTTCCAAACTGGTAGTTCTTCGAAGCGTGAATACTTCATCGGCACACACTCCTTGGGAGATTCAAACAAGCGAGTAAAACTAAACAATCCGGGCCCAATCTCAAATCCTATTTCGTTCACCTGTGACTAACGGTCAGTGAAAGAGAATTTGCATTACAATCGATTCGCCATCAATCATAGACTGAAGGAAGACCTACCACAGACAAGATGCGCATCATTCCCATCTCCCTTCCAACGCCCTTCTACATTGGCCCCGTTAACGTCTATTTGATTGCGGAAGATCCCGTAACGCTAATCGACACCGGCCCCAAGACTAAAGAAGCTAACGATGCGCTCCATGAAGGATTAAGAAAGGCGCGCATTCGTATCTCCGATATTCGTCGCATCGTCCTGACACACGCGCATGAAGATCACTGCGGACTTGCTCGCTCGGTTCGTGATCAAGCAAAGGACGCCGAAGTGCTGGTGCATGCGTGGGAGACCGGACATCGCGTCGGCAGGCTCGAGTATGAAGAAAATCGCACACTCTTAGTGCGCGCCGGCGTGCCGCCTGAAGAGATTGAGACCATGCGAAAGATGTACGAAGGCGTGCGTCAATATGCTGACTCATTCGACGCAGACGAATATAGTGAACTGCGGGACGAAGAGGAGCTTGAGTTCGAAACGGGCACTCTGCGCATTGTGCATACGCCGGGTCACACGCCCGGCTCATGCTCGTTTGTGCGCGAGGCGGACCGCACCGTGATTGCTGGCGACTGCGTGCTCAAACGCATCACTCCCAATCCGATTCTCTCGCCTGACCCCATCGATTCCACCAAGCGTTTTGCTTCGCTCGCTGAGTATTTGGTTAGCTTGGCGCGACTGCGCGCGTTTGCTCCAACCCTCGTGCACGGCGGCCATGGCGAGCCCGTGCACGACTTCGAAGAATTGTTCAACCGTTATTTTCGGGCCATCCGGGATCGACAGGCTGCAGTGATTCGTTTGCTTCCAAAAACCGGTGCCACTGCCTGGGAAATCGCACGTCAGATGTTCCCCAAGACGGATGACGTCCACCGGTTTCTTTCAGTGTCAGAGGCGGTGGCGCATCTTGATCTGGCGCACTCCGAGCGGAAAATCGTCGTCGAATTTGGTGACGGGAAAGAAGTCTACCGCCGAATTGCAGGCTAACGTGCTAGCTCTTGCCAGGAACATTGACTCTTCTCCACTCTTAAAACCGCCTATCCACAGATTACGCAGATTCCACAGATTATCCGAGGGGCCCGCAAAACATTACTTCGCGGGTTTGCAACGCTCGACTTTGCGGTTGGTTTCTGCGGAATCTGCGTAATCTGTGGATGTTCGTCTTTTTGGAACTCACCGTCAGCCCACGCGTGTAACCCTCAAAATCTATCCGGAGGACTCTCTCTGTTATGAACCTTAAGAATGTCTTTTACTTCATCTTCTCCATACTTTTGGCCGGTGGTATCGCGTTGGCGCAACAAGCAGCCCCGCCGGCGCCCCCTACGCCCCCAGCGCCCGACGCGCCGGACGAGCCCCCTGCGGCCTTCTCGATGTTTATTGAAGGCGGCAGCTTTCTCGGTGTCTATGCGGAAGACGTAAACAAGGAAAACATGGCTCGCTATGGATTGCGCGAAGCTCGTGGGGTGGCTATTACGCAGGTTGTCAAAGACAGTCCCGCAGAAAAAGCCGGGCTAAAAAAAGATGATGTTATCGTTAGGTTCGAGGGTGACAGCGTAACGAGTGTGCGAAAACTCAATCGGCTAGTCTCGGAAGTTGCACCAGATCAAACTGTGAAGCTCAGCATCAGTCGTAGCGGCAGCGAACAGGAAGTGGCGGTCACCATCGGCAAGCGCAACGAGTCGCTCGACGCGATGGAGCACTGGCCCGGACTGGACAAGTTGAAAGGCCTCGACAAGATAGAAGGACTGGATCGTTTGAAGGAATTGGAGCGCTCCATGCCGCCGGGAGCACACGTTTGGAAGTGGGAAGGTGAACCGGGGAAAGATGGAATGGTCTTCGCTTTCGGCAACCACCGAAGGATTGGCGTCAGCACGACGCAATTAACCAAACAGTTGGCAGAATATTTTGGTGTTGACGAGGGCCAGGGTGTCTTGGTCACATCCGTTTTGGACGACAGTCCCGCCGCGAAGGCCGGCCTCAAAGCCGGGGATGTTATCACTGCAATTGACGGCGAGAAAGTTGAAGGCGCCGGCGACCTGGCGCAGGGAATCAACAAGAAGAAAGACGGTGAAGTAGCGCTGACGGTAATCCGCAATAAGAATCAGCGGACAATTAACGTGACTCCGAAAGCAGATCCGATGCCGCTGCCGGGAGCTGCACCGCGGGGCGTCAGAAGAATTGTCATTCCGCGCGTCGAACTTGGATCGATTCCGGAGATGAACATTCAGATTCCGCGAATCGAATTGCCAAACACGCCGGAGATCAATGTGGTGCTTCCACGTAACGTCAAAGGACCAAAGGTGCGCGTGTTCAGGACGGGCTCGCAACAGCCGATATAAGCTGCGGAACGGGGGAACAGGAAACAAATAGTGATGAGTACTGAGTGATGAGTACTGAGTCAAGAACGAGCCCGGCCCACTCAGCACTCAGTACTCATCACTCAGTACTCATTACTATTTGTTTGCGCTCCGTCTTATCTCGGCCCCCCTAGTTTCCTCTTACCTTCGATTGCATCCCTGAAGGCGCCGCCGGGGACGTCACCGATCCTAATCGCCTCGTCAAACTCCTTGGTAGCTTCGCCGGTGTTTTCGAGAAAAGCGTGAATCCTTCCCATGGCCTCATGGGCGCGCGAAACCAGGGCGCGATCAGTTTCTGGAGATGAGGCTTCAATTGCGAGTCGATAGTTTCCCAGGGCCCGATTCAGCCGCTCAGTCTGCACGTCTTCATCGATTGCGTCGGCTGCGGCGAGACTTGCAGTTTGCGCAAGTGCGAAGAATATCCTGGGCTCACGTGAATAATCTCTTAATAGATCCTTCAACCGTGCTTCGGCATTGTTGTAGTCCTTCGACTGAAGAGTTTGTTCTATTTCACCAAGTTTCTTAACGAGCAGAGCAGCCTTCGCCGCGTCGGCTTCAGAGTAAATCGGAGTCTCGGTCTCAGCCCGCCTCCGGGAGAGGCGCGCTCGCCGCGCCGCCAGCGCGCGCTCGCGAGTTGCGGCGTTTTCGCTTAACCGGTTGGCTTCACGAACCGGGTCAAACGAAGCGATCATGTCAGCGAAAAAACCGGCAACGTCAAAGCCGGAGCTTTCGATCCCTCTTAACTGGTCCGCAAAAAAGAATGCGAGGATGGCGCCATGTTCATAGTCGTCGGCCAGGCGCGCGACAGTCTCGTCTTCAACAGCTTTCGCGTTGGCTTGAAGCTCTCTTGAAATCGCCAGGCGTGTCGTGTTGTCTTTGGCGGCGGCGAGTTTGAGACGGGCCTCCTGATTGAGGCCTTCGAGTCTTCTTGCTTCTTCGTAGCGCGCATCAGCGGCGGCTACCAATGAGCGCGAGACGGCCAGGAAGATATCAGGGCTGACCGCAGCGCCTGCTTTCTCTCTTTCTGCAATGATCAATTTGATCTGATCGCGTCGCGCGGCGATTTCGCGATTGAATTTCAGCGCCAGTGGATCGACGATGTATTGCAGATAACCCCGTCGCAGTTCCGAAGATGCAGGATCTGTTCCCGCCGGAAGCACTGCATAATATTCATCGCCAATGACACGGAAGTTAATCGCGCCCCGAGCACCCAGGAGGTCGGTGACAATATAGAAGCGGCGTGGATGCTCGCGGGTTGTATAAGTCTTCGGCGCATTCTTCTTCGGCGTAGTTGCCGGCCGAACCAGCACGCGCTCCAGAGAAAATGCGATCGGGCGCGTGTGTAGATACGACAACACGGCTCGAATCATCTCCGCGGTTGGCTGCCGCAGCCGATCGCCTTCAGCCTGATAAGCGCGCGTGTAGACGGGAAGGTTCTCTTCGATGTTGGCGCGGCGATAAAATTCTTTTACCAGTGGCGCAAAGTCGAGCACTTCAAGCAGACTGGTGGGGAGTTCTTCAGACCTTATAGGCGCTTCAAGCAGTGGAGGTGGCCCCAGCGCGAATGCGAGCGAAACATAACGCGCCGCCTGATCGGCCGCAGTGGCCGGGGCCGGAAGTTTGTTTCGTTCGTAAAATGTGCGCAAACGGCGACGCAGTTCAGGATCCACGCCGGCGAGATCTTTTCTAACCTGCGCCCGAAAAGCTGAAGGCGCTGCGCTTGGCGGCACCGGATCAAAGCCGGCTACTTCCAGCGCTGCCATCATTACGATTAGCCGTGGCTCAGTCTGGAAACTTACGCCATACTCCGAGAGATCAAACTCCGCGGCTAACCGTAGACTTGGGGTCGGTCGCTGCTGGCGTGGCGAAGACGTTGGAGTTGGACTGGCACTCGCGCGTGGTTGTCCTGCCCCCGTCGTCCCGGGCTGCGTTTGCGAAAACGCAACTGCCGGAGCGACAGTCAAAAGAATAGTTAGTGGAATGATCTTCTTCATAAGCTCGCAATTTTGATGAATCGCTTACTGAGTTTGGCTTTCGCGGCGCTGGGCATGTTAAAGATGCCGAGCTAAAGATGCAAAACAATGGCAAAACGGATGCCGCCGCCAACCCTTGAGACAATTTAGTTCGCCGCTTGCGAGCGTCGCCGAGCCCGCAACAGCGATGATGTTACTGGATAAGCAATAAGCGAACAAACCACCGAAAGCGTCAGGCCTCCGATCGAGAAAGGCCAAACGATGTCCCAGCTTTCCCGGAAAAGCCTGCGATAGTAAGCGGCGGTGAGCAGATGAGGATGCCTCAGAAGTTCGACACCGGCGGCGGGAATCCGCAACGGGCGTCCGAGAATAAAAGCGCCGATGGCGTAAGAAGCTATGATAATGGGAACGAGGGTTAGAAAGGGATTGTTGATAAAAGTGCCGCTGTAGACGGCAACCTTGTTGAAACGGAAAAGAAAGGCTATCAACGTCGCGAGAATTGTATGAAGCCCAAGGAAAGGCGAGAAGGCAATGAAAACTCCAAGCGAAAAAGCAAGCGCCGTTCGCTCCGGTGGATCATCCAGCGCGAGCAAACGGCGAAAGGTGGCACGAAACATTTCTTAAGTTCCGAGTTTCAAGTTCCAAGTTTCAGGTTCGCGCGGTTGGACTTGAAACTTGAAACTCGGAACTTGAAACTTACTTAAAGCTATTCAAGGCTTCCGCTTCCGTGTCGAATGCGTCGAACACGGTCAGGAGCTTGGTGATGACCAGAAGATCCCGAATCTTATCGGTAAGCTTCAAAAGCTTGAGCTGCCCACCATCGCGACTAATGGTCGTGTAGTTTGCAATCAGTTCGCCAATCCCACTCGAGTCGATGTTCTTCACGGCGCTGAGATTGAGAAGAATCTTCTTGTTCCCTTGTTCGATCAGACCACGAATAGCGTTACGGAGCGAGACGGCGCCATCGCCCATTCTTACCGAGCCACTAAAGTCCAGAATGGTAACGTCTCCCGCCTGTCGCTGCTTAACGTCAAGTTCTGCCATCTTTTCTCTCCCTTAGAAGTGTCCGACAAACTTTGGCTTGTCGACTATTCGGTCTCAGCGGTGCTGCCGCGCCGACAAACTTGAAGCTTGTTCGACCGCCGGCGGCACGATCCGGCTATTTGAAGCTGGCGAGGGCCTCTTCTTCGCTTTCATACACGTCAAACACGGTCAAGAGTTTCGTGATCGTCAAGAGGTCCTGCAGTTTCTGCGTCAGATTGAGCAGCTTCAACTGGCCCTCCTCTTTACCGATCGCGGTATAGCTGGAAACCAATTCTCCGATACCGCTGGAATCGATGTAGCCCACCTTCGCGAGATTTAAGAGAATCTTCTTCTTGCCTTCTTCGAGCAGGCGACGAATCGCCGTACGAAGAGCGACGCTGCCTTCGCCGATGGTAATCTTGCCACCCATATCAAGAACGGTGATGTCTCCAACCTGACGCTCCGAAATATTTAGCTCTGCCATTTTCAGCAATCTCCTTTAAAGATTTGCAAAGTTTAGATTTTGCTAGATTTTGATTTCCGACGGATCGTTTTGTCTCAGGATATCGCAGCGACATAACGTAATCGCAAATCGCAAACTTCAGACTCTATAGTTTCTTAATCATGCGCACGTTAGTGCCACCTTTTGGATCTGCAGCCCAATCGACTTCGTCCATGAAGTTACGCATGAAAAAAATGCCACGCCCTGAGGTTCTTAAGATGTTCTCATCTTTGGTCGGATCTGGGACGTCGTTGGGGTTGAACCCGGTACCCTGGTCGCGCACAGTGATCTCAAAAACCGCCGGGGTGTTTCTCAGCTTGAGCTCAACGACTTTCGCGTCATCGAGTTTATTGCCGTGAACCACCGCATTGGTTACCGCCTCCCGGACTGCCATGTCTACTCCGAAGGCGACATCCTCGGCGATCCCGAGGCGATTCATAAATTCAGAAACTGCAGCAGCGGCTTCGCCAACCGCCTCAATACGGCTGGGGAATTTGAGTTCAGTTGTTCCTAAAGTCACTTCTAGTGTCACAACTAAAAGACATGGCTGTTCCAGAGCCACTACCACCCCAGCCGGGATGCCCGTCTGGGGACCCCGGTGTGTGTGGGTCTCGGCTTTTTGAACTCCAAAAGCTACGGAAGATCGAGGGTTTAACACGCGGACATGTCGCGTGTCAAGAAAGTTCCAGAAGCGGAATCCATTAGCTTTCAGTTCTTTAAGAGCGGTTATGTATTGGCTCAGTTGTTGTTGACCAGCGTTTGCTAGTCGCTCGTAGTTTTTTGGGCGAGATGTTTTTTCCCAGCTCTTCCTGAACTTGTGGAAGAATGATTAGCGCTAACTCCATCGGCTTGGCAGAAGGACAGCGCAGCTACTAGTCGTGACCAATCAGCAAATCATCATCACTGGATTCATGGGGACAGGAAAGACCACGGTGGCCCACGAACTCGGCCGTAAGCTCAACTGTCTGGCGGTTGATTTG
>JANMQG010000115.1:0-18631 GCA_031370285.1 Chloracidobacterium sp. | reverse complement strand
ATCAGGTCATCGTGATCAATAAACCCGCCGGGCTGGTGGTTCACCCGGCGGCCGGAGTCCATTCCGGCACGCTGGCGAATGCATTGACTTATCATTTTCAACGGCTCTCAAATGCCGGCTCTGTCCGTCCCGGGATTGTGCATCGTCTGGATAAAGACACTTCCGGACTCCTGGTTGCTGCCAAGACCGAATCAGCTCACGAGAACCTCGGTGATCAGTTTCGCGCGCGCGAAGTTTTCAAGAGCTACGTTGCTTTAGTTTATGGCGTGGTCAAGCAGGAAAGCGGACGCATCGAACAGCCCATTGCACGCGATCCTCGCAATCGCACCCGTATGGCAATTGTGCCGGGCGGGCGTGGGGCTTTGTCACTATACAAGATTCGGCGTAGCTACGATGCGTTTACCCTGCTTGATGTTGAACTAAAAACAGGACGAACTCATCAGATTCGGGTTCATCTGGCCTGGCTAAAGCACCCGGTTGTCGCCGACGAGCTTTATGGCGGCGGGCGCGACAATAACGTCCAGGACGTTCAACTACGAGCCCGGATTCGTAAACTGAAGCGGCAGTTTCTTCATGCGGAACAGTTAGGCTTTCGACATCCGCAGACAGGCGAACAAATGAAGTTTGTGGCGCCCTTGCCGGCAGAGTTAACGCAGCTGCTGGAGGCGCTTGAATCGCGCTGAGGGCTCACAAACTTGTGTCGCACTAGCTGAACGGCAATAATCTGTCAACCGCAAGCGGCGTCTTGGCGGCCAAGGAGAAGGGCAACGGAGCAGAGTCAACAGGGCATCAAAGCGCAGTCTCCAGCAGACAAGTAACACAGTAAGATCACCTTATTAAATTCATGAAGCTTAATTTCCCCACTCTTTTAACACGACTATTACTGCCTGCTTTCTTCGCAGCAGTTGGTATTGTTCAGGCGCAACAGCAAAAGCCAAAGGCGAGCCCAACGCCGCCAACCGCGAGTGAACAGGACAGCCAGCGCGAGGAGATCTTCATCCGACGCGTTCGGCTGCCCATCACTGTGGTGGACAAGAAAGGGCAGTTCGTTCCGGGACTCACCAAAAATGATTTTGTTATTCTTGAAGACAAAGTTCCACAGCAGATCGAGACCTTTTCCGACGACCTGGGGCAATCTTTACCGGTGTTTGTGGCAGTGCTGATGGACACGTCTCCTTCGACAGCTGGCAAGCTCAAGTTTGAACAAGAGTCTGCCATGAATTTCATTTACACCGTAACTCGTGCGCGCAAGGATCAAGTCCTTTTTGCCACATTTGACCATGAAATAAATTTGCGCCAGGACTTTACTAACAAACTCGAACTTCTCGATCGCGCAGTGTCCAGCGTTAAGCAGACGGGAACTCAAACGGCGCTCTACGATGCTATCTGGCAGTTCTGTGACGAGAAGTTGAGAACGGCTGGCGGGCGACGTGTGATGGTTGTGATCACCGACGGGGAAGACACCTTCAGCCACGCCGACATTCGTGACGCTATCAGTATTGCCCAGCGCACCGAGACGACGATTTTCGCCATCTCTACTAAGGCTGGGTTCATTTCTACTGTTCCTGGAGTTGAAGCCGGTGAGGTGAAGGATAGGAAAGATCGCGCCCTGGCGACCCTGGCTGAAGAGACTGGGGGAGTAGCATTTTTCACTGGCGACATGCTTTCGCTCGAACGCGCCTTCAACAAGATTTCGAAAGAGCTGCGGGCTCAATACCTGGTTACCTACAAACCGCTTAACGATCGCTACGATGGCAACTTCCGTAAGATTGACGTGAAGCTCGCTGAGGGCCGAAAAGACTTGAAAGTCAGAACAAAGAATGGGTACACCGCGATCGCAGATAGTGTTAGGCCGTAAGATGTCAAATAAAGCAACAAGGAAATTGGTGTTGGTGTTTGGTCTGGCAGCCCTGTTGGTGGCCGGTGCTGCGATCCCGAGCAGGATGATCGCGCAAACCGAGGTCCCGGAGAAATCCCGGACCAGACGAGTAACCGATTCTCAATTACCGGCTCCGTCTCCGACTCCCACACCGACTGTTGTTCCCAAGGAAGAAACCAAGCAAGACTCGGATGACGTTGTTCGTGTCGAGACTAACCTCACCAGTATTTTCTTCACCGCTGCTGATAGCAACAAACGCTTCATTGACAACTTGAAGAAGGAAGATGTCCGCATACTCGAAGATGGTCAGCCTCAGGATATCTTCACTTTTCAAAAGAATCTCGATCTGCCTCTTTCGATTGCGATTCTGATCGATACCAGTCGTTCAGAAGAACGCACTTTACCTGATGAGAAAGCAGCAGCGCGCGCTTTCGTCGAAGCAGTAATGCGTCCCGATAAAGACGAAGCGGCGATTGTTTCGTTTACGGGCGAGGTTACGCTTGAACAGGGCTTCACTGGAAACTTGGATCGCCTGCGTCGGGCGATTGATCGTGTCGAATTCATACCACCTTCCGGCTATATCGGAGGGGGCGTAGTCGTGGGCGGAACGCCGCCAATATCAGACACCAACCAAATGCTCGCCGGATCCACGGCAATCTGGGATGCGGTGTGGGCGTCTTCCAATGACCTTCTGTCAATCTCGGCTGACAACACTCGGCGCACTATCATCCTGCTCACAGACGGTGAGAACACCAGCGGTCAAATGAAGATACATGAGGCGATTGAACGCGCTCAAAAAGCCGACGCCCTGATTTATGCGATCGGGATCGGTGATAGTTACCAGGGCGGCGTCGATGAGGGATCGCTCCGAAAAATTACCGAACAAACAGGAGGCCGAGCCTATTTCCCGCACAACGAGCGCGAGTTGAGGACTGCCTTTGCTCAGATCCAGCGCGACTTGCGCGAGCAATATCTTGTAGCCTACTCGCCTTCAAATAAGGCCCGCGATGGCTCCTATCGTCGCATTCAGATCGAGATAGTGGACTCGGTGCTGCGCAAACAGAAACTAAAACTCAATTACCGTCCGGGTTATTTTGCCAAGACCGCCGAGCCGGAATTGCCCGCCAGGCGGCGCTCCTACCCATAGCCGCAAGGCAAAAATGCCCCTTTTCTCCACTAAATTCGGCTATTTACACCGATCTTATTCCATGACAAACTCCTGCCAACTTTGTTATACTGCCCGAGCGGTTTGGCGAAACTGGCTCGCCTGAATTTCGTCCTGGTAAAATCTCCGAAACGAAAAGGCAAAGGCCTCAAGCAGTTTTCCTCACTTAATTGCTGGCGGTTCGCAACCTGCCCTGCCCAACGTTGACCAAGTCTCCATTCCAGACTACAAATGATCAAGGCTTCCTCAGAAAAGTGTCGAGTGCTGATCGTTGATGACGAACAGAAGCTCTGTGCTCTACTCACCGAAATCATCGAGAATGAAGGTTACGAAGTCGCGTCTACCGCCGATGGCGGCAGCGCCCTGGAGATCGTGCTGTCATTTGAGCCCGACGTGGTGATTAGCGATGTGGTAATGCCTGTCCGCGACGGCTTAGAACTCTGTCGCCTCATCAAGAAGGACGAGCGAACGGCCGATATCCCCGTTATCCTGATTAGTGGCCTGCGCAATGCCGTGGAAGACAGTCTCCGGGCTTTAACTGCCGGCGCCGACGATTACCTCCAGGTTCCGTTTCGCAATGAAGAGTTGTTGGTTAAGGTTGCCAGGCTGGCGGAGAGGCGGCGTGTAGAGAAGCACTATCGAGAGATTGTCGAAGATGCAGCTGACATAATCTACACGCGCGACATGGACGGGTATATCACTAGCATCAACGCAGCCGGCGCCAGGTTTTTCGACAAACGTTCAGAGGAGATCGTTGGTGGCCATCTCAGCAACTTGATTGGTGACGAGGCGGCGGCGCGAGATATAGAAGAAACGGGAAAAGCCGCCGCAGATGCGTCATTGCGATCAACTTACCACTTAAAGGACGCGGAAGAGAACGGAAAATGCCTGGACGGTGTGATAACGATCGAGCGCGATCGCCAGGGGCGTGCCACCGGAATCCGCGGCGTCATCCGCGACATTACCGAGCAGAAGCTTGCTGAAGCAGCGCTAAGAGAAAGTGAAGAGCGCTATCGCGAGCTGTTCGAGAACGCCAACGACATCATTTATACGCACACACTCACGGGAAACTTCACCTCACTAAACAGGGCTGGCGAGGAAGTCACCGGCTATTGTCGCGAAGAAGCCTTTCAGATGAACATCGTGGACGTGCTTGCGCCGGAGTATGTGAGCATTGCTCGGCAGATGATTGCACAAAAGACCGATGAAAGAACACCCACAGTATACGAGCTCGAAATCATCACGAAGAATGGTCGCCTAGTCCGGCTGGAGGTAAGCACGCGACTCATCTATCAGGACGGAAAACCAGTTGGGGTCCAGGGTGTTGGTCGCGATTTGTCGGACCGCAAACGCTCTGAAGAGGTGCTGGCCCAGCAGTCTCAGCGCGAGGCGATGACGCATCGTATTTCACAAGCCATTCGCTGTTCATTGGATAGTTCAGAGATCTTCCGCACGGCCGTTCACGAGCTGGGTTCCTATTTGAATGCCGATCGCTGTTCTCTATTCATCAAGGAGCAAACGGGAAGTTGCGCCGTAAACACAGCCGAATATCATGCAGAAGGGATTCTTCCAGCCGCTTCAAAGTTTGAGCTGGAAGACCTGCAAGTCTTAATTGAATCGCTCGAGGAGAAAGGCGTTCTCTGTTTCAATGACGCGGCCAACGACCCCGGAATAGCAGACGTGTATGAGCGCATTCTGTCATCGGCAGACGTGCGGTCGATCATGTACGTAGCGATTCGAGTTGGGGAAGAGGTAATTGCGGCTTTTGCCTTATCAACCACGCGGGAATTGCGCGCCTGGAGTGAGTCGGATATCGCTCTGGCGAAGGCAGTCGCGGATCAAACCGGCATCGCCATTCGCCAGGCTGGGCTTTATCAAAAAGCTGAAGCGACGTCGAGGCGCGAAGTTCTGCTTAATAAGGTGAGCATGGCCATACGCGCTTCGCTCAGTCTCCCTGAAGTTTTGCACACTGCGACCCGCGAACTTGGCCTCGCGCTCGCTGCCTCACGGACTCACCTGCACCTTTACGATCCGGAGAATCCCCTCTCGCCAGTCGAGCACGAGTATGTGGCCCCAGGGTGTAACAGCATCGGCCCTCTTCAGGCCAACTACGACGATCCGGTTGGCCAGCAGCTCTTGCGGATGATAAAACCTCTGGTCATTAACGACTCCTTGAATTACCACGACGGTCCGCCGGAAGTCAGTGCTACTGTTAGAGAACAGGGGCAGTTGGTGAGCGTGCGATCCCAGATTGCTTATCCATTGATCGTCAAAGGCTTGTTCCGCGGTGTGCTCTGTATCCACCAGACAGATCGCTTGCGTCATTGGACTGAAGACGAACTTTCTCTGGTGCAATCCGTCGCGGAGCGTTTGGCAATTGGTATGGCGCAAGCCGAACTGTTTGAAATGGTGGCCAAGGGCAAATCGGAATGGGAAGCAACGTTTGACTCGATGTCTGACGGAATATTCATCTTTGATCGCGTCGGCCGTCTGAAGCGCGTCAACCGCGCCGGCGCGGCGATGGAGGATTCGCATCCGCGCGGTCTGTTGGGCCGCAGATGCTGCGATATTCTTCGCGCTACATCTGAAGACTCGGTTTGCGCGGTGGAAAAAGCAATTGCCGAAGGACGAAGCGTAACGATAGAGGTTACCCCCGACCGCCTCGCCCGCCCCATCCTGGTGTCTATCGAGCCGGTAGTGGACAAGCAGGGCGCGGTAACAAGCGCGGTTTGTACTGCTCGCGATCTTTCGGAATTGCGCCAGGTGCAGGCGGTCGCGCGCGAGCACCAATCGCTGCTGACAAACATACTCGAGAGCGCGCGCGAATCCATTTATGCCGTGGATATGGACGGCCGCTTCAAGTGGAGTAACAGCGCTACTCTCAAGGCGCTCGGACTGAAGCGGGAAGAGTTGATCGGCCGGCGTGTTTCTGACCTCGTGTATGAAGCCGATCGAGAACTTGTCAGCGAGAAATTGGAAAACGCCCTAAGCGGTCAGCCCCAGACTTATGAGATGCGCTATTTTTCCGCGGATCGAAAACTACGGTACGCGCGAGTTGATAATTCACCGCTGGTTGTTGAAGGCCGCACAACCGGCGTGCTTGGTATTGCCCGGGACATTACTGAGCAGAAAGAGGAACGAGAGCGCGCGGCGCGAGCCGACAAGCTGCGCGCACTGGGCCAACTGGCGTCCGGCGTTGCTCATGACTTTAATAACTCCCTGGCTGCAATCCTGGGTCGTGCTCAACTGCTGCGCCGCCAAACGCAGGACGAAGCCCTGGTGCGAAACGTCGAGATCATTCAAACAGCCGCAGAAGACGCCGCGGCCACCGTCCGTCGTATTCAAACCTTTGCGCGGAAGTCGCCCGCTAAGGAATTTGAGATGGTCGATGTCTCCAGCTTGCTGAACGATGCGATTGAGATCACACGCACGCGCTGGGAAAACGAAGCACGACTGCGTGGGCTGGACTATCAGGTAGCGTTAGAGGCTGAAAGCGGGCAGCATACTTTCGGTAGTGCATCCGAATTGCGAGAGGTGTTCGTTAATCTGATCGTGAACGCGGTCGACGCGATGCCAAACGGCGGCCGACTTTCGATTGGCTCGGTGCGCGAAGGAATGCGGTTGCGATTGCGCTTTGCAGATACCGGAACCGGAATGTCCGAAGACGTCAGGCAGAAGATTTTTGATCCTTTCTTTACGACCAAGGGTGCGCAAGGTACCGGTCTCGGACTTTCGGTAAGCTATAGCATCATTGAGAGGCATGAGGGCCTGTTCAGCGTTGCGTCGGAGGTGGGCGGGGGTACCGTTTTCACGATTGACCTGCCGGCGGTCACGACACAGTCAGTGCCCACTGAAGTGACTGCTGAGGATCTTGAATTGCCGTCGCTTTCAATTCTCGTCGTAGATGACGAGCCGGCCGTGAGAGAGACGCTGGCCGAAATGCTTGAGATGATGGGTCATCGGGTGCTGCTTGCCGATAGTGGGCAGAGTGCTTTGCAGACTCTGGCTGGAAACGATTGTGACCTCGTGTTTACTGATCTGGCGATGCCCGAAATGGACGGCTGGGAAACTTCGCGAGAGATTCGCAAGCGCTGGCCCGAGATGAATGTGGTGCTCGTTACCGGATACGGACCGGGCACCGTGCCGCCGCCCGGTGAGGACGGGTTGGTTAACGGAATCATCGGCAAGCCCTTCGACTTTTCGCAGATCGGCCAGACAATCACGAGTATCCTGGCCAACGAATCAATGCTGGAAAACGCGGGAGCTTTGTGAGCCTTCGACTAGTTATTGTAGTTCATGATTCCCGCGCTGGCCGTAAACCCTACGCCAAAGCCAACCACGATCGTCGGACCGGTCCAGTCGTCTTTTTCGGCCAGCATAAAGCCGGTTGAAGCGCTGGAGAGGTTTCCGTAGTGTTTCAAAACTTCGTAGGAACCCTGGACCTTGGTGGAGTCGGTTTCTAGGTGCAATTGAGAACAAACGCCATCGAGGATCTTCTTGCTTCCGGTATGGATGAGACATTCGTCAACCTGGGCCATATTTGATACCGGCGAGTCAGGATGTTGCAGGACGTCTTTAACGGTACTAACCGCATAGTGCGCGCCACGAGTGGGTACGCTCGGCCGCATGAAGTACTGTGGTCGTCCCTTCAGGAATTCGTGAGAGCTTTTGCTGTTCATTGTGAGAAGATTGACGTCTTCCGCGTCTTCATTGGTTAAATGACATATCGGTCCGAAGCTTGGTTTTCCTTCTTCGGTGCCGACAAGCAGAGCCACCGCGCCATCGCCGAAGAGCATTGATTGAATGACGAAGGTGGTATCCAACCTTTTTTGTTCAAACTGGGCTTCATTTAGTTTCTGCTCCTTCCGCATACGAATAACTTCTCGAAAGCCGTGATATTCGTCGCGCAAGAGCGGCGCGACGTAGGGAGTGTGTGCTTCCGCCATCAGGACCATGGCTAACTTTCCCGGATTAGCGGCGAGATACCATTGAGCAACCTCAATGGATTTGAGCAACACCGAACAGCCTTGCGCTTGCATGCTGACGGTGCGAATTGATCGAGACAAGAGTCCATGAGTTTGTCCCATTACTTCGGAGGCCAAACAGGGAAGCATCTGGTCAGGAGTATTCGTGGCGGCTATCAGCAGACCAATTCGCGAGGGGTCGCCTTGCCATTCCTCGATGCAACGCTTGGTAGCCCCAACGCCAAGCTCCGTAGTAGAGCTCCTCGCATTCATCGGCTTACCCGCGAGGAAGTCGGGATAGTTGTCCATCACCGAGTATCGCTGGTCGACGCCCAGAGAGTTCAGCGTGTTAATGAGCTCGGGAGAAAGCTTATGCATCAGGGTGTTGGTGAGCTCCGTAGTCTGAAATGCGTGCTGGGGTGTAGAAGTGGCTGCTGATAGTAAGTTAATCATGAGTGTTTCTCCCTGAGAATTTGGCTTCCTTGTAATTCGGTTCCCTAACTGCTGTCTTCTGCGTTCGCGCACATAAAGTTGGGGTTGGACGCGCGATTCGCTTGTCGTTTGGCTGTTTCTTTATCAATACTTGTGCCATCGTCTTCCGCGCTCACCTTGGAAACTTAAACGCAGAAATAATGAGACTTACGAGAGCCATTGAGATCGGAGCGGAGCTGGTTGAATTTGGATACAACATATCCATGAAAACTTAGCAAAGTCTTTTACAAGGCTTTTTGCTACGTATTGTAGGAAAGGACACGTGGTACTCAGGTATACAGCTGTGTAGCTGGTATTCAGGGGACCAGGGGAACAGGGGAACAAGGGAAGGGTGTAAACGAGATAATTGAGTTGAACAAGGGACAGTGCGACAAGGACTCAAGCTTCACGTCGTTAGAGGCTCACTCAGCGCGAGGGTTGAGGTGGTGACGGCAGGCGGTAACGTCCGACGGTGCTTTCGCCGATGCTGCCGAAATAGAGGGCGCCGTTGCGCTCAACCGCATTGGCGATCTCGGCGTAGCACTCGGATGAGCCGTCCTGGAGGTTATCAACCACGCGGCCGTTAAGATCCAATCCGAGCACGAAGCTGTAGCGCTTGGGCGCCGGCTGAAAAAGCTTTGGCAAACGAGCCACGACTTTTCTGAGGAAGGGATGCGTCAACAGTTTGTCGAGCGTGGCGTCGCGCGGCGTGACCAGCGAAAGCCAGAATTTGTCTTTTCCGTTTGCGGAAATGCCGTCAGGGAATCCCGGCAAGTTGTCGATGAAGGTTTCTGCCTGGCTTTGCTTTGCACCTTTCAGCCAAACGCGATGGACGCGGTAAGCGCCCGTTTCAACCACCAGCGCGAACGACTGATCCGGACTGATGGCGACACCGTTGGCAAAGCAAAGGTCACGCAACAATGTCCGCGTTGTTTTGGTTTTAGGATCATAAGCGAGGAAACGTCCGTTGCCCCGATGTTCAAGCAAGTCTGCCGTGAAATTTGTCAGGGGAAACTTGCTCGACGCGTCAGTGAAGTAGATGGTCCCGTCAGCGGCGACGTCGAGGTCGTTGGTACAACCAAAACTCACGCCATCCGCTCCGGTAGTCAACACAATTACCGCACCATCGCGAGCGATCGACAACAATCCTTTAATGGCGTCAGCGACGATCAAATTGCCGCCTGGGTCGAAAGCCAATCCCAGCGGGCGGCCATGGGTGTTCGAGAAAACTTCGGGCTTCGTGCCATCAGCTTGCAGACGCATGATGCGGCCGTCATCGAGTCCGGTATAGATGCGAGCTTCGGCGTCGAGGGCAACATCTTCCGGGGCGAAGCCGGCGCCCGGGCTCGGCGTTCCCGTGCCTAACGAAAGGCGCTCGGTCGTGGAAAGGAGCGAGTTCTGTTGATACTGCGCCGTCAAAGGCGGCGCCGGTGGAGGAGTCCACGCTTGCGGAGAGATCGGAACGGGCCAGACGAGAAGATAGAGAATGACGATCGCAATCAGCACAGCGAGAAGAAGGAAGAGGCGTTTGAGTTTTGACATAAGAGATCGCTATTTGAAGAAATGCGGGCGAGACGCCCGCGGTCCCAGTAACGCGTTGAGTGTTAGCGTTCGCCGCGTGCTTCTTCTACCTGGCTCTCCAGTTCTACCACGAGCCTGCGTATGCCCGGTTGATCCATTGGCTCGATTAAGCGGAGCGCTTCATCGAGAACTCGTCGTTGATGCTCAGGCCAGTTTGGCAGCCCGGCAACCGCGCCCAGCTTTCCAGCGTAGAGCGCAGCGCGAGGTGGACGTACATCCGCCACCACTTCCTTATCTACCGCCAGGGTCATGGTCGGAATGTCTGCTTGTTCGAGGGCGCGCGCAATCAGGGAGACGGATTGATGGCACAGCCGCGAGGCAGGAATCAAAAGTGCTGCCTGCACTTCGCAGCGCTTGACGCGTTCAACCAGCCGCGGAACCATTTCTTCAACCAGCCGCGCGGCGTTGGGAATGAAGCCGCAGCAACTCCAAAAGACCGGGTTGAGTTGGCCGACAATCCCATTGTTTTCAAACTCAAGCAGGCGACCGAGAGGTAGCAACGAGTTGCTGTCGCTCTCGACGGCTGAAGGGTCATAACCGCGCGCCGCAAAACGCAGATCCGCTGCTTCTATCTGAGACGGAATCTCACGAAAGCTCAGGTCTCCATCGGGTGCGCTGGTGTCGAATGGAGCGGTGCCGTCAATGTAAGCACCGGCTGAAGAAATGAGCGCCAGGTTTACCATTGGCAGAGCACGCCGCGCCGGTGCAAAAGGAGCGCGTTTATTCTTTACAAAAGGATAAGAGCGCGAAACGTCATCGTTGCCGCTCGCGAGGCCAGCGTCCCTTTGCCAGGCGGAATGGCGCCCGCGCCAGTCTTCAATGTTTTCGATGATTTCCAACTTGCAGCAGTTCTCCTCGTCGTTGATTTGTCAGTACCACCTGCGGTAGCGGGTGGGTCGTCAGTTTAATTCGCGAGCACTCACCCGCCCGCTACCGCAGGCGGTACTGACCCGCACTAAGGCTTTGTAAAACAACTTGGATACGCGGCGAATTTTGCTTCGTCGATCTTCACGTTATGTTTGATTTCCGTAAGTTGATAGATCAGGCCAACTCCAGAGAAAACATCGTCACGCATTCTGAAGGGCAGCTTTATACCATCCACTTCACGGTAATCTTCAAAGTATGTATTGCCCCGCCGCAATAGCAGCCCACCTTCAGCGTCGAAGTACCACGCCTCGAAACCCAGCCGCACAACGTAAACCTCCTTGCCGCTAACTTTCTCTTTCCCAATCAACGCGGCGGCAGGATAGAGCTTCTTGAGGTTCGTACGCCTGTTGAAAACAGCACTGTCTTTTGCCAACTCGAGCCCCAGCCCGGTAAATCTTATAAAGCCCTGAAGCGGGTCTTGCAACCACCCACGAGTGCCGTCGAAAGTCCGTTGCATGATACCAAGCCCCGGCGCATCGATGATCAAGCTCGACTTATTGGGCGACTGCTCGACAAGCTCGACGGTTCCGGTGACACCGAGGGCTGTAATCTCCACGGTTCCGGTCGACACGCGGTTGGTGATTTTTTCTAAAGCATTCTGTCCACCGCTCGCCACAACATACTTCTCAAGGATGGAGTCTACTGAAGGTAGATCGGGAATAGTCTTTGACTCAGAAATGATATGTGGTGCGTTCAGGGCCTGAGGAGGCGGCTCCTGGCTTGCAACTGTTACAACTGTCCGCGCAGGCGGGGGCGGACCTATTTGGACACGAACGCTCGGAACTACAGTCGAGACGGGACGAGGTGGTGAAGGCGTAACAGTAACACTTGCCAAAACACGTCTCAGATCCATGGCCTTGCGGATCTCCGCGCGCAGTTGGCTAAGTGCCGCGCTGAGTTGCGGGTCGCTGCCACGAAGAAGGCCCTTGCGACTGAGCCCCACTGTTATGTTTGGACTTACGCCCTGGCCTTCAAGCCGGTAACCACTCTGAGTTTCGTAGTTAGCAAAGCCATACTGGAAAAGGGCGCCAGTGGGAAGTTTCTTGATTGCGGAAGGGAGCGTATTCCCAGCGCTTCTTTCGCCAACCAGAGTCGCGCGGCCAGCCTCCTGCAGTCCACTCGCAAACATTTCTCCCGCTGATTGAGTTGAACCGTCGACCAAAATCACCAGCGGTCCAGAGTAAGTAGCCATCTGCGGAAACCCAAACAGAGGGATGCGGCCGGTGCGCGTTTGCATTGTCCCCATCGAGGTTGGACTTGATTCCAACAGGCCGGTCAAACCGCCAACCATTCCTAACAGACCACCTTGATTGCCGCGCAAATCCAGGATGATGCCTGGCGCGTTCTTCATGGCGCGAATCGCTCCGCACAGTTTTTCCATCAACGAAGGCACAAAAGCATTGAAGCGAATGTAGCCCACACCGCCTGGCAGCCGCCTGACTTCAAACTCAGTGTACAGCGCAGGCAGATTACCAATGGCTGGGGACATTTCGCCGCTGAGTCGCTCACGCTTGATGCTGATTGTGCGCAACCGGTTTCGGGCATCGAGATAACGAAGTCGTACCGGTGACGCTTCCTCACCGTTGATGAATCCGGCAACCAGGAAGACGGGAAGTTCCGGGCGAATTATTGCGCCCCAGAGTGGATGCTTTTCGATTTCAGCGATGACGGAATCCAGCGAGCGACTACCAACCTTCTTGATAACAAAACCAGGCCGAAGGCCGGCGCGCGCCGCCGAGGATCGTGGCTCAACTCGAGTTACAACCGCCGACCCATTCAGCACGCGGACGTCGATTCCGATTCCGGTCAATAGCCGATCGGTTAGTTTGTAGCGCAGGGTGTCCAGCGGCTCCTCTGTTTCCGGTTCCTCTGCGTCGTTGTCGTTCGGATCGTCCGCTCTTTTTGTTTCGGCGGTTATGCGAATCTTTGGAATTGCCTCCCGCGGGATCACGAGGAAATGTGACTGGTGAAGTTCGTTTAGCATTTGCTGCAACAGCAAATGAAACTCGCGGTCGCTATTAACTTTTGCTACCTGCGGTTCATAGCGCTTGCGCACGCCTGCCCAGTCAACGCCGCCAAACTTGGAATCATAGAAAAGGTCATTCACGGTCTGCCAAACGATCTGAAACGCCTCTTGTCGCTTGCTCAGATCCGATTGCACCGAAGGCGCGACCGTCGGAGGAGCGGGCGCCATCGGTTGTTGCCCGAATGCTTGCGCAGTCAGAGCTGCCAGCAAGAGCGAGACAAGCAATACAACTGAGCAGTTTCTTGTATTTTGAACAATATTCACTAGGGCGCGATCCACGAAAGGACACGAACTACCACGAAATGTCGTTAGTGAAGTTTTGTGTGATGCGCGTGGATCGCATCTTTTCGACAGGTTGTTTGCGACTACAGCCGCGCTTTGCAATCCGCGGCTGATTACGGCGGTTAAGGTGAGGCGTTTCATGGCGTGGGAATTGTGACTACCCTTTCGCGAGATACGACCATAAGCAAGATGACCACTAATGCGGCAATCATGGCAACGCCCAAGGCTGCGACAGAATAGCCGTGCAACGCCGCGAAGGCCATGCGGTTTGGATCGTCGAGCGGCAGCTGGTCAATATGGCCCTGCATGGCGGCGCGCAAGCCGCGCATCTTTGCTGCGATCACCCATTCACCGGCTGCGGTTGAAATTGCGACGATAATGAGTAGAACGTTCTGGAGAATGAACGACGCCCGGCCGTAACATTTCTTAACCGCTAGTGAGGTGACGAGCAAGAGCAGACTCAATAGCAATCCGCTCTTGTTCACGGCGGATAACGCACGGCTAACAATTGTGCCGGCAATCTCACTGGCGTTCGGGAGACTAAAAGATCGCAAAACTCCAAACGCGCTCGGAGCGACGACCCCGCTAAAGTAAATCGCGAGGCCCAGCCAGGCGGCGAGTAGCGACATTCTGAGATGCTTTGTAAGGCGCAAAGATACTCCTAATCGAATTGAGTTATTTCAGATAGCAACGTGATGCGGGGAACGCGAAAGTTTGGCTGAGTTAGCTCGCGTGGATCAGGCACAGTCAGCAACCACGAGAGCGCAGTGTCTAGTTGGGACTGATACTCTTCAAGGTCGAGAGACATGAAAACGTTTGTACCCAGGCGCGCAAACTTTTCCTTGGCGCGCGTGTACATTTGCCGTGCTGCTCCCGGTCTGCCAATCTCCAGATGATGAAACGCCACCGCCGATTGGATCATCGCTTGCAGAAAAAGCTTCTCCTGCTGGCCGACCTCGCCCATCCAACGTTCTTCCCACACATCGTGCGCCGCGTGAAACTCTCCGGCGTTGTACAGATCAATACCGGCGATGTATTCGACCGGATAAGCCGCGATGTGGGCATCTGTGTAGGGCGCTCGCTCGAGGGTGGTTGTTTGAGTGACTTCAGTGTTCATGAGAGCATTTTGCCAAACAAGACGTTGGCGCCACGCGGCTTCGCCGCCTTCCGTGCGGAAAGGCTTTGCCTTTCCGATCAAGCTTGAAAAGTTTGAGGCTGCGCCTCAGGTTGATGTTCGAAGCGTAGCCTCCTCACATTGAAGACCAACCGGAAAGGCAGAGCCTTTCCGCACAGAAGGCAGCGGAGCTGCTCGCTGTCGATCCTGCATCATCTACTTGTGCGCATTCAAGCGCGAGGCGATCACCTTGGCAGCCGTAGCGCCGGCGCCCGCGGCGCCGCTGATTGTTGGCGCTAGTGAATTAGACACGTCACCGATAGCAAATACGTTTGCCACATTAGTCTCTTGTTGGCTTGTCACGACAGCGTAACCAGCGTCGTCCAATTGTATCTGCCCGCGGAAGTGATCCGTATTTGGTTCAACGCCAATGCGAATGACCACGCCCTGTACCGCCATCTGGAACGGCTTCAGCGCATCCTTTCGCCGAATCTCGACGGCTGCCACTTCGTTATTGCCCAGTATCCTGGTCACAACGGACTCGGGGAAAACCGTGATGCAATGCTGACCCTGCAACTGCTGAACAAAAGTTTGCCGCGCCCGCAACGCCTTGCTTCGATGGACGAGAGTAACGGTTGGACAAACTTCGGCTAACAGGAGAGCGTTTTCAGCGGCGGCATCGCCCCCGCCGATAACACAAACATCCCTCCCTGCAAACGCGTCACGATCTCTCTTGGCCGATTCAATTATGCCATGCCCCACGAACTCCGCCTCACCGGGAATTCCTAGCTGCCTGCGTCTCACGCCCGTGGCAATGATAATCGAGATGGATTGCAACTCCTCACCGCTACGCAAGCGAACTCGCTTTGCTTTCAAGTCAACGCTTTCGATTTCACTGTTTGTCCAAAGATCAAACTCAGCTTCACCTACACCTTCCGAAAAACGTGCGAAAAATTCACTCCCGTTGTTCGCGCGGACACCAGGATAGTTTTCTACGGGGCCGTAGATGGAATGCAGTTGTCCACCCGTTTGCTCATTCTGTTCGAGCACGATGGTGTCGAGTCCGAGTTCATCGCACCATAGAGCCCCTGACAGACCCGCCGGCCCAGCACCAATGATTATGACGTCATGCATCAACCGATGTGCGATTTTAGATTTGAGATTTTACCTTTCAGAACCAAACCTCATTGCTAACCGCTCTCCCGATTTCAAACCTAACCAGCGGCAACAGTGGCTTCACCGGTCATTTCCGCGCGAACAGCCTTCGCCACGTCATCCGGCGCGAGCGTCGAAGCAGCCAGCTTCCCGTCACTGCCGAAAAACTTAATCGCAGAAGTCATTTCACTGTTATCCAGCTTCCACACTCCTTCGCTGTCACGCTCGAGCTGATTAAGCTCCGTTAACAGTTGCGAGAAATCGCGACGCGGTATGCGCGGACGGACAACGGTTTCTGCCCAGGAGTAGTAAGGATAGTCAATTCGATAAGCCCAGCCGTTCTTCAAAGGAGTGGTGATTAAGAAGAGCCGGCCTTTGGCGTAGCGCGAGATTGCCGTGTAGGGCGCCGCGTGGCGAGTCGGATTGAAACCAGACGGACTAAACACATCAGGCGCTAGCGTAATCAATGAAACGCCAACTTCACTAAACTCTGTCACGGTTGAGGCGCCGCGCTCGAAACTTTCAATTGCCGCGGCAATTTTGTCCCAGGCGTTGCGCCATAACGGCTCATACTCGTCAGTGCTCGTCAGCACGCGTTCCACTTCGGGGAGCACTAACTCATAGGCCCTGGCGTCGTCCACGTTATTACCCGCCAACTGACCAGCGAGCGGCGAGTGTGAATCGTCATTTGCGATTGGTTGATCGGAACCCTGAATCACGATGCTCGCGCGCACCGCCGCTTCGTTTTTGAACTCCGAAAAGTCGCCGGCCTCCGCCGTGGGAATCAGTTGCTCGCGCAAGTCCAACGCTCGCTCGCCGGTGAGAACGGTCCAAACGGAAAGCACGCCGTCGGTATCGAAATGATTGTTGGTGACCAACTCAATGCCACGCGTCAGTTCATTCCCGTTCGGAGCGGCTACGAGATTCAAGGCAATCTCGGTTGACGTGTCAGCCTTGAGTTGCGCCGGCGTTTCGTTTCCATGCCAATGGGAAAAGTGGACGCTGTTTGACACCATGCCATCGACCGAGAGCTTGGGAACGTCGTCAAGGCCGGAATGATAATACTCAAAACGCATACGGGGGACTCCTCGTCGTTAAGGGGGCGTGAACCTCTCAATCAATACCGGACAGTCTAGCCGATATTCGTATTGAACAAGAAATTTGAGGCGCGCCTTACACCAAGTGCGATCCACGAACGGACACGGACTAACACGAAGTGTCGTTAGTGTAGTTTGGTGTAGTTTCGCGGATCGTATTGCCATCGACAGGTTGTTTGCAGCACTCAGCACGGTTGCGTCAACCTCTTCTTCTTGGTTACAACATCGCGCGCGGATAGAATGCGGGCTCTAAAATCCAAGTGTCTTATCCAGGAGGAATCATGAACGGAACCACGCAACAGGCTATGCCCGAGATTACTGCGACTGAACTCAAGCAACGTTTGGACAACGGCGAGGATATTCAAATAGTGGACGTGCGCGAGCCGAACGAGCTTGCGATAGCGAAGTTGCCAAACTCTATTCACATTCCGCTGGCCCAGGTATTGAACCGCATGTCGGAGATCGATCCCGCGCGCGAGACAGTGGTGCACTGCAAGATGGGTGGCCGCAGTGCGCGGGCCATTGAAGCGCTGCAGCGTTCTGGTTTCAGCGGAAACTTACTCAATCTGGCCGGCGGCATTACCGCCTGGTCGAATGAGGTCGATCCAAGCGTGCCGAAGTATTAAGGTGTAGGGGCTATGAACATTCGGCTCCTGCGAAGCCCGTACTTCCACTTCCCAAAAATTTCGTCTATCCAGTCTGCCGACGCGTCTAAGCCTCAGCAAGGGGGTTTTCCGAAGTAAGTGCTGACGAATTCCGCCGGGCGCGCATTGCATCTTGAGTGCGCGTCCCAGGGCGGAGTGTTGTCTCTCCTCCATATTCTCGGTGAACTCAACCCGGCTGGCGCTACGGCCAGTAATTTAGTTACGGAGGAAATGAAATGAGGAGAACACTAATACGAAGTTTGTTTGTAGTTACTATTTCAGTGACGGGTCTTTCAGCGATCGCGTTGGCACAAGACTCAAATCGCTGCCGCTTTGCACCGTCGGAATGCCGGGAGCTGCGGGCGGATCGCAGAGAAATCCGCGGGGACCGGAGAGAGATTCGTGCTGACCGGCACGAGATCAGGCAAGACCGACGCGAAACAAGATCCGACGTGCGTGAGTATCGACAGGATCGGCGCGAAGGGGCTTCGCAGCAGGAGCTGCGCGCGGACCGTCTTGAGATCAGATCCGATCGACGCGAGCTGTTTGGTGACCGGCATGAGTTCCGGCAGGATGGTCGCGATCTACGTGGCGACCGGCGCGATTTCCGGCGAGACCGGCGCGACGCTCGCAGGAACTAGCGGGGGAAAAGGGTAAAAAGGGTAAAAGGGGAATGCGGTAAGAGGGACTAGGAAGAAACTCCTTGTTCCTTTTGTCCGTTCCCCTTTCCCCCTTTTTTATTTGTAATTCCGTCGAGCTTGATGAATGGAGTCATTGAAGTAATCGTCATTCCTTCGCTCACTTCCAGGCGGCAGGCGAGTCCGGGTTTGTCGTCGACTTTGGATTCTCCGGCAGTGTGATACCAAATCTGGCAATTCGTACACTCACCATTCCAACAAAAGTCCCCGTAAGAAATCGTATTCAGCGAGAGGAACTGAAAACAACGGAGCAGGCGATTCTTCTCGGGTACTTCTACCTGCTTGCCTAAGACCTCAATACCAACCAAGCGCTCATACGGGTCAAGCAGGTCATTGCCGACTGGAGGTTGCACCGGTTCGCAGGTCTGCTCGCTCATGGCGCAAAAGTATAGCACCGGGCAGTGTGCAGTGTGCAGTGATCAGTGGGCAGTGGGCGGAAAGAACAAAGGTAGAAACTTTTCGACCCGATAAGCTTGAGGGCGAAACCTATCGACACCACATCCGTATGCCCACTGCCCACTGCCCACTGCCCACTGCCCACTGCCCACTGCCCACTGCCCACAGCCCACTGCCCACAGCCCACTGCCCACAGCCCACTGCCCACTGCCCACAGCCCACAGCCCCCAGC
>JANMQG010000063.1:0-3200 GCA_031370285.1 Chloracidobacterium sp. | reverse complement strand
GTAGTCAGCAAACAGCAAGCAGCTTGAAGGCCAAAATTCTTCCGCTGTCGCTGCTGACTACTGTTTACCGTCTACGGTTTGCTGATTACTCGTGCTACTGCCCGATGGGTGGATCGGTAGCGGTTGCCGGCTGCGTTGGGTTGACGTGAATTGTGTTGCTGTCTGAGTCGAAGTAGAAGTGATTTTTTCCGGTGGCGCCGACGCCTTCGGTGACTTGTGGATCCGCATTGACTACATAGCCAGGCTGGGTGCTGGTTGATTTGGGAATAACCCGCAGCTGGAAAACGTAACCCTCAACCACTGGTGTCGTACCCGCAAACCGCGTATCAAGCATATTTTCCTTCAGCATCTCGTCGAAGGTCCCAAACGTCGTGCGTTGGTGAGAGTTGTAATAAAGCATCTGCTGCTCCGCAATTGTCCTGAGCGTCTTGATCGCAGCTGCCTCATTGGCCGCCTTTACCGCAGCTTTCCAGCCGGTCACACCGACGGCGATCAGAATTCCGATAATCGCAATAACGATCATCAGCTCAATTAGTGAGAAGCCGCGCTCGGCGTTACGTTGTCTTTGGTTTGGTCTCATAAAACTCCTCGCGGCTGATTACACGTGTGAATTAACGTTCGGTTCCCGGTTTACGATTAGACTTGGAAACCTTGGTGTAATCGAGTTGAAACTTAGTTTACTACAGTAAATTCGGAACGTCATGTCACGCGCGTTCGTGAGCCTTCTTGTCAGAACCGGAGAGCGGTAGCCTCGGCCGTTGACACAAGTTACGATTGGAAGTGCGGGCATTACTTGTTTGAATTCAATGATCGAGCCGGTCGCTTGCCGCACCCGGTTCTGACAGGAAGGGCCTTTATTATGCGCGAGCCGGTTTTAGCATGTAGAATGAAGAAAATTTGGCTCGATGAGGAAGTAGTCAATGAGACGTCTCGAACCGGTAACAGGGCAGTCACCTTTAGTCATCGCTGACGCAGTCGAAAAGGTTGAGCGCCTGCAGCAGGCTATCGAGACGGTGATCAAAGGCAAGCGGGAAGCCGTGCGCCTGGGTATAGTTACGCTGCTTGCCGGCGGCCACTTGCTCGTTGAGGACGTTCCCGGGGTTGGTAAGACCACGCTGGCACATGCCCTGGCTCGCGCGCTTCATTGCAGCTTTCAACGGATACAGTTTACCTCCGATCTCCTGCCCTCAGATGTTATTGGACTCTCAATCTACAATCAGCATACCGGCGTGTTTGAGTGGAAGCCGGGACCAATCTTCGCGAATGTAGTACTGGCCGATGAGATTAACCGCACGACGCCAAAGACGCAGTCTGCTTTGCTGGAGGCGATGGCGGAGCGGCACGTGACCGCTGAAGGCGTCACACATCCTTTGCCGGCGCCCTTCATGGTGGTGGCCACACAGAATCCGATCGAGCACCACGGCACCTACCCGCTGCCCGAGTCGCAGCTCGACCGTTTCATGTTACGGCTGCGTATTGGTTATCCGGCTATTGATGATGAAAGGCAGATTCTGCGCGATCGAGAGTACAGCGATCCGCTAGACGACCTGCGGCCCGTGATGACAGCCGAGGAAATTATTGAGTTACAGCAAGGCGTCGCCGATGTTTCCGTGGATGATGCGCTGATTGAATACTTGATGCGCATCGTCGCCGCCACCCGCGATTCGGAAATGTTGGATCTGGGCGTAAGTCCGCGCGCAACTTTATCGCTTTTCCGCGCGGCGCAGGCGCTGGCGCTGACCGAGGAGCGCCCATATTGCATCCCAGACGATATCAAGCGGCTCGTACTCCCCGTCTTTGCCCACCGCATACTCGTCAGCACGCGTTACGCCTCGTCGATGCGCCGCAGCGAAGAGGCAGAAGCCGTGTTGACCGAAATAATGAAAACCGTAAGCGTGCCGCTCTAGGAAGGGTGAAGGCTGAAGGATGAAGGATGAAGCAGCGAGTGACAAACGCTCTCCGTCTTCATCCCTCATCCTTCAGCCCTCATCCTTCGCCAGGTGGCGCAACGCCATCCTGGGAACTCTCCTCGTAATCGGCGGACTGTCTGCCGCAGCCGTCACTCTCCTGGCTCGCCAGAGCGACAATTATGCACTGGCCGCGATAGCCGCAATCCTATCGCTGGTCAGCGCAGCCTTGATGCTGGTCTTCGTCGTCCCGCCGTTAGCGCGTTCCGCGCGCCTGGAAGTGAGGCGTTTCGATCTTCCGGTTGAGGTGACAAGGGGAGGCGCGATATTCGTCGTGATTCTGGTGGTCGTCGGTTTCGCCGCCTGGAACACCGGAAACAATCTTCTCTTCATGATCTTCTCCTTGCTTGCTTCCAGCCTGTTTGTGGGCGGCATTGCGGCAAGAGCGTCGCTGCGCGATCTGATCGTGTCGGCGCGTTTCCCCGATCACATATTCGCGGGAGAGGCGGCGCCAGTAATCGTTACCCTGCGAAACGCCAAACGAGCGTTGTCATCGTTCTCGATCCTGGTCGAAGCTCGTGGGCCCAACGAAGCGAGAAATAAAAAGACCCGCCGCCGCGGCACGCGTTTCGTGAAGCGACCGCTGGCTTACTTCACTTACATACCGCGTCGCGCCGCAGCGGAGCAGCGCGTTGAGCAGTTATTTGCCAGCCGCGGTCATGTGCTTATCAATGGCTTTGAATTGTCCACGCGTTTCCCATTTGGCTTTTTCCGCTTTCGGCGGCGGCTGCGCGCGCGAGATGTCGACATCGTGGTTTATCCCAAGCCCGAACCGATCGGCGACGAACTCCACTTGCTTCCAACTTACGCAGGACGAATGGCGTCCGCGAGACGGGGAGTGGGCCAGGACCTTTTTTCACTGCGCGATTACCAACCTCAGGATGACTTGCGTCACATCGATTGGAAAGCAACCGCGCGGTCGCGCAATCTCACCGTGCGTGAATTCACCGCCGAGGATGAACGCCGCATCACAATTGTGTTCGATACGCGAGACCTTTCCGATTCCGATAGTGAAAACTTTCTGACGAGATTTGAAGCGGGTGTGGTTCAGGCTGCTTCACTTTTGAACCATTTTGTCGACGAACGCGCTGAGGTGAGATTGATGCTCGGGGACGACCTTGGCCGCTATGGCGGCGGACTAGAGCATCTCCATGAATGCCTGCGCCGGCTCGCGCTGGTTAGTCCGCAATCACAAGACGGTGGAGCGGAGCTTTCGACATCCGCTAACGATCC
>JANMQG010000002.1:0-17559 GCA_031370285.1 Chloracidobacterium sp. | reverse complement strand
CCGATCGGTTGGGACAGTTTTGGTCAGCCGGCCGAACAGGCGGCGATCAAGCGCGGCGTTAATCCGCGCGATTGGACTGAGGAAAACATTGCGCACATGCGCGGCCAAATGAAGCGCCTCGGAATCAGTTACGACTGGTCGCGCGAAATTGCCGCGCACCGTCCGGAGTATTACAAGTGGGACCAATGGTTCTTCCTCAAAATGTATGAGCGTGGCCTGGCCTACAAGAAAAAGTCGCCCGTTAACTGGTGTCCGCAGGAGAGCACAGTTCTCTCCAATGAGCAGTCGTCCGGCGGCGTGTGCTGGCGTTGCGGCGCGGAGGTTGAGAAAAGAGATCTCGAGCAGTGGTTCTTCCGGATAACTGAATACGCGGAACAACTCATCGATGATATCAAGCAAATCGAGAGCGGTTGGCCTGAGAAGGTACTCAAGCGCCAGCGCGATTGGGTGGGTCGCAGCGAGGGCGCCTTTATCGACTTCGCGTTGAAAGGCAGTGACAAGAAGATTCGTGTATTCACAACGCGTATCGACACCGTCTTCGGTGCTACCGCCATCGTACTTTCAGCCGAGCATCCGCTGATTGATGAACTCCTCGCTGAGTCTCCTTTGAAGAACCAGGTGATGGCCTTTGCTGAGAGGGTGAAGACCGAAAAAGCTGCACGCGGCCGCACCGTTGACGAGGAAGAACAGAAAGAGGGAATCAACACTGGCGTTCTGGCCGTCAATCCTTTTAGCGGCGAGAGCATTCCGGTTTGGGTCGCAAACTATGTGCTGATCGAGTATGGCACTGGCGCGGTGATGAGCGTGCCGGCGCATGACGAACGCGATTTCGAATTCGCGCAAAAGTATTCGTTGCCAATTCGTCGCGTCATCGAACGTATCTCGCATGAACAGGAATCAATCCCACACGATGCCACCAGCGAGGATCAATCCATCGCCATGCGACATGCCTTTACGGATTACGGCATTCTGGTCAACTCCGGCGATTGGAGCGGGAAGGTTTCCCCTGACGCAATTGTCGAGATGGCCAAATACGCCGCAGCCCATGGTTTTGGTCAGGCCGCAGTCACGTATCGCATACGTGACTGGGGCGTCTCGCGCCAGCGCTTCTGGGGCGCGCCGGTTCCGATTGTCTACTGCGAAAAGTGCGGCATGGTGCCGGTGCCTGAAAAAGATCTGCCCGTGCAGTTACCCGATCGGGCTGAGTTTACGGGCTCGGGTGAATCGCCGTTAGCCGGCGTGGCAGACTTTGTGAAGACCACCTGCCCGAACTGCAACGCGCCGGCGCGACGCGATACTGACACGATGGACACGTTCGTGGACTCGTCGTGGTACTTCTTCCGTTACTGTGATCCAAGGAACGAGGCGGCGGCGTTTGACCCAGCGATTGCCAGGCAGTGGGCGCCGGTAGATCAATACATCGGCGGCGACTCGCATGCAGTCATGCACCTCATCTACACGCGCTTCTGGACGAAGTTTATGCGCGACATCGGTCTCGTTTCTTTTGACGAGCCGGTAAAGAGATTGCTGACGCAGGGAATGGTAACGAATCGAGTTGAAGGAACTGACGAATGGAAGGCCATGTCGAAGAGTCTCGGCAATGGTGTCGATCCCGACGAGATGATCGCGGCGTTTGGCGCAGACGCAGCGCGCTTGTTTGTCTTGTTTGCGGCGCCGGTTGAAAACGAGCTGCGTTGGTCGGAAAGCGGCATCGAAGGCGCGGTCAGATTCCTGCGGCGCGTTTACACAATGGTGTGGCGTTGGCACGAGCGCCTCGCAAGCGCCGCGACGGTGTCAATTGATGAACAGAGCACGGCTGGACGCGCGTTACGACGCAAGACCCACCAAACGATTGCGAAGGTAACCAGCGACTTTGAGGATCTGCATCTGAACACGATCGTGGCGGCGTTGATGGAATTGTTCAATGAGCTCAGCGCTTTTGAGACAGAACCCGCCACCGCCAGCGATGCGGACGTGTTTGCCGTGCGCGAGGCTTTGGAGTCGTTGGTGCTGATGCTGGCGCCATTCTCGCCGCACGCGGCTGAGGAGATGTGGCAGCAGCTGGGCCACGCCGGTGGGCTGTTGAATTCCGGTCGCTGGCCGCAGGCTGATCCGGAATTGGCGAAACGGGAGGAACTCGAAATTCCTGTTCAAGTGAACGGTAAGCTGCGTTCGCGAGTGTTGGCTGCGCCCGAAGTCACTGAAGACGAACTGCGCACGGCGGCCCTCAACGACGAGAAGATTCGCGCCTTTATTGAGGGACACGAAGTTATCAAAGTTATTGTCGTCCCGCAGCGGCTGGTGAATGTCGTGGTGAAGTAAGCTGGCTTACCCGTCGATAGTACAGTTCTAATTTCAGGTTTCCTCCGTGCTCCCTCTGTGTTCTCTGTGCCTCTGTGGTGAATTTACCGCGCGCAAGAACTCACCACGGAGACACAGAGGGCACAGAGGAGGCACAGAGATTTTCAAATTGGACACTATCCATCGATAGTTAGACCCAAAACTGGGCTTATGTTAGATTTAGCTTCGATAAGAGGTTGTAAATGAGAAAGCTCGCCACATATGAAGGGGTCGTTGAGAACGGGCATGTGACCCTCCCTCCAAACGCCGACATTCCAGAAAAGACTCGGGTGTATGTGCTGGTTCCGAATGGCGACGCACAAGGGACTCTGCATATTGCCAGCCCTCATTTGGTCCACCCTGAACAAGCGAAAGATTTCAAAATGGAAGTCATCGAAGACGCAGGCGATGCCCACGTATGATTCCACCCAATTCGACCCACCAGCACCACTGGCAAGAGTAACTTTGCGAACTCTTAACAACGGGAACATTGTGACTGATGTGCCAATGTTGATTGACTCTGGCGCTGATCTCACTCTCATTCCGGCAAGATTTATGGAGGATCTCAGGTTAGAGGTTGATCAAAGTGAAAGCTATGAGTTGGAAGGATTTGACGGCAACAGAAGCATGGCAGAGTCAGTGCAACTCGAATTGGTATTTCTCAGACGAAACTTCCGAGGACGTTTCCTTTTGGTCAACTCGCAATCCGGCATCTTAGGAAGGAATGTGTTAAATCACTTTGCTAGCTTGCTTGATGGCCCTGGGTTGAGTTGGGAATTGAAGGACGCAGTAAAGTAGTCCTCGCTTGCTTGCCTGAGTATCAGCCGTTAAAATTCCAGCGCTCCCAAACGGCCCGTGTATCAAGTCATCAGGCCGCCTTTTAGCCGAGCCACCGAATGAAAGAATGTCCAGCCTGTAGGCGCTGTTTCTCTGACGAAATCAACCACTGTCCGCAAGACGGCGATGCCACGACGCCATCGCTGTTGGGCGAACCCATACTCGATGCGCGCTACCAATTGGAGCGACGACTGGGGCAGGGTGGCATGGGCGTGGTCTTTCAGGCTCGACATATCTTTCTCAAAACATCTCACGCCATTAAAGTGATCTTGCCGGACCTCGTCGGCAACGACCCAATGCTGGTTACGCGGTTTCGCCAGGAAGCGCTGGCTGCCGCGGCCATCCGTCACCAAAACATTATCGCCGTCACTGACTTTGGCGTCGTACGCGGCACAATGCCTTTTCTGGTGATGGAGTTTGTTAACGGGCAATCACTACAGGACATTCTGGCTGAGGAAAAGGTGATGGCGCCGGAGCGGGCTCTGGAATTCGCTTGTGCTATCGCCGCCGGAGTGGGAGCGGCGCACAAGCAGAACATAGTACACCGCGATCTGAAGCCCTTGAACATCATGACGCAGAAAGGGCAGTCGATCTCGGAAGGTTTAAAGATTCTCGATTTCGGTTTGGCGAAGATCAAGTCGGGTGAACTGCTCGGCTCTTTTGTTCAAGCCAAGACCAGCGGCTTGATGGGATCGCCTTTTTATATGGCGCCGGAACAGTGGTCGGATGACGAGCCTGACGCCCGCGCCGACGTCTACAGCCTGGGAATAATTCTTTACCAGATGCTTACCGGAGACGTGCCGTTCAAAGGTTCATCCATTCCTTCCATTATGAAGAAGCACCTCACGCTGCCGCCGCCATCGTTTAAGTCTGCCGGCATCGAGGTGTCGCCGCAGCTTGAAGCGGTTGTTCGTCACGCATTGGAAAAGGAAATCGCAGTACGAACACCGTCGGTTGAGGCATTTGTCGCGGAGCTGAGAGCAGCGGTGGGGGTAGGCGGCATGGCCGCAAGGTCCGGACGGCAGACTGCTCCCGTAGGCCCCGACGAAACGATATATTCACCAGCATCCAATACTGGTGAGACTTCGCAACCGGCAAACTTCGGGGCCTCATTTGACTCGTTGGCAGGCACGGTTAGTTCCACGGCGTTGAGCGCGGAGGAACAGGCAAAGCTCGCCGCCTCACGCGAAGCTTATGAGCGGGAGCAAAAGCAGAAAGAGCGCGTTGCGCGCGAAGAACTGACGCGCGAGGCCGAGGAGCGCCGCAAAGCTGAGGAAGAAGAAGAGCGCAAGCGCAAAGAACAAGAGGAGCGAATTCACAAGGAGAAGGAAGAGCGCGAAACACGCGAGCGCCAACAGCGCGAACAGATGGAGCGCGTGGAGCGTCAGGCGAAAGAGCTTGAAGAACGTCTGGCGCGCCTGGCCACCAGCATGCCGCCACCGCCGGCTGGCACTGCCGTCATCGATCCGGAAGCCACTCAAGTACATCAGAGCGCCAGAACTGATGCGGTCGTAAATAACAGTTTTCCTGGCGCGGGCGTCGACGCCAGGCTCCACGACAGAGTTACTCCGCCTTTCCGCGTCTCGATCCCGCCCAAGCCGAAGAGCAATTCGCTGCTCATGATTGGTGCCGTCGTCGTGCTCGTCATACTGGTTGGCGGCGGACTTGGGGCGTACTTCGTGTTGCGCTCGAAGACAACCACGACTGAAGGTCCCGGCGCGAACCCTACTCCTCTGGCGAGTCCGGCAACGAGTGACGCCAGCAAAGCAGATCTCGTTGAGATCCCGGGCGGAACATTTCAGATGGGTCGCAACGATGGGCCGCCACAGGAACAACCGCAACACACCGTAACCGTGCAAAAGTTTCTGATGGATCGCAACGAAGTTACCAACGCCGAGTACGCAGATTTTGTTCGAGACATGAACTATGAGGCGCCCAGCCACTGGGTCAGGGGAAGACCACTGGTGGGGCAGGAACGCTGGCCAGTCGTCAATGTGTCCGCAAAGGACGCTGAAGCCTTTGCTGCCTGGCGGTCGAAACGAGATGGGGTAACTTACCGTTTGCCAACGGAAGATGAGTGGGAGTTTGCGGCGCGCAGCGGCGGTGAATACAAATCTTTTCCGTGGGGCAACTCCTGGGCCGCAAACCGCGCGGCGGTGAAAGAGGCAGCTCCGCAGCCAGTAGGCTCCTATCCTGATGGGAACAACCGCTGGGGAGTAGTTGACCTCATCGGCAACGTTTGGGAGTGGACCTCTTCCAAGGCGTCTCTTTATACCGGCACCACTCAGATTCCATCAGCTAACAAAGACTGGGTTGTGGTTAGAGGTGGATCATATGCGAGTGATCCCGACGACCGGCAGATACCTATCTCCGCCACTTACCGAGACTGGTTTGCACCCAACTTCAGAAATCCAAACTACGGCTTTCGCCTGGTGCGCTCGGCTCAGTAAGATATTCACCTGCGAGTTAGCTCATCTTTCGTAAACTGGGCTACAATCCGCCACAGTTCATTTAGTTTCGTGAAAAGTCGTTAACCAATTTATCGCACCGGTGATTCCAGCCGGGACCGGGCAGCAAGCTTGGGTGCGACTTATTTCACGTTCTTAACAGGAGAGAATCGATGAGAGCTTCCTCGATTTTTCGTTCAGTTTTAGCGTTTCTTGCATTTTCCCTGGGACTATCCTTTGCCGGCGTGTGTGCCCTGGGCCAGGGGGTCGGTCCAGACATAATGGGAGGCGCCGGGATTTTCAGACCCAAAAACCCGGAGACAAAGAAGCGAACTGTGCGAACGCCTCCAGTCACGAGGCGTGGCGGATCGCGTACGCCAACGCCAACGACCGCGAGCGCGGGGGCCGAAGACCGGATTGAAGACTTGTTGGATAAGGGAAACCAGTTTCGCGACGCGCGCCGTTTCGCCGAAGCGGAAGACTCCTACCAGAGCATCCTCAAAATCAAACCCAAAGATGGTCGCGCCGCATATGGACTCGGCAATATTTATTCCGATCAGCAACGCTGGGAAGAGGCGGAAGTTGCCTATCGTAATGCCGCGTTATGGAGTCCGACAAATGTGGATGCGTTGGTCGCGTTGAGCGTCGTGCTGGTGCAACCGCGCACCGGCGCGGGCAACGCCAGCCGTTTTGCCGACGCCGAGAGCTTTGCCCGCCGAGCGGTGCAACTACAGCCAAAAAATGCCGTCGCCTGGGATCGTTTGGGCGTGGCGCTGCAGGCGCGTGGTCTATTCAATAATGAGACTGAGAATGCTTACCGTCGTGCGGTGGAACTCGATCCAGATTTTCCGGTGGCCTATGCTCATCTGGCGCGCGTGCTCAAACGAATGGGACGCGCCGACGAGGCGGCGCCGCTCTACGACAAGGCGACGCAATTAGCAAAAGATCCGGCGACCTTGAATTTGATTGCTGAGTCGCTGCAGGCAGAACAGCAGTGGCAAAACTCTGACCCTGTTTTGAAGCGTGCGCTCGAGCTCGATGCGCGTAATCCCACCGCGCTTTACTTAATGGGCCGGATGCTGGTGGTGTTCAAGCGATACCAGGAGTCTGAGCCTTATTTGAAGTTGGCTACCGAAGTAAGTCCGCGCGCGTTTCAGCCGGTCAATCTTCTCGGCCGCACCTATCTTGCGTTGGATCGTTTTGAAGAAGCAGAGATAACTTACGAGCGGGCGGCGGAAGTGGCGTCACCGGGAGATAAAAAGCAACTTGCCGGAGTCTACGGCTTTGAGGGCGTGGGCGATGGTTATTTGAAAGCAAAGAAGAAGCCCAGCGCCGCTCGTGCTTATGGCAGGGCATTGGAACTCGATCCGGGAAACAAGCAACTGGAACAAAAACTTGCCAATGCGCGCTAACGACGAACGGACTGGTAGTCTCAACCTTAATTTCAGAAGGAGTGGAGCTCACTCATGAAGCGTTGCCCGAAGTGTAGTCGTACTTTTCCCGACGACAAGCAAAAGTTTTGCACGATCGATGGCGGGCTGTTAGTGGCTGCGGACAAACCCTTCGATCCGAACGCGACGATTCAGGGTTCAGCCAACTCAGCAATTCCTACTGCGCCGCCGGCAGGCCAGCCCGCTGGCAATCGACCGCCCGAATTGAACGAAACCATCGCCGGTTCTGCTCCGACTGCGGTTCTTCCCAGACAGACCGGCCCCACGGGTTTACCTACGTCGGCTAATTTACCAACGCGGCCGGCGCCGGGCGCACCGCCGCCGCCGCCACAGCCAGTATCACCACCTCCAGCGAGAAGCGCGCCGCCGCAGCCAGTATCACCACCTCCGGCGAGAAGCGCGCCATTACCAAAAGCGCAGCCCGCTCCAGCGCCGCCAGTTGCAAGCGCTCCACCCAGGAAGAAGTCAAAGCTGCCGCTGATTCTTGGGATTTTGGCGATACTTCTCGTCCTGGGTGTAGGCGCCGTAGTCGCGGCGTTCTTCCTCGTGATCAAGCCGCGACTTGATCAGATGAAGTCCGAACCACCTGTCGTTGTAAGAGAAACTCAACCTGAGAACGTAAATACAAACGCCGACGCTAACACCAACAGTGAAACGAAAACTGAACCCGAGAAAACCGAGAGCGAGTTCGTAGCGCCACCCGATACTACCGCGTTTACAAACTCCCAGGCGAACCTTGACGGCAAACTCGCCGAGCACTACTTCGACTTCTCGTTTTACTATCCAAACAGCTGGGTACCGGATCCGAAAGCTGGCACACCCGGCTCGGGAAACTTTGCCAAGGTCGAAAGACGATTGCCGCCCGATTTCACTCAAGAGAACTTCGCGGTCCGTTGGTATGAGAGCAAAGGAACCTATGCCGAGGATCTGCCAACCTATCCGAAGCAAGTTAAGGAATTCAGTGCGGGTCTGGAAAAGTTCTTCCCTGGTTACCGCAAGGTGTCTGAAGGCCCGACGAAGATTAATTCGCTGGATGCCTACGAGTTTAAGTGGGTAGGCGTTTCGAAGGGTACAGAAAAGGGCGATTTGCAGTTGTGGGGTCGCGTGGTGTTTGTCCCCACGGGCGTAGCTGGAGACCCGAACGGCGCCATCTTGACGATGTTTACAACTTCGCTGGCTCCGGAATTGTCGAGTGTCGAGGATGTGGGCACAAGGGGCGAGATGCCGGTCATCCTCGAATCGTTCCGATTTGCCAGGAGTCGCTAGCTTCTGCAAGGCCGACAGTTAGTTTACGCATCCCGGTGCCTACGCCGCGGGTTGTTGCGTTGGGCTGGAAGTAGACCTAAGCTCTTGGCTCAGTCTCAGTTGCATTACGCGAAAGCTGTTTCGAGTGCTATGCTTCATCGGACTCCGGTAGTAACAGGTAAGAAATGTCAGCCAAGAATAAGACCAATACTGGAAAACCGTTGTGGACGCCCGCACGCCTCGCCTTCACCGTTCTCGTGCTGTCGCTGTTCGCTGCGTTTGGTATTTCAAGTTGTAGTTCCAGCGACGAAAGGCGTCCCAACCCACCGGCACCCGGGGTAGCGACAGATCGCAACGCGCCCAATCGCGGCGCGCCCCCCGCGAGGTATGTTCCTCCACCGCCGATTACGATGTTGCCTGCCAGTGTGACTGATGCAGAACTGAGAGCGGTGAGCGGCGCGCCAATAAAGCTTTCAAACTATGCGGGGAAAGTCCTGCTCGTAAACTTATGGGCTACCTGGTGTGGTCCTTGCCGCCAGGAGACTCCCGAGCTGGTTAAGCTGAATAAGGAATTTCGCTCGCAGGGAGTGGAGGTGATCGGATTATCGACCGAGGATCCCGACGACTCCGCCGAAGAGGTGCGCGAGTTTGTTCACAACTATAATGTGGATTATAGAGTGGGCTGGTCTGGTCAGCAGGTTGCAGTCGCCTTGATGCAAGGGCGCGATGCTATTCCGCAGAGTTTCGTAATATCCCGCAGCGGTCGCGTCGTTAAGCGGTTCGTGGGCTTCAACCCGATGGCTACGCCGGACCAAATAAGAGAAGCTATTCAGGAGGCACTCAACGATAAGGGCGCCGCCGACTAATCAGTCTGAACTTTCTTTCCTGCTTAACTCACGCTCGGCCTCTTCGACCATTCGTTCGCCCTCTTGCGCCAGTTTGTCATCCTGCAAGCCATCAGCTACGAACTTCTTGGCTTCGCCTTCCAGCTTCTTCATCTCAGCTTCGACGCGCTCTTCTACCTGATCTATCGCCGCCGGTTCGCCGGTTTCAGCTTGGGTAACTATCTTCTTGTTATCCAGGTCCATTTTGATCTCCCGCTGCCTCGAATAGGTCTTATTAACAGTCAGGCGTCTAGCATACAGATGATGTTGGCAAAAGCCCTCTGCCAATTGAACTGCTACAAACAGGTAACAATTTTGGCAGGCGGTGATTCATGCGAGATGAAGATGTAGCATGAAATGTCGGACAAGCCCAAGAGTTAACCAGGAGGTCAGGACAGACAGGAATGTCCGTCCTACAAACGGAAAGCTAAAAAGAAGCGCCGGCGCGCCATCAAGAAGCATCAGATGGGCAACTTGAGCGGCATGAATATGCCGAGGATGAGCATGCCGGCGCTTTTAACTGCTTGAAGGAGCGCTTGCTGAACTTTCGAAGAATCGCCTGTTTCTTGCTTGCAAATAGCACAATAGTAGTGTAATGACTTGTAAAAGGAACCGAGAGTCTCCGAAGTATTCATGAAAGACAGAATCGGATTTGCGGTCGTGCTTGCTCTTGCCATCTTCATTGGTGGTGCGAGCTTAGCCTGCGCGCACGAGGGTCACAACAATAGCGTCAAGGCCCCTCTGTCGGCGGCGCAATCCATTTCTCCGGTAGTCGTCTTCCGAAATCAAGCGTCCGAATCCACCCACGTAAGCTCCTCGACGGGAAGCCTCTCTATGTTGGGTGCTCAAGGGGAGTCGCCGGAATCGTGCATTTGCTGTGGAAGTTCTCACGAGGCCGTGGTAACGGCAGCGGCACCGACTTTTTCAGACCAGAAGAAGCAGGCAGCAGGCGCGGCTGGATTCCGAGGCGCGCTGCCTCCCGCGATTGTGCAGTCAAGGACCTTGATCGCGGTAAGAGAACATGGACCTCCCGTTGCTTCAGTCAAAATTCATCTCCTCATTAACATCTTTCTGATCTAGCCTTCCGGCGTCGTGCTTAGTACTGCGAAGTACTGAACACGCCTGCCTACATCCCCAAAAAATCTACGCTTCTCCGAATAAGCGCTTTTGTTTGCTTGTTCGCCGAAGAACCTTTCTCCCAGGAAAAACTTGGGAAGAGAAATGAGGGTTGGCTCTGCAACCTCGGCGATAGCGAGAGCTGCGATGAGAAAATACAAGATGAGATTAATTCAGATTGCAAAACCAAAGGAGAAGCTGTTGACTGCCATCATCGCTTTGGCGGTCCTTCTAGCAGCTCCAAACCAATCAGTGTTTGCGCACGGCGGTGAGGACCATGGCGACCAGAAACCTGCGACTGTCTCTCAGGGCACGAACATGATCGTCCATGTTGCACGAGCCGGCGATTACGAGATTGTATTAAAACACGCGCCAGTCGAGCCCGACAAGGAACTGGTTGCGCGATTGTTTGTCACTCGCTTTGCGAATAACGAACCCGTTACCGGAATAAAGCCGATGGTCACGTTTACGAGCGATAACGGCGCTCCGGTAGAAGTCGCAGGAGTTGCGAGCACCACACCCGGCATGTATGAAGTGAAACTTCCGCCACTTCCTAAAGGGCAATACAAGCTTGCCGCGAGAGTTGACGACAACGGAGAGACAAAGACAGCTGCGTTCAGTGCGCTTGAAGTAGCGCCACTACCTGTGACAGCAATCGGTACGATCGCAGCGTGGGCGCGCACAACTCTGATCGTTCTGGTGACGCTCGTCGGTCTAGGTTTCATCGGCTTTATTGGGGTCGTCATTTACCGCGCGGCCCAAGCATCACGACGAGAACGCCTTGGCGGGGAGACGGCGGCAGCTTGAACGCTCTTGCACCTATCGGTAACCGGCGATTCCGACACTTAGGAGGATTAAGGCTGATGAATTGGACGGGTCGCCGTTTGTCGCGCGTATTTATGATGCTAGCAATGCTTACCCAGGTGGCAGTGGCGCAAACACCATTACAAATGCCGCAGAGTCCGGCCTCTAGCCAAACGACGGGGGAGAAGGAGATCGTGCCAACAGCGCCAATGTCTGCGCAGACTCCAGTGCCACAGGGCACGCCGCAGCAAGCACCAAACTCGCCTGCTCCGTTTCCGCCTTTACAACTCTCGTCTTCACAATACATTGATCCCTCTGGATTCAATGTGGACCAATTAATCGAACGAGGTTTTGGCCGCCGCGCCGATTTGCTTGCCGCACGGCAGAGATTAGCAGTCGCGCAAGGGCGTTTGGTCCAGGCGGGACTCAGACCAAACCCCGTGCTTGATGGCGAGTACACTTCTGCGCGTGTTCTTGGCGGTCAAAATGAGGGAGACCTGTCGATTGGAGCTTCTCAGCTTTTTGAGACCGGCGGAAAAAGAAGCAAGCGGATTGCAGTAGCGCGATTTGAACTGGCCCAGGCGCAAGCCGAAGTTCGCGCGATAGAGAGGCAGTTCGCCGCCGATCTGCGTGCTGCATATGCGCGGTCACTGGCAGCCGCGAGGCAACTCGATACTCTTGAGAAACTTGTGGCCGCCAACGATGAACTCTTACGAGTTACTACTGCGCGTCTGAACGAGGGTGATGTGGCACCGCTTGATCTCAATCTAGTGCGTGTCGAGACCGATCGTTTGCGCGCGCAGATTTTGCGCACGCGAGCTGATTTGGAGAGCGAGCTTATCTCGTTGCGCACGCTGGCCGGTTTTGAGGTGACTGAATTGTTGCGAATCGCTCCTTTGCCAGAAAAGCCTCCGCGGCTTGATCTGTCACTGACAGACGTAACCGATATGGCTTTGCGGGAGCGCGCTGATCTGCAAGCGGCGCGGTTAGGGGAGGAACTGGGTACGGCGCGCATCCAACTCGCACGCTCGCAGGCCGTCCCGAATTTTGCCCTGTCGACAAAGTATTCCATCCGCCGTGACGTTTTCGATGACACACCCGTCGGAATCTTACGCGACAAGGATCGACTACTTACTTTCGGCGTTTCGGTAGATATTCCCGTCTTTAACCGGAATCAGGGAGAGATTGCTTCAGCGGCCGGAGAAAAAGTCCAGGCACACAGACAGCGAGAGTTCCTGGAAGCGACTATTAAGCGTGATGTCGCGCTCGCCTACCGACGGTATCGCGCTGCGGCCGAAGTGCTGGTGCTCTACGCAACTCAGATCATACCGACCGCCGAGAAGAATCTGCAGGCGGTGCGCGCCGCTTACAATGCGGGCGAGTTCTCAGTTTTCGACGTAATCGCTGAGCAGCGGAGGTTGATCGAGAACCAGACCGGCTACAACGAGGCGCTGGGTGATTACTACAGTTCGCTGGCCGACCTTGAACGGGCGCTCGGCACGACGCTGCCGCCTTCTGGTTTTGCACCGTCTCCAATAACAATTATTCCTGACATCGACGGTATCGACGCTGGTCGATTGATCCGGTCGTTGAAGACGTCTGGATTAAGCGTTCAGCCGACTAACGCTAGACCTGAACCTTTGCTCGTGCCGCCGGCTGCGACACAGCCAATGATAGAAAAAGTAGTTCCACGAAACTAACCAGATCCAAAAGAGGAGGGATCATAGACATGAGAAAAATCTTAACGCTGGTTCTTGCCAGCTCACTCGCAGGCTTTGCAGCCGCGTGCGCGTCGTCAACCGAGACGAGCAACACCACGACTCCGACGACAGCCACTAACTCGGCCCCGGCTAATACGACTAAGAGCAACACCGGAGAAGAGGCGCCCGCAAACGTGAGTGCCGCCTTCCCCGACGCACAGTCAATCGCGAAACAACACAAAGACTTGTCGGCGGCCCAGATTGCTGCCATTGAAAGGACAGCCGGCAGCAAAATTCCCGATATGGACCACCACTCCTACGTTGCTTACTCTACGAGCGGCGGGGCGCGCAAACAGATCGGCGCAGCGACAGTGGTTGAGGCTGGGAGCAAGAAGATGGTTGTCGTATATGAGAGCCGCAACAACCAGCCATACATAAAGGAAGTGCGCGCCGAAGGTATGACGCAAGCTTTTCTCGATCAATTCAAGGGCAAGAGCGCCGAAGATAAGTTCCAGATCGGGCAGGACCTGAAGGCTCAGGGAGTGGATGACGCCACCGCCAAGGCCGCCGCGACTGCCATTCACGTCGATATCGTAACGATGCGAACGCTCTACGGCGGCACACAAGCACAGTGACATGAAAAGAACGAAGTTTACGAATATACACATAGGCTGCGGGCGTGCGCTCAAGAGAACGCACCTGCCCCGACGCGTATCAATCGCATTCTTGGTGGCCTTCATCTCTTTGGTCACGCTCGTGACCGCTCCGGCGATTGGGTTTGTAAACGCACAAGAGAAGCAGCAGGCTGAGCCAGGCAAATCTCCTCCTGTCGCGATCCGCACCGCCGAGCGCAACGTGCAGACGAATGAGGGGCAGTTTAAGGCGCGTTTGCGGCAGTCGCCGCCAGACCCGCGTGACGGCGAGGAGGTGCAATTTGCCGTAGACCTGTCGGAGCAAGTAGAGGGCGGCGGTGGATTAAGCGCTGGAGGCGCAGTACCTCTTACCAGTGCGACGGTCACGGCACGCGTAACCACTGCCGCCGGAGGTGTGGTCGCGACGGGACTGGCGACGCGAGCAGAGGAACCCGGTTCTTATCGTCTTCGCTACGCTTTTCGTGCAGGTGGCGATTACAAGATTTTCTTCGACGTTCGCACCAGTGACAACCGGCAATTCAGCGCTGACTTTCCGGTGAGCGTCGTGAGTGCGCCGATCAACTGGGTCTTTTGGCTGGGTCTCGCCATCCTTACTCTGCTCTCGGCAGGAGCGATGTTCGGCTATTACAACTCATGGCTGCGTGAGGGGGCAACGGCAAGATTAGCCGCCCGCAAGACGTTGCCGGTCGCTGTCGGTGCGCTCGGTTTCTTCGCCATAAGCGTAGCAACGCTCTCCTACTTTCAGCCTCCCCGCGAACGCTTCCCAGTGGCCGACCTCCCTCCAGGAGGTGCCGAGACAAAAGCGCCGGGAGCAGAGACCGCCAGCGGCGACCCGTCACTGGGTGGATCGGGCGCAATCATTACGATTTCGAAAGAGTCGCAGTTGCTCTTCGGCATTCGTACCGCGCCGGTAGAGCAGCGGCAGATCACCAGCGGACTGAAAGTGACCGGTACTGTCAAAGCGAAGCCCAACGCGCAATCCGTTGTTTCGCCTCCAGTATCCGGTCGCGTCTTTTTCAATGGAAATATTACCGTTGGAACGGCCGTCGGCAAGGGTGAACGAATTGGAACACTCGAACAAGTTATTGGAGCGCCCGAGGAGGCAAGTCTCGAGGCGACGCGTACTGGTCTGCGGACGGCTGCTCTCGAACAGCAGTCAAAACAGGCGGAGCAGATTGCGAATGCGCAGCAGGCCCGTGCTCGACTCGCGCAGGCCGAACGAGAATTGAGGCGCGCAACCAACCTGCTGGAAGTAGGCGCAGCTCCGAGGAAGAGAGTCGAAGAAGCACAAACGGCTGTGCTAATAGCGAAGCAGGAAGTGGGAGCTGCGGAAAAACAGGCGCGCGTTGCTGGACAGCAAGTGACTCTGTCGAACGAGTCGGTCAAACGTGTGAACCCGGTTCGTACCTTCCCGTTGCTGGCGCCTGTGACTGGACTGATTGGCGAGATAAAGGCAACGACCGGACAACAAGTCGAGGCAGGCGCCGATCTTCTTCATATCGTCAACCTGACGACGGTTTACCTCGAAGCGAATGTGTTTGAGAAAGATTTGGGGACGGTGCGTGATTCACGCCGAGCCTCTTACACAGCCGCAGGTAACGCGGGTGAGGTTTACAAAATCGGTGAAGGTGGTGAAGGCCGGCTCGTGACCATCGGCCAGACGGTAGACCCGCAGTCGCGTACGGTGCCGGTCATTTTCGAGGTGCTGAACCCATTAAACCGGTTGCGTGACGGAATGTTCGTGGAGATTACGATCGACACCACCGGAGACGCCAAAGTTCTTAGTGTGCCGAAGGCGGCGGTCGTAACGGAGCAAGGTCGTACATTTGTTTATGTGTTCACGGGCGGGGAGCAATTCGAGAAGCGCGTAGTGGTCCTTGGCTCGGAAGGTCAAGACTTCCACGAGGTGAAGTCCGGATTAAAGGAAGGCGAACGCGTTGTAGTCGAAGGAATTTACCAACTTCGTTCTTCACAGCCCGGTGCGTAGCCATTAAACGAGGTGACAATGAAACGGATTAGTTTTGTTAGGGCGCTGGCCTTTATCGGAGCAATGTCTCTTGTAGGACTTGCGTTTGCCTGCGCGACGGATCGGCTTGCAAATCGAGAAAAAACCACCGCTTCTTCGAGCCCGAACGCGATCGTCAGAGATTCGACAGAGTCGAACGACTTTCGCGCTGAGCTCACGACGGACCAAGCGGAAATCAGGTCAGACCGGCCGACAACTCTTATCCTGAACATTAAGAATCCGCGTGGCGAAGTCGTGCGCGATCTGCAGACCGTCCACGAAAAACAGATCCATCTGATTCTCGTGTCAGACGATCTCGCCGAGTTCAATCACTTGCATCCGGAACCGCAGGCTGACGGTTCATACGGCGTCGGCTTCACGTTTCCTCATGGCGGCGCCTATCGGCTTTATGCAGATTTCACACCGGCTGGCGCCAATCAGCTGGTCGAGCGCTTTAGTGTGACTGCAAGCGGAACACCGGCGCCGCGAGTGGCGCTGGTTGAAGACAAGTCACTCACGAAAACCGTCGACGGCCTGCGCGTCACAATGCAACTCAGCGAATCGCTACGCGCTGGTCAGGAACTGCAACTCAATTTCATGGTCGCGGACGAAGCAACAGGCAAACCTGTTACCGACTTACAGCCATATTTGGGTTCGCTTGCGCACTTCGTAATCATCAGCGAAGACACGAGCAGGTACCTGCACGTTCACCCGATGGAAGCGGGAGCGATGCCGGGCATGAAAGGCGCAGGAATGACAGGCAAGATGGATGAGGAGATGAAGATGGGCCAGGGAGGTAAGGCTGCTGCAAACGTAACTATCAGCGCGCACACCACCTTCCACAATGCTGGACTTTATAAGCTCTGGGCGCAGTTCCAGCGCAAGGGCCAGGTCATTGTTGTGCCATTCGTTGTGCGCATCGCCAAGGATTAAGGGACACCCCCAAAATGCGAAGGCCATGCGGGGAATTGAAATCCCGGCAATTGAAAACAGGAAGGAAAAGGTGCCTGCCCTGCTTTCGATTTGAACAGCAGTTTCACGGGAATGCCGATGACGCATTGGAATCTGAGGAAGGGTTTCGCGCCTCGTAGTTAGCTATGCTGAACGCAATCATTCATTGGTCACTTAAGAACAGACTACTGGTCGTGGCGATTGCGGCACTCCTGCTGGTGTGGGGTTCCTACGTTGCATATAACCTGCCAGTTGATGTGCTTCCCGATCTGAATAAACCCACAGTCACAATCCTTACCGAAGCCGGTGGGCTTGCACCGGAAGAGGTAGAAACACTCGTCTCTTTTCCGATTGAAACTTTAATGAACGGCGCGCCAGGCGTGACGCGCGTTCGTTCGCAGTCAGGCATCGGACTCTCAGTAGTGACGGTTGAGTTCGACTGGGGCACGGACATCTACATTGATCGGCAACTTGTTGCTGAGAAACTCAATCTCGCGCGGGAGCAGTTGCCCGCCGGAGTCCAGCCGTCGATGGGCCCGATCTCGTCCATCATGGGTGAGATCATGCTGGTGTCCATCCGTTCTAAAACCGGTGAAACCGACCCGCTCACAGTGCGTTCACTGGCCGATTGGACCATCCGCCCGCGGCTGATGACGATTCCCGGCGTGGCGCAGGTCATTAACATTGGTGGCGGAGTCAAACAGTATCAAGCTCTCGTTTCGCCAGCGAAGCTAAAGCAGTTCGGCATCACCATCAAAGATGTCGCAACTGCGCTTGAGAAGTCCAACGCGAACACGACCGGCGGTTTCGTGGATGCACAATCGCAGGAATACCTCATCCGCAACCTGGCGCGCTTCTACTCGCTCGACGAACTCAAGAATACCGTTGTGGCGTATCGCAACGGCACGGCGATTAAACTGGGAGATGTTGCAAACGTCGAGTTCGGGGCGAAGATCAAGCGCGGCGACGCAGGCACTGACGGCGCTCCCGCCGTCATCATGTCGATCCAGAAACAGCCGGGCACCTCGACCATTGAGTTGACCAAGAAGATTGACGAGGCGCTCAAGGAACTCGGAGCGACGATGCCGCCGGATGTCGAAATTAACTCCGACCTCTTCCGGCAAGG
>JANMQG010000006.1:0-31382 GCA_031370285.1 Chloracidobacterium sp. | reverse complement strand
GGTTGGGAAGGGCGGTTTACCCCCGCTCCTTATTTAGGCCCACCTTGGCTCACGATGCTCTCATAAACATCCAACGCGCGATCGGCCATCCGCGCCACGCTGTAATGCTTCCGCACGTTTTCAAAACCGCTCTGTCCAAGTCTCCGGGCGAGCGCCGGATCGCGCTGGATTCGCAGGATTCCCGCAGCCAGACTTTCGGGGTTGTCGGGTTCAACCAACTCACCGCCGCCAGTGGTCTCGACAATCTCCGTGAAGCCGCCGCGTCGCGGTTGCACGACCGGAACGGCGCCGGCCATCGCTTCAAGCAGAAACATTCCTTTTGGTTCGTCATATGTCGCCGGCACCGAGAGCACATCAAGCGTTTGCAGGAACGCGATCTTCTGTTCACGATCGAGTACCCCTCGATAGTGAAACTCGTCGCCGAAACCTGCCTGCTGCATCTCGTGCTCAATGTCGCTCAGGTAAGCCTTGTGTTCCGGCGCCAGGTAGCCGGCGGCCCCGAGGCGAGCGTTCGGTAACTCTCCGCGCGCTCGTAATCTGCGGTATGAATCGGCAAGCAGGTGCAGACCTTTCTCCGGTGCGATGCGCGCGAAGAATCCAATAGTGAACGGTTCGGAGCGCGCGGGAATTCTTTGGCCGTAACCCTGCAGGTTTATGCCAAGAGGTACGACGCGAATCTTCTCCGGCGGTATGCCCAGGTAACCTGGCATGAACCGAGCGTAGTACTCGGTGACGGCAATAAACGCATCAACGTGTTTGACATTAGCGCGGATGAGCTCTTTGGATTCGCTGCGAAATGGCTCCTGCAGGCCCTCAAGAAAAAGATCTTCACCCTGAAGTGTGCAGCAGATGGGGCGCCCTAACGCCTCTTTGATCGGCTTGGCCAGCCCGAGCAAGAGAGTGTAAGGCAAACTGATGACGTCTGGCGGAACTTCGTGCTTGAGCCATTCGAGTAGTTTCAGAATCTCTTTGCTTTGAAATCCGTCACCGCCTTTCAACATCGACACGGTGAGTTCACCCAGCATCATGGGGTTCGTCGAAATCGAACGGCGAGACGCGAGATTCAACATCGATCTCGAATCCCACAAGCGATCGAGCCACTTGGGCGAGTTACGAAAGAAGGGCAGATACTGCTCGAGGTAAACGCTGATGCCTCCGAAGAAGACTTTGTCTCCGCTTACATTTGGCTCATCTGTCAGCGTGGGCGTGTAGACCGGCAACAGCGTTACCTCGTGACCGCGTGAGATCAGTTCCGTTGCGAGTGCGTTGTCGCGCAGACAACTCCCGCAATACATCTGTCCCGCCCCGCCCGTGAGATAAAGAATTTTCACAAGAGTTCAGTAGGACAGGCATTCCTGCCTGTCATTCCCTGATGAGCATAAAAGACAGACAAGAATGTCTGTCCTACTTCACACCGCCACCGCACGGTGGAAAGCACGACGCGCAAAAAGGTGTTCGAAGAGATTGCCCTCGTGCGGTTGGTCCCAACTAATCTGATTGGTGGGCACCGCTCCGATGTTCAGGCGATCCACCTTTGGGGAGGTGACAAGACGGCGAATCAGGTCTGCGTCGGAAGTGATCGCGGTAACGACGAGACTTGGCCCCAGCGCTTCCGGTATTTGCTCCGGCGTTACTTTCACCACGCTGGCAAAGGGAAACATGAACTCCCGGTTCGACATTACCTGCTCTGGGTTTTCGCAGAGGACGACGGTCGGCAACAAATAAAAACATCCATTACGGGTAACAAGTCGTCCACCCTCACGATAGGACGCCGTGATCTCTCTCGCACCCGGTTCGGTTAGGCCTTGATCAATCAGTTGTGAAATGCGTGCCGCCACGTTTGGATCGACGAAAGGCGCCAGTTGTGCCTGCGGATCATCGACCGCGCGCGGGAGAATCTCTGCTAGCCGTTCGGCTAACGCTTCGCTAATCTCCTCCGCGTAATTCGTAACCCAGATTCCGGAAGCGTTGATACACGAGCGCCCGCCATTGTCTGCAATCGATCCAACGATCACGTCAAGATACTTCTCCCAGTCGTCAATGCAATCCTCGCCAATCACTATTTTGCTGAAGCCCGGACCATGAATCTCGATGCGCGGATCATTACTCCAGAGACTAGTGGAGCTGGCGTCGCCGAAGAGCATACCGCGCTGACACTGTCGCAGAATCTCGCCGCTGCCGTTATGGTCTGTAGGATAAAAGCTGAACGCTTCGCGCGGTGCGCCGGCGCGAATGAACGACTGAATGATTCGGTAAGGACTCCAGGGCTCAGCGCTTCCGGGCTTGAGTACGAGGGGAATTTTTAAAGGAACTGAAGGAATCCAGAGCGAATGAACCCCGGGGGAATTGTTTGGCAGCACGACGCCCAGCGACTCAGCGCGCGGATAAAAACTCAACGAGTGGCCCTCGATCTGGCCGAAGCCGCGGTCGAGTATCTCCCAATCAACATTCCTGGTGAGTCCGTTGATCACGTTGCCGGCTTCAGAGAGCACGCCGTGAATTTTCGCCATATTCCGCCGCGCCAGCACATGCGGCATGCCCGTGGTTGCCGAAATCTGCCGCACATAATCCTCGGGCGTTTGCATTGTGTCACCCAGAGGAAGTGAGTCATTGAGAAAGTGTGTGGCAGCGCGTCGGCAAATCTCTATGAGTTCGGCGGTGGAAAACGCTGCCAGTTTCTCCCGACCTGTTTTCTGATCTCGCAGGTCGCGTCTGATCAAGCCATTGTTTGCCTGACTAATTTCAACGAACAACTCGTGCGTTTGATGGTGCGGCACGCGAGCCACATCGAGACTCTTGTAAGGCTCACCATGACGAAGGATTGGGATATGAAGCATAAGAAAATTTCGGAGTTCGAATTGCGGATTGCGGATTTGCGGTTGATTACGCTGCTGTTTGCTTGTCGGTAGTTGGAATCGCCGGCTGAATAACTCGTATCGTCAGCCAGGCAAAATCCGCAATTCGAAACCCGCAATTCGAAATCTTAGTAGACGCCCTCGACCACATTAGTTTGCAATCGAGAGAATGGCCGGACGTTGCGCACTCCGTCCCAGGGATAGAATTCGCAGGGCGGTTCTCTTTCCGCCTCGTCACGTTCGAGAAAACGTGACATAAAGAATTCCTTCGTCAGCGTCGTCAACCGAACTCGGCCCGTTTCCCCATAGTCAACAACGCGGTTCGGATCGTCAGGATCAACTATTTCGATCATAGCTCGTGGCAAGGGCGGATAGTAAATGACAGCGAAATTGTCATCCGCCTCGCGCGGTTTGTGCGGGGCAAGTCCCATTAGAGTGTTTCCGTAGGTCGGCGCAAAGTAAGCTCCTTCGAGTAGTTCTTCAACCGCGAAGCGGTGGAACTGAGGTGTCATTTCTGTGCCGCCACAGAACACGCCGGTAATTCCAAGCTTCTTAAGTGAAACCTTCTCGCAGAGCGCCTCCAGGAGTTTCGGCGTGGTGAACAGGCAACGAATGTTGTCGTGCGCGCGCAGCAGCGTCAGTCCCTGTTCGATGACGTGCTGCTTGTATTGTTCCGCCATCCTGGGTTGGCCCATCTTAAGCAGCTTGATCACCCAACGCGGATCAAGATCGATCATGAAGCAGATACCGCCGCGATACTGAGTCAGATGCTCAACTGCCAGTCGCAAACGACGCGGACCAGTTGGACCAAGCGACAACCAGTCGGCGCCCCTCGGAAAAAATTCATCAGGCAGAGTGGCACTGAAAGCCTCATAGTCGAGACGAAAATCCTCTATGTTGATCCGAGATTTTGGAACGCCGGTACTTCCGCCGGTCTCGAAGGTGTAGACGGGACGGCCGGCATAACCCCGGGGCACCCACCGCCGCACCGGCCCGCCGCGAAGCCACTCGTCCTCGAACGGACCGAGTTGCGACAGATCTTCATAAGTCTTAATTCGGTCGCGTGGATCCCAGCCGAGATTTTGGGCGTAGTCTAACCAAAATGGACAACCAGTCGCGGAGTCGAAGTGCCATTGCACGACCTCGCGAACCCAGGCGTCCAGGGCTTCCTGCGACGACTTAATTTTCGTCTGTAAGGCTACTTCAGTGGTAGACATAGGTTTCGTTAAGAGACAGTCGTGCCGCAACTTCGAATAGCAACGCAAAAATACCAGAGCAGGTTTCAAAAGATAACTAAGCTGAAGACTGGGCGCGGCCGCGATTGTGTGAAAACCGGTACCGCTCATGCCAGCGCCAGCTGCGCATTCCGTATTCGGCACTTCAAATGCACTATGGTCCCCGGTTCTCGGTTGTATCTCCTGCAAGTGCGGCGCGAAGTGTCGTCGGAATCTCCGCCGGCTTACCGTTCTGCAACACCACGACGGTCATCGTTCCCTCGATCGCCAGTTCATCATCGGCACCGAAGACCTGATAGTCGTAACGAATTGACGTGCGACCTAGTTTCCCGACCTCGAAACGGAGTCGGAATGGCGCATCCAGTTCTAGTACGCGCATAAATTGGCATTCTACGTGCACGCGCGGAAAATCGTAACCCATGCTCCGGTTCATCGGCCATTCAATGCTGCGGACGAGTTCGCTTTCAGCTTCCTCTACGAGTTCGAAGATACGCGGGAAGTGCAGACGCCCGGCTGCATCCGAGTCAGCCCAACGCAAACGTCGCTCGAGTTCTATGGAAGCAGGCATCTGGTTACAGACCTTTCTATTTTCTTTGTTGGATCGCTCCACCACTCGCGCGAACAACCGCGATTGAGCACTCACTTTCGGAAGTCAGCCCTAATAAACGAAAGGGCAGCTCAACGTGCTGCCCGTCGGCCCTGGATTTCAGCCTCAGTTCCGGAACAAGATCGTCGCGATTCTAATACAACTGGGCGGACAAACCTATCTCATCATCGAAAGCAGTAAGAGGCTTGAACCTGTGTTCAAATTGATTTGGCTGCAATGCCTTAGTCGAGTTGCAGTTCTCGCGTGCTAAATTGCTCTTCGACGAATCCATCGCGACGTGCTAAGGACAAAGCACCTCAAGTCCTCAAAAACCTTTTTTCGGTATTCCCGTCACAAGTTTGTCACAAATCCAGTCGTAGACTTCTTCTCGGAAACCATCATAACGCCTGCCGAAAAATAAGAAGTAGTAGCCGGAAGATTGCGACGGATGCAGCAATTGGCCTGTCAATCACACTTGATGATAATTCTTGCCAGAAAGCCTGCTCTCCTGCAATCCTTCGCCCTGTTTAGCGATGGTGGCGAACATGAGGGGATACTTTCGGCTCCAACTCTGCTATCCAGTCGCGATGGTACTTTACGTATGTAGCTTTCTGGATCGCAACATGAACCATAATGCTGAGACCAATGCTCCTCATGGCTAAGCGAATGCGTGGTGAGTGTCAATGCAGGGCAAATCATGTTACGGTCGTCCTAGTTTGGGTAACGTAGCTGTCCGGCTTGCTCCGGAAGCTGACAGGTTGTCTTACAAGAAACCACGTATCAGCGCGAACGAAAACAGCAGTGCTCTTTCAGGCTAGACTACAATTCGTGGGCGGTCGCGCCGTTCCTGATGTCCTCCGTTGTCTGATCACTCTGCGAGGCCTGACGTTAACCACTTATGTCCCTCGTTGATAAATATTCCTTTGTGCCATATCTGCTGCGTCGCTGGTATTGGGTTCTCACGATCATGCTGACTTGCGTCATCTGGGGAGGTCTGGCGCTGGCGATGCGCCCGTTGAGAGACGCAGACGGCTCTTATGCCTCGCATCCCTACGGCTTGATGACGGGATTAGAAAACCAGGCGCTCGACCTCTTTGCTCAGTTGCGCGATGCTCGACATCCGAACCTTCGTACGCGCGGCCTTAGCGAACCGATCACCATCATTGAAATAGACGAGGCGTCAATCAAAGCTTCAAACGTGCGCCTCCAGAAGTGGCCGCGCGACTGGTACGCGCGCTTGATTGATCGTGCAAGCGAAGGTGGCGCCAGCGTCATCGGACTGGATACGTTTCTGAGCGAGCAGGGTGGCGTATCTAGCGAAGATAAGGCGTCGGATCAGAGATTGGCTAAGGCAATTGCCAGTGCCGGCAACGTCGTCCTGCCCATGAAGACGGCCGCGGGAGGCTTTGATGAGATAGAGCCTTTGCCGATGTTTGCAGATCCGGCATATGCCATCGGCTTCGTTGATCTCCCGCTCGATAAAGATGGGTTTGTTCGTAGTTCGCAACTCTCGCAAACGCGCCCTGGCGAGGATACGCAGATTAGTTTTGCAACGCGTCTCGCAGAAGGGTACCTGGCGGCTGGTGCTGCTGAAGGCGCTCCGTTGCAATACCTGAAGCTGGGTTCGGACGGAAAAGTGCGCTTGGGCGACCGCGTGATTTCCTTGCGTACCGACCTCAATCTGCAGTTGGATTATCGCGCGCGATCGCCGGCTTTTCGGCGCATCTCTGCCGGCGAGATTCTATTCAATGAGCAGGCGAAAATTCCTGGCGATCCCTTTCGCGAACGCATCGTTTTGATTGGCGCGTCCAACATTGATGCTCCCGATCTCTTTCCAACTTCTTTCTATGAGCCGATGGCTCTGGCGCGTCTGTTTGACAGGAGCTTGACGACCATTCCTAAACGAACCCCGGGAGTCGAGCTGCATGCGACAGCCGCCATGACGTTGCTGTTCGGCAATATGCTGACGCGCCCGCGTTACCTTGGGCAAACTGGTGCGGTAATGTTAGCGCTGTCGATCGTGGCGCTCGCAGTCTTCCGGTTCCGCGCACTGTGGGGATTGCTGGCTGTGGTCTTGATCGCCGCCCTCGCTCTGGTGCTCTCGTCCTGGGTCTTTAATGCGCACGGGTTGATCCTGCCGCTCGCCAGCGCCTGGTTGGGAATGGTCGTCCTGACGCCGCTGGGTCTCGGCTTGCGCTATGGGCGGGAGCGGGTGCTGCGTAGTGAAACAGAAGCGGAGCGCGCGCAGGTAATGGATATTTTCTCGCGCTTCGTTTCAAGCGAAGTGGCCGTGCAAATGTGGGAGCAGCGCGGCCACTTGTCGCTCGCGGGCGAGCGGCACATCGTCACCGTGATCTTCACCGACATTCGCAACTTTACGACTTTGTCTGAATCAGTCTCATCAGGAACGGTCGTCGAATGGCTGAACGACTATTTCAGCCGGATGCATGCGGTGGTCAAATCCTTTGGTGGTCACATCAACAAGTTCCTTGGCGATGGTTTGATGATTGTCTTCGGCGCGCCCGTGGATCGCGGCGACCAACAGGAAGCCCGCGCTGCAGTTGATTGTGGCCTGGCGATGCTGGCGGCGGTCGAGCACATGAACGAAGAATGGGCCAAAACCGGGCGCCCGGTCATCAAGATAGGCGTTGGCATACACACGGGCGAAGCCACTTGCGGCGTCGTTGGGGCAGAGCGAAGGTTGGAATACACACTCATCGGCGATACCGTGAATCTGGCGTCGCGGCTGGAATCGACTACTAAAGAGTTCGGCGTGCCGATCCTGGTTAGCGAAGCTACCGCTCGGTTGCTCGGTGATGAATATGAGCTGCGCGCGCTGGGTGAAGTGAAAGTCAAGGGTAAGACTAAAAGCACCGCTGTGTTGACGGTCACCGGGAAGAAATTTAAGGCTGAATCAATTGCGTCCGTCGCCGAAGCAAAATGAGCACTGTAAGGATGCCAGGGAAGAATCCTGTAACAGCGGATTCGACTTGCATCTACAAAACAGAATTTGAAGCCGCGACGAGCATGTTCCGTTACTTCGCGCACTGATCTGAAATCTGTCGCAGGACTAAGAAGCAGGAGTTGGTCGTGTTTAGATTGTTTACGTTCGCTTGTCGGCTGACATTGCTCTCCCTCTGCGTGCTTTCATTCGGCACGACTAGCTTCAACTTCACGACGCCCGCACAAGTCGCTCCCAAACAGCCTGGCCCACGTCGTCCGCTGCCGAAGCCGCCTTCCGGTTCGCGCGGATTTGAACAGACGGGACACGACGCATCGTCCCGATTGATTGCTGCCGGCGCCACCCGCGGTCCGCTGAAGCCGATTGCACCTTACGAAGGACTGGCCTACAGCGCCCGACCATTCTTCGCCTGGACGCCGGCGCCCGGCGCCAGCTCGTATCATTTCATGTTGCGCGACGGAACGGACTCGTCTTCCCCGATTGTTTTTGAGACCGACGTAAAGGTGGCGCAGTTGTCGTATCCGTCGGATGCCCCGGCTCTAGCTCCGGGCCAGATCTATTCGTGGCGGGTCTCGACCGCGGGCGTGATGGAGAGAAGACAGGGCGCGGTAGTTACCTTCTTTGTGCTGGCCGGCGAAGATGCTGCGCAAGTCAAAGCAGCTTTGGAAAAGGCGAAGCTCGCAGCGCCGAAAAACGCGAGCGAACGTTTGGCTCAGGCGCGCATCTTCGAAGACTTTGGCGTATGGTACGACGCGCTGCGCATTGTCGCCGAGTTGGTGAGTGAAAACCCGAACGACGCGGCAGCAAGAGCTTACTACGATTCGCTTATCCAAAAGCTCAAAGAGGAACCAACCAAAGCCGCCGGCCGGTCTTCCACCTTAGCCTTTCCATTATGGCAGCAGCTGCTAAGGTTGGTTGCCACTCAAAAGGAAGCTTCGGCGCGTTCCGTAATCAATAGCAATCGCCTGGCGGCGCGCTTTCTTTACCGGGAGCTATTGTTCGAAGCGGTTACCGCGCGGCTCTACGAAAGCCCGCCGCTGCAATTTGCCGAAGCTGCGCGCAAGCTCTTAGTCGAGGGTGATCATGAAAATGGCGCTCTCGAAGGAAAATTCGATGAATGGTCGAGGCGGCAAAAGCCCGGCGTCGGTTTTAGCAATGCAGGCGAGGGCATCGAGCAGATTCTGTACCTGGCCGAAATTGCTTCTCTGCGGTTCAACGAGAAGGATCCGGGTAAGGATGCTCCGCCAGGCTCGCCGCGCGAATTGACTGAGCGCGCCCTGGAGTTGTCCGAGGCCGAAGGAATTGAGCTGGCGGTTGCCAGCTTCTCAGGCTCCCTTTCTTTTTTTGCGCTACATGACAAAAGGATGGACGATGTTGGCCCACTGTTGGATCGTGCCGAGACGATCTGGAGTAAATGGAATCATCAGGTTGGGCTGTTTCAGGCCTCCGCCATCAGAGCTTACGCCGCTTACGGTCTGGAAAACTGGAAGGACGCGGCCACGTTCTTCGCGCGCGCCGCTGAGCTGGCCAGGGCGTTGCCAAAACATCGAACTAGCAGAGTCAACGCGCTCTCGATGCAGGCGGGCGCCCTGCGGAATGTCGCGGACAAGGAGGGCGCGCACGCCGCGTTGCTTTCTGCCCTTGAAGAACAGCAACAGGTTTTGCAGGAAACGACTGCCGAAGAGCCACGCCTCAAAGAATCAAAAACGCTGGCCAATTTGCAAACACAATTTGGCGGCGCGATTGCTGCGTTGGGGCGCCACGTCGAAGCAGGCGAGTGGTATGCACGTGCAGAGCATTTGCAAGATGAGAACTATCGTGTCGAGAGGGCGGTAATCGAAAAAAGAATCTCCGACACCACCAAAACCCTTCAGGCAAAGATTGATGCAAGCACGGATGCTGGTTATCGTCGAGCCGCAGCCGGCGTGGTGGAAAGTTTCACGGACGGAATGCTCGCCTATCTCGACAGCCTGGCTTCGTCGCGAGGCGATCTGATTGAAGTAGCAAGAATCGCCGACGCCAGACTCGCTTTGGCGCGACGCGGGGGCGACCCGGACAAGATCGCACACGGCCTGGAGCAGACAGCGAACGCATATCGCATGGCCGGAGATTATGCTAAGGCGCGATCGGCGGCTGAAGAGGCTCTTACGTTACGGACTAATGATCCGCGCCACAGATGGATTTATGAGACGCTGTATTTACTCGCTCAAATCGCCGACGATGCCGACGATTGGAACGGAGCCCTTGTTCGCTATCGTCAGGTAATCGAACAGACCAGGCCCGGACTGCTTCCTGCCATTTACGATCTCAGTGCCGAGCCCAGCGAGGATCTCAGGTCCTCCGAGGCGCAGATGAACAACATTGATTTTGTCGGTCGCGCCAGCAAGGCTTTCGATGCCAGAGAGGCGATTGGCAGAATCCTTACGCGGCAGGGCAACTATCGCGAAGCAGATCAAGAGTACCAGGGGGTGCTCAACGAGTTGCCACGGCTTTACGCTTTCGGCGCGCCCGACGAAGCAGAGCTGCTGAGCTGGCTCCGGTCGAGCGGCCAGATTTATGTCAAAAGCGCCGATGTAGCAGCGCATCGCCGCCAAAGCGGCTTCACGCCGGCTAAGGACGAGGAGCAGCGTTTTAGTTTGGCCGCGTTGATGGTGAATGGTCATCGTTCGACGATACTAAGCTATCGCGCCATGCTTTTTGAAGACGAGAACGATCTTGATAACGCCGCCAAAGCCTATGAGCAGGCGCACGCGTTGAGTACAAATCTGGCCGGCGGGAGCTTCTCGCTGTCGGGCACCTATGTGGCGCTGGCAAGGATCGAGCGCGAGCGCGGCAATTACGCTGCGGCCGAGGCTCCTATCGAAGCGGCGCTGGCCGAATTCGTGCGCAAGAACGAGGCCTGGGGCATCGCCAATATGCTCATATTTAAGAGCGCGTTGAGGCGCGACCAGGGCCGCCTCGCGGAATCAAAACAGTTGGCGGAAGATGCTCTGAAGATTGCCCGTCCCCTGGGATCACGCCCGCAAACGGCCGCGATGCTGCGCACGCTGGGACGAACTGAGAGCGAGCTGGGCAGCGAATCTCTCAAGTCCGCTGAACAACATTTGCGCGAAGCTCTTACCACTTGGCGCGATCTGGGTTTGCGCGCCCATGCAGCCTATACGTTGGATAGTTTGGGATTGACGCTGGAGCGCCTGGGGCGTGATGAAGAGGCTTTGGCAGCTTACATCGAGGCCGTCGGGATCGTTGAAACTCTGGCTAGCTCTCTGTCCACGAATGTCAGTTCGGAAACCTTCAATGCCAGCCGTGGAAATCGCGACCTCTACGATCATTTGATCAAACTGCTGATTAAGAAAGGTCGCGCAGCCGAAGCGCTCGTATATCTGGAGCGGGCCAAATCAAAGGCGCTCGTTGATGCTCTTGCGGGCGCAAATGTGAAAGCTAAAGACCCGGCCATGACTGCTTTGCTTGATCGTCTGCGGGCGCAAACTGACGCGTTCCGAGTTGCCGAACGAGAACTGGCCGTCGAACTGGCAAAGCCGGAAGCTAAGCGAGACCAGGCGAAGATCGTAGCTGCGCGAACTAAGCTGGCTGATGCGCAGAGTAAGTATTTCGATGCAGTCGAAAAGATCAAGCGTGCCAACTCTTCCTACGCCAGTCTGGTCGCCGTAAGCCCGACTGACCTGGTGGAAATACGCAAACATCTATCGGAAAAAACCTTACTGCTCGAGTATTTCCCGACTGACAACGAGCTCTACATTTTTGTGGTGACCCGTGACGCAGGGCCGGCGATTCGTACTGTTGCAATTAAGCGCGCTGACCTGGCTAAGCTGGTTATGCAGTATCGCGAAGCGCTCGGTGGCGCGAGCGAGCCGAGCGTGCTGGAGCGTTCAGCCCGTGGCGCGCTCTGGAAAGATGACGGCAAACAGGATTTCAAAAACGACATCGCGCCGATTAAGGACGCAACGGTGCAGCTTTACCAGGCACTTATTGCGCCGGTGCAAGCAGAAGTAGATGCCGCAGATAATTTGCTGATTGTTCCGGCGGGCGAGCTTTACTACCTGCCGATTCATGCGCTGGGTAGCGCAAACCCGGATGGCTCGCTCACCTTTTTGATCGAACAAAAGCGTTTCGCTTATCTCGCTTCGGCTGATTTGCTGAACGCGGTGGCCTCTGTCACGACAGTCGACAACGGCGACGGCAAGACGCGCCCTCTGCTGGCGCTGGGAAATCCAGACGGCAGTCTGCCAGCGGCAACCGAGGAAGTTTCCGCCCTGGGACGAATATTTATCCACGCTAATATCATCACCGGCAAAGATGCGACGGTCTCCCGTATAGCGCAATCCACCGCCGGCAGTTCTTATGTTCATTTTGCCACGCACGGCGTTATCAATAGTCTCGAGCCGAAAGAGAGCTATCTGCTGTTGGCCGGCGATCCAGGTCGCCTGTCAGTCAAAGACATCGTCGAAGACAACTACAAGCTTTCGTTTAGTGGAACGCGGTTGGTAACTCTGTCAGCTTGCGAGACGAACATCGGCGGCTACGATCCGAGCGCGGTTTACAGCAGTCTCTCTCGCGCCTTCACGAAGGCGGGCGCGCCGACGGTGGTAGCGTCGCTGTGGAGCGTCAACGATACTTCGACGAAGGACACGATGATGGTGTTCTATAAAGAGCTTGCGGCGGGACAATCGAAAGCGGAAGCGATGCGCCGAGCTCAACTCGCGGTCATGCGCGATCCGCGCTTTGCCCATCCTTACTACTGGGCGCCGTTCATTGTTTTGGGAGATTGGAAGTAGGGATAATCAGCAGTTTTCAAAGTGGCCGGCTTTCTCTGCGATGCCTCCGTACGAAAACTCAATCTGGGAAACTCAATCGTATTTGCTCGCGCAGGCTCTCCGCAGTATAATCCGCCGTCGCACCGCTCTGCTTGCTATTTCATGCGACCATTTCTAACCGAAGACGAGTTTGGTTTAGCCTGGCGCGCGCGAGTGCGTTTGCTGCCTCTGAATCCTCAGCGGGACTAAATCGCGCATATCGGAGAAGGACGAGATGAACGACGAGGATTTTGGCGCCGAAGAAACGTTTGCCCCGGAGCTGCGTGAAGCAATCAACGCCGTAGATCTCTCAAACTCGCTGACCACCCCGCTCAAAGCTGCTATTGAAAACCTGCTGCAACTCGCCGCCAGAGCCGTTAACTCACAGGTGGCATCGGTGCTGGTGCGTGACGGTAACGAGGGCGGCCTCAAATTCTTGACGGCCATCAGCGAGGCCAAAGCCGAGTTGCTGAAACTACGAATCCCGCCTGGCAAGGGGATCGCTGGCTTAGTCTTTTCAACCGGCCAGCCAACATGTGTCGCTGACGTCCGCGGGGAAGGGTCCTTCTGGTCCAAGGCGGACGAACAAACTGGGTTTAAGACAATCACACTGTTGGCAACACCACTGCGGCTGGGTCATGAAACGATCGGCGTGCTGGAATTCGTGAACCGTCCCGGTGAGCCGCCCTATCCGCCGTTCACTCCGGAAGAGATGGATCGCGCTGGCCCTTTTGCCAACACCATCGCGCGGCTTGTTGATGCACACGAAATGGCTGAGTTAGTTGAATCCCTCTTCGCTCACTCGATCAAGGTCTCCATGGAGAAGGAAGGAATAGATCTGGATAGTGATACGCGCGAATGGATCAAGAGCGTGGAGGCGGCGCCAGAACATCGCGACTTGTTGCTGTTAGGGGCTTCGTTACGGGACATTGTCGGCCGCGGTGACTCCGAACGCGAACTGTGCCGCGATGTGCTGGAGGCTCTCTTGCGCTTTACCGAAAAGCGGTCCGCGAGCACGGGCTACTCTGGATACTAATCTTCAAATTTGTCTGAAACTGAGGAACGTCTAGATGTCGCAGTCTGGTATCGATCTTGAAACGAGAAATACAGCCACGGATTTATGGGCTGCTATCCGGCCGGACACAATTTGGGAAGGGCGCACTGGGCGTGGCGTCCGCGTCGGCGTCGTCGATAGTGGCATCGATACGGAACACCCTGATCTAAAAGGCAAGGTCAGGGAGTCGGTTGAAGCAGTCGAAGAAGGAGGGAAAATTACATTTCGCCCTTCAACTTTGGGTGATAGAGCGGGTCATGGCACCGCCTGCGCTGGCATCATCACTAGCATTGCGCCCGACGTCGAGCTTTACAGTATCAAGGTTCTTGGGGCCACGTCTTCAGGATCTGGAGAGATGTTTCTCGCGGGCGTCGATTACGCGGTCAAGCAGAAGATGCAGGTCGTAAATCTTTCACTCGGGACAACGAAACCTACGTTTTTCGGTCCGCTTCACGACTTGCTCGATCGCGCATACACCGCGCGTACTGTGCTCGTCGCCGCCGCAAATAACCTGCCGCAGCCGAGTTTTCCGTCGATCTTTTCATCGTCGATAGTCTCCGTCGTCAAGCGAGAGGGAGGCGATCCCTTCAATTTCGGATACCGGTATGGTGAGGTAATTGAACTGGTTGCGCCTGGCGTTCAAGTAGAGGCGGCCTGGCCGGGGGGCGGCTACCGCCAAATGACGGGGAACAGCTTTGCTTGTCCCTATATCGTCGGGATCATTGCGCTGATCTTAGAAGCGCATCCGAACCTCACACCATTCCAGGTCAAAACGATTCTCTATACGATCGCCCAAAGAAATGAGCAGCAGAAAAAGCAAAATGAGGCGATCGAGACAGTGACCTGAGCTGGCGAGGTTCGTCTTCAGCGAGCTTGCCTTCACCGGGCTACATCGGAATTCCCATACCCGGCATACCCATCGGCATCGCCCCTGCCGCGCCAGCAGGTTGAGTCCCGGCGCGCAGCAGATCAGGATTGATGTTTTTCAAATTATAGAGGGTTTGGTAAATACCTTCGCGCTGAATCAGTTCTTGGTGCGTGCCTTCATCGACAACCTTACCTTTATCAAGCACGATAATTCGGTCAGAGACGCCAGCAACGAAATTTAGATCGTGGCTGATTACTATGCAGGTCCGATCTTTCGCATAGCCCCGAATTACTCTGGCCAAGCGGTTGGTTTGGTCCGCATCAAGGTTCTCAGTCGGCTCATCCAACAAGAGGACCTCGGGCTGGCGAATTAGGCAACGCGCGAGCGCTATCAACCTCTTTTGCCCACCCGAAGGAACTTGCACGTCCACCACGGTGTCATAGCCATTCGGCATCCGGCCCGGATCAACGATGACATCATGAATATGTGCCAGCTTGCAGGCTGCTTCGATTTCCGCGGCCGTAGCAGTGGCCCGGCCCAGGCGAACATTTTCGCGAATCGTATCTTTCAGAAAAAACGGAAACTGCGACAACTTCGACACCTGGTTGCGCAGCGATTCGAGGGTTACGTCTGAGATATCTTTGCCCCCGAGCGTAATACGCCCTTGTTCTGGATCTAGAAAGCGCAAAAGCAGGTTCATGGCCGTCGACTTGCCGCAGCCGATCCCCCCCACTAAGGCGACCGTTTCTCCTTCGCGTACTTGAAACGAGATCCCATTCAAAACCTTCTGCATTGGCGAGTAGCCAAAGACCACGTTCTCAAAACTCACATCCCCGTGCACCTCACCCAAGCTCTGCGCCCCCGGCTTCTCATGCACCGTTGGTTGCGTATCGAGTAGGTCGTAGGTCGCGACGACACCTGGCACGAGTGATTTATACGTTGTGTAAGAGGTAATGACTCTCTGGACCGGAGCGAACATGGCCGGAACAAAGCCAACGAACACTATCACGCTGGTCAACGTTAGTCCGAATGTGGGGCCGAATCTGATCCCAACCAGGAGGACCAAAGCAGTACTGAGCGCGACGTAGATGAGAGAGTTGCTATTGCTTAAGTGCATCCACATAAATAGGCGCGCGGTACTATTGGCTGTCGATCCCGCAATGTCGGCGAAGCGTGCACTCCTTCTCTCCTGCGCGTTAAATACCTGGATGTCAGACATTCCGCTGATCGACTCGTTAAGTTCGGCATTGAGTTCGCGCGAACTCGTCATCATGCCTTCAGCGGCTCGCTGCAAATTCGTCATGGTAAAACGAAATAGCCAAAAGGCCACGGGTCCGAGCGCAAACGCAACCAACGTCATTTGCCAACTCAGGCCAACAAGATAGAACAGCGCCGCAATCAGCACGACTACATCCAGCACGGGAGTCAGCAACACCTGCGTGAGCAATTTCTGGACGTTCTGCGATTCGTTCAAAACGCGTTGCACCAGGGCGCCGGTTTTTCCCCCAGTGAAAAAGTCGAGCGAAAGCGTTTGCAGATGATCATAGACTTGCTGTTGAATCTGAGCGACCAATCTCTGCTCGAGGTTTGACATCATCCACATCTGAACGAATCGAAGCACTGCCGCTCCAACGGTTGCCACCGCCCAAATAATGAAAATCGTGGTGAATGTTAGTGGCGTGCCCAGCCACCCCTGAAACCCGCCTAAGTCAGCATTGGACTTACTGTATAAAGAACCGGTAAGGGTCCAGACCTCACTCAGTCCCTGCTGGGCCGCCGCCTTGCCAAGAATCTCCATCAGTGGTCCGAAAGCAGCGCTCACCACAAACGGCAAGGCGGCCCCGAACAGCGTTAGGAGGAGGGAGAGAATCACCACGGGTTTGTGTTTACTGAGAAGTGAAAAAGCGCGTTTGATATATGGTCTTGCGCTCAATCGTGGCAAAGTAGCCTGTGCCCCCGCTAGCGGAGGTGCGTTCCCTCCCACTGCCTGGCCTGCATTGAGTGGTACAGCGCCAGCGACCGGCTTAGCTTGACTTGCAACCGCACTTCCGGTTGGGCTTCCTGCTAAGTCTGGTTTCTGCATCGGTGACACTTTGCTTGGGAAATGAATGCTGGTAAAAAAGCTGTACGTGTGGCCATGCGTTCTGGCGTCGAATTTCCTGTCACTAATCCAGCCCTAAGACGACAGTAGCGGAGTGGCTGGGAAACCACTCCACTTGCTGTGTCAGTCGGAGTCCCTCCTTCAAGACGGGACAAAGTTCCGAGGATGTTGAGGCCCACTGTCTTCTTAGACGCCGAGCCTACGGGCAGGAAGCCCAGCAAGGCTGGTATCTATAATAGAGAACCCCGTTCCACCAGAAGTAGCAGATGCATATATCACTGTAAGCCTGGACATCTGTCTTGTCGAGGTCGATTCCGCCGGCGATTTCCGTACCGCTGGCGATCTTGTCCTTAGCCTCGTCATAGGTTGCCCTCGTTCCCGCAACGACTTTGTATTTCCCAAGATCGGAATCGGGGATGTCATAGACCTTAGCTTCTTGCCCTTTCTGGGGCATCGTACTCATGAGAGACATATACCAACTTCTCCTTTCAAGCGTAGGGGCACAGTCTTGTACCCCATATTGTTTGATGCAAATCACGGTGCCGTTCTTTGATCACCGCCCCTTGCAAAGTGATGCGGCCAAATTCAAGTCGTCTGGCAGCTTTTAGGAAGAAAACCTAAAGCGCGAGAGATTGAATTCATCAGACTCGTTTCCGGTTTTCACGAGTTAGACGAGTTTCAGGGAACACTTTTGCGGAAGCGATCCTGAATCTCAGCCAACTACACAGCCAAGACGTTAGATCAAGATCGGAAAATGCCAAAAATACTCTGACGGCAACGTCACTTAGGCCTCCCGGATCCTAAAGACTTCAAGGATCCACTGAGGTCCAGGAACGAACTTCCTAGTCCTGTGCAATACGGAAACAGTTCTGAGTGGCCGCAATGCTAACAGCAATTCTCTACACTTACAAGCGATATCCCCCGTATCGGATTGGTCTCGCCGACCGCGAGCGTTGTTGCCCGCAATCTTATCCGCAAACTTGCTATGGAGTTCTCAACTCGACGCGCTTAGGCACTGTTCCAGCGCTAACTTGAACTGCTCATCCTCAGGGGCGACGGTGATTTGACGCACTATGCCACTCCGGTCGATGAGCACAAGGCTTGGTAAAGCGGTCGCTCCGTAAACGCTTTGCATACGTTCGTCTTCCGAGACACCAACAGGAAAATCTACTGCGTGCTTCCGGACAAAATCACGCATAAGCTGCAACTCCTCCGCCTGCGAATGCTGGCTACCTCCATAGGCCAGAAAATGTCTGGTAAGAGCCAAAATGACCAGACCTTGAGAGGCGTATGTTTCATATAGCGTCTTTAATTTAGGGAACACCTCCTCACAGGGCTTGCACCACGTAGCCCAGAACTCCAGGAGCACCACTTGCCCTTTCAAACCTGCCAGGGTGTAGGGTGGACCAATGATCCATTCCTTAACATCGAGTTCCGGAGCTGGGCGACCAGTCAAAGCTAGCTGAGTGTAAACGTCACGAATTTGGACCAGTCCACGAAAGGCAGTCCGCTTCTCCTGATCGGTGCCAACTGCCTTGATGTTCTGGAATGTCGCTTTCGCAAGATTGGCCGCCGCAGCCAGGGTCCGAAGCGCTTTTGCGGAATCTCCGCCGACCATGCAAAGCTCCGCGATCGCCAGAGCAAGAGTAACTCGCGCTTTGTAAATCATTAGATCGGGTGTGCCCGGTGTCTCGTCGAGCAACGCTTCGAGTCGCTGTATCGCGAGATCCAAGTTGCCCTCAATTCTCGATTTGTAAGCACTATCGAGCGCGGCCATGATGTGTGGAGGCAATTCCTGAGATTCCGCCGAGCTTAATCGTCTTGGTTCAGGATTCATCCTTGATTACCTTCAAAACCGAATTATTTACGATCAAAGATACTTCAAACCACCAGGATCGTATTTGTCAAGCTACTTCACAACAGTCATCGGGGAGCACAGCAATGCCAGAAAACCCGACGGCCTCGCGGAAGTGATCAAAGGGCAGCAGATGCGATTCAGCTCCGGGATGCCGGTTCAGGCTTCATATTTTTCTACCTGGGACTTTGACTCAGTGGTAGTTTGTCCGTCCGGGCTCGACGCCGCTGCAGCGTACTCTTCGCGTGGGTCTTTGGCCAGGCTCGATCCTTAGGCAAAAACGCGCCTCTTAGCGCGTCCAAATTAGTAGTGCTGATTGTGGACAGAGAACTCTCAGCGCTCGGTTACCTTGGCCGGCGCAAAGATGGTAGACGATGCCATGACAATAGTAGAAGCGCCGGTGCGCAGCAATCGCCCTGGTTTCGTTACTTCTTAGTGCCAGGTAGTTGTTGGCAATAGCTCTTTGCCAATATAATGCGCCACTACTTGGCGAATTCTGAACTGATCGATGATCGCAGTCGTCTCGTGACACCCTCGTCTGAAACGGAGTATCTCGATAATCTAACCGCCTGCGCGGCTGAGCTGGACGCAATCTATGCTCGCTGTGCCAGGGCCTGTCCAGACTTTGACGTGCCACCGGCAGACTTCAAAGACGCGGTGATCCGAGCCATTGATAAATATTTGGTCGGTCTTGCGGCAGGGCGGAAAACGCCCTCCACTCGCGAGATCCGTCAATTCATTGGAGAGCTTCACGATCTGGATCTGTTTCTCGCGGTCGCCTGCACGCGTGGCGATGAACATGCCTGGTGGCATTTTGATCGGCAGCACCGCTCGTATTTAGAACGTCTGTCGCACCATCTTGTTAGGTACGGAATGGACGCGGACGAGGTGATAGATTCCGTCTATGTCGCACTTCTTGGAACAAAGACTGCACGTGATGCGCGTGAATCCAAGTTCAAGACCTATACAGGGCGCGGTACGCTGCGCGGGTGGCTGCGCACGCTGGTCTGGCATGCTGTTATAGATTTGTATCGGGGGCGACAGGCCGAAATGCCTTTGGAAGATTGGTCGGAAAACGACGACAAACCACTTGAAAGTCAGGGCCGAAGTGGAGACGTAGGTGGGACCGAAGAGTTGATGCTGGCTAGTGTAGTGCGCCAACGTTATCGGGCTGCAACGATCGCGGCTTTGGATGAATCTTTGGCCGCTCTTGATGATCACGAGACGCTCCTGCTGCTTTACTACCATGTGGAGGGTCTTAAGCTCCGTGAGATAGCCCGTATCGTCGAGCAGCCGACGTCACCTATTCGGCGTTGGTTTCAACGACGATCAAAACGGCGAGATCAGGCACGGCCAAACCGAGTACACGAATCAACCGTAATGCGTTGGCTGGAGAAAGTATACCGAAAGATTTTGGAGAGGTTCCATACCGAACTAAAAAACAACCACGGGCTGAACGCTGCGGAAATCGAGATTTGCATGGCTATTGCAACCGAAGATCTGGGGCAAAGTCTGAACCTCAGTCCGGGGCTCGCTGAGAGTAAGAACTCCGGTGTTGCGGAGGCTGAAAAGGGTCAAGTTGAAGGAGCTTTGCGAGGGCAACGGTGACGCGACAAGAAACAAAAAGAGAAGCGGAGGCTCTTCGCTACATGATCGGCCAGCGTCTTAAAACCCGCGCACAGGTCGGGTCAGAAGCGCTTCCCCTAGATGTTCACCTCGATGAGGATGCGATTGGTGCGTTTGTTGAGGGCCGGCTCGGAGACCCTGAATCACCTTCCCTTATCACGCATCTGGTTGCTTGCGGTTTTTGCCGCCGCACTACGGCTGAGTTGATTCGCCTCGAGTCTCACATCGACGTGGAGGACGAATCAATCGGCGAGGATAAGAATCCCGGCCGGTTGCGTGTCTTTCTAGAACATCTGGCCGCTCGTACGATTGCTCCAGCTGAAGAAGATGCGGTGTTCGCCTATCAGAACCCGGCAGAAGATAGCGATGAGAGGGCACCTCAGGCCACTGAAGCAAGACGAGCCGAACCAGTACAGAAGGAGTCAGCGGCGGAGTCGCCGAACGACCTTGAGACTGATTAGCGGGAAAAAGCGAGGCAAACTTTGGCATCTACAGAAAGGGTGCTCTGCCATGAATGAACAATATGCCGCGATTATTACGAGTCTGCCGTTATTCACGGGATACACTTTGCATGGCGCTCAAAGACTGCTGAGTTACGGCGAGATTAAGGAGCACGGGCCTGGAGAATTGCTCTTCAAGGAAGGCGACCCACCAACATTCGTGTTGCTGGTGCTCCTCGGCAAACTCCAGGTCTTTGTCGAGCGTCATGGTCATGAAGTGGTCCTAACCGATGCGAAACCGAATACGATCCTGGGTGAATTGGCTGTACTGTGCGGCATCCCGCGATCGGCTGATGTGCGCGTACTCGAAGCATCGACGGTGCTCAAATGGGAGGCCGCGGCTTTTCGCCGGCTACTGCTAAGCGATCCCTCTCTGTCGGAACGCATTTTTCGGGAATCGCTGCGCACTCTGATCGAGAAAGAGCGATCGCTGATCGCTTCACTCACCGAATCGCAAGACGAGACCAAATAACGCGAATACCTGAGAACCGAATAGGTTGTATTCTCGTGTTAACACGCTCTCAGGTGCTTTCGTCCGACACGGGCGAGGGTGATTACCCGGCTTCTGAGATGTGCAGCGTAAACTGGTCGCTGCCACACACAGTAGTTTCCGGTTTCCCACCGATGCTGCAAAAGAGCAAGGCAAGTGCATATCGTTCAAGGTCCTTAAGGTGTGCGACGCTCAACGGGTTAAACGAATAATCGGAGTCAATAACCGCTAATGTTGGAGACTCAAGCGGTTTTGAATTCTCATCCACGTAGAGCGCGCAATACTCACCAATCCTTGCTCTCAGTGGCTGGGAAGCAACGTACTTATCCTTGAACGTCGCAAAGTTGAAGAAGTGAACTCGGTTGACCGTGAAGTCCATGTTCCGTTTTGGAAAGTAAGGCAGAAGTGAAAATTGATTCATTGGGTAAACCTTCGGTCTTGGTGCCCCAGGTCTCCTTCAGCAGATATAAGCCGAACGCCGCGAGAAGGAAAGCGAGCAGTGCAACGAGCGCCATGCGCAATGTCTCCTCGGTGGCTCAATGGCTCTACGTGCGATGAAGATTCTAACCCTCAATGTGAAATCTTGTAGCTGTGAGGCTAGACTCAGCCAGAGGGTCGTCTTCACCTCTTGGCAGGAGAAGCGAATCGGGTCATACGAGTTTTCATTGGTGTGGTGAGCCGAGCAGGACTCGAACCTGCGACCCACTGGTTAAAAGCCAGTTGCTCTACCAACTGAGCTATCGGCCCACACAAAACGGCCTGGAGTCTTGAGTCTAGAGTCTCCAGTCCAAACTTTCAAGTTGCAAAATATCGGGGTTGCCAAGCGGACTCCAGACTCCAGACTCCGAACTCCGGACTAATCTTCCAGCCAGCCTCCCAGAGCCGAATCCTTGATGACGATTGTTTGCGTGCGTTCCGGCCCGGTGGACACCAAGCCGATCTCGACGCCAATTTTCTCAGAAAGGAAATCGACATAGCGCCGCGCGTTTGCGGGCAGAGAAACCATTTCCGTGGTGCCAACTGTTGAAGTCTGCCAGCCGGGCAGTGTTTCGTAGATGGGCTCAACGCGGCGCAAGTCTTGCGCGACCGCCGGTAGAGATTCGCATTCGCGACCATCCAACTTGTAGCCCACGCAGACTTTTATTTCTTCCAACGCATCTAGCACGTCAAGCTTCGTTAAAGCCACCGAGGTGAAGCCATTGATCTCGGCGGCGTAGCGCGTCGCGAAAGCGTCGAACCAGCCACAGCGTCGCGGCCGCCCAGTCGAGGCGCCATACTCTCGACCGCGCTCGCGAATGAGTTGCCCCATCTCCGCTTCGCCGGCAACCATCTCGGTGGGGAATGGTCCCTCGCCGACGCGTGTAGTGTAAGTGCGCACGATGCCGAGCACGCCCGTCAGTCGGTTCGGCGCCAGGCCCGTACCAACGATTGCGCCGCCCGCGATCGTGCTCGACGACGTGACGAACGGATAGGTTCCATGATCCACGTCAAGCAAAGTAGCCTGTGCGCCTTCAAGTAGAATCGATCGGCCTTGAGTGGCTGCGACGTTAAGGAAGTGGGTCGTGTCGCCAACGAAAGCGCCGAGTCGTTCGGTTAGACCCAACATTTCGTCAAAGATTTCGTTCGCATCCAGCTTCTCGCCGCCATATGCTTCGATGATCCGGTTAGCATCCTCGAGATTACGTTCGATGCGCGAGCGCAACACCTCGGGCACCAGCGCGTCAGCGGTGCGTATGCCACGGCGGCCAGCCTTGTCTTCGTAAGCAGGACCAATGCCGCGCAGCGTGGTGCCCACCTTCTCGTTGCCGAGTCGCTCTTCACTCGTGTGATCCAACGCGCGATGGTAGGGAAGTATCAAGTGAGCGCGTGTACTGATCTTTACGCGTTCCGGTGAGACCTCGATACCCTGCGACATCAGGCGATCAGCCTCTTCAAAAAACGCTTTCGGATCAATCACCATCCCGTTGCCGAGTACACACGTCTTGCCGCGATGCACAATTCCCGACGGCAGCAGATGCAATACGAACGACTGGTCGCCTACCTGCACAGAATGGCCGGCGTTGTGGCCCCCCTGATAGCGTGCCACGATGTCAAAGTGTTCGGCAAGCAGATCAACGATCTTGCCTTTGCCCTCATCACCCCATTGAGCGCCGATAACAATAATTATTTTAGACATAAGAAGGAAGTAGACAGTGAACAGTAGACAGTAAACAGCAGTCGACATGACTCCGGCTGTTAACTGTTTGCTGATTGCTGTTTGCTTAAGCAGCGGCTGCGCCGGCAATGTGTTTCTCGATCATGCGCGAGATGGCCTCTTTGGAAGTTGCCCCGACGACCCGTTCTTCTTCCTTGCCGCTCTTGAAAAGGATCAAGGTAGGAATGCCCTTGATGCCATACCGCTGCGAGATTGACGGATTGTCGTCAACGTTTACCTTCACCACGCGCGCCGTGGCGGCATACTTTTCGGCAACCGCAACGACCGTGGGCTCCAGCATGCGACAAGGAGCGCACCACGTCGCCCAGAAGTCGACCAGCACCGGCTTGGCACACTGCAATACATCCTTTTCGAAGCTGCTATCAGTTACTTCATTAACATGTTCGCTCATTTAATTAGCTCCTTGTTCGCTGTCTAGCTCGTAGTTCAGAGTTCAAGCTTTAGCTTGCTGAATTAAGCGCAAACTAAAGTTTGAACTCTAAACTACTCGCCTCAATTTATTGTAAGTCAATGATTTCCTGGTAAAGCTGAACATATTTCTGAGCGGCGGCGTCCCAGGAATTATCCATGGCCATGCCGTTCAATTGTATCCTTTTCCATTCGTCGGGCTTGCTATAAAAGTAAAGGGCTTCACGTATTTTTTCAAGCAATGCACCGGCATTGTAATCACGAAACTTAAAGCCGTTGCCCGTCCCTCGTGACGGATCGAAATCTTCAACCGTGTCGTCGAGCCCGCCGGTGGCACGAACAACCGGCACCGTAGCGTAGCGCATGCTGTACATCTGGTTTAGTCCGCAAGGCTCATAATACGACGGCATCAGAAACATGTCTGCTCCAGCCTCGATCTGATGGGCAAGCGGCTCGCCGGCATAACCCTTGTAAATGCCTACTCGATGGGGTGCGCTATTGTGCCAACTTTGTAGAAAGTCCTCATACTCTTTTGCGCCCGCGCCGAGGGCGATGAAGAACGAACCGGTTTGCAGGATCTCTCCGGCGAGTTGGCGGATCAGGTCGTAGCCCTTCTGCGCCACCAGCCGCGAAATTATCGCAATGATTGGACGACCTGGCTCCTCTGGCAAATCAAAGCGGCGCAGCAGATCAAGCTTGCACGAGAGTTTGCCGGAAAGATCAGCAGCGGAGAAATTTGCCGCGATGTGGGAGTCCTGCTCCGGATTCCAAAGATCGTAGTCCACGCCGTTAGTGATGCCGGCCAGCCGGTCGCGACGCCCGCGCAACAACCAATCGAGGCCGGAGCCGTGTTCCGGAGTTTGCATTTCCTGCGCATAACGACGGCTGACGGTGGAAAGCGCATCAGCGGCGACGAGTCCGGCTTTCAAGGCGGAGGCAGCGCCCTTGAGCATGAAATCGTCTTTGTCGGGAGACTCGCCGAAACCCAGCCACCATAAATCGCTCGGCTCAAACGCGCCCTGGTAGGCAAGATTGTGAATCGAAAAGAGCGTCTTAATACCGCGAAAGAATTCGTCGTAACGGCGTCGCGCGCGGACTTCCATCATGGCGAAACCGCAGGGCCAGTCGTTGCCATGAACGACGTCCGGCTGCCAATCAAGATGTTTGACCAGGGCGAGCGCAGCGCGGGAGAAGAAAGCGAAACGTTCGTGGTCATTTGAGTAGCCGTATATGGAAGGTTTTGCAAAGTATTCCGGCGCCTCGATCAAGTAAGCTGGCGCGCCGGCCGCGTCGCTCTGAAAAACGCGCGTCGGCCTGATCTGCCCACGCCACTGGACGGGCACGTCTTCAATCACGGACTCGTTGAGCAGGCTGCGATCGATTTGCTGGTGTAGCGGCAGGATTACACGCGCGTCAACCTCGTGTTTGGCAAGCGCCTTGGGGAGCGCGCCGGCCACGTCGGCAAGTCCGCCGGTCTTGGCGAAAGGCACAACTTCAGATGAAAGCAAGGCTACGCGCATGGGTTGAACTGTGAATTTTGAAGGATGAAGGATGAAGGTTCTGAAAGCAAGGAAAAGGCGGAAGGAGAAGTCTTGATCGTCCATCCTTCCGTCTCAATCCTCACAGGCTCTTGGGGAACGCCCCACCCGGTCGCTACCACCACCCCACGCGGGCTGCCCGCGCGGGGACCCCGGTCCGCTCCCGGTTCTGACTTCCTCTGTTAGCTTTGCATTGAAGCAAGGAATTCCGCGTTTGACTTAGCTTTCTCGAGTCGCTCGAGCACAACTTCCATCTGCTCGACTGGCGATAGCGGATTCAAAACGCGACGCATCACCCAAATCCGGCTGAGGTCTTCCTTGCTGAGCAGCAGCTCTTCCTTGCGCGTGCCTGAGCGTTGCAGGTCGATGGCGGGGAACAGTCGTTTGTCGCTCAGACGACGATCCAAATGAATTTCCGAATTACCCGTACCTTTGAACTCTTCAAAAATCACGTCGTCCATTCGCGAGCCGGTATCGATCAGCGCGGTCGCGATAATCGTCAGTGAGCCGCCTTCTTCGATATTGCGGGCCGCGCCGAAGAATCGTTTGGGACGCTGCAGGGCATTTGAATCGATACCGCCGGAAAGTATCTTGCCGCTGGGCGGTACCACGGCATTGTGTGCGCGCGCCAGGCGCGTGATGGAATCAAGGAGAATAACCACGTCGCGCTTGTGTTCAACCAGGCGCTTGGCCTTCTCGATCACCATGTCCGCAACCTGCACGTGACGCGTTGGCGGCTCATCAAAGGTTGACGAAATTACTTCACCGTTGACCGATCGCTGCATGTCCGTGACTTCTTCCGGTCGTTCGTCAATCAGCAGGACAATCAGTGTGACTTCCGGATGGTTCTGAGTAATAGAGTTTGCGATGGTCTGGAGCAACATCGTCTTGCCGGTGCGGGGTGGTGCAACGATCAAACCGCGCTGACCCTTTCCCAGTGGCGTTACCAGGTCGATGACTCTGGCGGAAAGGTTTTCCTGGGTGACCTCCATCTTCAGCATTTCGTCTGGATACAACGGCGTGAGATTGTCGAAGAAAACCTTCTCGCGGGCCTGATCGGGAGACTCGAAGTTTATCGCTTCAACCTTGATCAGGGCGAAATAGCGCTCGCCTTCCTTGGGCGGACGAATTTGTCCGCTGACCGTATCGCCGGTGCGCAGATCAAACTTCCTTATTTGCGAAGGCGAAACATAAATGTCGTCCGGCCCGGGAAGATAGTTGTATTCCGGCGCCCGCAGGAAACCGAAACCGTCGGGCAGCGTCTCGAGCACACCTTCAGAGAAAATCAAGCCGCTCTTCTCCGTCTGGGCCGCGAGCACTTTAAAGATCAGTTCCTGCTTGCGCATTCCAGTCGCGCCCGGCACATCCATTCCTTTCGCGATGCTGGTTAGCTTGGAGATGGACATCTCCTTGAGGTCGGCGAGGTTTAGAAAACCACCCTCTCCGCCAAAGTCTCTGCCATCCGGAGCTTCGGCAGTTGCAATAGTGCCGTCGTTTTCTTCGTTACCGTCGTCGTTGTTCGCGCTCGTTGCGCGTGAACGTGTTCTCTGTGCCATAGCAATTCAATCCTATCGATTCGTTTTATTAGTCCTTCGTGGCGGGCCGGTGTGTTACACGCCGGCCGTGTTGGTTTTAGGTTTGTGGAGGCTAAGAAACTGGAAGAGCTCGCCGCGCCGGCAAACAGGCTCCTATTGAGCCACTAAGCAGGAGCGCCTTTCGCGGGGTCACAGCGCGATTCTCTTCAAAAGGGTTATGCAATTTACCTCGCTATCGAGCGGGTCAGAATTTCTGTTTGGATGCGACGTGCAGCGTCATTCGTGGTCCAGGATAAACTCAGATTAACAAAAGGGGCTTTGAGAATTGTAATTCGACGCTCGACTCTGGTTTCGGAGGCTTTCTTCCCTCCAAATCTTCAGGCTGGGTGCGAGTGGTTGAAACCAGCTAGTGCGTTTTCGATTGCCCGCCAAACCTCATTGCCGCCGCGGCCTGTTTTAGCGGAAAAAGCAACCACGCGATCCTCGCTGAACACGCGCTTAACGCGTCCCAATCTCTCTTTCAGCTCGTTGTTAGATAACTTATCGGATTTTGTGGCAACTATTAAGCGTGGCCTGGCGCTGTGCTCAAGCCACTCGTGAAGCTGCAAATCCAATGTTGTGGGTTCGTGGCGCGAATCTACGATGTGAATTGATAGCACAAGCTGCTCCCGTTTTGCAAGGTAGCTGCTGACCATTTCACCCCAACTGGACTTTATGGCTTTCGGTACACGAGCATAACCGAAGCCGGGAAGATCGACAAACCTAAATCGCTCGTTTACCAGAAAAAAGTTTAGCGACTGTGTCCTGCCCGGAGTTGAAGAGGTGCGCGCCAGACCACGCACCGAGAGCAGGGAATTGATCAAACTCGACTTCCCCACATTCGAGCGGCCCATGAATGCGATTTCTGGTAGTAGTGCAATTGGCCAATCGGCTACCTGAAAGCTGCTCTTCAGAAATTCAGCGCTCGTAATCTTCATGCGTCAACGAGAGCAGATGACCTGCAACCACGCCGTCTCGCACCCCAGCCGAGCTGCTCGGCTGGGGTGCGCGCAACTCCCAGCTATGCTTGTCAGGCTGTTTGTGCTTTCGCCGCTCGCTCGGCGCTCATCTCCGCGAATTTCTTCATACGCTCTCTCATGGCGGTGATTTTCGCTTCGTGGTCTGGGATACGCTTCACCAGCGTCTCGAGATTGAGCAGAAACTCGGGGTTGCCAAACAACGCCCGGGTTTCCGGAATCAAGTGCCCGATCTTTGAATAGACAAACAGATGCTCGCCGTTAGTCTCATTGAACAACTTCTCATCGATGGCGCCATTGTTGACCAAGGCCGCGGCCATGTCCCAGTAGGAAATGACCATGCGATAATGCCCACTATGCTCGCCTAAGAGGACGTCGATAATGTCCTGCACGCTCGTTGGGTTGAAGGTAAACAGCCAGTTGCGGGCCTCGCGCATGGTTGCTTCTCGTCTCAAGTCGTAAAGCTTCAAAATCAAATCTGCGTCTTCGTGTTTACTCATAGCGATCTCCTGTGATGGTTTAGCTGGAATGGATTCAGAATTGGAAAACGAAGTTGCGAACGCAAACCTCGGCCTGCGGTCGAAATGCCCGCAAGCTGAAAAGCTTGAACTCTGCCCTGCTGGATCGGATCTCTTCTAAACGGATTTAACTTGTTTGAATGCGTTGCGTAGGTTGCTCGGTTGACCACAGCGGCGGCGTCTTCGCCTCGTCAGCCCCGGCATCCGTCGGCGGGGCGTCCTCGAGCGCAAGCGCCAGCACTTCATCAATCGTTTCGACGAAATTGATGCAGAGCGCATTGCGAACTTCCTCAGGAACCTCCGGCAGATCCTTCTCGTTGTCCTTGGGCATTATGATCGTGTCGATGCCAAATCTATGCGCGGCAAGTAACTTCTCTTTCACGCCACCAATGGGAAGCACGCGGCCGCGCAAGGTAATCTCTCCAGTCATCGCGACGTTCTTACGGATAGGCGCGCGTGTAAGAGCCGAGGCCATCGCGGTCGCCATGGTGATGCCAGCCGAGGGGCCGTCCTTGGGAATCGCGCCCTCGGGAATGTGAATATGGAGATCGCGCTTGCGTATGATGTCGATACTCATACCCAGCCGCTCGGCGCGCGCCTTAATGCAGGTCAACGCTGCCTGCGCGGATTCCTGCATTACGTCGCCAAGTTTACCAGTCAGCATCACGCCACCACGACCCTTTGTGAGCGTGGCCTCGATCTGCAAAACTTCGCCGCCAACTTCAGTCCAGGCCAGCCCGGTCGCCAGTCCAACTTCGCTTGATGCCGCCACGCCTTGCTGGCGAAACTTGATAGGCCCAAGCATGCCACGCACACGCTCGGCGTCAATGACGTCTTTGAAGTCTTCCGCGACGTTTTCTGAAACGAAGCGGCGGGCGAGTTTGCGGCAACAGGATCCGATCTCGCGTTCGAGATTGCGCACGCCGGCCTCTCGCGTGAAGTGGCGAATGATCTCGAGCAGACCTTCATCGGTGAAATCAAGCTGCTCAGGTTTCAAGCCGTTGGCTTCAGCCTGCTTCGGCACCAGGTGACGCCTGGCGATTTCCAGCTTCTCCCGCTCGGTGTAACCGGAAAGACGCAAAATCTCAAGGCGGTCCTGCAACGCCGGCGGAATCGTATGCAGCACGTTTGACGTCGCGATGAAAAACACTTTCGATAGATCGTATTCGACGTCGAGATAGTGGTCCTGGAACGTGTGGTTCTGCTCCGGATCGAGCACCTCCAACAATGCCGAGCTCGGATCGCCGCGGAAATCGGCGCCAATTTTGTCAACTTCGTCGAGCAGCAGAACCGGGTTAACAGTCCCCGCCTTCTTCATCATCTGAATTATCTGACCGGGCAGCGCGCCAATGTAGGTGCGACGATGGCCGCGAATTTCAGCTTCATCGCGAACGCCACCAAGCGAGAGGCGGACAAACTTGCGACCAGTAGCCCGCGCGATTGACTTACCCAAACTCGTTTTGCCGACTCCCGGCGGGCCAACAAAGCAGAGAATTGAACCCTTCGGATTCTTGACGAGTTGACGAACGGCAAGGTACTCGAGAATGCGCTCCTTGATTTTTTCCAAGCCGAAGTGGTCTTCGTTGAGCACTTCCTCAGCCTTCGCCAGATCCTTGATTTCTTTGCTCTTCTGTTTCCAGGGCACGCTGACCAGCCAGTCGATATAGGTGCGGGAGACCGTGCCCTCGGCAGACATCGGCGGCATCGCCTCGAGACGATGCAATTCCTGCATCGCTTTTGTCTTGGCCTCTTCAGTCATGCCAACTTCTTCGATCTTCTTCTTCAGATCCTCGAGTTCGGCCTTTTCGTCCTTACGTCCAAGCTCTTTGTGAATCGCCTTGATCTGCTCGTTGAGGTAATACTCTTTTTGAGCTTTCTCCATCTGCCGCTTTACGCGCGTTTGAATCGAGCGATCGAGTTGGCGCTTCTCAATTTCAATTTCCAACAACTCAATCAAGCGTTGCAGCCGTGCTTGGGAGGAAAACAACTCCAGCAGTCCCTGCTTATCCTCAACCGAAATGCGCAACTGCGAAGCGAGTGCATCAGCGAGGTGCGAAGGATTCTGATTTCTGAGCGCAGTTTGCAAAGCGTCCGTCTGACTTTCGGGTGCCAGGCGCAGGTGTTGCTCAACCAGCTGTGCGATTTTTTGTACCAGCGCATCGAGACGGGTGCCTTCTTCGTTAACAACCGGCGCGCGCTTAACCAGGGCCATGAAGGCGCCGTCGGTATTTTCCACGCGCACAGTGGTGGCGCGTTCGCGCCCTTCAACCACGACCTTGATCTGCCCGTTATCCTGTTTTTGTGATTGCAGTATCCGACCAAGGGTGCCGACGCCGTAGATCTGTTCGGGCGAAGGCTCATCAATGGTTGCATCGTGCTGAGTGGCCAGGAAAATCGTGCGGTCAGCAGCCAGAGCTTGCTCGAGCGCGCGAACCGAACCTGCCCGGCCAATCTTGAAAGCTACTTTGGTGAAGGGAAAAATGACGACGTCGCGGATTGGAACCATCGGGTACCAAGCTACGTCGGCAGGAGCGCGATCTGAATATTCTTCCATAATTCTGTAAGAACTTTTATGCCAGCTGTTGCAAGAAGGGCGAGCCGCTCAAACTGCCGTCTCGCCCCATATATTAGACGCTTAATTGTAAATCATTTCCCAAGTGTACACCACTTTGGGGAAACAATCTGACAAACCGAAGTTTATCGCTGCTGATAAACGCGCGAGGAGCGGGTTGAAGGCGAGGACAGACTGACGTTCGTCGAACAAAGGTCAGGCGGCGGCGCCGTCGATGCCTGCCAGGCCCTCGCCTGGGATGGCGCGCCGTCGTTCCACCATTTCGCTGGTAATGACAAACTCCTTGACCCGTTTTTGCGAAGGCAGCGTATACATTGCATCCAAAAGCAGTTCTTCCAGGATCATCATCAGCCCGCGCGCGCCAACTTTCCGTTCCACCGCCTGCTTGGCAACTGCTTTCAACGAGTCTTCAGTGAACTTAAGCTTCACATTGTCAAAGTCAAACTTCTTTTGATATTGCTTGACCAATGCATTCTTTGGCTCAGTCAGAATCTTGATCAGCGCCCCTTCGTCGAGTTCGTGAAGCACGCCGCAAACGGGCAGGCGACCGACAAACTCTGGAATCAAGCCAAAGCGGATCAGATCCTCGGGCTGCACTGCCGCCAGCGCTTCAGCATGGCGATGGCTGCCACTC
>JANMQG010000214.1:0-8837 GCA_031370285.1 Chloracidobacterium sp. | reverse complement strand
GAATTCTTCCCAGATGCGGCGCGGTTTGGAATGTTCGTCGGCAGATTCAAGCAGGTCTTCGCCCTGGTCACCGTCGATCCATTTTCTTATTGATTCTAACAAACCCATAGTTGGTCTTAAGTCTTTGGTCTTTGGTTTTTGATCTTTCTCCTTGGAACTTTGTACCTTGATCTTTGATCTCCTCACATTGGACGAACAAACAAAGCTCAAAGTTCAAAGAACTAAGTACAAGGACCAAAGTCCAAAGACCAGTTCTAATCAAATTTAACAAACTTCTTGTTGATCCAGCCGCGGTCAGATGTAAACGGATCGGTCTTGGCTCGTCCGTGCTGCAACACCTGAACTTCGTACCAATTGTCGCCCGTGGCCAGAATCTTTATCCGCGAGCCGGCCTCAGCCAAACCAATGGGGGCATTAGCGACGCTCGCGTCCGACCGCAGTTTCACATCCGTTGTTGTAACACCTTCGCGCCCGATTACAAAAACGTCCGACAGCAACGGCAAACCGGCAAACGGATTCCAGTGGGAAGTCACATACTTGTGCGTGGCCAGTAACATTCCAGCGAAGGCAATGATCAGCACTGCCGCAACCAAATAGGGGCGGGCGCGGCGCGGCCCAACAGCGCGGCGGTCATGCTTCAGGCGCGGCAGCGGGACTTTGCCGTTCCGTGGTTGATCCGGTAGGGCCGCAATCCTCTCTCTCGCGGTTTGGCCAGCCGAAACTTCTTCACGGCGTGCAGCCGCCGCTTTCGCGTGCATCGTGCTCACCGGCACAACAATCTTCGGCCGGCGCAAGGCCGACAGGTCTGCATAAGGCGTTGTCGCTCCGCCTGGATTGAACCCAATCTGCGGCGCAGCACTTACCGGCTGGAAACGGGGCTGCGGCGGCGCTTCGGTAAACTCTTCCGGCTCGATGCTCAAGTCTGAACTCGGCCGCCGGCGGAGTTCAGCTTGGGTATCAACTGCGACGCCCGCAAGCGATCTTGTCGGCGGCAGCGCTGCGTCCGCCAGGTCGTCCCAAAACTCCTGCACTGTCTGGTAGCGCTGATCAGGACGAATCTGCGTGGCTTTTTCCAAAACGCGCAGCACCGGCGCTGACCAGAAATGACTGGTCACGATGGCGGGCATTTCCTTTATCGAGTGTTGGGCAAATCGGCGTGGCGATTCGCCCGCAATCAGCGCGTAGGTAGTTTTCGCCAGGGAATAAATGTCTGCTGCCGGCGTCAGATGTTCACGGCCGGCGGCAATCGCTTCCAAATCCAACGATCCGGTTTGCACGAGCGGATTATGTTCCGGTGCCGCGTAGATATTGGTGCCGACGCGAGTGATGGCGCCCTCGTTAGCCGCCAATCGCGCTACGCCGAAATCAGCAATCTTTACTATTTGGCGATCGGCAGTTAGCAGAAGGTTCTGCGGTTTGATGTCGCGATGAATCACGCCGCCCGCGTGCGCGTGGGCCAATCCCGAGCAGACTTGCTCGAGATAAAAGAGCGCCTGCTCGAGCGGCAACGGCTTACTGCGGGAGAGCGCCGCCATGTCGCCACCAGAAAGATATTCGAGCACGATGTAGTGAAAGGTAGTGCCGGCGAGATCGATAGCCGTGCCATGACCAAGGCGGCTGATGATATTCGGATGACGCACGCGATCAAGCGCCACTGCTTCATTTTGAAAATTTGCTATGAGCGTATGTTCGAGTGCTTCATCGGGAGCGTCCTGCAAAAACATGTTCAGCGCCTTGATGACCACCGTCTCCGGAGCGTCATGGGAGGCAGCGTTGTCGTGAGCAACGTAGATCTCGGCATAGCTGCCGCGTCCGAGACATTCGATAATGTCGTAGCGACCATCGAGCCGGCTTTGTTGTAGCTTGAGTTCTGGCATTAGTTTGCAATCAACAGGTTCTGCCTTTGATGCGTGCCGCTGTCCTCGGGGACGCCCCTGCGGCGAAGGCGAGGAACTGAGCTAAGGGGAAGACGGGGAAGGAGAACTCAATGGGGAAGACGTGGACGGCGAGGATAGCGGTCGCATAGTTTCATCGAAGCGTGCCTGGGCGACGGGCCTGTCTTTCTCTGACTTCAAGGCCACGGCAGCCAGCCCGAGGGTCGCCTCCTTCTTGAGGGTAGCGTTTGCCTGTGGCGAAGCAAGGTTTGCTTTGTCAATAGCCCCACCAAACGCCTTGATGGCTTCTTCGTTGTTTCCCAGCAGCAGCGAGGCGCGGCCATAGAGATAGAGAAACTCCGCGTCGGTGGAATCCAGCGGTAGCTTTATCTGCTGCCGCGAAAGCTCGCTCTTCAACTGCGTGGCCAACCAAGCGTTAGGATCGTTATCAACCTCACGCCGGCCTCTTTCAAACTTCAGCAGCGGGTCGTCGCCCAGGACCGGCGTGGGTGAAACTTCCGCGACGGGCAACGCACTCTCAACATAAGGTATCGGCCCTTTGTATTTCCTGCCGGCGTAAAAAGCTGCGCCGACGACAGCAAGGAAGAGAACGAACATGAAGAACCGCGTCATGGTTCTTTCCACGCCACTTCTTGCCGACGGTCGCTCCCAGTCCAGCCGGCTCTCGATTGCGTTTATGCTCCTGGTCTCTGGAGCGGCATTGCTCTGAGCCGTTGCAGTAGGCACTTCGCTAGCCGAAAGAGCGCTGCTGGCCACGGAATCAAACCCGGTCCCCAGGATTGTCTGCGCGGCGTCGGTCGCAGGAGCTGCAGCGAAGGGCGGAGCTAGCGTTGTCTCTGGTGAAATCGTTTTCTCTAAATCCTCCACTCTTTCCGTGGCGGAAAGTGGTTGGCCTACACACACGACTACCGCAGTAAGGTTATCTTCCGCGCCACGCTCATAACACACCCGTTTCAATTCCTCGCAGAGCGCAGGCAGGTCCGAGTACCTAATTAGCAAATGCCTCAACTCATAGTCGGGAATGTGCCGGGTAATCCCGTCCGTGCACAGAAGGAACTCTGTACCTTCATCGACCTCGATCACTTTCATGTCGACTTCGACATCGTTCTCAGCGCCGAGTGCGCGACTAATCACATTCTTGCTGGGATGGTGCGCGGCCTGTTCGGGCGTCATTCGTCCGGCGCGAACTTCTTCTTCAACCACAGAATGATCGGCGGTCTCGCGAATTAATTGGCCAGCGGGCGTCAGACGATACAAACGCGAATCACCCACATGCCCGATGGTCGCGATATTTCCCTGGATATGTAGAGCAACGATGGTGGTCGCCATCATCGAAAACTTTGCGTGGTCCTGCGCCATTTGATGAATGGAAGCGTTGGCGCGCTGAATCGCCAGTTCCATCAAGTCTTCAACGTCGGCGTCCTCCTGCCGATGACGAAAGGCTTCATCAAGCACTTCGATGGCCGTTTGCGAGGCAACTTCGCCGGCCTCCGCTCCGCCCACGCCGTCAGCTACGGAAAAAATTCCGCGTTCACTGTCCCGTAGAAAAGAGTCTTCATTCAGAGGACGCTTTTCGTTCAGACCGCGATCGGTGACAGCGGAGGATTGCAGCGGCGAATTGCCGGGCTGCGTGTTTGCAAGTTGATTATTGGGCTGGCTCATTCAACCGCCTCCAGTTTCAATGACGAACGCGGCTCGCTCCGGGGCCCTTTGGCCAGCACTCGGTCGCGCGCGTTGCGATGGGAAAAGGCCATCAGCATTCCTAACATGGCAAAGCTGGTGATGAGACTGAACCCGCCATGACTCACGAACGGCAAAGTAATTCCCGTCATCGGCAAAGCTCGCAAAATGCCCCCGATGTTGACCAGTGCCTGAAAGCCTATAAAGGCTGTCAGGCCGGCAGCGCACAGTTTAGTAAACATATCACGCGCGTCGAGGGAAGTACGAACACCGGCGATGACAAAAATGATAATGGCAAGAATCACTATCGCACCGCCCAGCAAACCTTCTTCTTCCGCGAGCGCGGCGTAGACATAATCGGAATCGGCGATGGGGATAACCTCGGGATAACCAAGTCCCAGGCCGCGGCCCGTATTCTTGCCGGAGGAGATGCCAAAGATAGCCTGGGCTGGTTGAAATGCAAGTTTATCGAACCAGATATCGGTGTTGACAATCTTCTGCATCGCGGGACTCTGCTCGGCAAGTTGTTTCAGTTGCGGATCTTTACTGACTGCCTCATCAAAGTCTTTTTTCCACCAGGCAACTTCCGGCGACGGCGGATCAAACCCATCAAGCCACAGATGAAAGCGTTGCTGAATACGGGCGGGCAGCATCGCCTGAATCGGCTTAGCGACCGTGGGCAGAAGTGGCACCTTCTCCTGCACGTCTCTCGGTAACGCGCCGACGACCAAAATGCTGATTACCAGCAGCACCGATCCTACAAACAACAGCAGTTGCGGCCAACGTCGGACGGCGACGAGATAAAGCGTCGTGTAGGCACCGCTGAAAATCAACATTTGTCCGAAGTCCTTCAGCGCGAAGAAGGGGACAAACGGCAACATTGCCATTGCCAGGAGCGGTACGATGTCACGCGCGCGCGGAATGCCCCAGTAGGTCTCAGCGAGGTCTTTGTACCGCGCCGTCAAAATTCCGGCGAAGCCCAAAAGAAAAGGAATCTTGGAAGGTTCCCAGGGCGTCATGTTGCCGAGGGCCTTGCCCGCGCTCGAGGTGATAACGGCCGCCGCAAGGGGAACGAGCGTTAACAACACAATTATGAAACTGTTTCTTTGAATCCAAAGCAGGAAGCCGTCGCGCACGCAGAATAAGTAAGCCAGACCAAAAGCGATTATTGAGAAAATCGGAATCCAGGTGTAGCTGGAAGTCAGCGCGTCCCAAAGAGTGTAAGTTGACGGGCGCCTGGGAAGTTGATCGACGTCGATGGCCTGAGCTGGAGTTGCCGGCAAGCCCATCAGTTGCTTCTTCAGCGGACCGTAGCTTTCGATGATGTAGCGCGTGCGCAGGGCTTCCATTTTGGCCTGTCGCGCCTCGGATTTATTGCGGGCGTTGTATTCCGGATCGCTGTAAAGCCGATACTGAATCAGCATGCCGATCGAAAAGAGCAGCACCGCAGCGGTAAACAGGATCCAGTTTCCGCGGTATCTCATGAACCGCGACAACAGAACTACCAGTATCAGAAGCGGCACAAACATCAAGAGATCGCGGACCGCGCCAACCACGGAAGTTTCATAACCACGAAGCACCGCCGCACGATGTATGCCCCAATAGCCCGCGACCTCAAAAATGAGTATCAGCAGGATGATGAGCAGATGTGACGATGCGCGATTTTTCATTTTCGACTCAGCTGACTCTCGTTGTCCGGTAGATCAAGTACCGCGAAGCGGTTACGTCCTCCAGCCCAGGGTTGCCGCGGCGGCTACCCTGGGTATCGAAATTGCAATCCGCCTCAACCCCGATGGGGTTGCGTCTTCTTTCAATCCCCTATTCCCAACGTAGCCGCCGAGCGGCAACGTTGGGCTGGAGGTCGCAACCGCTTCGCGGTAAAGAACTGGCATCGTTATTTCCTGGTTGCCTTCTTTAGCGGTTGGCTACTAACCCCTTTGAAATAGCCAAGGTCCTTCGCCTTCAGCACTAGCGCGGCGGCAATCGGCGCCGCCGACTTCGAGCCATAGCCCCCGCCCTCCACAATCACAGCGATCGCCAGTTGCGGGCGCTCGAGCGGCGCGATGCACAAAAACCAGGCGTCGATTCGCGGGTGCTCTTCGTCCATGATTGTCTCCTCATACTCGCGAGTGATGACACCCTTGTTGTCCTTTTCTACCCGGTGCCGCGTTTTTGGTGCACCCGTCTTCGCATCATAGAGCGGCTCCGTTTTCTGGGCCGTTCCTGTTTTGCCGCCGGTGTTGATGCCCGCTGCTTTGACCGGAGCAAAAACCCCGCGCGCCGTTCCGCGTGGTCCTCCGGTTACGAGTCCCATGATCCCGCGCATGGTAGCTGCCACTTGCGGCGTCATCACCTGCTTGAAGATTTCCGGCGGCCGGTCAAACTCGATCTTGGGCTTCATCAGCCCGCCATCCATATTGGCGATGGCGGCCGCGGCCAGCGCCATTTGAAAGGGAGTCATCTGTCCGGCATAACCCTGCCCATAACCTATCAACGCCAGATCGTATCTCGTAATCTGCTTCCCCGTAACTATCGTAGCTTCTCTGGGCGCGAGTGCCCGCTTAACCGCGTCGGAGCTGGCGTTCCAAATCTCGGGTTCCTTTCGACCACGCAGCGCTTCAACTGGCGTGTCGTAAGTTCCGATCCCCAGCAGTTGAGCGGCGTGCTTCAGGCGCTCGGCACCCAGCTTCACTCCCATCTGAGCGAAGTATTGGTTGCAGGAAACTTCAAACGCGGTATCAATTCCGATGCGCCCGTGCACTTCGCCAGCGCCGCCATCGTCGAGGATCACGTTGGCGCCGGGTGCCGCGTAATAACCACCGCCGCTGCAGGTGAACTCGGTGTTCTGCTCGCCCGCGAGAAACGCCGCGGTCATGGTTACCGTTTTGAAGGTTGAACCCGGAATGTAGTAGGCGCCCAACGCCCGGCTAACTAACGGCTTATCGCGCTGATTAGCTTCAAGCTTGATCCACGTTCTTTCGTCATCGACTTCTTTAAGACTGTAGGAAGGTTCGCTGTAGAGAGCCAGCACTTCGCCGGTTTGCGGATTCAATACCACTACTGCCCCATGTTTTCCTTTCAACCGATCGACGGCAGCTTGTTGCAGATCCCGATCGATCGTCAAGCGCACGTCCTTGTTGCCCGTGAATTCGACCGTCTTTCCCCTCACCACCTCAAGCGCCTCAGGCAGAGCCCCGCTTTGCAGACCAAAGAGCGCGCGCTCAAGTCCAGGGTCGCCAAGGTCGGACCCAAAGAGGTGGGCCATGGCTTTGTCCATCGGATAGTCTCGATACATGTTGCCGCTGGAATCGCGCCGGTAGAGGGCCAAAGCGTTTTCGAGTTTACCGCTGCGGTCGAGCAACCAGCCGCGCAAAGTTGATTCGGAGAGCCGCCGATTGCGCAGGTCTTTGTAGCTCAGCTGCTGAAATTTTTCGTTACTCTCTGGAGCGTAACGAGTCCAGTAGATGTGAAAACCGAAAACGGAAACCGCAAGCAGAACAAAAATCCAGCGCAGGGCGCGCAGGCCGCGATTGGTTGATGTCGAGCCAAGCCGGCGCCTGACCTCGGGCGGCAAATCTTCGGGAACTGCAGCCGCGACGGAGACTCCACGGCGACGGTTTCGGAATAGCGAAAACAGCAAGAGAAGAACGACGAGCAGAAGTCCGCCGAGATAAATGAGCGTAAGCAGGGCCGGTGCTCGCTCTGGGACTTGCACCGCAACTTGCGCGGGCGTCGGTGATTGAAGCAACAAGAGGAACAGCATGAACATGAGATCGTTGTATTACAAGTGGTAACCAAGGAGCGGGGGCAAGCCCGCCTTCCCGACCCGAGAGATTCTCCCATTGGCTAGATGACTCCAACCTTGAGAGCCTTTCATTCAAGAATCAGCCACTCAAGTTAATTAGGCTCAAGGTCGGGAAGGCGGGCTTGCCCCCGCTTTTGGTTACCTGTCCTTTCGGTTCCTTATTCACTCTTGCGAAAGCGCACCTCAACGTCGCCAAACCCGACGACATCGCCAGCTTCGATCTGGCGCGCTTCGCCGTAAGCGATGCGGCGGCCATTTATATAAGTGCCATTTGTCGATCCAGTGTCGGCGACGAGGAGAGTTCCTTGCGCGTTCATAGTCAGCGCCGCATGAATTTTGGAAACGCTGGAATCGTTTAGCGAAAGCTCGTTATCCGATACGCGGCCCACGCTCAACCGCCGGCCTCCAGGTGTCAATTCCAGTGGAATCTCGTACGCGTTATCGCGAATCGTTACTCGCGCAACCAGGTCGACCGGCGGTATTTTCTCAAACGCACTGCGGCGAGGTATTTCCAGTTCGCCGGCGCGCTTTGCTTCGTCAGCCTCTTTCAGCTCTTCTTCAAACTCGCCAAACGTAGGATCGACGGAGATGCCGGTGGTAAAAATATCTACCTCGGTTTCGATCTTCATCGTCGCCATAGTCCGATAACGATGATCGTTTACGTGATCGATAGCGGCGGCGAGAACTTCGTGCTCGAGCTCCTTGATGATTTCCGGTGGCGCTTCTGAATGCGTACCCCATTCCACTTTAAGCTTCAAATGGTGTGGCGCGATGCGACCTTTGCGTCCTTCGTCGCGCACCCGCTCATCGATTAGCTGCTTCATTCGCTCGATCAACTGGGACGTCGTCAGCCCGCCCTTAGGATCGACGGTGCGTCCAAACTTGCGGTCCACCACGTCGCCCATGCTCTCGAGCACGCGGCGCAACAGGCGCTCCGGCAGAGCTTCCTCGCGCTTTCTTCTACTTGGCGGTTTTTGTTCCTCAGTCATGTAACCTTGATACGCCGGCTGCTGGTTGGGGGTTCGACACTAGAGCGGCGGCACGCGCAGCCCTATTCTCCGTGCAAAAAACGCAGTCCTTCCTGACTGCGCTACGAGAACACCTTGATAGCTTGGAATTGGAACGGTGATATTCTAACTGAAAGCGTTTCTCGTTAGTAGGGCCAAACACAATTTGCCCGGCAAGACCGAGAGGATAGCCCAGGAATCCAACTTCGAAAGGCTGGCAGCCGCCGAATTGCTGGCGATTGAACATTAGAATTGAACAGAGACAACAAACGGCTGAAGAAGAACTATCAGCAGACACCTCGCGCGATTGGTGTCTTCTTAATCCGTAACAACCTCAACGACAAAGTGTTTCTCGCCGCTGGTGTAGATCTTCACGGTCTTATCAACCGGCACAAGTTTCAACTGACGAACGGAAGTCACGCTAACAAACAACTCCAGGCTGATTGGCAT
>JANMQG010000210.1:0-18813 GCA_031370285.1 Chloracidobacterium sp. | reverse complement strand
GGAAAGGCCGGTGTGCCCAGCGAAGGCGCGAATATGATCAAGTTCTCCGATCAGGCCACTGTCGAGGGTTTGCTTGACGAACTGGATCGCCGGAAAATATCGTTGGTTAAATCCGGTGGCGAGCGTTTTCCCGGTCCTGCTTGAAGTCTCGACCATTCTTCGGCACGCAGCTACAGAGTTTGCTAGCGGCTTCTCGCAAAGCACATGCTTACCAGCTTCGAGCGCAGCGATGGTCAGCTCTTCATGAAACTGAGGCGGCGTTGAGACGATGATCGCTTCCACCCCATCGCAAGCGAGCATCTCTTCATAATTGTCAAGGATGCGTGTCTGAGGAGAAGGCGCGACAGCGCGGGCCCGCTGTTTATCTACATCCGTAACCGCCACAAGCTCGCAGCCTGGCAGATTCTTGAAAGACCTCGCTCGAATCTGGCCTATCATTCCTGCTCCGACAAGTCCAAAACGCATTCTCGCAAGTCACCGCCTTTTTGAGTTTTCCAACTTGACTGTTTGCCATTCTCATCTGCGCTTTTGGGGCGCATATTGAACTCTATCTCCCTTGATAGCTTTCAGCGCGACGCTGCTCTTGAACGCACTGCGATACTGCTTCCGTTGCCTGCTTCATCTGTCCCTCCCTAATGAGGCACCGGTTTCATATCTTATTCATGTGTCTAGTTTTTGGGGAGTACCTCAACTAGGGTAGACGAAGTCGGCGCAAATGAAGATCAATGGTGAATAGTAGAATTGTCAATCTTTTCACTTCATCTCCTTGAATTCGGGTGGGCTGAAATTGTTGACGTAAAAGTAGTAATACTTCTTCCGCTAAGTGTAGTCGTAAAACTGTTGTTGCTTACTGGTATCGCGGGAAGTGAGGCTAAATGTTCTGACTCGCTCGTACGGACTGACTGCAAACTTGAAACTTCATTAAGTCCTAAAAATGTAAATAAAGGATTTTTGCTAACCGTAGTGCTATTAAGAACGACAATTGTCAGGTTGTTACCATTTGTATAGGCAGTCACCTTTATGCCGCTGTCATCAGAACTTGATCCAATTCGCCGTGAGCCTGGTCGAACATACTTTGAATATTGGCCAGTAAGATAAAACTCTTTGGTTCGTTCTGCCCCTTCATATTTACTTCCGTTGGTTTTAAGCGCCACTAATTGTTGATCGGTTCCAACCCAATCTCCGAAGAATCCCCACATGTAATCAATTGCGCTTACATTGTACGTAGCAAGCAGGTCGTGCATCAACAAAGCCCACTCGAAATCCTCTATTCCTTTGCCGTCTTGTCTAAGTTCTAAGATCGAATACTCTGTCATCCATATGGGTAAATCATATTGCTCACTCAAGAGTTTTAATTTACGCATATTGCTATTATTCTCTTGGTATAAATGGGTTGAAATCGCCCCGACGTACTGTCGGACTACCGGGTCGGCAAGAATAATACTCATTTGCTGCAAGCCGCGAGTTGGGTTTAACTCATCCGGTACTATAAGCATTGTCTTAATGCCTTTAGCTCGCATGCGTGGACCTAAATTCTTTATGACATCGCGCAGTACAGCACCAGTCCAGGCATCACTAATATGACTTGGTTCATTTATTAGTGAATAAAACTGCGGCTCCCTGCCGAGTTGTTTCCAGCGACCAAGCCTCGCCAAAGTCCACTCAGCTATTTCGGCAGGATCCGGATGGTTGTTCATCCACGGTTCCCAGCCGTTTGGTTTTGGGATATATGTCTGTAAACCAAATGGAATTGCTCTATTGACGTAATCAACGTGGGCATCGTTGCGTTTCCAGTCGAAATTAAAGCCGTTTGGGTCTGTAACATATGGGTCATGATTGTCATTCACCTCTTCGAGCCAACCCGCCTCGAACACTGGAAGAACTCGGGTAAGACCAAGCTCAGTGTAAAGCATGCGATAAACATCATCTTGTTGTGACTGCGTTAGCGTTGTGGCCGCACGTCCAGTTCTTGAATCGGCATTGTTGTTGAACATGTGCGGGTCATCAAATACTCGTTCTGAACTACCAAAACCCTGTATTACTTGATACTTGATGTTAGCATCAATCGTGATTATCCCACTTGGGGCAGGAGTAGGGGCTGCACTTACATTAACTCTTGGAGAAAAACCCTGACCAAAGAAAACCGCTAGTCCTAATAGTACAACTAACAACCCGGCAATTACTCTGTTTGAAAAGACGTTTTTGTTCTTACTCATTACGTATAAATTCTTGCGAATTGAATCCCTTTCCCTTTAAATTAACACTAGGAGTCTGTCGGAAAATGAATGTCCTTTCTTTCTCTGTGCATCCTCAGTGTTCTCTGTGTCTCTGTGGTGGGCATTTTCTTAAACAAATCCACCACAAAGGCACAGAGTTCACAAAGGTCGCACAGAGAGTTCAGGTTATTCCGACAGACTCCTCTAAGTGAATTCAACTTGTAACAGCAACCCTTTTTGGACTTGAGTTTCACACCTTCCGAGAGCTTTCATGAGCATCTTTGCAAAGGGCACTCAGATTCAGTCATCGGTTTCTGACTCTTGATTTTCCGACGTCCACAGATAACCGCTCAACTCACCCGCGGCCCAACTCAAGAGAAACAACACCAAGATCGGCAGTGACAAAACGTATTCCTTGATGTGCTTTTCTCTATCGAAGACGAGCCGCGTGATGCGCAAGAGAAATACAACCGGGATCAGTGGCGACACCAGGATATACATCAGTCTCTTGAGCAGGGAAATACTTGCTGCCCGTTCACTACCAAACTGTCTTCCATGCCAGAAGCGCTGGCTCACAAAACCTGGAAGGCTGAAAGATTTCTGATGAAAGACGACGATCTTCGGCGTTATCAGAAGCTCCAACCCGTCCTTCCGCATCTCGTTGTGGATAAAGAACTCCCAAAACCCTTCGCGTCTGGCCTCCTTGTAGCGATCCAGAGCCGCGCGTTTATACGAGGCATTATCTCCCGCGAAGTCATTCACCGTGACTTCTTGAAATGGAAGCATATAACGGCTGTAGCGGCAGAAATAGACAGCCCACGAAACTAGCCCGGCCTGCTTGTCGTTTTCAATGGCTCCCCCGATGCCCGCGTAATTAGATTGGTGGGCTGCCAGTATTTCCGCGATCCAATTCTTCTCTGGCACGAAGTGTGACGTGGTAAGGGCAACGACATTCCCGTTGCTTCGGCCAATACCGATCTCCCACAACTCCGGCATGTACTTGTCTTTAGCGGAGCGCACCAGCTCGATCCGGGGAAACTCTTGACTGACGATATCCGCGGTTCCATCTGTCGAATTATCTACGACAATGATCTCAACTTCCTGCCCGTCATGCTGCCTTTCTAACGCATTCAAACATTCACTAATACTGTTCCGGGCGTTTTGTGAGCCTATGACAACGGAGAGCTTCGGCTTTACCAAGCTTAAGTTTGTTTGAGAGTCGTTCATGCTACCACGTGTTCTTGTTGCGGGACGATAAGCCCGGCTGTTTGAATTATGTGATCTCTAACTTGGGCGATCAGGATGGTGTCTTCAGGCGAGATCGGTGATTGAGAATTTGTTCGCACTGCCTGATAAAACAAACGGATTAGCCGCCGCAATCCAGGATAGGCAGACTCTCGCCGCATCGCTCGTAGGCTAAGGTTCATTGTCGCTGCGGACAAATTCCTCAGAGATAATTCAAAAGGATGAACGATTTTTCTGTTTCTCGATACCTGACCCGGTTCCATAAAGGAATACCCGTGGAATAAGTTCAGATGTATTGTCCCCTTTGTTCCTAGAATCCGGAAAGTGTTAGTAGTTGGCCGGGCATTCATGCTGATGAAAAAGGAGAAGGTCACTCCCGACACTTCGCCAGAGACACGTAACTCGCCGCCGGCCGGTCGGATTGTCAGCCAACGCTCCGCCGACAAGTCACGCGAGAGGAAAATTTGCAGTAAAGAAAGCGGGTGCGGCAGAACGTCTGAGACGATCAGGTCGAGCCGTTCAGACGTCAAGCCGGCACCGCCTGCAGAGCAAATAGTTGCGTCAATGTGAACAAGCTGACCGATTCGAGGTAGTAACGTTTTAGCTTTCAGAACGCCATCTTGAAATATGAATTGATGAACTGGACAGACGAGTAGCCCGCGATTCGCCGCTCGTTTTAGCAGCTGCGCCGCTTCTTCGGCCGTTTGAGTAATTGGCTTCTCAATGAGCAAGTGAAGGCGCGCATCTATTGCGCGGCTGGCGATCGTGTTATGAGTGGGCCCGGGAGCGCAGAGGTGCAGCACATCGAGCTTATTATGCTTCAACATTGTTTCTACATCAGAAAAGATCCTTGCACTGGGGTAACGGGAAGAGAGGCGTGCCGCACGTTCCAGGTCGGGATCCATGATCGCAGTTACCCGTCCACCGGCCTTGTGCGCAGCCGCGGCATGCCAGCGCCCCATTAACCCTGCCCCGGCGATCCCTATTTGTAAGGATGTCCCTTTAGAATCTCCCACGTGCTTGTCACCATCCGACCCTGGATCGACGAGTAAAACAGGGTCGAGTACGTTTCTCGCAGCCGCAATTTTCGTCGACTATCGGCGGATGCGAAGGCGTCGAGCCTTATTTTCTTTAGCGTAGCGGACTGATAGCAGCATTTTCTCGCTGTTCTCGCACCCCTTGGATCAATCCCAGGTATTGCTCCATGTGAGCATCTTCCGTCCAATACCTCAAATAAGCGTTGTAGCCCTTCAAGCCCAGCTCATTTCGAAGATCCGGCTCGCTGGCTAATCTGTCCATTGCGCTGAGGAGCTGGTTCTGGTCATTGTAGGTGAACCCGCCTCCGCTTTCCTCAATCACTTCAGGCAGCGCACCCAGATCGTGCGCGATGACGGGAGCCTTGACCGAGAAGGCTTCGATAATGACGATGCCGAAGGTTTCGTAGCAAATCGAAGGAACGATAAGTGCGACAGCGTTTCGGTACAGCTCCCGCAATTCCAACTGCTCTAGTCGGCCCAGAAATTTTATGTTGCTGGCATCTTTGGCTTGCCTGCGCAACTCCGCTTCGTATTCGCCGACTCCGGCAACGAGCAAATCATACCCACTACGGCTGCGGAAGACGGGAATTAGATTCTGAACTCCCTTGATCTTTTCCAAACGACCGACGAAAAGAAAGTATGGGCGACTACCGAAAGTTGATTCGCCAGGACTGCGGCCGGGTCTTTGCTCTTCTGACTGCGGCAGAAAGTACGGCAGATGAATAATCGGAATCTCAAGCCCCAACTCAATGTGTTTATCGCGTGTGAACCTGCTAGGCGCTATGAAACAATCCACCTGGCGCAGCATTCGCTCCATCAGGCCCGTGTGCCGCCAGAGTTGCGGTGGCCTCTTGCCTGCTAGTTGGCAAAGAGTGCAACTTCGCTTAGTGCAGATCTCACGATTGTATTTCCATAAGACGTGCATTGGACACACGAGCCAATGCTCGTGCGTAGTATAAAGTTTGATGGCATGGCCATGGCCATATTGAAGCGCCGCGATCCCGATCAGAGACATGTTGTGATAATGAATCACGTCGTAGTCATTCTGCTCCAACATGCGCTTGATGATTTTTCCCTTGAAGAAGGGCACGCCCGTCTGTTGGGTTAGCAAGGGAGAGAGAAAACCAGCCCCACTCTTCAGCCGCTGCACGCGCACGTTAGCATGATTGGGATAGTCGCCTTGAACGCCACTGCCCCGCAGAAGAGCGTACGAGTCTTCGCAGTGAACGACATCGACTAAGTGCCCCCGGCGGGCCAGTTCGTTAACCAGCCGGTAGATGTAAATTCCGTCCCCGCCGAAGTTATACGGCGGGTAGAAAGTGGTGACCATAAAGAATTTCAAAGGCTTTTCTTCCTTCATTTATCCAGTCGCGAGCGAGCCTGGTTTTCTCAAGCATTTCCAGCAGGTTATCATACACCTGAGGCACTTCAATTTTTGCGAGGCAAACATCCCTCGCACCACGGAAGACCTCACAGTCCGGACGGCACGAATCTCAGGACTCATATGTTATCGCTTATCAATTCCACGGCCGCTGACCAACCACGTAAAGAGCAGCAAAGGGATAGACGAGCTGTCCACCTTTGGACTGCACCATGCGGCATGTCTCCAGAAATTCCTTTTTGAATTCCTCGACTTTTTCTGGCTGCACGCTGCCGAGACGTTTGCGCGCCAGGCTTGAGTAAGTACGCTGTAGATCCCAGAATTCTTCCGCAGTTGTGATGACTCGCCGGTGTCGCTGCCAGGCTGTGCGTAGGTTTGTGAAACCCGCTTTTCTAACTAACGTTGGAACACCTCCTGGTATTTTGGAACCATGCGCTGCGAGCGAGGTCACTTCGCTCTCACCCGTATCTGGAAAGCGCGCTTCTACCAGGTCGTTGAGGAATCGCGGTGCTGTCAAAAGCTTACCCTGTCGTTTCAGAAGAATGTCTCTCAGATGCCCCAGGCCCTCGGTGAGACCGTTTAAGGAAAGCCGCGGTGGGCCGCTTCCGACGCCTAGGGCAAGCCTTCCTCCGGGTCTCAGGACTCTGAACATCTCCTTCAAGGCAACCGTCGGGTTGGGGAAATGAAGCAGCGCAAAAAGAGAAACCACGACATTGAATGATTCATCAGCGAGCGCTAGGGCTTCGCCGTCCATCGGCCGAAACTCGGCAGAATGGGAGAGGCCTGCCGCCGCTGCCTTGGCCCGCGCCGTCGCCAGCATTCCCTCGGAAAGATCAATGCCTAAGACTTTTCCGTTGGCCCCAACTTGTTGCGCTGCCTGCAGGGCGACGATACCTGTTCCGGTGCCAACATCAAGTATTTGCTCGGAAGATGTAATCCCAGCGAACGAAATCAGCCGCGCGGCCAGTGGGCCGGAGAAGCGTTCCGTGAAGCGATCGTATTCACCCGTAAGGCAATCGTAACTTCTGGCGTCTCGGGTTTTGAATGTCAGCGAAGCAGAGTCTTCTATAATCACACAGTCCCCCCAGAATTTATTTCGAAATCTCCCTGCTGAAATGTATGCCCATGGTTTTGGGATCAGTTTATCGAATCGCAACTCGCGAGCGCTGCGGGTGAGTCACAGAATTAATATGACGTTAATATTGAAAGTCCAATCACTGCTGGATGGGGCCAAATCGTGTCACCTTCATGTTCCTTTTGTGCGCATCGGAACTCATTGACCGACGTCATCTTGTATGGCTGTGTTAGCTGCGATTCGTCATGAACTCTTCCTGGCGTACGCGATGGTAATCAGGGTTGCACCGAGTAAACCACGAGGCTGCGTGCTCCAACAGTTACTTCTTTCACTTTCTTTAGTGACTCCTTTTCGGTCGCGGCTTTGTCCCACACTAGATAGTAGTTGATTCCAAACTTCTTTAACTCACTTATCATTTCTTCTTCGGACATCTTCGGCTTCTTCTGACCGTAATACCTGGCATTCGTGTAGTAGGCCACACAGACCGAGGCTCCATAGTCGCGATTCGAGGCGATTTTGGCGCCGTTAAGACCTTCGTTTTTCAGAGACTCGCTTATGAGGTAGACGCTTCTACCCTTGTTTGCCCTCGCGGCGAGTTCCATAAATGGATGTATCATGAAAGAGGCGCTGAAGAGCAGGATCAGCACGTGTTTGACCAGTCCGGTCTGAAACAGCAAGTGAATGACATGACCCCCCATCAGCAGGATCAGGATCTGCATTGGCCACATGTATCGCTCTTCGCTGTAAATTAGCGCATACCCAGCCGAATAGAGGCCAAACGTGAGCAGCATAAACAGCAATTCCGGGCGTGAGGCTGACTTGCGTGCGCCGTGAATACACAAAAGAATAGCCGCCAAAACTATCGGAAGAGAGAAGACGGAAAACTTCAGGTGAAAGACAGCCATGTTCTCAACACTGTCGCGGATCAACTTGAGTTGCTGCCGGAAAGCTCTTAATGAGTCCAGCGGACTCCACGAATTCGCGCGCTCATAAAAATAATAAGGTTCTTCCCATATACTGTATGCCTTGTCATCTCGTGGAGGTACCAACCCGGCATAACTGCTCGGGGGCCCTAAGGGTTGGAGGTCGGGGCTCCGGATCTTATAGTTGTAGCTCGCCGATATTCCGACGGTGATCTCGTGATACTTGCGATTCAGTAGATATACCCAACCAGCCGTGACGAGGAAAAACACCACCAGCCCAAACGCGAATTGCCGTAGCACAAGTCGCTTAGTTGCCTTCTGATTATTTCTAAAATAATAGAAAACATTGAACAGCGTGAAATGAACCAGAAAGAAGCTGAATGCATAGGGCTTCGCGAGGTAAGAGAGCGCGCCGAGCCCGCCGCATAACAAACCAGCGTAAGACAGTTCAACATACTTGCGAGTTAGGATGAAACTGAAATATAAGGACAACAGAGCTACCAGCAGTAAGTCGGGCGTAAAAAACTCCAGCGAAAAATTGAGAAGGATTGGAACCAATATGAATAGTAGAAGCTTTCTTATTCCCTCACTCATTTCTAAGGCGTAAGAAAGCGAGCGGACGGAAACAAAGGCAAACACCCCTATCCCGAGACAAAGCAACTTGGCTCCCAGGGCTGCGGGCACTCCGAGAACAATCAGGACCGCAAGCAGAGCTGGTAGTAAAGGATTCCAATACGCGTTTGGCGCATTCAAGAAATCGCCGGCGGCGAGCCGCTGAGCGATGGATATGTAATTGACTTCATCTTTGTATGTGATGTACTGGTAATACTTCAGTAGCAACAGGCCCAATATCAGATACGTCAGCGCCGCAATAACTGGGGACGATAGAATGGTCCGTGTCTTAGTTTCTTTCATCACTGACTGCTCACACAGAAGTTAAGCTGGGCAAACGTTGCTGCTTTTCAATCGCGATCCGCTCGATCAATTCAAAGTAAAGCTGTAGATGAGATTCCGATGTCCAATGCTCAAGGTAGGCTTGATGCGCCCGCTCTCCGAGCGACTGGCGAAGATCCGGGTCCAGCCGCAGGGCGTCCAGAGCTCTTAATAATCCGGCTTCGTCATCGTAGACGAGTCCGCCCCCGCTCTTTTGCACGACTTCGGGAAGTGGACCCAGGTTGTTCACAATTACAGGTACATGATGTGCGAAAGCCTCCAGAGCCACCATTGGGAAGACTTCGTAGCCAACCGATGGGATCATCGCGGCGATGGCATTTCGGTACAGCGTATGAAGGCGTTCGTAGTTTACGCGCCCCAGGAAATGAACGTGTGAGAGTCCTTCGGCGAGGCGACGCAACTCCGCTCCATAATTGCCGTCCCCGGCGATCAGCAGGTCACAAGCGCTATAAGTTCGAAAGGCTTTAATAAGCACCTGCACTCCCTTCAACTTCTCCAGCCGCCCAACGAAAACACAGTAGGGGCGCGGATGGGGCAGTACTTTGCTTGCCGCGTTGTCTGGCGTAGCCGGACAAAGCAGAAAATTTGGGATGTGCACAACGGGGGTCTCCGGGTCGAGTCCCATCTCCAGATGCTTTTTCCAGGTGAAGTGGCTTGGTGTGATGAAGGCGTCAATGTGCTGCAGCATCCGGTCGAGGAGATCAGTGTAACGCCACAACTGCGGTGGGCGCTTGCCGTGTATCGTGCAGGCGAGGCAACTCTTTTTGGAACATACCGTCCGGCCAAACTTCCACAGCACATGCATCGGACAGACCAACCAATGCTCATGCATGGTGTACAACTTAACCCCAGTGCCGTAGGCCAACGCCTTAGGCCCGATCAGCGAGATGTTGTGGAAGTGGATCACATCAAACCCGCCCTCATTCAGGATTTTTTTAAGGCGTGAAGCTTTTAGGCCAGGATGTCCTGTCTGCTGCGTGATCAATGGTGAAAGAATCCCTGCTCTGCTATGTAATCTGTGGACGGTCACGTTGGCGTGGTTGACATAATCCCGCTCCGACGGCGCCGGGTTTGGACTGAGTGCCCGGTACGCATCGAGACAATGCACAACCTCCACGTGGTGTCCTCGTTTGGCCAGCTCGTTCACCAGACCATAGACGAAGATTCCGTCGCCGCCGAAGCTGTAAGGCGGGTAGAACGTGGTGACCATGCAGAACTTCATCGGTCGTTGATTCATGCTCCCTGCGCCAGCGAAGTGAAAGTGTCCAATGCCGTCCGAGCAGCGCACTCCCAGGAGAAGTCCCGTGCTCGCCGGAGACCTCTCCGGCTAAGCTCCCGGCGCAGTTCTTCGTTTTCTATCAACTCTTGCAGACGCTGTCGGATCTCCGTTGCCGAATAGGGATCAAACAACAGCCCGGCGTCGCCGACCACCTCGGGCAAAGCCCCGGCAGTGCTGACAGCCACAGGTGTGCCGCAAGCCATCGCCTCAAGGGCAGGCAGACCAAAGCCTTCTGCGAAAGAAGGCAGGACCAGCAACTCAGCCGCATTATAGAAATGCAGCAAGGCCGCGTCAGAGACGAAACCTGTGAAGACGACCTTTCCGCTCAGACTAAGCGCTTCCACGCGCTCTCGCACCGCAGCGTAGCTGGAATAGAAAACGTCCTTTTCGAAATCGCCAATCAGCACGAGCTTGACGTTTTGGTCCTTGCCGTCCTTCACCAACGAGGCATAGGCATCCAGCAGCGTCACCAGATTTTTGTGCGGGCTGATCCCGCCCACGTACAGAATGAAACGTTGGGTGCTTTCTATTGCGTGTGCGGCCAAAACCCGGTCAGTCTCCGCACGGTCAGCAAGCGGGCGGAAGGCCGGATCCACGCCGTCGGACACGACCTTTACCATCGCGTCGCTCAAACCAAATCGGTTTATCAAGTCTTGCTTGGCCGATTCCGAGACGGTGACAACAAGATCCGCGCGCCGGAGCGCCCAGCGTACCTTGAGTTTCCAGAACATTTGGCCACGCTTGTTTGGGAAGATCAGACTTGGGAAGCGCTCGGCTGTGGTGTCGTGACAGGTGAGCACTACTTTCGCCTGAGTGCTTAACGGAAAGAACGTGTAATCCGCAGGAAAGTAAAACAGATCCAACTCTCGTCCGTGCTGACGAACTGCCCGCACCATCTTCCAAACGTCTTGCAAAGAGCGGCGGCCTGAAGCTGAGGCCGCACGCGCGGCCGCTTGAGACGTTTCAACGATGATCTGCCTTACTCTTCCAGTCTGCGGCAAATCTTCGCTCTCGCGAGCGGTTTCGGAATCCATGAAGAACCAGTATTCGTTTTCCTGATCGAGGGTCAGCATGGCGCGGAGCAGTTCCCGGGTATAGCGGCCATACCCGCGTTTGTTCATCCAGCAACTGGCATCTACACCAATCTTCATTGGTCAACCTTGTCGTCTTCAGTTTTTCGTCTTAGAGGTTAAGCGAGGAATATTCTGATCAGGTGTTTTTCAAAGCTTGCTGTTCAAGGAAGGCTTCGCCGCGGGCAAGTTGTGAGTCGAGAATCTCAATGTCGCTATCAACAAGAATACGGACGAGTTCAGGAAAGCGGATAGTAGGATTCCAGTCCAGTTCAGCCTTTGCCTTCGAGGCATCGCCGACCAAATCGTTCACTTCCGCCGGACGGAAATAACGCGGATCAATCTCAACGTACGCTCTCCAATCCAGACCGGCGTGTGCGAAGGCATCGTTTACGAATTCCTCCACGCTGTGTGATTCGCCGGTGGCAACCACGTAGTCTCCCGGCTCATCCTGTTGCAGCATACGCCACATGGCTTCGACGTATTCCGGTGCATATCCCCAATCGCGGCGCGATTCCAAATTACCGAGGTAAACCTTGCCCTGAAGTCCCCGCTTAATGCGGGCAATTGCGCGCGTCACCTTTCGAGTCAGAAAGTTCTCACCTCGGCGCGGAGACTCGTGGTTGAAGAGGATGCCGTTGGACGTAAACATTCCGTAGCTTTCGCGGTAGTTGACCATGAAGTTGTAGGCAAACACTTTGGCACACGCGTAAGGACTGCGCGGATGAAACGTAGATGTTTCGTTCTGCGGGGGCGGCGTGCTGCCAAACATTTCGCTGCTCGAGGCCTGATAAATGCGCGTCTTGATCCCAGTCTCACGCACTGCTTCAAGGATACGGACGCATCCCAGCCCGGTGATGTCGCTTGTGTATTCGGGGATTTCGAAACTGACATGGACGTGGCTCTGTGCTCCAAGGTTGTAAATCTCTTCCGGCTGCAGCCTGTAGAGAAGCTTCACGAGGCTCGTCGCATCGGCTAGATCACCGTACTCAAGAAAAAAGCGCGCGCCCGGGTCATGGCGAAAATCCTTAATAAGGTGATCGATTCTTTGAGTGGAAAAACCACTGGAGCGGCGTCGGAGTCCGTAAACTTCGTAGCCCTTGGTGAGCAGGAGTTCGGCCAGGTATGAACCGTCCTGCCCGGTGATTCCTGTGATGAGCGCGCGCTTTGGCATGTTCTTTAGGCCTCTTGGATTTTTGTCGAGAATACTGGTACGACGTCGGAGCTAGTCTGAGAAGTTTCGGACGGCTCTACGCGCATCACTTCACGAAACCAAGCCACCGTTTCATCCAGGCCGTCGGTGAAGCTCACGCGGGGCCGGTAGCCAAGACTGTTCAAGCGGGAGACATCGGCGAACCATCGCTGGGAGACGCCCGGCGCTACGTTGCCGCTGTAAACAAGCCGAGGAGCAACGTCCATTGTCTTACAGATCATCTCTGCGAGGGCCTGAATGGAGACCGGCTCCCCAGCAGCGACGTTGTACACCTCGCCCCGAAGCGGCGCTCGGTCAGCAACTATGAGAAATGCTTCCACAGCGTCCCTTACATGAGTGAAGTCGCGCACTTGCGTGCCGTCGCCATGGATAAATAACTCGTGCGGATTTTCGCAGACCTTGCGAATGAGATCATAGACCACATGCGCGCTAAGCCGCGGACCGTAGACCGGGAACAGCCGCAGGCTGGCGGTGCGTAGGCCATACGAACGCGCGTAAACATCGAGGTAGCGTTCGGCAGTGAGTTTACTCACCCCGTAGGGAGCGATGGGCCAGGTGGGATCTTCTTCCCGGAGAGCCTCACCCGAACTATCGCCATACACCGCCGCGCTAGAGGCCAAGAGTACCTTTGCCTGTGGCTGCAAATGGCGAGTTGTCTCGATCAAGCGAAGCGTTGCGAACGCGTTTTTTTCAAAGTCCTGGATCGGATTCTGAACGGAATAAGAGACATCTGCGTGACCCGCCAAGTGGAAAATCATTTCAAAGTTCCGTCCCGCCAAAAGAGATTCGATATCGTGACGTTGAAGATCGAACGTGCGCAGATCCACCCTATCTTTGACGGCGGCAAGATTCCTGAGATGGCCTGAAGACAAGTCGTCCAGAACGGTCACCTCAGCGCCGCGGCGCACTAACTCTTCCACCAGGTGGGAGCCAATGAAACCCGCCCCGCCGGTGACGAGAACCGCGCGAGCTTGATAGCTATTCACAAATATTTGACCTCTGAAGCTCTAAGTGTGCGGAGGCGTGCAGGTAAATGTGCGGCCTCTTCGAGAACCGCCAACGTTTCCGCCGAACAACGCGACCACGAAAACCGTTGGGCATTGGCGAGTCCACTTTCAGACAATTCCTGGCGCAGCGCCGCATCCGTTGCTAATCGCGACATTGCCTTGACCAACTCCGTCACTGACAATTCGGGAATTAGCAACGCAGTCTCGCCCGTAGTTTCGCGCATTCCTGGCGTATCAATACAAATAACGGGTGTGCCGGTTGCTTGAGCTTCCATCACGGGCAGGCAGATTGTTTCATAAACCGAGGGAGAAATGAACGCTTCCGCCGCATTATAAATCAAGTTTAATTCCTCATCGGTGATAAAACCGGGATACAGCACATCGTTTTTGATGCCGAGTCTTTCAATCATTCCGGCAATATCTATTTGATGGATATTTAATCCGACCATCAGCAACTTGTGCGGTTGTCGGTTGCGCCGTTTGGATTCGGCAAACGCTTCGAGCAGAAGCGGAAAATTGCGCCGTCCCGACATTTTGCCCACCGTTACAAAAAACGGCGTGTCAACTGAACCGATATATCGTTCGCGGATGGCATTGATTTGTGAATCATCATTAACGGGCTTAAAACATTCCGCCGCAGCCATATAAACTACGCGAATCCGCGAGAGCGGAATTCCGCAGTGATGCGCGATGTCTTTTTTCGAGTCTTCAGAACCGACAATCACCAATGTAGCGTGCCGACCACTCCAAGCATAAAGACGATTATAGAAAAGCGAAACCGATTTCGGAAAGAGTTCCGGGTGTAAATAATACGATGCTTCATGCAAACTAACGACGGTTTTTCCACGCGCTATTAACGGTCTGGAAAGTGACGGATGAAACACTAAGTCGTCGGCAGCCGCAGGTGCTAATCGCAAATTTTCCCATGCCAACATTCTCAAATGCGGCGGCAAAACGCGCTCACGAATGTTCTCAGGCAAAGAAATATCGTTGTGGTCAAGCGGCTTCGGCACATAAAGACTTATCTTGTCAAAACGCCCGCCGACCATTTCGGGGGTCCAATTCTTGATTATGCTGTAGAGATAGCGACCGACACCTGTGCGCTGTCCATGCAGCCGCCAACCGTTGATTCCCAGCCTCATCGCTGCCTCCATGATTTCATTAACTCGTAAGTCTGCTGCACACCCGCTACGGTCGAATAGCGTGGCGTCCAGTCGATCAATTCCTGAAGGGTTGTCATGTCACAACGAAACTGCATTGGCCCTTCGACCGGCTGATCCAGGTCTGTGATCGGGCAGCCGCTGATCTCGCGTAACGTGTCCACGATCTCACGAACCGCTGTCATCGTGCCGGTGCCGAGATTCAGCAGCCCCGTGTAATCCGTCTCGAGCAGCTTGACGATGGCGCGAGCAGCATCTTCAACGAAGATGAAATCGCGTTCCGGCTTGGTACTCCACACCTGCCCTTTGCCTTGATCTAAAAGTTGGTGAACCAGCAAGTGAATTAGGTCGAAACGCTTCAAAGGCGTCGGACCGTAAATGTTCGACAGCCGCACAGTTAGGATCGGGACCCATTTCTGGTAATACTTACACGCCTCTTCGCCCAGATACTTGCTCAACACGTAGCGGTTTCGATAAGGGTTAATCGGACTGTGCTCGGAAATGGGCAGCGTGATCTTCTTATCGTCGTAGACCAGAATGGTCGAGAAGTTGATGAATTTCTTGATCGGACGATGCTTGAGCTGCTCAAGCGTCTGGATTAACGGAGTGACGTGATAATCGAAGGCCGTTGGCTCGCCCGCAGGAACGTGCTCCTTTTCCAAATTATAGTGATCTGTATTGCCGATGATGAAGATCACTTTGTCGAACGCCACGTCTTGCAGCGCGTCTAGATTCGCAAGATTGTCAATCTGAATATGACAGTTGGATGTGGACGGAGGCGTCCGTCCGACTGAAATCATGTCTGGATGGTTTTCTAGAATGTACGGGCCTAGAAACCCGCTTCCGCCGAAAAGGATTGTTCCCTTGCCCGTCTCAGCAGCGACCTCGTGATTCTTGCTCATGGCAACAGAATCTTCCCTTTGAAGCCCCGCTTTCGCAGTTTTGGCACGACCTCATCGTAATAGTTCCACGCGAAGAGGATGCCGGCGTCCGCCGGTCGGGGGTCCTCAAACATGTAGTTCTCGTCAATAATGGGGATGTGGACGCCGGGCAGGAACTTACCTATCCGCAGCGGATTAATTTCGGTGATGTACTCGACAGAATCGGGCCCGAGCCTACAATAATTGGAGATCGTCGAAGCCTTCGCTGGCGCGCCGATGCCAATTACCTTCTTGCCCTTCGAGGTAAGCGAGTAAACCTCCTCAAAGAGCTTTCGTCGTCGCTCCTCGACCTTCGACGTGAAATCTTCATAGGTTGCTTCGTCGTACAAACGCTCTTTCTCTTCGAGGGCAACCAGTTTTTTGACGCGGTTGGAGATCGGAAACTCGCCCTTGTGGCAACTGAAGACGCGAATCGAGCCGCCGTAAACTTCCGAGCGCTCAACATCGAACACATCCATGTCGTATTGATTGTGGAGGTAGATTAGCGGCTTCATCGAGTAATAGCGCAGATGCTGGTGAAACATGTTGTCGTAGTGCACCCGCTGCATCGTGTCCAGCCAATATTGCGAATCGGTGGCAAAGACCCCGCGCTTGGCCAGCAATTTCTTGACGCCCTTCATCACGGCCTCCAGATCGGCGATGTGACCGAAGACGCCGCAAGCCGTGATCGCCTGTGCCTTGCCGTGCTCAGCCAACACGTACTCTGCGGTCTTCACGTTAAAGAAGGCGTGCAGTGTGTTAATGCCCTGCTCGTTGGCGATACGCACGGGATCGCCCGAGGGATCGATGCCGAGAAACTTGACGCCGAAGGGGATGTAGCCCTTGAGCAACGTCCCGTCGTTAGAGCCGATGTCAACGGCAAAGGATTTACCGTTTAGCCCTAACATCTTCACCAACTGTTTGGGGAGAGTCTGTAAGTGACGCGTGGCCGTGCGGGTCGTGCCGCTGACGAAGGGAAAGTTCTTATAGACAACTTTCGGATTGGCAACATAACTGAGTTGCGTCAATCCGCACTCCATACAGTGGCGCAGCTTCAGCGGGTAATGCGTTTCCGGCTGATTTAGCTGGGAGCGGGAAAGAACCAGATCGCCTATCGGCTGATTCCCAAGATCGACGCCGGGGATCGTCGCAGCGCTGCAAATCTGGCACTTGACCTGCGGGTCACGATCTCCTTGCCGCACGCGCCCTAAAATTCCCGGCGTGACGGTTGGAATTTGTTGTGTGTTTTGTCTCATTGGTTTGTACTATTTGTGATTTTCAAAGAAGTCCCAAAAGCGGTCTATTACATACTCAACGTCGTCGTCGGTAAGGCTCGGGTGACAGCCAATGTAGAAAGCAGTTTCATTGAGTCGAGTGGCGATCGGGTATTGCTCGTCGAGGTTGCCAAAGAGTTGCCGGTAGATCGGTTGGTTGATGAGCGGCAGCAGATAGCGCGTCTCGATCCCATGATTTTCAAGATAGCGGATCAGGTCGGCCCGTTGAATCCGCGGGTTGATGATTGATAACGGGTAGAACATGTAGCTGTGCTCGGAGCCGGGCCGGGGCTTTGGCAACTGCAGGTACTCTTCACTCAAACCCTTCAGCCCTTCGTTGAGACGAGCGACAACCTTCTGCCTTCGCGCACAGGAGTCTTCGCGCTCTTCGAGCTGCGCGAGGCCGAGCGCGGCCTCCATCTCGGTGGCGCGAAAGCTCTGGCCGAGCCGGATGAAGGAAAAGCGGCTGTTCGCAATCTGGAAAAGGTCCTCCCCTTTGACGCCCTTGTCGTCGTCAATACGAATATAAATTGAATCGCGCCCATGGTTCATCAAGCTCTTCAAGATCACAATCAGGGCCGGGTCGTTGGTCGTGCAAAGGCCGCCGACGCCGGTCGTGATCATGTGTGCCGCGTAAGTCGAGAAACAGCCAATGTCGCCAAATGAGCCGACCGGACGGCCCTTGTCGCGTACGAACATCGTCTCGGCAGAGTCTTCGATTATCCGCAGACTGTGCTTTCGCGCGATTTCGAGGATTGGCTCCATGTCACAGGGTTGTCCTCCGATGTGCACGGGCATAATCGCGCGCGTGCGCGGCGTAATTCTCTCTTCGATCTTAGCCGGATCAACTGTGTAGTACTGGGGCTCCACGTCCACAAAAACGGGCTTTAGATTATTGAAGAGAACAACGTTGGAAGTGGCCACGAAGGTAAGGGCCGGGACCAGCACTTCATCACCGTCCTCCCAGGCGTGTACTTCTTTCAAAGCCGCCAGCGCGATTTGTAGCGCACCGGTGCCGCTATTGCACATGAGGCCGTAAGCGCAACCATGAAGCGCCGCTACTTCCGCTTCGAAGCGTGCCATCATCGGCCCGGCGGTGATTCTGTTACTGTCGAGGACTCCCATTATCAATTCCTTAGCTCTCTGGCTAATTTGGAAGCCACCGACCCCGATTTGTGCTCGTTTTTCTAAAATGGGCGACTTGACATCTATCATTAGAATTGGCTCCTCATGAAGTCTCTGGTTTCAACCAGAGTAATTCTCCTGGTGTGACAAGCAGTTAGCCAGTCTTTGTTTCGCGAAGGGGATATGAAAACACCGCATATCGTAAGAAACTACTAATACCAGTTTCGATTTATGAAAAAATCTTTTGAAGGACGTATAACTGCTAGCGATGACGACTGGCAAGCGAAGCGCGGCGCTAGCTGGCACTAGTCTTCTCCTGTGACGAGAATTCTTCCATTCCCAAGGCGCGGATGGGAGGGTTTATGGTTTGAAGATAGTCATCCATCTCTATGGCCCTGCCAAGCTGTGCGGAATCGTAAGCAGCCAGGACTAGCGCCAGCGTGTTTCGGTTATCCTGGATCGTGCAGGCGGGAGTCTCGCCCGTTTGAATTGCCTTGATGAAGTTACCGAAATGACGGGCGGTTGCAGAGGCAAACGGGTTGAGCCCATCTTTCGCAATGATCTTTGACTTCTTGCCGGTGTGGAGAACCGCCTTCCCACCCTTTACAAAATTCAAGCCGGCGAAAGGACGTTTCGCGCGCGTATGCAGACCAACTTCAAACCTGACTTCCCCTCCGATCGAGGTATGGATTGAAGCGAATTCACCATCCAGGCGCATATCCAGATACCGCTCCGGCGCTTTACTCAGCCGATTCAATACGATTGATGCCGCACGGCCGTCCGCGAACTCGACGGAGATAATGTTAATGATGTCAGATTGAGCGTCCGGCCTGGGACTGGGCATGTGAGCGAATACTTTGGTTGGCGTAGCTTCAAAGAAAAATCTTATCAACTCAAAAACATGAATGCCGAATTCAAAACATAATCTGCGTTT
>JANMQG010000198.1:0-3336 GCA_031370285.1 Chloracidobacterium sp. | reverse complement strand
CGCTCCGACATCTTTTCCTTTGGCGCCGTTTTCTACGAGATGCTTTCCGGCAAGCGTGCCTTTCAGCGTGACTCAATGCCCGAGACGATGAGCGCCATCCTCAAAGAAGACCCGCCGGATTTATCGACCACGAACAAGACTGTATCCCCGGCGCTCGAACGAGTGGTGCATCACTGTCTCGAGAAGAATGCTGAACAGCGTTTTCATTCGGCGAGCGATCTCGCCTTCGCAATCGAGGCACTCTCCGGCATCGCGACTAACTCCGGCCAGACAACGACGATACCGATTTCACCAATCGTCGAAGGTTCCCATCGAAAGTGGCTACACACTTCGCGCTTCTGGATGGTTAGCACTGCCCTTCTGACTTTGGCTGTGTTGGCGTTGGCCCTGTTCGTTATTCTTCGGCAATCTCCAAAGAACAACAGCTCAGCGGTTGTTCGTTACGATGTTCTGCCATTGAACAAGACAGGCTTGAGCTTGATACGACTGCCGGCTGTCGCCATATCTCCGGACGGATCGACGTTGGCGTTCCTGGCTAACGGCGACGGCGTTAATCGTCTGTACGTGCGCAAGCGTGACGACTCGGAAGTAAAAGTGGTTCCGGGAACTGAGGGAGCTTCTGATGCTACTTTTTCACCCGACGGCCAGTCGCTCGCGTTCATCGCCGACTTCTCTTTGAAGAAGGTTCCTCTCAATGGTCCCGTTGTTTCGCTCACGAAGATAGGCGATTCGCGCGGCTTGTCATGGATGGCTGACGACTCGTTGATCTATGTGCCGGAAGCGACTGGCGGCCTGTTTCAAATTTCCGCTAACGGCGGTGAGCCACACGGAATCACCAAAGTTGATGAAGCGAAGAACGAACGAACGCATCGTTGGCCGCAAGCGTTGCCTGGTGGCAAAGCGGTCCTTTTTACGGTTGGCTCACTCGACAAGCCCGATGACTATGACAACGCAAATATCGAAGCGGTAGTTCTCGAAACAGGTGAACGAAAACTTCTTCTCCAGGGCGCGAGTATCGCTCGGTATGTGCCGACGGGCCACCTGGTCTTTGCACGCGACGGCGTGCTCTACGCGCAGCGCTTCGATCTCAATCGTCTGACTGTTAGCGGGAAACCGGTGGCGGTCCTGACCGGCGTGGCCGGAGACAAGACCACTGGTGCCGTTCATTTCTCAATTTCCAACGACGGCACGCTTGCCTATGTTCCCGGCAGCACGACCTCCGGTCTGCGCGGCCTGACCTGGGTAGACAAGAACGGCAATCAGACGCCGGTCGACATACCCCGCGGCCAGTTCAATGACGTGCGAATTTCACCTGACGGGACGCGGGTCGCGGTGTTGCAAGGATCAAGTCCCAGCGGCGACGTGTGGATTTATGAATTTGCGCGGGCAACTTTTACGCGCTTGACCTTTACCACCACCAATGCGACTCCGGTATGGTCGGCTGATGGCAAAGACATTTACTACGTCTCGACTGATCCTGCTAAAGATGAAACTACGATACTGCGAAAGCCGGCAGACGGTAGTCATGAAGCCGAGAGCATCGTCACCATTCCGCACCAGGCGTACTTGAAAGCGATTTTGCCGGATGGCGAAACAGCTCTGCTCGATACCGAGAGACAAACCAATGATTCCAATATCGTAACCGTGGCCCTGAAGCAGGGTGCGCAACCAACGCCGCTCGTCAATACACAGTTTATGGAGTACGCCGCGTCGGCTTCACCCAACGGCCGTTGGTTGGCTTATCAATCAAACGAGAGTGGCAGACCGGAAATCTATGTTCGTGAACTCGCCGGTTCAGGCGGTCGTTGGCCCATTTCTACCGGCGGCGGCGAAGAGCCTCGCTGGTCCCCCGATGGTCGCGAGCTCTATTACCGGATCAACGCTCAGTTGATGGCTGTCCCGATAGAGACCCACTCATCACTCATCACTCATGACTCATCACTCCGAGCACCAGCTTCTGTCTCGGCTGCCAAATCCGAATTCCGAAATCCGAAATCCGAAATTTCCGCTGCCTCTGCTCCTAAATCCGCAATCCGAATTCCGAAATTCGAAATTTTTCCCGGCCCTCCGAAGACCTTGTTCAATGAAGTCTATGACCTTCGCTCCAACACTGGCGAAACTTACGACGTCGATCCGCACGGCGGCCGCTTTCTCATGACCCGCCCCCCGAAAGAAGACAGCTCTACCGCCCAAGTGCGAATCGTCCTAAACTGGTTTGGCGAACTCCAACGATTAGCCCCGTGAAAACTCGGTTCCCGCTTTACCGGCCCCGGTTTACGGTTCCCAGTTCCCGCCCTGGTCATTGAGAGTTACAAGCGAGCGAGGTCTAACCAGCAAATCGATCTGCCAAGCCTTCCAAGGTCATGTTTTCCGAAATCGCGTCATGCGGAATGAGAAGATATTTCCACTGCTTTCCGCCGTACGTCGCTGAGTAGTTACTTGCATTCTGACACCAGGTCACAGCCACATCGCGCTTAGCGAGCACTTGAGGGTCATCCATCTCATTCTTCGCTTTGGGTTCGAGCATGTAGACGGCATCGCCCGTTTCCGCAACAAAGTCAGGCTGATATTCGAGTTGATCGGCGCCCCATTTGTAAAAGATTTGAAACTGGCCTTTTCTCGGCTTGAACCAGCGCTCTGACTCGCGCTCGAGAATCACAGCCAGCTTTCGCTCGGAATCTGAATTGAATTTCTCCACCGAGTAGAGGCACTTGGCAAAACCGGTAAAAAGGTAGCGCGCCATGTTGCTCTTATTGTCCGGGGCCTGGCGGTAATCCAACATCGAATCGCTTGCTATCTGGGTATAAGCACTCTGCTTCAATTCAGAAAAGCCCTTATTGATCTTTACCTCATAGTCCACCTTTTCTTCCCAGTAGTGGTCTTGCATCTGCGCATGAATCAGACGTGCGATCTCTCGCTGGTAAACGCGGAGAATTCTCTTCACATCTTCTTCGTCGCTTAAATATGACTTGAAATGTGTGACGGTCTGAGAGGCAAGGTCGTAAAGCAGATTGGCATTGTCGCCATATGAGACATCGTCGTAGTTGACCAGGCCACTAACCACGAAATCCTCAAGCCTGGCCTCATCAATACCACCTTTGCCCAACGTGATTAGTCGCAGCTTGCCGGTCCGCAATTCCTGCGACCACAAGTCATTCGATATTGGCTGGTAGTTCACGTTCGAAAGATTCAACTTGAACGGCTTATATCCCGACTTCACCTCTTCCTTTGGCACCACGACAATTCGCGGAATATCAATCGTCCGTTTCACGGTTTGATCCGACGTTTTCGCAACGATCGCGGCGATGTCCGGCATCTCCGCAACGCCTTCGAGCC
>JANMQG010000148.1:0-26408 GCA_031370285.1 Chloracidobacterium sp. | reverse complement strand
GGTCGAACGAGAGCAGTCCGGTGTGCGACGGATCGCCCAGAATGGCGACAGCACCTGCGACTTGATCAGCTAATTGCGACGGAGGTAGCGAAAGTAGCGATTGCGTGTTAGCCGGCAGCAGGTTAGAAGCCTGAGGTGGTGAGAGCCACTTCCCTTCCCGGGAAATAGCAATCGGAAGGACGTCATACTTCTTTCGATCTATCGACTCGATCAGAGACGCAGCGGAACGCACCGACACTTCGTGTTCGCCCGACCTGCCGCCAAAAATCACCCCCACCCGGAGTTTCTTCGCCAAATGATTACACCCCAGTTTGCTAAATTCTCTAGAGAATCGTTTTGCCCAATGCCGAAAGGATCAACTCCACTCCGAGTTCGGCCGTCTTATTATTTACATCGAGGGCAGTATTTATTTCGACAACTTCAAGCGAGCGCATGCCGCCGGCTTCCGCGATCTTTTCCATGGCCAGGTGCGCCTCGCGATATGTGAGGCCACCTCGCACCAGAGTCCCGGAGCCCGGCGCATCGCCCGGATCCAGCGCGTCAACGTCGAATGTTACCGCATAGCCGCCGCTTGCCCGCGACGCGATTTCAATCGCTTCATTCATACACGCGCTCATCCCGCGTTCGTCAATCTCGCGCATGGTCATGAAACGAATTCCAAGTTTGCCAACAAGTTCACGCTCGTCGCGGTCGATGTCGCGCGCCCCTACGTGCACACACAATGCCGGATCGAGCTTAGGTGAAAACCCCGCCAGGTTTGTCAGCTCCGGCGCGCCGTGGCCCAGGAGCACCGCCAGCGGCATGCCATGGATATTTCCCGACGGCGTAGTCTCCGGCGTGTTCATATCGGCATGCGCGTCAAACCAGATCAAGCCGGGATTCTTATTCTGTTTGCGGCAGTGTGAGGCAAAGCCGGAAATCGAGCCGATAGCGATCGAATGATCGCCGCCCAAAGTCAACGGCAACTCACCGGCCCGCAAAACTTCCTCAACTTTTTCTGCCAGGTCTTCGCAAGCAGCCCTGATCTCGCGAAGATATTTTAGCCTGGTGCCTGGCTCTGGTGTCGATTGCGATTGCTCGACATGCAGATCACCGAGGTCACGGACTTCATAGCCAAGCTGGGCTATTCTTCGATTGAGGCGCGCGACCCGGAGTGCCGCTGGACCAAGTTCGACCCCGGCCATGCTTGCCCCGTACGCCAGCGGCACACCCACAACGCCAACCGCTTTTTTAGCTTTAGTCTCCGTCGTGCTTTGATTCTGATTATTTTCTACGACAGTAGTGCCCGCCATTACTTGCCTCGTTTCCCGCTCAACTCCCGAGGTTAATCTTGAAACCGCTGCCGCCGCTTCCCTGGGTTGGGAAGAACGGTTTTAGTAGACCAGCGAGCGCCGCCAGGTTGCGCGTTTGGATCAAGATCTCGCCCGGGCCGCTGAATTCCGCAACGATACCCTCACCGCTCATCATGGTACGAAAAAAACCGGCCGCCGCTTTGCGCAAGGTGTACTGCGTCGTCCCTTCCCAGGCCACGAGGTGACCAGTGTCAACTACATACCGCTCGCCGGCCTGCAGAGTCTTGCGGTGAATCGCGCCGAAAGACGACACCAGCAACAGTCCGCGGCCCTGCACCATCAGCACAAACAGACCTTCGCCGCCGAAGAACGATTTCGCACCACCCCATTTTGTATCGACAGTCAAACTTGCGTCGCCCGCGAGGTAAGAACTTGATTGTACGAAGAACGTTTGGTTGTTGAGTTCAATGGCTGCGATATCCCCGGGCGCTCCCGGTGCGAAGGTAACCTCGCCGGGGGCCCCACGCGCGGTGAAAGTTGAAACAAACGCCGACTCGCCACCGGCGGCGCGCTTGATCGCGCCAAACAATCCGCCTTTCATTTGCGATTGCAGTTCGATGTTCGCCGACATCGAAACCATCGCACCTGCTTCGGCCTGAATCGACTGCTCAGCTTGAAGTTGAATTACGGCGAGCGAGAAGGCCGGCTGATGCAGCACTTCATACCTGTAGCCCACGCCCTGCCCGCGTGAGTCTTCGTCAATGTGAATACCATGGGATTGAGCGAAGCCTCCCGGTTGCGCACCGGAGGCAGGGGCGGCAGGTGACGCACCGACCTCCAGCTTATAGCCGCAGCCGCCGCAGAAGGTCGCTCCTTGAAGTAATTGTGCACCACACTTTGGACAGTTCATAAAGTCACTCCTTGAGATTTATCATTGATGATAGCTACAGCTTCTTCCGGCGTGCGCGCAAAGTCCAGCGCGGCAACGTCCGTATCGCTCACCACCAGATGCTTTTGCCACTCGCGCACAATTGGGGGCCAGCAGTCGCCTAACAGGACGAGCGGTCGCGGACCGATAACCTTCGTTTGAATCTTATTCCAAACCAGCGACAACTCAGTAACAGTGCCCATGCCACCGCGAACAGCGATGAAGCCAACCGATCGAGTTATCAACTGCTGGAGCCTTTCGTAAAAGTGGGGTGTGGCGACCTTGTCGGTGAGATAGCGATTAGGCTCGGCCTTAAACTGATTCATCACAATGCCAAGCACGCGGCCGCCACGCTCGTGTGCGCCACGGCTTGCCGCCTCCATAACACCCAGGTACCCGCCAGTGCAGATCGTGAAACCAGCGTCGGCGAGCAGCTGGCCAAGGCGCCGCGCCTGTTTATATTCCGGATCAAGCTCACCGCATTTGGCGCCACCGAAAATGGTGACAATTCGCTCGTGCATTTCGTTGGTCATGATGTCGCTGGTTTCTGATTGGTCGTCTCTAACACGCGGACGCAAAAACTTTGATGTCCGCGCACCTCGTTATGCTTCACCGCTCACCATCAGGGAGCCCGACTCTTTGTAGGTAATGTAGTCTGCGCGCGTCTTGAAGGAGCCGCCATTGTATTCAGCCGGGACGGGCGCTGGATCGTAGAGCCGGCGGTCCAATACTCTAACGAAGGCGGCGCGCTCGAATAAAGAACGATACTCTGCGATACTCAAAAACTGCACCGGCACCTTTAGCTGCTCGATCCACTGACCGGAAGGCACGTTCTCCTGGTAGAGATCGACGACGGTAACAAAAAGGCCACCAGGTTTGAGCACTCGCTTGATTTCCTGCAAAGCTGCCAACATGTCCGCATAGTAATAGAGCGACTCCATTGAGAAAGCGTGCGTAAACTCCCCGTCGCCGAAAGGAAGTCTTTCCGCACTAGCTACGTGAAATTCGACGTTCGAAAACGACGTCGAAGTTTCCCGGGCAAGCTTGATCATTTCGTCGGCTATGTCGATGCCGACGAGGCGACCGCCCAGCGCCTTCTCAGCCATCAAGCGCGTTGCCCAGCCCGAGCCGCAACCAACATCGAGCACGCGCGCGTCGATTGGGATCGGCATCAGTTCAATTGCTTGTTCACCAACCGGTCGATGGCCTTTTTCCATGCCCGCGCCGCGTCCGGCCCGGGCCCAGTCGTTGAATTCCAATCGCAGGCGTTCATCCATCTTGGTGTCCCGATAACTTCAGAAAGCTCTGAACAAGGTCTTTCGACGCGTAGCGTCCACATGAATTTAGCCCGGCGTTTCAACGCCGTGGAAAAGAAAAGCCAGCGAAGGTATCTGCGTCGCGTAGCGACGCCGGAAGCAGAGGTTCAACCGTCGCTACGCGACGAAGGAATCTACCGCGACTACTTGCTCCCGGGGTTAAAACGCCGGGCTAAATTCAGTTTGCCGCTGACGCGGCATTGAGCTACGGCCGCAACCGATTCATTAGTCGCGGGAATGGAATCGTCTCGCGAACGTGCTCGATGCCACACATCCACGCGGTGCAACGTTCGATACCCATGCCGAATCCGGCGTGAGGAACGCTACCGTAGCGGCGCAAGTCGAGATACCACTCGAAAGCCTCCTGCGGCAATTGATGCAGTGTGATCTGTTCCTTTAGAAAGTCCAGCGAGGTGGCGCGCTCGCCCCCGCCGATCACTTCGCCATAGCCCTCTGGCGCGAGCACGTCAACGCCGAGCGCTAACTCGTTTCGCTCCGGGTCGCGCGCCATGTAAAAGGCTTTCACTTCTGCCGGATAATGATGAACCATCAGCGGCTTGTCGTAGTTGGCGGAGAGGTACGACTCGTCTGGCGCACCGAAATCTCCGCCCCACTCAAAACGCGTTTCCAGCGCGCCTTTGGCGTGTCCTTCATGTAACAGCTTCACCGCGTCGTCGTAATGCATCCGCGGAAACGGCGGCACAATCGCTTCGAGTTTGGTCGTGTCGCGCTCCAATATCTTCAACTCTTCGCCGCGGGTTTCCAGTACGCGCGCGGCGATATAGGAAAGCATTCTTTCTGACAGCGTCATCACGTCGTCAAGGTGTGCAAAAGCCATCTCCGGCTCAACCATCCAGAACTCGGTCAGGTGGCGACGCGTCTTAGATTTCTCCGCGCGAAACGTCGGCCCGAAACAATAAACCTTACCAAAGGCGGCGGCGGTGGCTTCGTTGTAAAGTTGTCCCGATTGCGTGAGATAAGCCTTCTCGCCGTCAAAATAGTCCACTTCAAAAAGCGTAGTTGTGCCTTCGCAGGCTGCGGGTGTGAAGATTGGCGCATCGGCAAGCGTGAAGCCGTCGTTATCCAGAAAATCGCGAACAGCCTTAACTACGGTGTGACGAACTTTAAGAATCGCATGTTGTCGCCGCGACCTGAGCCAAAGATGGCGGTGATCCATCAGAAACTCGGTGCCGTGCTCTTTCGGCGTGATCGGATAATCGTGGACTTCGTTTAAGACTTCAGCATGCAGCAAATCAATTTCAAAACCACCCGGCGCGCGGCTGTCTTCTCTGACAGTGCCTCTGATCGATAGCGCAGATTCCTGTCCCAGACCCTTGAGCGCGTCCCAGACTTCAGGCGCCACGGCGTTCTTCAGAGCGACGCATTGCACCACGCCGGTGCCGTCGCGGAGTTGCGGAAAAAGAATCTTTCCGCTTGAGCGCAGGTTGTAGAGCCAGCCGTTGATCGTTACTTCGTGACCAACATGTTCAGCGAGCTGGTTGATTGATGTCCGCGGTGGAGTTGTTGTTTCCAATGATTGTGATTCAGTAGCCATTTGTTCTTGTTGACTGTTGTCTGATAAGGGCGAAGGTAATGTCGCACTCATGAAAGGAATACTATCGAGGGGTTGAAATGAGTTGCTGGACGGGCGGTGAGGTCTATTTCAACCTAAGCAGGCTTTCGACCGATATATCTTCATCAACTGCTTCCCAATGGATACCAACCCCGCCGCCGATCAAGCGCCACTCCTTTCTTTGCTCAGGCGTAGCCTTCTGCAATCGTGGAGACCATATCAACGGGACGGATATTTCCCGCCCATCGGCCAACACTACGTTCAGGCTATCGTCTGTGCAGCTAACATCTACCGCCAGAGGTTCGACTTCAACGGCTAAAGTGCTCATTCCATTTCTCCAATAACGTATCCAAATTCTCTTCAACCATAGTCTGGATTTCGGATAGCTCACCGCTGCGGAAACCGCGCGACTTCACCAAAGATACTGGGTTCAGCCAGAATTTCGCAAACCCTTCCGCTTGCTCAACGTGAATGTGAGGCGGTTCATGTCCTGCCAAGCTGAAGAAGAAAAATCTGTATCCTTTGACTCGCAGGGCTACTGGCATGACACAATTCTACGTCTACGCTGATTATTCATGACTTGAAAGTTTTGGAAGGCGAAGCACATCCAATTAGTCATTAGTGCGTTCTCTCAGCATTCGGCGCAATGCCGGAAATCTGTCGAGCCAGTCTGCCGCCTGCAGCACGATGCACAGCGTCGGCGAAATAAAATGCTCATAGGCACTGCCACGACCACAAACAGCCGTTTGATACGAAAACGTTCCCGTAGCCTTGAGGCCGCGCTGAATCGTCATCAGCCGAAACTCTTGCGCAACTTCATCGGGATCCAGCGCTTCAAGACCAAGCAGCCGGCGCTCCTCCAACAGTAACAAGCGGTAGGCTCGCAACTCGGCGAGCGATGGTGGTTCCAAGCGCCGGTCGAGCAGAAATGAAACCAGATCGTAGGTGACTGGACCCATGCGGGCGTCCTGATGATCTACAACGCGCAGCCGCTCGTCTCTATCTATCATGAGATTTGCAGCGTGGAAATCGCGATGACACAAGACGCGCGGGCGCGCCGCCAACTCTGCGGAGATGTCATTGAGTTCAGCTTTGAGTTCGGCGGCTTCGGCGTGACGAAGTTTTTCGCCTCTCAAACTTCCAAAGTAGTGCTCAACGAAGAAGTCCAATTCCCAGGAAAGTTTCGGTTCATCAAAGGCGAGACGGCTCGCGATTGATTGCTTTTCGTAAGCTGCATCGGTAGCTTTCTGGATTTGCGCAATTAGATTAACCGCGCGCTCTTTATACTCATCGCACTCGTCTTTGGGCGCTTCGTCATAGACACGAAACAACTGCCGGTCACCCAGATCTTCCTGAACGATCACGCCGCTCTGGCCGTCAACTGCATAGATCTCCGGCACCGGTATCGCGTTTGCCGAAAAAAGCCGCGTCACATCCAGATAGGGATGGAAGTCGGGATCGAAAGGCTCGGGGTAAACGGCTGCCACCGCCCTGCCCTTCTGCCACAGAATACGAAAGTAGTTGCGAGTTGAAGCGTCTGGCGTCAGCGGGACTATCAACTTGTCCTTTATCCCGTGGCCCTCCAGAAACTTTAAGAGCCGCTCCGCTGCAGAAACGTTAAAAGAACTCGTAGTCACCTGTTTTGCTGAGCTCATTCGGGAAAGAAGGGGGCGTTCAATCCTTAAGCTGGCGGAACTGCAAGATCAGTTTCGCCATTTAGGCTTTTTTGTGTGCGCCGGATTGTATCACTCAGCCAGAGGCACGACAAAATTGTCGCCCCGAATCTCCCCTTTGAGAGCTTTTGGTGGCGGCGTCATCCCTTGAATCAGAGACGCGCAAACAACCGCGGCATTCTCCACAACCTCTCCCGCGCTTATCTTCACGTCGTCGCCCAAAACGGCTCGCTTAACCCGGGCGCCGCTCTCAACCACTACGTTATCCCATAGAACAGACTCCCTGACCGCAGCCGTTGCCGATATTTTGCAGCCCGCGCCTGCGGTTAGGGTTGTCCCGGTTTCGGCGAGCAGCAGCAGACTGATATCGAGATATCGTGGAATGGTCGACAGCTCAAACCAACGGCCACCAGCGACGTGTACGGCCACCCGTTCGCCCTTCGCGATAGCTTGGGGATACACGTCGGTCGTTGAATGTGAAAAGACGCCGTGTGGAATGTAGTTGAATATTTTCGGCTCAAGAATCTGAATACCGGTAAACATGAGCGGCGGATCGTTTTTGGAAAACTCGTCAGCGACCGGCATAGCGCCGAACCCTTGCAAGAGACCGTCAGCGGTTTTGACAACTGAAAACTTTTCGCACGCAACATTGGGCAGCAACACCAGGGTCGCTAGCGCGCTTGTGCGCCGGTGAGTTTCAAACGCAGCGTTCAGATCTATGTCGGTAATGATCTTTCCGTTGACTACAACGAAAGTATCACCGTCAAGGAGGGCGCGAGCGTTGTCGATTGCCCCGCTGGTCCCAAGGATTTCAGGCTCTTCAACATAATGCAGCTTCACTCCAAACCTGCTGCCATCGCCCAGTGCCTGCCGCACTGATTCTGGCCGGTGGTGAAGGTTGACGGCTATTTCATCACAACCGTAGCGAGCGAGATATTCAGCCACGTAGCCGACCAGCGGCTTGCCCAGGATCGGAATGGCAGGTTTGGTGCGGTCTTCGGTTAGGGGCCACAGCCGCGTGCCGTAGCCGGCGGAGAGAATCAGTGCGCGCATGAAGGATATTCTATTCTATTCTATTCGTGAGGCGAATGAAGCGTCACGCGCAAAGGAGGGGAAGTCGACGGTCCACCGTCGTCGGTCGCTCCTGGCAATGACAAATGAGAAATTATGAGTAATGTCAAATAATGTCAAATGAAAAATGGAAAATTTCTTTAGGTCAACCCTGGGTGTTAGGGTTGCCGCGGCTAGGACGCTTTCGACGCATCGCGGATCATGAGGTCGAAAGTGCCGGGCGCGGTTTTTCGGAAGCGCGTGTTGCGGTTGAGGGAAACTGCAATGCTTATCGTGGGGTTCTGACCGGTAAACTTGAAGCCACCTTCAAGCAGCCGGTTGTAAATCTCATTGACATGAAGCGCACCGCCTTCTTCACGCAACAAGAGAGTAACGGCCTGCGGAATGGTACGATCCATGAAGCGATCGCTCATGGCTTCGGTGTCTGGCCGGAGCGTAGGCAGTTCCTGTCGCCGACTCTCGAAGGTGAACGGCACTCTACCTGGCGGTGGCCCTGGGGGACGCATCGCCGCCTCGAGTTCCGCGTCGGAAGGAAGGCCGCCGGAAAAATTGCTACCAGACAGATTGCCGGACGTCAGTACGGAGGTCAGCAGACGGTAGATAGCCGCCTCCGACTGCGTAGCCAGCGTATCCATCTCGGCCAGCTCGGCACGCACGGCATCGGCTTCTACCTCCAGCTCTCGTAGCCGGGCGGCGAGATGCATTCGCGCTGCGCGCGACTGTCGCAGGCTCTGCTCCAGACGGGAAAGAAGGTTTTCGCTCGGACGGTCTGACATCGGTCAAATTTTAAAGGGATTTGGAGCTTTTCACAATACTTATGGTTGACTGATCGTGTCTTAGAGTCGATTTCTCTGTGTTCTCTGTGCCTTTGTGGTGAGTGGCTGTCTGTCTTTCAGTCACCACCGAGACATCAGAGAACACGAAGGCTGCACAGAGTAGGAAAACTAACAGTTTGCGTTACACCCAACCAAATCATCGATCGCGATCGAGCACGTAAGTAGGGATTGCTGCCAGCGATTCGCAAAACTCCGACTCGGGCAGGTTGTCGAGCGCCGTTCGCGCGGCCGTCGCATATTCATCAGCCCGCCCCCGGGCCCTTTCGACGGCGCCGACTCGTGCAACAGCCTGGTGAAGTTCACTGCGGGGAATGCTCTCGTAGCTTGCCTGGCTCATGACCGACTGTACCAGCTCGCGGGCCGAAGGCTCATTCGCAATCAGATAGATCAAAGGAAGGGTTACTTTGCCCCCCAGGAGATCAACTCCGGCGCCCTTCCCCAGCGCATGCTCTGTTGAAGTGAAGTCGAGCAAATCGTCGGTCAGTTGGAAAGTCATACCGAGATTCATGCCGTAGTCGCCCAGGGCTTTTTGTTCCGATTCGTTCGCGCCGCCGAGGATGGCACCCACTTCGCAACAGGCGCTGAAAAGAAAAGCAGTCTTTCGCTGGATGATGTCGAGATACTGCTGTTCGGAAATGTCAGTCCTTCCCAGCGTTGTCAGCTGCAGCAGCTCGCCCTCAGTCATCTTTCGCGTGACGCGCGTGAGGATATCCAGAATTGGCAGCGAACGTTCGGCGAGACTGGTTTCAAAGGCTGACATGTAAAGCCAGTCGCCCAGCAACACCGCGGTCTCATTTCCATAAAGGGCATTGACGGTCGGACGATTTCTGCGCGTATCGGCACTATCGATGATGTCGTCATGTACGAGCGTGGCGGTATGGAGAAACTCCATTACGGTTGCCATGCGAATTGAGTTGTAACGAGAACCATCACCGCCCACGGCATAGTTTGCTAGAATCGTCAGTGCCGGCCGGACGCGTTTACCTCCCGACTCGCGAAGATAGTCTGCCAGATAGGCAATGACCTCAACGTTTGAACGGGCCTGCCGCTCAAACTCGGATTCCACCTGCGCGAGTTCCGCTGCGATCAGACTAAAGATGCGCTTCGCGGTAAGCGTTACATTGTCGAGCACTGCGCTTTGTTCAGCTGCTTGCATGTTACTGACCACTGACCACTGACTAGCATTCAGTTCGTTCGATAGTTGGAAAACTGCATGTCGATACCGAAGTCTTTGCTTTTGAGACTGGCGATAACTCCCTGCAGCGTATCGCGGTCCTTGCCTGATACGCGCACCACGTCGCCCTGGATCGAAGCCTGCACCTTCGCCTTAGAATCTTTGATGAACTTCACAACCTCTTTGGCTTTCTCCTGCGGAATACCTTGCTGGATCTGCACCTTCTGTCTGACCGTGCCGCCTCCCGCCGGGTCTACGGTTCCATAACTAAGAGCCTTCAGCGGCACGCCACGGCGCACCAATTTCTGTTGGAAGATGTCATTCATGTTGCGCAGCTTGGTTTCGTCTTCGGCAGTTAAGGTTAACTCATTCGCTTCAAGCGCGACGTTTGCCGTGCTGCCTTTGAAGTCGAACCTCTGCCGCACCTCTTTGATGGTTTGATTGATCGCGTTCGTCATCTCGGCGCGATCCACTTCCGATACTATGTCAAATGAATTCTGCTGGGCCATTGAGTCTAAGTCTTTTTGGAGACGTTCAATTTTGTATTTTTACCAAGGTGAGGATAACACCAAATTGCAGGCATGTGAAAGTTGGCTCTAAATCGGGTCGTGGGCCGCGTCGCTTACCAGCTACTGCCCCGGCGTGGACGGCTTCAAATAAGTCAGGTTGAAAAGCTTCGCAAAGTTTCCGCTCGTGATCCCGCCTATCTCCTCGACAGTCTTCTCATGAATACCGGCCAGGCAACGCGCCACCTCAACGACGTAGGCAGGCTCATTTCGCTTGCCGCGAAACGGCACCGGCGCCAGAAAGGGGCAGTCTGTTTCAATCAACAGCCGGTCCCACGGGACTTGCTTCGCGATTGTCAGCAACTCTTGCGCGTTTTTGAAAGTGACGATGCCGGAAAAGGAAATGTAGCAGCCTAACTCAATCGCTTGCAGCGCCAGCCAGAGGCTGCCACTGAAACAGTGCATGATGCCGGGAAGGCCGCCGCTGCCCCGTTGAGACTTCAGTATCTCAATAGTTTCAGCTTCGGCCTCGCGCGTATGAATAATCACGGGGAGATTAGCTTCGCGGGCGAGTTCAAGCTGCCGCCGAAAGACTTTCAACTGGACCTCGCGCGGTGAATTGTCGTAGTGGAAGTCGAGTCCAATTTCACCCCACGCGATGACGCGCGAGCTTTGCTTAATGAGCTTGGCTATTAGTTGTTCCGCTTTGTCGTCAAACAGGCGGGCATCGTGCGGGTGCGTACCAATAGCGGTGTAAATATCTGTGTGCTTCTCGGCTAACTCCACGGCGCGCTCCAGCGCACCGCTATGTGGATCTCCGGTTCCGACATTGAGAATGGCGGATACGCCGGCATCGCGCGCTCGCTGAATGACTTCCTCGCGATCGGCGTCAAACTCCGTACCGTCTATGTGTGCATGCGAATCAACAAACATCTCGACGGAGAGGATACGGAATTCCGCTTGAGACGCCTAGCTGGAATACTCTGCGCAAGCGCTATCAAAAACTGATGATGCTTCGGTCGAGCAACGTCTTTATCATGCGCAAACTATCGACTTCGCGAAACGGGCAGACCGAGAGTATCGACTTAACGTCCCATTCGTTATTGATCCGCGAGAGTACAAAAGCTTCTTGCGGCGCCAGCGTTTGCAGAGTGAGGCCGGCTTCGGACATAAGGAGTTTTGGCACTGCGTCTGGCAACAAAGGAGCGGCGTAAAGCTGCTTGATGAGCAAGTCTTCCGCTGCGGCGAGCAGGGTCCGAGCCTCAGAATTATTAGGCTCTTTCTCCAAAATGTTCTGAAGAGTCAGCACGGCTGATTCGGCATCGCCGGTGGCGATTTCGCCTCGCGCTGCTGCCAGTAGATTCGGAATAGTTTCCTGAATATCCGCTGGAACCTGCGGAGCCTGGAAACTCTCCGGTACTTCGCCGGCCACACGTGCGATTCCCTGATTCACCAAATCATGGAGCAGCCCATAAACGTGAAACGGAGAAGCATGCATGTTGTAGCTGATTTCAGCTACTGACATCCGCTTCTCAACAAAGTAGAGTACCTGGCGCACCTCCTTGCTGGCGCTTAGCTGTGATGTCCACCCCGCAGCTAATTCTAACAACGCGCGATCGGAAGGAATTAGCGTGCGATAGCGCTTCCATTCATCAATCCGGTAAATGCCATCCATGATGACCTTCGTCGTGGGAACTTCTATGCGGATGAAATAGTCGGGCGGTTCCTCATTGTCGTAAAGTTCGAAGTGGGCCTCCTCCCAGAGGAACAGATCATAGATTATGTCCAGGGTGCGAATGCGCAGAACCTGCAGCACATCTTCCTGAGGGAGGACTCCAGTTGAGACCAGGATTTCACCCAACCTGCCCCCGGCTTCCCTCTGGACTTGCAGCGCCGCTCTGAGTTTGGGTTCGTCGAGTTTGCCGTAATGAATCAGGAGCTGGCCCAGATACTCCTTCGGGTCGCTCGAGGTGGAACCAATAATAAGTCCGTTCTCTAAGTAGACCTCCTTGACGATCTTCGCCCGATCGAATCTCAGCTTGCCGGTCTTCCGGCTCACCGCCAGGAATTGCAGCAGATCGGAGACACTCATTGTCGAGAGGTTGCCCTGGATTCCCTTCATGTCGTTCATCGGCGAGATCCTAACAAGGTACTTCGAGAGACTAGCGTTCCATTGGATTTGTTATCGGAGAAAACAGGCAAGTCTAAATCGGACAAATTTGATCCTGGCTCACAGAGTACACGGGAGGCTGAGGCAGGTTCAAGCATTTATTCTGAACAGGCGACGCGAGACGGTGGCCTGAACTATTTCAAGCGCGCACCGTTGGGTACGTCTTCGGTAAACGTCGCAATCACGGGCTTGCCTTCGGCACCGGCGGAAGCGGCGAGGAGCATCCCCTGTGACTCGTGGCCACGCAGCTTGCGCGGCTTTAGGTTGACCACAACCGCAATCTTGCGTCCGACCAACTGCTCGGGGCTGTAGTATTGCGCGATCCCGGCGAGAATCTGCCGCGGTTTCTCTTCCCCGACATCAACTGTCAACCGGAGAAGCTTGTCAGCTTTGGGGATTCGTTCAGCTGTCAGCACTTCGCCTACGCGCAGATCAACTTTAGTGAAGTCCGTGATGTCGATGAAACTCGGAACTTCGGCGGTGCCGCAGATGTCGGCCGCGTCGGTTGCGTGCTGGCCGGAGCTCGGTTCGCGCTGCGCGCTCATTGCGGGCGGGTCGAGCACCCCAGCCGGGCTGCCCGGCTGGGGACCCCGCACGCCAGCGGTCCCAGTATCAGCCGGACTTTGGACATTGGACGTTGGACTTTGGACGCCCTCGTTGATTTCCTTCATAGTCTTTGCCTTGTCGATTCTTGGAAAGAGCGGTTTCACTTCACCGATGGTCGTGCCACCGGCAAGCTCGCCCCATTTCAGTTTCGCCGGATCGATTCCGGCTGGGCTTGCCGGCGAATCGGGCGAACTTCCCAGGCCTAATTGCGTCCAAATCTCGACCGTGGCCGTAGGCATCACCGGATAAAGCAACACACAAAGCCACCGTAAAGTTTCAGCCGCACGATAAAGCACTGCATTCAACGTCTGCTTTTGGTTTTCGTCCTTTGCCAGGTCCCAGGGTTTCGCGTCGGAGATCATCTTGTCGATGCGAGCTACCACCGACCACGCAGTCTCCAGGGCCTTGCTGAACGCAAACGCTTCGAGGTGTTGTAGAAACTGATCGCGCGCGTGTTCGATGAACTTGGAAATTGGCGCTTCGTCTGTGTCTATTCCAGCGCGTTTCGCCAGCAACAACTTGTCCTCGGAAATAACGCCTGAAGGAATGCGGCCGTCGTTGTAGCGCGCAATCATCGTCAAGGTGCGGCTGGAAAGATTTCCCAGACCGCTGGCGAGATCGCTGTTGGTGCGATCGATTAGCGCTTCATAACCAAAGCGACCGTCCTGTCCGAAAACCATTTCACGGAGACAGAAATAACGAATTGCATCGATGGGACAATGCCGGTTCAAGACTTCCAGATCAACTGTGTTACCGAGCGTCTTCGACATTTTTCTTCCGGTAGGGTCGAGCCACATGCCGTGAGCGACCACTGCGCGCGGTTGCTCCAGTCCTGCAGCCATTAGAAATGCCGGCCAATAAACGGCGTGGAATCGCAGGATGTCTTTGCCGACCAGGTGCAGCGCCGGCCAAAACTTCTCGAAGCCTACCGCGCGCTCGCGCTCTTCGTTACCAAAGCCGATGGCAGTTATGTAATTGGTGAGCGCGTCAAACCAAACGTACATCGTGTGCTCGGGATCGTCCGGCACCGGCACGCCCCAACTTACGGACGTTCGCAAGCGGCTAACTGAGAGATCTTGTAGCCCGCCGGCCACGAAACTCGTTACTTCATTCTTTCTTGATTCGGGCTGCACAAAGTCTGGCCGAGATTTGTAAAGCGACAGCAGGTCGTCGGCGTAATCAGAAAGGCGAAAGAAGTAACTATCTTCGGAAATGCGATCGAGGGGCGTTTCGTGAATCAAGCAGCCAGGCGGGCCGCCGGCTTCCTTCGGCTTCGCGTATTCATCTTCCGTTTTGTAGGCGGCACAGGGCGCGCAGAACCATCCCTCGTAGTGTCCCTTGTAAATCGCGTCGTTGCCTTTCGGAGTCTTCGCCTTCGCCGCGCGCCGCCAGAATTCGCCAACGCCCTGATAGTGGAAAGGCTCGCTGGTGCGCATGAACATGTCGTAGCCGCCATGCTCGGTGTCGAGACCAAAGGCGGCGAATATTTCTTTGTAAGACCTGACTACCTCGTCAACGTAACTCTTCGGAGTAGTCGGTGTCGCAGTTGGATACAATTCGTCGAACTGCGCTATTTTCTCCGCGAGCCGCTGAATGTTGATACCGTGTTCGTCTGTGCCGGTTAGAAAGAAGGTCTCGTATCCACGTTGACGTTTATAGCGGCGCAGACAGTCTGCGACGATGGTGGTGTACAGATGACCCAGATGAGGAAGGGTGTTGGCGTAATAGATAGGCGTGGTGACGTAGAAAGTTTTCATGCAAGCTAATTGAGCCCGAGCTACCGGACCGGTCCTTCTTGACTTCGCTGGCGAGGTAGTATCATACACTCTGCTAACGAGGAGCAAACTGCATGCTTAAACAGAACGACTTGACTAGACCGGAAGAGTTCGCGACCCTGGAGCAAAAACGTGCCTTCCTCAAGCTGCCGCTCATTGAACGGCGGAGAATCCTCAGCCAACAGGCTGAGGACGCGGCACACCTTTACGAGTCTGGGCCGAGCGCAACTGAACGTGAAGCTTGGCAGGGCGGTGACATTGTCGAGTACTAGTGTCCAAAAGCCGGCGCGCGGCGACATTTGGTTGGTAAGTTTAGATCCGACGGTAGGCAGTGAGATCCGCAAGACCAGACCTGCGGTGGTTGTCAGCTCGGACGCAGTGGGCCGTCTACCGGTAAAGCTGGTCGCGCCTGTGACAGACTGAAAGGCGCACTATGCGCCAAATATTTGGCACGTTCGAGTCGATCCAGATCCGCAAAAATGGGCTTTCAAAAACTTCTGCGGTAGATGCCTTGCAGATTAGAGGGATTGATCAACAGCGATTCATTCCCAGGCTCGGTAGAGTCTCTTCCATTGCACTCGAAGAAATTGTGCTGGCAATAGCAGCGGTCATTGAGTACCCATAGGGTGCCGCTGTTACCGCTTTTGCGCTCTTGCAAATTCATCATCCGGATTAAAGCGCGGCATCTTCGGGTCGTTTGCGATGCGCATTCCGATCGCCATCGCAATCTCTGTTTCCTGTAGCAGGCCGCGAAAATTCCACGACTCGCGGTATTCGTCAGACGGCTGATGGTAATGCGCGGTGTTGTAGGCTTTGAATTGCTCTTCGCCCCACTCCTTCGAATGGCCCACATAATCATTCCCTTCCTTCAAGCTAATCGAAGGAACGCCGACTCTGGCAAACGGAAAGTGATCCGAACGATAAAAAGATCCCTGCTCGGGCCGCGCGTCTGGTGACACACGCATTCCGCGCTCACGAGCAACAGCTTCAACCACCGCTTTCAATGAGGAACGCTCGGCGCCAAGCGGTATGAAGTCGTTCGTCCTGCCCAGCACGTTCATCGAATCGAGATTTACGTCCGCAGCGGTTTTCCGGAGCGGCACCAGCGGATGTCTTGCATACCACTCCGCCCCGATCAGTCCCTGCTCCTCCGCCGTCGGAAACAAGAAGAGACTCGATCGCCGTGGACGCTGCGCTAGCGGCAACTTTGCAAACGCTTCCGCTATCGCCAACACCGAGGCAACGCCGGTCGCGTTATCGAGTGCCCCGTTATAGATGGTATCGCCACTCTTGTCTGGCGCACCGACGCCGAAGTGATCCCAATGGGCTGAATAGACTACATATTCATCGCGCAGTTTCGGATCGCTACCGGGAAGTATGCCGACGACGTTTGGCGCCTGCACACGCTTCACTTCGCTCTTGAGGTTTATCTTGCCTTTGAGATTCAGCGCCACTGGATGGAAGTCGCGTGATGCGGCTTTCGCTCGCAGGTCGTCGAGGTCCTGGCCGGCAAGCTTCATAATCTTGCGAGCCGTATCGTCAGTTACCCACGATCGAATTTTTAAGAACGGAGTGTCATCGCCCAGGCTGCGAGCGATATCAAAGCGCCACGATCCATTCGAAGTGCGCACCACGCTCCAGGGGTAACCGGCGGACTGATCGGTGTGCAGCAATATCACGCCAGCGGCGCCGCGACGTGCCGCCTCTTCATACTTGTAAGTCCAGCGACCGTAATACGTGAGCGTCTTGCCGCCAAAAAGATCTGGCTCGTCATTCGTGGCCGGAGGATCGTTGACCAGCATTACCAGAATCTTGCCGCGATAATCCTCAGGCCCGCCTTTGTAATCGTTCCAGCGTTGCTCGGGGGCGTTTATGCCATAGCCAACGAAAACCATGTCAGTATCTACCTCGACTTCGCCCGTTTGTGCGCCGGTGAAGGCCACGTAATCATCGGCAAACTTGAAACTCTCTTTTCCGTTACGACCGGAGACAGTCAGCTTCGTGTTGGGATCGGCTTTGACTCCGACCAGCGACACGGGCTGAAAGAAGCTGCCGTCCGCGCCCGCGCCTTTCAGACCAAGCGCTTCCATTTGCGCGGCAATGTAGCTTGCGGCTAGCTCGCCACCGCGCGCGCCCGTGCCGCGCCCCTCGAGCAGATCGCTGGAAAGAAACTTGATGCGCGCCCGAATCGCGTCTTCATTCAGCGTTGGGCTGGTGCGGCCTCGCTGCTGCGAAACACCCATTGCGCAAGTAGCAACGATCAGAGCCGACACGATTGCGACTCGTAAGCTGGTTTTCTGTCTACTCATGATCCAGATGTCCTCATTATTCTCTGCCGGTAATCAACGCCATGGCCTCGGCGCGCGTGCGCGGGTCATTGCGAAACCCTCCCAGCACTGCGGATGTTACAGTCTTGGCGTCTGCCTGCCTCACGCCACGCAGCGTCATGCAAGTATGCGCCGCCTCAATCACAACCATTACACCAATGGGCTTGAGGCCTTCGAACAGCGTGTTCGCGATATCCGTTGTCAGGCGTTCCTGCAATTGCAGTCGCCGCGAAAACGTTTCCGCTAGGCGCGCCAATTTTGATATACCCAAAATTCGTCCCTCCCTGGGGATGTACGCAATGTGACACTTACCAACAAACGGCGCCAGATGATGTTCACACATTGAAGCGATGCTAATGTCTTTGACGATCACCATCTCGTCATGCTTGTCATCGGGCAAAGGCACTACATGCTGTTTGGGATCTTCGCGCATCCCGGAGGTCAACTCGGCATACATCTCTGCGACGCGCCGTGGTGTCTCCTTCAAGCCCGGTCGTTCCAGGTCTTCGCCAAGACCTTCCAAAATCATCCGCACACCCTGCGCGATGAGATCGAGATCAACTGGCGGGAGATCGTGCTCCGGTAAACTCACCTTTTTATTCTCTGCTGAAAACTTCGTAGCCATAAGGTCAACCCTATTCAAACGCGAAGAACAAGAGCGGGGGCAAGCCCGCCTTCCTAACCTTAGAGGCTTTCCGAGTCGCCTGTTGATCTGGCTTGGAAGCCTCACCATCACAAATTAACAACTCAACTTTAATTAGCTCGTGGTCGGGAAGGTGGGCTTGCCCCCGCTCCTTCTGCCACTGACTAACTACCTTCTTTGGCGAACGCTTTCCGCGCAGCCTCTTCTACCATGCGGAGCGGGACATTCGCCTCTCGCGCCGCCTGGCGGCATTGTTCATACTCCGGCATCGCTTTCACAATGTGGCCGTTGAGTTGAGCTACTTTAACATCGATGGGCCCATACTGCGTTTCCACCGCTACAATTTTGCGTTGCAACGCGCGTCGTTCAACCTCGTAAGCGCGAATGCCCAGCGTCGTGGTCTCGGAGAATAGCAATTCGCTAAGCGCTGATCGTTCCTCAGCCCGGCAAAGAATGGACAGCAAGACTCCCGGGCGATTCTTCTTCATCTGCACGGACGTGAAGTAGCAATCCAGGGCGCCGAGGTCAAAAGCGCGTTCCATCACATGACCGAGTATCTGCGGCGAGATATCGTCCATGTTTGTCTCAATAATCCAGAGACGCTCATCCCCTGGCGCTGCTGAGTCAGCAGTGCTTGACTGATCTTCGCCAATCAGCACACGCAAGGCGTTCGGAAACTTCTCGTATTGTCGCGTGCCCGCGCCATAGCCGGTTTGCTGGAGTTTCATCTGCGGTATCGGCCCATACTCAGCGCAGACAGTTGTAATTATTGCGGCGCCGGTTGGCGTGACCAGTTCCCCTACCGTGTCTGTAGAATAAAAGGCAACGCCTTTCAGTAACTCGGCGACTGCGGGCGGCGGCACCGGATAGCGGCCATGATCCATGTCGACTGTGCCGCTACCGACATGAAGCGGCGAAGACGCGAAACGCTCAATACCTAATAGCTCGAAACCGATCGCAGCCCCCACCACGTCGATGATCGCATCGAGCGCGCCCACCTCGTGGAAATGAATGTGCTCGACCGGCTCGTTATGCACGCGGGCCTCAGCTTCCGCCAGCCGCGAGAATATTTTGGCAGCGCGGTCTTTAACCGCGTCAGACAGCCGCGAGTCGTAAATGATCTTGAGAATGTCGGAAAGGTGGCGGTGGGCATGTTCGTGTGCAGTCTGTACACGAGCGTAGGTCGCGCTGATGCCGGAGCGATCGACAGTCTCGAAATCAATTGAATAGCTCTGCACGCCCAGCAACGCTAGTTGTTGCTTAAAGGCCTCCGGCTCGACGCCAGCGGCTATCAATGCCCCGAGGATCATGTCGCCACTGGCGCCGGCGAAGCAGTCGAAATAAAGAGTCTTCATAAATCAGTAAATAGTAAATCGTGAATAGTGAAAGGTTCTAAGTCTCAGCATCCGGCGCTTCCATTGCCACTCACTTAAGATTTACCTAAGAGCGCCAAAATCTCACCGGCCTTCCCGGTCAATACTTCGTCACAAAGCGTTGAAAGCGGCGTGGGCTCGGGGTTGACTTCGCATACATACCCGCCGGCGGCTTTGGCAATCTCTGGAAGGCTCGCCGCAGGATAAACCATTGCCGAGGTACCGACCACAAAGCAGAGATCACAGTCGGCTGCCTCTGCAGCCTTCTCAAACGCCCCCCGCGGCAGCATCTCGCCAAACAATACGACATCCGGGCGCAGCCAGTCGCCACACGCGGGACAAGTATCGAGATTCTTTTCGCCGGCTGGAATCTCATAACTTGCCTGACAACTCAGACAACGTGCACGCCAGATACTGCCGTGCAACTCGATTACGTCTCGGCTGCCGGCAGACTGATGCAGACCATCTACGTTTTGAGTGACCAGTGTGAATTCCGTAAATCGGTCCTGCCAGCGGGCCAGCTCGTAATGCGCCGGATTCGGTCGTAAAGTACCCAGCAGGGTGCGGCGGTAATCAAACCATTCCCAAACCGCCGGCAGGTCTTGCTGAACCATCGTCGCGGAAGAAATTACGTCGAAGGGCATACCCTTCCACACGGCGGTGTTCCCTCCCCCGCGAAACGTGGGGACTCCGGATTCCGCCGAAATGCCCGCCCCGGTCAGTACGGTTACGCGCTTGGCGAGCGAAAACCGCTCGCGCAATTCTGCCGAAATCTGCGGTGTTTGTATTGTCTGCATTGAAAGCTCGATGGTAACAGAGCGCGGTCTTAAAGTGTCAAGGAGGGCAACTGAAGCGGACTCAGGTGGTTTAGAACACAACCTTCAGACTGCTACCTGGCAATGCCGGCAAGCAAAAGCTTGAACTCAGAACTGCTAGGGGGCATCGTTCGCTGTAATTCGGCAGCTACGCTATACTTTGCGCTTTTGCAGGACCCGTGTATTGCGGACAAGCGAGGACTAGATCACCACGTGACCCTAATTGAGATTCAGGATCGATTGAAGCAGGAAGCGCGTGCCGCCGCGCTTGAGCTTTTTGGCATCGAGCTTGAGCAGGTGAGCGCCGAAGTGCCACCGCGTCCGGAGTTGGGCGATCTGGCGTTTCCCGTCTCGTTCGAGCTGGCAAAACTCATCAAGCAAAGCACGGGCGTGAAAACGGCCCCGCGCGCAATCGCTGAGCAACTGAAGGCGAGACTTGAAGACGTGGCAGAGGTTGCGAGAGTAGAAGTCGCAGGCGCCGGTTACCTCAACGTGTTTTTTGATCGGGCCAGGTTGCTCTCACTGTTCGCGCCTGGAAAGCCTCAGCAGGCGGCGGACGCTTCGCCCACATCTGATCGACCAAAGAAGATGGTCGAACACACCAGCATCAATCCCAACAAAGCTGCGCACATCGGGCATGTACGCAATGCTGTGCTGGGCGACACGTTTGTGAGAATTCTCCAGGGCGCTGGTGAGCAGGTCGAAGTTCAAAACTACATTGACAACACCGGCGTGCAGGTCGCTGACGTAGTTGTCGGGTTCATGCATATCGAGAAAATGAACCTCGACGACATCAAGGCGCTCGACAGTTCCCTGCCCGCTGGTCGTACGTTTGATTACTACTGCTGGGACCTCTACACAAAGGTCGGACTCTTCTATCGTGACGGCGATGCGGCCGGCACGCCGAACCCTGAACGTCTGAAGCTTCGTACCGACGTCTTGCATGCGTTGGAAGAGGGAAACAATCCGGTCGCCGAACTCGCCGAATACGTCGCCACGCGAAATGTTGAGTGCATCGTCGACACTATGGAGCGTCTCGGAATCCGCTACGACCTGCTGGCGCGCGAGTCAGACATCCTGCATCTGCATTTTTGGGACCGGGCGTTTGAGTTGATGAAAACTGCCGGCGTTATCCGTCTGGAGACTCAGGGAAAGCACGCCGGCTGTTGGGTTATGCCGTTTGAATCGCACACTGGAACGGACGAGCACGAGTCAGACAAGATCATTGTGCGCTCAAACGGGACGGTGACCTACACCGGTAAAGACATCGCCTATCAACTATGGAAACTAGGGCGACTGGGTCTCGACTTCAACTACAAACCTTTCCGGTCGTACGCGGATGGACATGTCGCCTGGGTCACCACGACCGAACCAAGTGCTGAAACATTGCCCGAAGTGCCACGACCCAATTTCGGTGGCGGTGTGAAGGTCTATAACGTTATTGATTCGCGACAGGCATATCCGCAGGAGATCGTCGCGCGCGGTGTGGCGGCGGTGGTTCCCGAAGTTGGCGCGGACGCCAGCGTTCACTTTGGCTACGAGATGGTCGCGCTTTCACCGGCCGCTTGCGAAGAGTTAGGCATTGCGTTGAGTGAAGAGGATCGCCTGCGGCCCTTCATTGAGATGAGTGGACGCAAAGGCCTGGGCGTGAAGGCGGACGACCTTATTAATCGCCTCGAAGCCGACGCTCTTGGCGAGGTCTCAACCCGCCATCCAGAGCTTTCGTCCGAAGAACAGAGTGCGACTGGGCATGAGATCGCGGTCGGGGCGCTGCGGTATTTCCTGTTAAAGTTTACGCGCAACTCCGTCATCGCTTTCGACTTCACAGAAGCACTCTCGTTTGAAGGCGAGACTGGACCTTATTGCCAGTATGCGGCGGTGCGTGCCAATTCGATCTTCCGCAAGCTCGACCCTGACGCCAGTGCTAAAGCTGAAGAATTGATCACGAGTTCAACGGCCGCATCGGGATCTGGTTCGAAACTTTCTGAGGTGTTTGCTGATGAGGCTGGAACCGAGATCTGGTCGCTGGTAATGCTCGCCGAAAGGCTCGACGAAGTTATCGCCCAGTGTGCGACTTCGGCCGAGCCCGCGAGTCTTGCGAAGTACACCTTTACACTGGCTCGGGCGTTCAACCTGTTCTATCACCGTCATCGAATAATCGCCGAAGAGGATCAAACTAGGCGGGCAGTACTGATTGTGGCTGCTAACATCGCGCGGCGACGGTTGACGGCAGCGCTCCGGACGCTTGGAATTGCCGTGCCGGAAAGGATGTAGGACAGGCATTCCTGCCTGTCACTGCCGGGAGAGTGGTAAGCGAGAAATGACGGACAAGAATGTCTGTTCTATTCTGAGAACCTTGGCGCACTTTCAGCCCAGGCTCTAATTCAGTTAAAGTACGCCTATGTCACAAGCTCAATATGTCATCGACGAAAAAGGTAAAAAGACCGGCGTTCTTCTTTCCCTGAAGCAATATGAGGAACTCTTGGAAGATTTCCATGATCTCGCCATAGTCGCCGAGCGGAAGAGTGAGAAACCGATAACCTTGGAAGAACTGAAGCGCCGGCTGAAGAAGAATTGAATACATGTTAATCGTAATGAAAGCAGACGCGACCGACGGCCAGGTTCAGGCCGTTCTGCGCGTCATTGAAGAACTTGGTTTCCGGGCCCATCCCATGCCCGGCGCCTCACGCACGGCCATCGGCATCACTGGTAATCCGGGCGCTGTCGACCCCTCGCACTTTGAGAACCTGCCCGGAGTTTCGGAAGCAGTTCGCGTCAGTAAGCCTTACAAACTTGTCACTCTGGATCTTCATCCCGACAAGACCGTAGTTCAGGTTGGGGACGCGTCCATCGGAGGCGAGGAGCTGGCAATCATCGCCGGCCCCTGCGCGATCGAGAGCCGCGAGCAAGCGTTCGTTGTAGCTGAAGCTGTGCGCCGCAGTGGTGCGAAGTTTTTCCGCGGCGGCGCCTTCAAACCCAGGACTTCTCCCTACGCGTTCCAGGGTCTTGGCGAAGACGGTTTGAAGATACTCGAGGAAATCCGCGAGACGTACGGATTGAAAATAGTTACGGAAGCGCTGGACGAAGCCGGCGTTGATCTGGTCGAACGTTATGCCGATATCATCCAAATCGGCGCACGCAGCATGCAAAACTTCACGCTCCTGCGCCGCGTGGGCAAATCACGTTTGCCGGTGCTCTTGAAGCGCGGACTATCCGCGACGCTTGATGAATGGTTACTGGCCGCCGAGTACATCATGTCGGAAGGCAATTATCAGATCATCCTGTGCGAACGCGGCATTCGCACGTTTGCGCAGCACACCAGAAACACTTTGGATCTTTCGGCGGTCCCGGCCGTACGGCGGATCTCGCATCTGCCGGTCATCGTCGATCCGTCACATGGAACTGGAAAGAACTACATGGTCACGCCGCTCGCGCGTGCGGGTGTTGCCGTTGGCGCAGATGGTTTGATTATTGAGGTTCACGATCAACCAGACCATGCGCTATGCGACGGCGCGCAAGCACTGACGCTGGCACAGTATGAACAACTGGTGAGCGAGGTGCACGCGATTCATGAGGTAATCGCGCCGGCGCCGGTCAGCTAAATCCTGAAAAGTTTCGAGTTTCAAGTTCCAAGTTTCAGGTTACGAGTTTCAACGGCGTTCTATCTCGGGACTTGAGACTCGAAACTTGAAACTTGGAACTTGAAACTCGAAACTAGGTCCCACCCGCAAGAATCTTTGCCAAATCTCTGGAGAAAACTGATCGGGGAATGACTTGATCGTAGCCTGCCTCGATTGCTGCTCGCTGAAGGTCCGTCTGCACGTGCGAGAAAAAACCCAGCAACGGAATAGCCTTCAAACTCTCGTTTGACTTAAGTTCATGCGCCACCGCAATTGGGTTGAGCTTTTCGTTGTGCAGGTCGACGATGATCAAGGCGGGCGGTTGTTCAACGGCAGAAGTAACCAGACCTTCCAGCCGACGATGAAACTTGATGCCCACGCCCAGCGCTTCCGCGGTGGCGCGAATCTTCGCGGCAAAGAACATGTCGTCAACCGCTGCGAGAATGTTTCGGGTCATGGTTGTCAGTTACAAAGTCAGAGCGACCGGGTGAATTGCTGAATCACAAATCAACATAGAACCCAATCAGAACTCATCCCGATTTCGCTATAGAATGTTTCAAAGGACCCGGTCGCTTACCCGCTCCCGGTTCTGACTCTGTTTGCCCTGCGCAGCGCATTACTTCGAAGCTTGGTACACTACCGCCGATGGCGACAGCGAGTCCCCCACTCCAGGAATCCGAGAAGATTGAGCTTGGCAGTGCACAATCTGGCGCCAGGACGACCGTCAGCAATGCTTCAACAATCGTCGTCGCATCATACAACATCCGTTATGCCGTCGGTGCTTTTCTAATTTCCGGCGGACTGCTTCGTAGGCTCGGATTGCGTGGAGATGCAAGGCGCGAGGAGCGTGTTGCTAACAACATCCAGGTCGCTGCTCGTGCGTTCAGTCAGGGCCAGTTATTGCCGCGCGTCGACGTGCTCGCCTTGCAGGAAGCTGACAAGCAAACGGCGCGCGCAGGTCGACATCACGTGGCTCGTGAGTTGGCCGAGGCGCTGAGTGTGAACTGGGTTCATATGCCAGCTGGAATTCCGCGTGGTGTAAGACCAGAAACACGTCAATGGTGGCTCGACTTCGAAGAGCCGATCGAGCTATACGACACCGGTGATACCGGCATAGGCTTGTTGAGTCATCTGAAACTCAGCAACATTACGCGAATCGATCTACCCTGGCACGAGTGTGCCTGGCGACCGCGGCTGGCGATGGCGGCAACCGTTTCAATTGGGGCGCGGAACCTTCGCATTGTCAACGCGCATGTCGATCCGCATGCTGCGATCGGCGGCCAGCTTGAACAACTGGAGGTCCTGGTCGCGGAGGCCGACAAGCATAGCGGCCCAACCTTGATCCTGGGAGACTTCAATACGCTCTCGAAGAATAAAGTTCTGGAAACCCGAGGCTTTCTGGAGTCGCATGGTTACTCGACGCCATTTCCATCGGGCACTGCGACCTGGCGTGGGATGGGAATTCGTTTGCATGCCGATTGGATTTTCTATCGCGATGTGAAGATTTCGAAATGGGGAGTGGCGCGGCCATTGAGTGTCTCCGATCACTGGCCAATCTGGGCGGAAGTCGAAGTATCCTAATGTGCATTCCTCTGTGTGAACTCTGTGTCTCCGCGGTGGTACGTTTGACGGCTTACCACAGAGACGCAAAGGACACAGAGACTTCACAGAGGGTTTTTCAAAACCTACAGCGTAAGTCTACCGTCGAAAACTCATGAAGCCGGAAATAATCACCAGCCGCGACAATTCCCTGCTCCGCCACGTGCGGGCTATCCGCGACGGCCGAGTCGACGATTCGATTTTCGTGGAAGGGATGCGGTTATGCGAAGAAGCCCTAACCTCTGGTTTAAGAATTCACGTGGTGATTTTCTCCGACGAAATTGCGCGGAAGGAGAAGCCGGCCGAGTTAATTGAAAAACTTGCCACGGCCTGTGATCGCCTGGTTTGCGTTAGCGAGAAGCTGCTGGCTTCCGTCTCGTACAGCAAGACTTCCCAGGGCATTTTGTTGCTCGCCGCTCGTCCGAAAACTTCCGAAGCGCAATTTGCGAACAGGCAGAAAGAGACCTCCCTAATCGTAATCATGCACCGCATCACCAATCCGGTGAACGTTGGCGCCATTCTGCGCACGTCCGAAGCCACTGGCGCAACCGGAGCAATCGCCACTGAGAATGCCACCGACCCCTTCTCACCGAAGGCCTTGCGCGGCGCCATGGGCGCTGCGTTTCGCCTGCCTGTTTGGTATCGACCAAGTTATGCGCAGGTGCTTGACTGGTGTGCGCAGCGTGGAATCAAAACAGTCTGTGCTGATCTAAACGCGCAAAAGAACTACACGGAGTTTGACTGGACCGGTCCCTGCGCGCTGATACTGGGCCCTGAAACTTCAGGCCTTTCCCGCGCGGAGGTCGCCGCGGCAGATGATGCCGTACGGATTCCTATGCGAGAACCGGTTGAGAGTTTGAATGTCTCTGTCGCGACCGGCGTGCTGCTTTACGAGGCGGCGAGGCAAAGGAAAACTCAATCTTGATGGCGCCGGTGAAGTAACCTTACGAGTGGGCGCTGCGGTGTTAAGGAAAGCAGCGGGGGCAAGCCCGCCTTCCCAACCTGAGAGACTTCCCAATTGCTCGGTAGGTCCCGTCCTGAAAGTTTTCAGTCAAGAATCAGGACTCAACTCTAATTAGCTCAGGGTCGGGAAGGCGGGCTTGCCCCCGCT
>JANMQG010000130.1:0-1885 GCA_031370285.1 Chloracidobacterium sp. | reverse complement strand
GGAATTCGCGCCGGCAACACCGGATACTTTTCACTGCAGGACGCGCGCGTGCCGGTGGCGAACCGCGTGGGTGAAGAGGGCGAAGGTTTTAAGATCGCGATGTTTGCGCTCGAACAGGGAAGATTCACAGTGGCTGCCGGGGCGACCGGAGTAATCCGCGCTTCACGTGATGCTTCAGTTGCTTACGCTCTGGAACGCGAAACCTTCGGCACGAAGATAGCCAATCACCAGCTCGTGAAACAAAAGATTGCCGAGATGGAAGCCGATTACCAGATGTCACGCCTACTCTGTTTGCATGCTGGCTATTTGAAGAACACGGGCCAGCCGAATGCGCGCGCAACCAGCCTGGCGAAGTGGCAGGCAACAATTCGCAGCGAGAAGGCGGCCTCCATGGCAATCGAGGTCCACGGCGCTAATGGTTATTCAAACGACTATCCGGTCGAACGTTACTGGCGCAACTGCAAAGCTGCGATCATCTACGAGGGAACCCGCGACATTCACACGCTGATGCAAGCCGATTGGGCGTTGGGCTTGAAAAAAGAGAAGCCCGCGCGCCGGACACTGCCACAGTGGAAGCCAGACAGGGGGGAACGGGGGAACAGGGTAACAGGGTAAAGGGGAAACGATCTTCGCCGGTGCGCCTTTACCCTATTCCCCTTTTCCCCTTTGCTTCTCCTACTTCCGCGCTTCGAAGATGCGGTTGAAGGGTGTTTCAGTAGCCCGGCGAAATTCAGTGAAGCCGCCAGCCAGCACCACCTCCCGAATCTCCGATTCTGGTGCAACAGCACCAAGCGCCGGTCCGTTCAAGGCCAGCGAGTTTGACGTGCAGCATAGCGTCGAGGCGCCGGAGAACGTGCGCCCGATGATGTTGAAATTCTCCTCGACCGTGTTGCCGGCCATCGGCTCAACAATCAGCGCACTACCGTCTGGATTCAGAACTTCAGCCGCACGCTTGCAAGCTCCCGTCGGATCGCCCATGTCGTGCAGACAATCGAAGAAGGCGACCATGTCAAATTGCTGATCCGGAAGTTCGCTGGCATTAGCCACTGCGAATGTAACGCGATCAGAAACACCGGCGGCTTCAGCGCGCTGACGAGCGGTGTCTACAGACTTCTCATGGTTGTCGAAACCCCAGAAGCGCGAGTTGGGATAAGCCTGCGCCATGATAATTGTTGAAGAGCCGTGACCGCAGCCGATGTCAGCCACTTTCCCGCCAGCCTTTAACTTTTCTTCAACGCCGGTGAGCGACGGAATCCACGTGGCAATTAAATGGGCCGCGTAGCCGGGGCGAAAGAAGCGTTCGGTGCCGACGAAAAGATCCGGATCGTGTTCGCCCCAGAGCATGCCGCCGCCGTTTTTGAAAGCGTCTTCAATTCGCGAGACAGCATGCGTCATCGCCTTGATAACGTAGAAGCCCCCGCCTACATAAAAAGGACTAGTCTCGTCTGTCAGCGCCATGGCCTGCTCCGGCGCTAAAGAATAACGTTTGCTGCCCGGATCGTAATCGATATAGCCGCTGGCTGCCTGATTTATCAACCATTCGCGAACGTATCTTTCGTTTGTAGAAGTCTTCGCAGCGAGTTCTGCGGAGGTAACGGCTTCACCGGAAGCCAATGCTTTGTAGAGTCCGAGTTTCTGGCCGATGTAGACGAGGGATGAACTCAAGGCAGCGCCAAAATCTCCCACTACCTTACCTAAAAATGCGTTCATCTTGTCTTCATTGATTGGTGCAGGTTGCGTGACAGCAGACATAAGAGCCTCCTTCAATTGAGCAAAAGTAAGTTGAAACAGGAATTATCGTGGACGTTCTACGCCAGGGCGGGACGTCAAGTCAACCAGGGCGGGACGTCAAGTCAACTAAGAGAGGTGGGGCAGTAAGCCCGAC